>NZ_JBXVVT010000005.1:0-454438 GCF_057219935.1 Tabrizicola sp. T74 | reverse complement strand
CGTAGAGGAGGTCGGCCTCGGTCCCGCCCAGCATCAGATCGTTGCCGATCCCGCCATATAGCGTGTCATTGCCCCCTTCGCCGGTCAGAAGGTCATCCCCGGCCTCGCCGAGAATGCTGTCCGTCTCTGACCCGCCATAGGCGCTGTCGTTCCCGTCGCCGCCCGACAGGGTATCAAGACCGGACTGGCCATAGAGGAGGTCGTTCCCGCCGTTGCCGGACAGGCTGTCATTTCCCGCGCCGCCTGACAGGACGTTTGTTCCAGCATCCCCGATGACGGTGTCATTGCCACCACCCGTGGTGATGTTCTCGATGTTTACGTATTCCTGCGTACCGACTGTACCGTCGGTGACATTGCCGACAGTCATGTCCGTACGCAGATTGCGCGCGTCGTCGGGCAGCAGTTCCAGGGTGTCGATACCGACGCCACCGTCGATGCCACGATTGTCGCCGTTGAAACTGCCAGAGATGCGTAGGGTGTCGTCACCCGCACCGCCGGAAAGCAAGTCAGCCACGTCATTGATGTCGTTGCCGTCGGTGATCAGCAGGTCGTTGCCATCGCCACCAAAGACCGAATCGGCCCCCAGCCCGCCGTTCAGGGTGTCGTTGCCGGCGCCTCCGTACAGCGTGTCGTTACCTGAATCGCCGAAGAGCCGGTCATTGCCGTCATCGCCTGCCAGGCTGTCGCTTTCAGTCCCGCCGTAAAGGGTATCATCGCCAAGTCCGCCCGAGAGCGTATCGTTGCCCGCATCGCCGAGAAGCTGGTCGTTGCCGTCGTCGCCGTACAGCCGGTCGGCCTCGGTCCCGCCGTAGAGCGTGTCGTCCCCCGAACCGCCATACAACGTGTCGCTGCCGGCATCGCCAAAGGACCGGTCATTGCCCGCTTCGCCCAGCAGGCTGTCAGCTTCGGTTCCGCCATACAGCGTGTCGTTGCCGCCGCCGCCGGAAAGCGTGTCGTTGCCGCCGTCCCCATACAGCGTGTCGTTGCCGTCGACATGTCCGGTTGCCGTCGGCGGTGTGCCGACCAGCGACGCTGTCGCGAGATCGGTGGTGCCGAACCCCGGACCGGCGATGGTAGCGCCAAACTGCTGGCCCCACTGGTTTTCCCAGTAGTAAAGCTCGATCGAATAGGTCTGCCCGGCCTGCAGGTTGACCGCCCCGCTGACGGTGGTGGCCGGTTGCTCGCGGTCGTTGTCCAGGTTGAAGACGATGCCGCCGTCGCTGTCGCGGATGATGATCCGCGAACCGTCGTCCGAGGTGGTGCTGAAGGTGTAGGTGCCCGTCGACGTGATGTTCAGCGTCGACTGGTAGATGACCCCGAAGTCGTCCTGTTCGGTGCCCTGCGTCGTCCCGGTAACTGTATTGCGCAAGGCCAGAACGTTGAAATCGTCGACATAGCCCGTGCCGCGCAGCGTGCCCGACGAGATCGTGCTGGTCTGACCGGATGCGTTGGTGAAGTCGCGCGTGTAGACCGCATAGGTCCACTGGCCCTGCAGCGGCCCGTCACCGGCGATCCGGTCGTCGCCGGTACCGGCATTGACCACATCGTTGCCACCCCCGGCCGACAGCGAGTCGTTCGTGGCCGTGGCGGTGTAGGTGTTGCTGCTCGCCATACCTGGCGCGGTACTGCTGTTCTCGGCCATCCGCCTCTCCCGGGTCGCGCCTGACGGGAGTAGCAGCTTGTGGTTGCCGAGAACTTAAACGGAACATTTTCCGAAAGTGCTTCGGATCAGGCCCGGCGTTCGCCCGGGCTGGCCACCGGCTCGGTCTCGGGCGCAGCCTCGTGTACCATCGGGCGGCCGCGCGGGGTGGGTATGACGGGCGCGCGGATCGCAAGCAGCGCCAGCCAGGCTGCGGCCAGGCCGAAGACGATCCCGCCGATGGCCTGGCCAATCAGAACGCCCTGCGCACCCCAGTAGCTGCCCAGCCAGATTGCCAGCGGGATGGTCCCCACGGTGTGCCGTCCCCAGTTCACCACGGTCGACCAGAACGGGCGCCCGAGGTTGTTGCAGACCGCGTTGCCGACAAAGATCATCCCATTGAAAAACCACAGCAAAGCCAGGGGTCCGCAGAACAGGTAGACCAGGTCGCGGGTCAGGCCTTCGGCCTGGAAGGCGTCGGCAATCGGCCCGCGCAGGACGAACAGCAGCGCCGAGACCAGCACGATCACCAGCCCGGTGAAGATCAGCCCGTCGATGAAGGTCCGCCGCACCCGGTCCATCCGGCCTGCCCCGAAGTTCTGCCCGATGATCGGCCCGATGGCGCCGGACAGCGCGAAGATCACCCCGAAGGCCACTGGGGTCAGGCGGCCCGCGATGGCCATCCCGGCCACCGCCGCCTCGCCGTAAGCGCTGGTTGCGCGGGTCACGAAGGCCTGTCCCACCGGCGTGGCCACCTGGGTCAGGATCGCCGGGACCGCAATGGCCCAGACCGGCCCCATGTCGGCCACGACCTGACCGGCCGTCGGCCGATCGAACCCGCCGTACTTCTTGCGGATCGGCTGCAGCGCCACCCAGGCGATCACCACCCGTGCCACCACGGATGCGATGGCCGCCCCGGTCAGCTCCATCTTCAGTCCGAAGATCAGGATCGGGTCGAGGACGGCCGTCGCCACCGCTCCCCAGACCGTGGCCATCATCGCCGCCCGCGCATCACCATGGCTGCGCAGCACTGCGCCGCCGATCATGCCGACCATCAGCAGCGGCTGCGACGGAATGACGATCTGCAGGAAATGGACCGCCAGCGCTGCCGTCTCTCCTGTCGCGCCCAGAAGGCCCACCAGCGGCCAGAGGAACACCCAGACCACGGCCGCGAAGAGCGAGCCGAACACGAAGCTCAGCACCAGCCCGGTCGTGGCCTTTTCCCGCGCCAGCGCCTGGTCTCGCGCCCCCAGCGCCCGGGCAACGAGGGCACCTACGGCGATCGACATCCCGATCCCGAAGCTGGTGGTGAAGAACAGGATCGCGCCGGCATAGCCGATGGCCGCGGCCAGCTCCTCGCGCCCCAGAAGTGCTATGTAGAACATGTTGATCAGGTCGACGATGAAGACCGCCATCAGCCCGACGGACGAGGTCAGCGCCATCACCGACACATGCCGGAACAGGTTCCCCTCGACAAACTTCGCCTGCGCTTCCGGTCCAGCCATGCTCAATCCCCAAGCCGACCAAGTAGCGTAGGTCAAGCCATTCATCTGTCTACAAGTATCCTCGGGGGGTCCGGGGGGCGAAGCGCCCCCGGGGCCTGCCCGAAAGCTCAGACGCTCGGCACCTTGCGCAGCAGCGGCATCACGTCGGCCATCTCCGGCCCGGCATCGCGGCCCGTCAAGGCGCGGCGCAGCGGGCGGAACAGGTCCTTGCCCTTTCGTCCCGTCGCCTCTTTCACCGCCGCCGTCCACTCGCCCCAGGTCGCGGTAGTCCAGGGCTTCGCGGGCAGCAGAGCGAGCGCCTGCCGCACGAAATCACGGTCGGCCTCGTCCACCACCGGCTCGGCCCCGTCGCGGAAGAGCTGCCACCACTGGCCCAGATCGTCGAGGATCGTGATGTTGCCCTTGGCCACCGCCCAAAAGCCTTCGGCTTCCGCATCGGGCACGCCCAGAGCGGCGATCCGGTCCCTCACCGCCGCGAAGGGCAGCGACTGGACATGGTGGCGGGTCAGCGGGAACAGGTCCTCGGCGTCGAACTTCGTGGGTGCGGCTCCGAAGGAACCCACGTCGAACCCGGCGATCAGGTCGTCCATCGAATGGGCCAACTCCACCGGCTTTGACGACCCCAGCCGCGCCATGAGAGACAGAAGAGCCATCGGCTCCACCCCCCGCGCACGCAGGTCGCGCAAGCTGAGGACGCCCAGCCGCTTCGACAATTCCTCTCCCTGCGGCCCGGTCAGCAGGCTGTGGTGCGCAAAGGTCGGCGGGGTCCCCCCCAAGGCCTTCATGATCTGGATCTGCGTGGCCGTGTTCGTCACATGGTCCGCGCCCCGGACAATGTGGGTGACCCCCATGTCCACGTCATCCACCGAGGAGGCAAAGGTATAGAGCACCTGCCCGTCCGCCTTGATGAGCACGGGGTCGGAAACGCTGGCGGCATCAATCGAGATGTCCCCGATGATCCCGTCCTTCCACTCGATCCGCTCCTGATCCAGCTTGAAGCGCCAATAGCCCTGCCGCCCTTCGGCGCGGTAGGCGGCCTTCTGCTCCTCGGTCAGGCTCAGCGCCGCGCGGTCATAGACCGGCGGTTTGCCCATGTTCAGTTGCTTCTTCCGCTTCAGGTCCAGTTCGACCGGCGTCTCGAAACACTCGTAGAACCGGCCCGCGGCCTTCAGCTGTTCGGCCGCCTCGGCATAGCGCGCCATGCGCTTGGACTGCTGCTCGATCCGGTCGTACTTGATCCCAAGCCAGGCGAGGTCGGCCTTCAGCCCGTCGATGTATTCCTGCTTCGACCGCTCCTGATCCGTGTCGTCCAGCCGCAGGATGAAGGTCCCGCCGTTCTGGCGCGCGATCAGGTAGTTCATCAGCGCGGTGCGCAGGTTGCCCACATGGATCCAGCCGGTGGGCGAGGGGGCGAAGCGACAGGTGACAGTCATGGGAAGGCTCCTTCGAAGGCCCTTCCCTGTCACAAGGCCCTGCAATTGTCCAGTTTGCGGCGCGGGTGCGGACTTCCGTGGCAACGCCGTCCGCGCGGTTCGATGCCGCAAGGACGGCTTCCCGTTTCGGGATCACACCGGATGCACCGGCCACTTCTTTCCAAGATCCTCCAGCCCGGCCCGGATCGCCTCGCGTAGGACCGCTTCGTCCACGGCATCCAGCCGCTTCACGTAAAGACAGGCCTTTGCCATCCGGTGCGGGCCAAGCCGTGCGAGGATCGGGTCCAGCGTCTCGCCGCCCGCCATCAGGTAGATCGACAGCTCGGCCTTCCGCGGCGAAAAGCCCGTCGCCAGGCTCTCCCCGCCATGCCCGCTATCGTAGCGGTATTCATAGCGCCCGAACCCCACCATCGACGGCCCCCAAAGCCGGGGCTCCCAGCCCGTGACCTCACCGAAGATCGTCAGCAGGCGCGCCGCCTCGTCCCGGCGCTTGTCCTCGACCCCGGCGAGCCAGGTTGCCCGATCCAGGGCCGCACTTTTCGTCTTTGCCTCGTAAGCCATGCCCGCCTCCGCGCTTTCCCCGCAAGCCTAGCACAGAGCACGCCGGATTTCCCCTGCCGCATCCCCTTTCCCTCAGCCATCCGCCTGCCTATCTTCCGCCCATGACCAATCCCGCCCCCGACAGCATCGCCCCCTCGCTCGCCTACCTGGAACAGCTTGCGCATGAGGCGGTCTCGACCCTGCCCGAACCCTTCCGCGAACCTGCGACGCATATCCGCATCCGGGTCGAGGAGTTTCCCGAAGACGAGATGCTGGAAGAGCTTGGCATCGACGATGCCTTCGACCTGACCGGCCTTTACGACGGCATCCCCCTGACCGAGAAATCCACCGCCGAGCAGGTGACCCGCCCCGACGTGGTCTGGCTCTTCCGCCGCCCGATCCTGGACGAATGGGCCGAACGCGGCGATGTCTCGCTGCAGGAACTGGTGACCCATGTCGTGGTGCACGAGATCGCGCATCACTTCGGCTGGTCCGACGACCAGATCGCCGCCATCGACCGCTGGTGGGAGTGATCCCCGACGCTTCGCACAAGGGTTGTGCAGTCCTGCACCGGCAATGACAGAGGTGTGAGCGGTCGGATCGGCGCGCAGGCCTACTCTTTCGCCATCCCAACGAAGGAGGACACCATGACCCGACTGTCCCGCCGCCAGGCGCTTTTTGCCGGAGCCACCATGCCCCTCGCCGCCGCCCTGCCGCTGCCCCTTGCCGCGCAAGAGACGATGCAAGGCTCGGGCTTTGCGCCCTGGAACCGCTTCAAGCTTGGCAGCTTCGAGGTGACGACCCTGCTGGCTGGCACACGGCCCGTTGAGAAGCCACAGGAAATCTTCGGCACGAACGCCAGTCCGGAAGACTTTGCCGCGCTCGCGGCCGCGAACTTCATTCCGACGGACAAGGCGCAGTTCTTCTTCACGCCCACCGTTGTGAACACCGGGGCCGAGATCGTCCTCTTCGACACCGGCCTTGCCGCCGAGGGCACGCTGGCTGCCCTGTCCGCTGCAGGCATGACTCCGGACATGGTTGATGTCGTGGTCGTGACCCACATGCACGGCGATCATATCGGCGGGCTGATGGGCGCGGACGGGGCGACGCCAACTTTTGCGAACGCTCGCTATGTCACCGGCAGCGCCGAGCACAACCACTGGTCGGCTGCTGCGGACGAAGACTTCGACAAGAACGTCAAGCCCCTGAACGACAAGTTCACCTTCCTGGATGACGGCGGCAGCGTGGTATCGGGCATCACCGGCATCGCGGCCTTCGGCCACACGCCTGGGCATATGGTCTACAATGTGGAATCGGGCGGTCAGCGCCTGATGATTGCGGCGGACACGGCCAACCACTATGTCTGGTCGCTGCAGAAGCCCGACTGGGAGGTCCGCTTCGACGCCGACAAACCCGCCGCTGCTGCCGCCCGCAAGCAGGTCTTCGGGATGATCGCCGCCGACAAGGTGCCCTTCATCGGATACCACATGCCCTTCCCCGGCGTGGGCTATGTCGAGGCGATGGGCGACGGCTTCCGCTATGTCCCGGCCACCTATCAGCTGATGCTGAACGGCTGAGCCAAAGGACCAAAATCCTTCGAAGGATTTTGCCAAAAGTTTTCGAAAACTTTTGCCCCCGATCCGACCGTCGGGGGCGGTTCCATTTCGGCGCGAAGGGTCTATGATAGCGGTAACAGTCCACAGGTGCCGCATGTCCCAAGCCCCGATCCTGACCCTCACGCTCAACCCCGCGCTCGACATGGCGACCGAGGTGCATGAGCTGATCCCCGGCCACAAGCTCCGTTGCACGGAACCCCTGCTTGATCCCGGCGGTGGCGGCCTCAACGTCTCCCGCGCGATCAAGTCGCTGGGCGGCGATAGCCTCGCCCTTGTCGCCATCGGCGGCCTCACTGGCGACCGCCTTGCAGGCCTGATCCGGGCGGAAGGCGTGACCTTCCTGTCGATCCTCGGCCCCGGCGAGACGCGCCAGTCGCTGACGGTGAACGAAGGCACCACCGGCAAGCAGTACCGCTTCATGCTGCCCGGCCCGGTCTGGGGCGAGGCAGAACGCGCCCGCGTCTTCACCCTGCTGCGCGCCACTGCGCGGCCCGGCGGCTTCTCGGTCATCTCCGGCAGCCAGCCCCCAGGCGTGCCGGTCGACTTCCCTGCGCAACTCGCGGCCTCGATGCCGGAAACCCGCGTCGTCCTCGACACCTCCGGCTCCACCCTGACCGAAGCCGTGCGTCACCCGATCCCAGGCCTTGAAGTCCTGCGCATGGATGGCCCGGAGGGTGAGGAACTGGCCGGCAAGCCACTCCCGACCCTCGCCGATACCGCCAGCTTTGCCCAGGACCTGGTCCGCCGCGGCGTCGCCAAGACCGTCATCATCGCCCGTGGGGCCGAGGGCAATGTGCTGGCCGACAAGGACCAGAAGCTGTTTGCCAAGGCCGCCAAGGTGAAGGTCAAGTCCACCGTCGGCGCGGGCGACAGCTTTGTCGCGGCCTTTGTCCTCGCGCTCGCCCAGGGCCAGACCAATGCCGAGGCGCTGGCGATGGGCTCTGCCGCCGCCTCTGCCGCCGTCACCACCGACGCGACCCAACTGTGCCGCCCCGAGGACGTCATGCGCCTTCTGCGGGAGTGCACGGTCAGCGAGGTCTGATCCGCCCGCGCACTTTCCTTGCGGCCCTGCCCCGGCTAAAGCTGCCCCATGCGGCAGACCCTGACCGAGATCTACGAGACCCGCGTGGCGGCTGGCACCTTGCGGGCCGATCCCGCCCAGCATGCGGTCCTGCCCCGGCTGGAGACGCTGCGGCTCTGGCTGGAGACGAACGCCACCCGCAAGCTTGGCCTCTTCGCTGGGATCTTCGCCCGGCCCGTCGCCCCGCCCCGGGGCCTCTATCTCTGGGGCGGCGTCGGGCGCGGCAAGTCGATGCTGATGGACCTCTTCACCGATGCCACCGCCATCGCGCAGAAGCGCCGCGTGCACTTCCATGCCTTCATGCAAGAGGTGCACAAGGGCATGCACGCGGCCCGGCAACGCGGGGTGGAGGACCCGCTGACCCCGGTCGCCGAGACCATCGCCCGCGACCTGCGCCTCCTGGCCTTTGACGAGATGCAGATCACCGACATCACCGATGCGATGATCGTCGGGCGGCTCTTCGAAAAGCTGTTCGCTGCGGGCATTGTCATCGTCACCACCTCGAACCGCCCGCCGGTGGACCTGTACAAGGACGGCCTCAGCCGGGCGCTGTTCCTGCCCTTCATCGCCATGCTGGAGGAACGGCTGGAGGTCGTGGAGCTGGAAAGCCCGACCGATTACCGCCAGCACCGCCTGGCGGGCGAGCAGGTCTACTTCCACCCGGCCCGGACCGCGGCGATGCAGATTGCGGCGCTGTGGACCGACCTGACCGGCGGGGCGCCGGAACAGCCGCTGACGCTGGCGGTGAACGGCCGCCAGGTCAGCCTGCCGCGCTTTGCCAATGGCGTCGGGCGCGCCAGTTTCTGGGACCTCTGCGCCAAGCCGCTGGGCCCGGCCGATTACCTGGCCATCGCGCAAGCCGTCCGCGTTCTGATCCTGGAAGACATCCCGCAGCTGTCTTCCGCCAACTACAACGAGGCGAAACGCTTCGTCACCCTGATCGACGCGCTGTACGAGGCGAAGGTGCGCCTGATCGCCTCGGTCGCCGAAACCCCGGAACGGCTCTACATCGAGGGCGAGGGCGCCTTCGAGTTCGAACGCACGGCCAGCCGCCTTCGCGAGATGCAGGGTGCGGACTGGGGTCTCTAGCCCCAGGCCTGCCACAGAAGCCGCAGCGCCATCGCGGTCGAGACGGCGACAAGCAGCGGCTTGATCAGCCGCGCGCCGACCCGCATAGCGAGCCGCGCGCCAAGGCTTGCGCCCGCGACCTGCGCCGCCGCCATCGCCAGCCCCACCGCCCACCACATCGCACCCGAGGGGATGAAGACCAGCAGCGATCCGATGTTCGAGGCGAAGTTCAGCATCTTGGTATGCGCGGTGGCCTTCAGCACTCCGTAGCCCGCCAGCAGGACCAGGCTCATCATGAAGAACGACCCCGTTCCGGGCCCGAAGAAGCCGTCATAGGCCGCAATCGCCGGGACGGCCGTCACGGCAAAGACCGCGGGCTTCATCCGCTGGGTCCGCGCTTCATCCGACAACCCCGGCTTCAGCGCAAAGAAGGCCGCAACGCCAATCAGCACGACCGGCATGATGACCCGCAGCACCTCGGCCGGGATCAGATGCGCGACCAGCGCACCCAGGGCCCCGAAGACCGCGCTGATCGCGGCCATCCCCAGCTGCTCGCCAGGGCGGACATGGCCCGCGCGCGCATAGGTCAGCATTGCCGTCCCGGCCCCGAAGGTCCCCTGCAGCTTGTTCGTGGCCAAGGCCTCGACTGGCGAGGCCCCCGCGAGGAGGAGAGCCGGAACCGAGATCAGCCCGCCGCCCCCCGCTATGCTGTCGATGAAACCGGCGCAGAAGGCGGCCAGGATCAGCAAGAGCGCAAGGTGCGTGGCGACTTCGAACATGCCCCGCTTCTCGCCGGTTCGTTTCCCGGGGGCAAGGGGGAGCCACCTCGGGGGCCATCGAGGCCCCACTCGGCGGCGCATCCGCGGGACATGCCGCCAGCGTCGAGCGGGCGGGGAGGTCGGCTGCCTCCGGCGGGGATATTTGGTGAAGGGAAAGCCGACTTTCTCTTCGCCAAGTATCCTGGGGGTTTGGGGGTGAAACCCCGATCGCCGAGGAGGAGGCGAAGGCCGACGACGAGACAAAAGACTTGCGCGCCAGCGCTCCTTTTCGAAGCAGCCGGGTCAGACCGGGGCGAAGTCGTCGCGGGAATAGCCCTGCAGGTAGAGAAGCGCGGTCAGGTCGCCGTGGTTCACCCGCACCTCGCACTGCGCCTGGACGGTGGGCTTGGCGTGCAGCGCGACGCCGGTTCCGGCGGCTGTGAGCATCGGCAGGTCGTTCGCGCCATCCCCCACTGCCAAAGCCTCGGCCGGGGTGATCCCAAGCCGGGCGGTGATTTCCTGCAAGGCCTGCAGCTTGGCCTCCTTGCCGAGGATCGGTTCGGCCACCGTCCCGGCCAGCTTGCCGTCGGCAACATGCAGCGTGTTGGCGCGGTTTTCGTCGAACCCGAGCTTCGCCGCCACTGCCGCCGTGAAGGCCGTGAACCCGCCCGAGACCAGCGCCGCATGGGCGCCCGCAGCCTTCATCGTGGCCAGGAGGACCGGCCCCCCCGGCATCAGCGTGATCCGGTCCCGCAGGACGCGGGCGATCACACCCTCGGGCAGGCCTTTCAGAAGCCCCACGCGTTCCCGCAGGGCGCCCTCGAAGTCGAGTTCGCCATTCATCGCCCGCGCGGTGATGTCGGCCACCCGCGCGCCCACGCCGGCCTCGTCGGCCAGTTCGTCGATGCATTCCTGCCGGATCATCGTCGAATCCATGTCGGCGATCAGCAGGTGTTTCTTCCGCCCCGTCGCGCCCTGCACCACCAGGTCGATCCGAAGGGCCTGCAGGTCCTCCCAGACTGCCCAGCGGTTCTCGGGCACCCGCTCCAGGTCGAATTCTGCCGCCACGCCGGGATCAAGCCAGCGCGCCGCGCCGCCGCCCCAGGCGTTGCGCAGGGACTCCACCGTCACCCGGTCCAGCACCGGGGTGTCTGGGTTGGTCAGAAGCGTGACGACAAACATGGGGCAGGGTTCCCGGTCATGCGCGGCCGTCTTGCACTGCGGCCCGGCGGCGCATTACCGCGAAATCCCCGACGGTGCCAGAGCCGGTGGACCAAAGTCGTTCCAGCCGTGCGCCTACAGCGGCAGGGCGGCTTCGACTGTCGCATCGGTGAAGCGGTCACACAGCGCGGCGATCTCGGCCCCGCTGTCCATCAGACAGGCGGCAGTCGACAGGGCATCGGCAAGGGCTGCCCTGGGAGCCGAGATGGTGACTGCCTGCCAGCGGGGCAGGGCGGGGCGGCCGGTGGCGGGGTTCAGGATGTGGCTGGTCCTGCCGTCGCCGCCGAAGGTCATGCCAAGTGGCGCCGAGGTTGCGACGGCGCGGTTCTGCAGGCTCAGGTTGCGGTCGGCCAGCTGCACGGGCCAGCGGCCTTCGGGCAGGGCGACCAGTTCCCCGGTGTCGATCAGCGCGCGGGTCAGGCCGTGGCTTGCGAGGATCGCAGCTACGCGGTCGGCGATGTAACCTTGGGCGATGCCGTTCAGGGTCAGCGCCATGCCGGGAGCAAGGCTGATCGCCTCGGGCGACAGGCGGACGCGGTGCCAGCCGAGGCGGGCGCGGGCCTCGTCGCGCTCGACTTCCGTCAGAGGATGCCTGCGTTCCGTTGCCACCGCATGAGCGGCCCAGAGGGGCTGCACGGTCGGATCGAACCGGCCACCGCTGGCCCTGTGGACGGCTCCGGCCAGCGACAGGCAGTCGAGGAGTTCGAAGGGCGGGGCATCGAGCCGTGCCGTCCGGTTCAGCCGCACGAGGTCCGAGGCAGGCAGGTACAGCGAAAAGATCGCCTCCAGCCGCCGGATCTCGGCCATCGCCAGCGCGGCGAGGCGCGGGGCGTCGGGGTGCTGCAGGCGCACGGTGACGGTCGCCCCCAGCGCGTGGCCGGTTTCCTCGTAGGGGCCGGTCTCGGCCAGCGCCAGTGCGGGGGCGAGGGCGGCGGAAATCGCGATGAAGCGGCGCCGGGTCAGCATGGATCAGCCTTCCGGTTTGGCGGACAGGGCCCTCAGGCGGCGGGCGTAATCGTCATCGCCTTCTGGGGCCTGGGTGCCGGGGGCGGTCACCGCGCTGTCCGGGATGTCGTCAAGGCCCATGACCGTGCCGCCAAACTCGGCCGCAAAGCCTTGGGCGGCGGCTTCTTCGGCAAAGGGCACCAGTTCCGGCGCGCCCATCCCGCCCTGGACTGCGGCCCCCACGACGTAATGCGCCGTGGTGGCGTCGATCCAGTTGGCGGCACCGGGCTCTGCCCAGGTCGCACCCTCGGCCCCCATGTCGCTGACATAGATCGCCAGCACGGTGCTCGACTGTTCCGGCAGGCGCAGGTAGGTGACCAGATCGCTGACCTGACTGAAGAACAGGGGTTGGCCGGGCAGCCCGTCCAGATGCACCTGACCCTTGGGGCCTTCGTGCTCCAAGAGGTTCATCTGGCAGAAATAGCCCACGGTTTCGGGTGTCAGCGCCACCGGATCGGTGTTCTGGGCGACCTCCTCCTGGCAGGCGGCGAGCAGAAGGGCAAACGCAAGCGCGCGTTTCATGGGGTGACCTTTCGGAAGGCGGCGGAGGCAAGGGCCAGGGCGGCCAGCGGCCAGAGGAGGACTGAGGTGAGAGATTGCCAAAGCGGGATGGCATCGGCGGCCCCGCCCACCCCGGCGGCAGCGGCGGTGGCACCGCTGGCGGTCAGGTTGAACAGCCGGAACGCGTCGGCGGGGTTGGCGAGGAGGGCTATGGGGAAGGCTTCGGTGGTGAACCAGCCGCCGTTGTCGGCGACGATGGCTGTGAGGAGGGCGAGGTCGTAGAGGACAACGAGGCCCAGCCAGAGGCCGATCGCCAGCCCTGCCGCGCCCGAGGGCCGACGGGAGAGCGACGACAGCGCATAGCCCGCGCCAAGGAAGGTCGCGCCGAGCAGGATCGAGGACCACGAGAGGCGCGCCAGCGCCGGCAGGCCGTCCAGCGAAGTCCGGTCGCCATAGATGGCCACTGCTGCCGCAAGTCCGTGGCCAAGAAGGACCGCCAGCGTCAGGATGGCAAGGTGGGCGATAAGCTTGCCTGTCAGGATCTCCCACCGCGCGATGGGATAGGCGAGGAGGAGGGGCAGGGTGCCCCGCTCGGTCTCCCCGGCGATGGCGTCGAAGCTCATGAGAAGCGCGAGGAGGGGGATCAGGTAGACCGAGAGGGAGGTAAGCGAGGCGACGGTGACCGACAGCCGGTCGACGCCAAGGCCGCCGGTGGGGGCGGAGCCGGCCAGCGACAGGACGAGGGAAAAGACCGCCATGAGGGCGAGTGCGATGGCCACCCAGCGGTTGCGGAGCGCGATGCGGAACTCGGTGGCGGCGGTGGACAGGATGCGGGTCATTGCGCGGCCCCCTGGCTGAAATGGGCGTAAAGGTCCTCGAGGCTGGGCGGCAGGACTTCGAGGTCGGCGACCTTGTCCCCGAGGCCCGCGATGCGGCCAAGGGTCTCCAGCTTGTCGGATTGCGGGCAGGTCAGGTGCAGTGCCCCGTCGACCAGGATCGCGCCGGGCAGGCTGCGGGCGATGTCGGTCGCGTAGCCGTTCCGCGCCGTGACATGCAGCGTCACCGGCAAGTCGGCCCGGCGGCGCAGGTCGGGGAGCGAGCCTTCCGCCACCAGCCGCCCCTTGGACAGGATGACGATCCGGTCGGTCCGCGCCTCGACTTCCGTGAGGGCGTGCGAGGAGAGCAGGATCGAGGCCCCCTGCGATGCGAGGTCGTCGAGCAGCGCATAGAACTCGCGCCGGGACACGGGGTCGAGGCCGGAGGTGGGTTCGTCCAGGACCAGAAGCCGCGGGTGGCCGATCAGCGCCTGGGCAAGGCCGACGCGCTGGCGCATCCCCTTGGAATAGGTGCCGATCCGTCGGCGGGCGGCTTGACCGAGGCCCACCTTCTCCAGCAAAGGCATCGCCTGGGACCGGCTTTCGCCGCGCAGGCGCAGGTAGTGCGTGATCTGCTCCAGCCCGGTCAGAGCCGGATGGAAAGCCGCGTTCTCAGGCAGGTAGGCCACGGCCCGGCGGGCGGCGGGGGAACCGGGGGTGGCGTCGCAGATCGTGACCTCCCCGGACGTGGCCGGGATCAGGCCGAGGATGATCTTCATCAGCGTGGACTTCCCCGCGCCGTTGTGGCCGAGCAAAGCCACGCGTTCGCCGGGGGCAACGGACAGGCTGACGCCGGTCAGCGCCGCAACCTCGCCGAAGCGCTTAGTGAGAGCCGAGATCGTCAGGGTCGATGTCATCGTAGACGCTTTCTGTCCAACGCCCCGCGACCGCCGCTTCCATCGCGGCGATGTCGACGGGGACGGGAATGGTAAGGGGCTGCATCAGCGGGTGGCTGTCGGTCACGCCCCCCGGCAGGATCGCCGGGAACGAGGACTGCGACCAGCGCACCAGCTGCACGGCGGGTGACCCCGTCAGCAGCGAGGCGGCGGGTTGCGACCAGAGGATATGGTCCATCAGGTCGTTCGGGCGGTAGACCCCGTCGGCGATCCCGTCGCCGTTCAGGTCAAAGGCGGGATGGTCGGACCAGAAGTTGCCGCGGTTCTCGAAGCTCCACTCCATGAAGCGGGTGCCGACATATTTCACCTGCTCCTGGTTGCCGAGGAAGGCGTTGCCGGTCAGCATGTTGCGTTCGGACCCGGCGGTGAAGTGGATGCCGATGCCGCAGCCCTGAAACCGGTTGTTCGCGATCAGGTTCTTGTGGGCGTTGTAGATGAAGAGGCACTTCTTCGTCCCGCCACGCACAAGGTTCCCCGCCACGTCGGCCCCGTTGGCGAAGTTCAGCATCACCCCATGCTCGCGGTCGCCCAGCGACAGGTTGTCCGTCACCACCACGCGGTCGCTGAACATGATGGCGAAGCCCAGGTGGTTGCCGATCGAGATGTTTCCCGACACCCTGGAGTCATGCGTGTACATGTAGTGGACCGCAAAGCGCAGGTCGCGGAACAGGTTGTCCCGGTAGGTCCCCTTCTTCGACGCGTTGGAGAAAATCCCGTCGCGGCCCCAGCGGACATCGTTCCCCTCGACCACCGTGCCCGGGCTGTTCCAGACATAGATCCCGTTGCCGCGTTCGTTCATGCGGTGGTTGCGGCGGCCCTCGATCACGTTGCCGCGCACCACCGTGTCGAGGCCGCCATGCACGTCCACCCCGTGCATGTTGTCGGTCAGACGGTTGCCCTCGATCCGGGCGCGGTCGGCACCTTTGACCACCTTGATCCCGGAATCGATGGCCTGGTTGTTGCCGCCCGATCCGGTGATGGTCAGGCCCGTCAGCACCACGTCATCGCCGGTGATGGTGATGACCGTACCCTGGCCCTGCCCATCGATCACGGCGGTGCCGTCGCCCTGCAGGGTCAGGGTCCGGTCCAGGGTAACGGGGCCCAGATATGCCCCGCCGCCCAGGATCAGCACATCGCCGGGGGACGCCTCGGCGATGGCTGTGGCCAGCGTGCCCGTGCCTGGCGCGACATGCACCACCTCCGCCGAAAGAGGCGTGGCCAGCATGACAAGGGCAAGGGCACGCAGCATCGTCAGGCCCCCGTCGGTTCCACGAACATCCGGCCGCGCATCTCCATGTGGAGCGCGTGGCAGAACCACTGGCAGTAGTACCAGTAGACCCCGGCGTTGGCGGCGGTGAAGGTGACGGACGAGGTCGCCAGCGGCCCGATCTCCATCGCCACGCCGTGGTTGCCCATGGTGAAGCCGTGGGTCAGGTCGTCGATGTCGTCTAGGTTGGTGACGATCACCGTGACCTCGTCGCCCTCCTTGACCGTAAAGCTTTCCAGCGCGAAGGACGGCGCCTGGCTGGACATGTATACGCGCACCTTCTTCGGGTCGTCCGTGTCGCGGATCACCATGTCCTGCCAGTCGTCGAGGTTCACCCCGTCCGCCTCGGCCTGCCTGCGCGTCTCGGCCCACATCGGATCGTTCCGGTTCCAGGCCGACAGCGGGTTCACCTTGGACGCCGCCACTGCGATGGCGTCATGCGGTTCGGCGAAGTTCGGGCCGTCGTGGACCACGACCATCTTGTCACCCGAGATGTCGATCAGCTGGTCGTTCTCGGGCTTCAGCGGGCCCACGTTCAGGAACCGGTCTTTCGAGAACTTGCACAGACAGACCAGCCACTGGTTTTCCGCCTCGGAGGTCTCGCCCATCACCGTCTTCAGGTGGCCGGGCTGGTACTGGACATCGACCTTGTCCTTGATCGGATCGACCGCCTCGCCGGCATAGGCGCGGATCGCATCCTCGATCGACCACTTGACCACCTGGCTGTCCAGGAACAGCGAAGTATAGGCAAAGCCCCGCCCGTCAAAGGCGGTGTGCAGTGGGCCAAGCCCCAGTTCGGGCTGGGCCACGATGGTGGTCATCGGGTCGGCGTTGTCGTTGAACAGGGCCTCGAAGCGGGTCACGTCCAGCACTGTCACCGTTGGCGACAGCTTGCCGCCGATGCAGAGGTGCACCTTGTCGGGTGCCATGTTGCAGCCGTGCGGGTTGTTCGGGATCGGGATATAGCGGGTGAACTGGCTTTGCGCCTCTTTTCGCCCGTCCAGGACGCGGACCCCGTTCAGCTCCTCCCCCTCGCCCGCCGCAACGGCTGCCTCGATGGCCGCGATGTTGAAGACGACGACATGGTCGGCCTCGGCGGCGGTCATGTCGGACAGGGTCATCCCCATCTCGGAGTTGTAGGAGGTCGAGAAGGCCCACTTGCCCTCGTAATCCGCGTCGCAGTTATCAAGGTTGCCCGAGACCATGACCTGCCAGGCGGGCAGCATCTGTTCGGCATCGACGGCAGTGAAGATGTTCACGTAAGTGCTGACGTCCTGCATCGACGTGCCGTCGTTGACCAGCGGCGCTTCATCCTCGCCGTTGCAGAAAATGTACTTGGTGAAGGGCGCCTTTTGCGGCCGCATCCCGTGGATCGCCTTGGCGTTCGGGATTTCCAGGATCGCGTCGCACTTCATCACGTCGACGCGGACCCGGGCGACCCGGGTGTTGGCCTTGTCGTTCATGAACAGGTACTTGCCGTCGTACTTGCCGTCGGTGAACGACATGTGGACGTGGTGCAGGTCGCCGTTGTCGTGGACCTTCTTGCCGTTTGCAGCGAGCTGCTTCTTCGTCTTCTCGGTCATGGTGCGCTGATGGATGCGGATCGATTCATTGGTCTCGCCCCAGCCGGTGGCCGAGCAACGGTTGAAGACCGGCACCCGCATCAACTCGCGCATCGACGGGATGCCGAGGATGCGCATTTCCCCGGTCTGGCCCGAGGACCAGAAGCCGTAATGCGTATCAAGCTGGCCGGGGGCGACGTCGAAGCCTTCCGCCGCCTGGGCCACCGCGGCCGAGGTGCCAAGCGCCAGCGCGCCGACGCCTGCGCCGGTGCCAAGCGCCAGACGCCCGCCCAAGGCGCCTGCCAGCGCCGCGCCGCCGGCCGTGGCTCCCAGAAGGCCGCGGCGTGAAATCCCCGTGTTCGGTCGTTCAGACATGGTCTGTCCTTTCATTCAGCTGGTTGGGGTTGCTTGTGGTTCGGATGGCCCGAGAGATCCCGGACCGGGCTGGCGGCCGCCGTTTCGCGCCGCTTCAGTTTCCTGATGACGACCGGGCATTTGGTCGTGGAGTGGTAGAGCACCTGGCAATGCAGGCAGTTGATGCATTCGTTCGGGTTGATCTCGCCCGTCGGGTGGATCGACTGCACCGGGCATTCATGCGCGCAGGTCTGGCAGGGGTTGCCGCATTCGCGGTAGCGCTTCAGCCAGTCGAACATCCGGATGCGTGCCGGGATCGCCAGCGCCGCGCCCAAGGGGCAGAGGTAGCGGCAGAAGAAGCGTTCGACGAACAACCCCGCTGCCAGCAGGGCCAGCGCATAGGCGACGAAGGGCCAGGCGCGGACGAATTTCAGCACGATAGCGGTCTTGAACGGCTCCACCTCGGCCAGGGCTTCGGCCTGTTCGATGCTGACGAGACTCGCCCCGAAAAGGCCAAGGAAGATCATGTACTTGATCGGCCACAACCGTTCATGGAGGCCCCATGGCAGGGTCCACTGCGGGATGTGAAGACGCCGAGCGATCTGGTTCGTCAGTTCCTGCAGCGCGCCGAAGGGGCAAAGCCAGCCGCAATAGGCCCCTCGGCCCCAGAAGATCAGCGCGGCGGCGACAGAGAACCACAGGATGAAGGTCAGCGGGTCCAGAAGGAACGCCTGCCAGCTGAAGCCCGAGGTCAGCGCCCCGAACAGCGCCATCAGGTTCACCACGGACAGCTGTGCATTGGCGTACCAGCCCAGGAAGACCAGCGTCACGGTCAGGAAGCCCATGCGGAACCAGTAGAACCGCCGTTCGTTCCGCACCGCGAAATGCTGGAAGAAGAACACCAGCGTCAGCACCGCCAGCATGGCGGCGGTCACCGCGATCTCCACCCGCTTGTCCGCCCAGATCCGCTTCCACAGTGCCTGGTGGGCAGCGGTTTCCTCCTGCGTGGCGACAGCCTCGGCCGGGGCGGTGTCGGTGGTGGCGGCGGCGGGCACCGGAACCGGGCGGAGGTACTTCTCCGGCAACTGGTAGCCCAGGTCGAAGGTGGTAAAGACCTTCTCGATCGGCCCGACCTCGCGGTGCACCAGAAGCTGGATACGGAAGGGCTTCGTCGGGTCGAACCCCACATCGGCCGGGACCTTGAACAGGTCGGTCTCGGTGAACTCCGGCGCGCCTTCGGCCACGACCGAGCCCAGCCGCTTGTGCATCTTGTCGCGGAACCGGACCGAGACATCGTCCTGGATCAGCACGATCCGGTCGAAGATGCCGCCGCGCACATAGCCCGAGCCCTTGAAGCTGTAGAGCCCGCGCCCCATCACGACGATGGCGTGTTCCCCGGGCTTCAGCCAGTTGCCCAAGTTCGCAGCCTCGCCTTCGCCCAGGATCGCGCGGGCAATGGCGGGGTGGGACACCAAGGCCGCCTGCATCTCGATGAAGGGTGTCTCCGGCGGCTCGGTCAGGGCGCGTTCAGTGGCGCGCGGGTCGCCCAGGGCGGCAAAGGCCGCGTTGACCTGGCCCACGTCCAGCGACAGGCGGCGCAGCGTGCCGTCGCCTTCCAGCGTCATCCAGTCCGGCGCGGCGGTGGCATCCGGGTTCAGCTCGAACACCGGGCCGGTTGGCGTGGCCCCAGCGGCCAGCCCCCCCAGCCCCAGCGCCCGCGCCACCTTCAGGCCCGCGCGCACGATGCTGTCGTCGATCACCATCACCGTGACCGTCGCGCCCGAGATGATGTCGACGTCATGCGCACTGCCGCCCGCCTGCGCCTCGGCCACCAGGTCAAGGCCGATGTATCCCGCGGCCATCGCATCGATCTTCGACTGCGGGATCCCGATCAGGACGATCGGCTCGGAATGCTTGACCAGCTTCACCCCGGTCACATGCGCGTCCTTGTCCACTGCGACCAGCGTATGGATCGGCTTGCCGGAATAGCCGGTGGTCGACACGAAATCGCTGGTGACGAAGGCCCAGCCGATCGTCTCTCCGCCCTTCAGGACCGGGGCGACGGACGGGTCGGCCTGCGGCAGGCCATAGGCCTCGGCCCCGGCGACAAGCTCGCTGGCGGGCACCTTGTCCAGGAATTGCGGCAGGACCGGCTCGGCCAGGGCGGGCAGGGCGGCCAGGACCAAGGGCAGGAGGAAGGAGAGGAGGCGGGGAAGGATCATGCTTGGGCGCCTTCAGGTATCGTCCGAAGGCCACTGACCCGGGGTCGCAAGCTGGATTGATCTTGCTCAATAATCCAGCTGACCGGCAGGGGAAGGGACCGGATGGCAGGGCGTGGTTCCCCGGGACGCCAGTCGTCGTCGCCCCCAAGCGGTGGGCCGCGGGTATCGGGGCGAAGATGGGTGGCAGAGTGGATGTCCGGGGTGCGCCAAAGCGCCGGATCCAAGGGGATGCGGAAAGCCACAGCAGCCAGGGCGACCACAGGTGTGCGCGGAAGTGGGGCAGAAAACAGAAGACAGTCCAGACACTTGACATGTGAACTGCCCGGATTGACCGGGTTGCCTTCACCGTCCAGCCAGACTTCCGTGATCTCTCCGCCGGCGCAAAGTTCAACCAGCATCGCGCCTTTGGCCGGGCCGCCGACACCCGGTCCGGCCAGGACCAAAGCCAGGGCCAGAATCAGGCTGTGGAGGCTGTGGACGATTCGCTGCATGCCAAAAGTCTGGGCCGACGCGAGGGGTATCGCATTGATAAAGATCAAATGGTGATAAATCTCGACCCTGCACTTGGCTCCACTTCCGGACCAAGGCCAGGTGGAGCCATGGGGCCCGCCCCGGTTTGCGGCAGCCTTCGGCTTGGGGAAGTCGCTGAATTCGCGGCGCGGATTGACTTTCGTCGCCGCCGGTCCTGAATTGCGTCAACCCAGTCAGGACACCCGATGCGCCCCGAAGATCTTGCGGAAATCCGGCAGCTGCCCCTGTTCCGCAACATGCTGCAAGCCAACTTTGCCGCGCTGATGCAGGCGGCCTATGCCCAGCAGTTTCCTGCGGGACTAGAGCTGATCCGCCAGGGCGGCCGTGCCGATTTCCTGCATGTGGTGGTCGAAGGCAGCGTCGAACTGCATGCCGACTGGCAAGGCCGCAGCACGACGATGGCGGTGGTGCGCCCGGTCGGCACCTTCATCCTGGCCGCCTGCATCCGCGACCTGCCTTACCTCATGTCGGCCCGGACACTGGAGCCGTCGCGGGTCCTGTTGGTGCCGTCCTCGGACCTGCGGGCGATCTTTCGCAGCGATGCCGAATTCGCGGTGTCCATCGTGGGCGAACTGGCCGGGGCCTTCCGGTTCATGGCCCGCCATGCGAAGAACCTGAAGCTGCGCACCTCACGCGAAAGGATCGCCAGCTATCTTCTGGAACAGTCGCAGCAGGCCGGGGGCGCGGACCGGTTCGTGCTGCAGGTCGAGAAGCGGCTGGTGGCCTCTTACCTCGGGATGACGCCAGAGAACCTGTCCCGCGCGCTGAAGTCGCTGGAGGCGGACGGGGTCTCGCTGAAGGGCCAGACGGTGACGATCACCGACCGCGCAAAACTGGTGGCGGCCAGCCCGCCCGATATCCTGATCGATGGCCCCGACCCCGAGCCGATGAGCGGCGGGGTCAGCCTTCCCGGCCCGGCTATGCCCAGGCGCTGACCCCCCGCCCTTGGTTCTTGACGGAGTCCCATCGATGGCGTAGGTCCGGTCTTGGGACACCCTTCCCCAACGAAGGGCTTTTAGCTGGAAGGCTACCATGACAGACCTGACCCCGCCGGCCTCGCGCCCGGCCAACCCGCGTTTCTCCTCGGGTCCTTGCGCGAAAATCCCCGGATATACCCTGAACATGCTGGCTGATGCGCCGTTGGGCCGCAGCCACCGCGCCGCTGTCGGCAAGGCCAAGCTGAAAGAGGCGATCGACCTGACGCGCGAGATCCTCGGCGTCCCGGCCGACTACCGGATTGGCATCGTCCCCGCCTCGGACACCGGCGCGGTCGAGATGGCGATGTGGTCGCTTCTCGGTGCCCGCCCGGTGGAGATGCTGGCCTGGGAAAGCTTTGGCGAGGGCTGGGTGACCGATGTGGTCAAGCAGCTGAAACTGGACGCGACCGTCCGCAAGGCGCCTTACGGCCAGATCGTGGACTTTGCCCAGGTCGACTTCGACAAGGACGTGGTCTTCACCTGGAACGGCACCACCTCGGGCGTGCGCCTGCCGAACGGTGACGCGATCCCCGCGAACCGCGCGGGCCTGACGATCTGCGACGCGACCAGCGCGGCCTTTGCAATGGACCTGCCCTGGGACAAGCTCGATGTCACCACCTTCTCCTGGCAGAAGGTCCTGGGCGGTGAGGGCGCGCATGGCGTCCTGATCCTGTCGCCCCGCGCGGTGGAGCGGCTGGAGACCTACACCCCCGCCTGGCCTCTTCCGAAGATCTTCCGGCTGACTGCCAAGGGCAAGCTGATCGAAGGCATCTTCCAGGGCGAGACGATCAACACCCCCTCGATGCTCGCCAACGAGGATTACCTCGTCGCGCTGAAATGGGCGAAGTCCATCGGCGGCCTCAAGGGCCTGATCGCCCGCGCCAATGCCAACGCCAAGGTCGTCTGGGACTTCTGCGCCCAGAACCCCTGGATCGCGAACCTGGCCGAGGACCCGGCAACGGCGTCCACAACCAGCGTGTGCCTCAAGTTCACCGACCCGCGCATCACCGACGGCGAGGCTTTCGCCAAGGCCGTCGCCAAGCGGATCGAGAAGGCCGGCGCGGGCTTTGACCTTGGCGCCTACCGCGACGCGCCTCCGGGCCTGCGCATCTGGTGCGGCTCGACGGTCGAGACCTCGGACGTCCAGGCGCTGATGCCCTGGATCGCCCATGCCTTCGAGGCCGAGATCGCGGCGCTCGCGCAGGCCGCGTGAACGCGGCGGTGCGCTGTAGCGCACCCTACACACCCCCTTCCGTAGGGTGGGCGATCCGCCCACCTTCCCCACCCAATTCAGGACCCGAACCATGCCCAAAGTCCTCGTATCCGACGAACTCTCCGAAACCGCCGTCCAGATCTTCCGCGACCGCGGGGTCGAGGTCGACTACCTGCCGAAGCTCGGCAAGGACAAGGAGGCGCTTGCCGCCGCCATCGGCCAATACGACGGCCTTGCCATCCGCTCGGCCACCAAGGTCACCGAGAAGCTGCTGGAACACGCCACCAACCTGAAAGTGGTGGGCCGCGCCGGGATCGGGGTGGACAACGTCGACATCCCGGCGGCGTCCAAGAAGGGCGTCATCGTGATGAACACGCCCTTCGGCAACTCGATCACCACGGCAGAACATGCCATCGCCATGATGTTCGCTGTTGCCCGGCAAATCCCCGAAGCCAACGCCTCTACCCACGCCGGAAAGTGGGAAAAGTCCAAGTTCATGGGGGTGGAGCTGTTCAACAAGACCCTGGGCGTGATCGGTGCGGGGAACATCGGCGGCATCGTCTGCGACCGCGCCGTGGCGCTGCAGATGAAGGTCGTGGCCTATGACCCCTTCCTGTCCGACGACCGCGCGAAGCAGCTGGGCGTCACCAAGGTCGACCTGGAAGACCTCCTCGCCCGCGCCGACTTCATCACGCTGCACGTCCCCCTCACCGACAAGACCCGCAACATCCTGAGCCGCGAGAACCTCGCCAAGACCAAGAAGGGCGTCCGCATCATCAATTGCGCCCGCGGCGGGCTGATCGACGAAGCGGCGCTGAAGGACGCGCTCGACAGTGGCCATGTCGCCGGGGCGGCACTCGACGTCTTCGAGACCGAACCCGCCACCGAAAACCCGCTCTTCAACCACCCGAACGTCGTCTGCACCCCGCACCTCGGCGCCTCGACCACGGAAGCGCAGGAAAACGTGGCGCTGCAGGTCGCCGAGCAGATGTCGGACTACCTCCTTACCGGCGCCGTGCAGAACGCGCTTAACATGCCGAACGTCACCGCCGAAGAGGCCGCGGTGATGGGACCGTGGATCAAGCTGGCCGGGCATCTGGGAGCCTTCATCGGCCAGATGACCGACGAGCCGATCAAGGCCATCAACATCCTTTACGACGGCACGGTCGCCAACATGAACCTCGCCGCGCTGAACCAGGCGGTGATCGCGGGCGTCCTCAAGGCGCACAACCCCGACGTCAACCTCGTCTCGGCCCCCGTGGTCGCCAAGGACAAGGGCATCCAGATCTCCACCACCCGGCAGGAGAAGACGGGGGTCTTCGACGCCTACATCAAGGTGACGATGGTGACCGACAAGCGCGAACGCTCGGTCGCCGGGACCTGCTTCTCGGACGGCAAGCCGCGTTTCATCCAGATCAAGGGCATCAACATCGACGCCGAGATCGGGCAGCACATGCTGTACACGACGAACGAGGACGTGCCGGGCATCATCGGCCTTCTCGGCATGACGATGGGCAAGAACAACGTCAACATCGCGAACTTCACCCTCGGCCGCTCGGGCGTGGGCCAGGACGCCATCGCGATCCTCTACCTTGACCAGCCGATCGACCCACGCGTGATCGAGACGCTGGAAGGCACCGGCATGTTCCAGCAAGTGAAAGCCTTGCAGTTCGACGTCGCCTAGGAAATCCTGCCTCGGCCGGGCACCCCGCCCGCGCCGAGGCCCCCATGCTTCTTCCCGATCTCCTCCACGCACTCGCCGAGTTGACGGCGACCGAGCCACGCGCCGAGGCGCAAGCTACTGCCGCAGACCTTCGCGCCGCTAAGGGCACCGATTTTCCGGCGCGGGCCGCATCCACCCTCTCCCCTGGCATCCTGCACACCGCCAGCCTGCCCGGCCATCCCGCCGCGCGCCTGATCCACGACGCGCACCAATGGCTCCCCTGGGCCGACAGTCCCGCCGCCTCGCTGCAGCCGACCGGCCTGCGCGCGATCAAGTCCATCGTCACGCTTCTTGGCCCCGAGGGACCAATCCCCTCCGAAACCCTCCTCTTCGGCCTCTTCTACCAGGCCCCGGGCAGCTATTACCCGCTCCACGCCCACAACGCCGCCGAGACCTACACGGTCCTCGCAGGCAGCGCCCTCTGGCAGGCCGGCGACCGTCGGTTCCAGACGACCGTAGCCCAGCCCATCCATCACCCGCCGAACCTGCCCCACGCCATGCGCGCCGGCCCCGAAGGTTTCCTCGCCATGTGGCGCTGGTCCGGCGACATCGGCTTTGACAGCTACCGGATGCTGCCCGACCCGGACGCCTGACCCGCACCCGAAACCTCACCGTCTTGCAGCTTGCTCTTTTCCCAAATACTCCACGGGGGTCCGGGGGTGTGAAACCCCCGGGGCTATCCAAGGGAACCCCATGCACCTTTACGCCATCGGCGACATCCACGGGCATATCGGCCTTCTGCAGGCCGCGCATGACCTGATCGCCGACGACATGGCGCGGCATGGGCCGGGCCCCGTGATCCACCTCGGCGACCTCGTCGACCGTGGCCCGGACAGCCGGGGGGTGATCGACTTCCTGATGCAGGGCATCGCGCAGGGCCAGGACTGGGTGGTCCTCAAGGGCAACCACGACCGGATGTTCTCACGCTTCCTGCGGAACCCGTTCGAGCCCGAACCCGGCCTGCGCGCTGACCTCGGCTGGCTGCACCCAAAGCTTGGCGGGCCGGATACGCTCCGCTCCTATGGCGTCGTAAACGCCGGTGATCGCCCCACCGACAAGGTCCATGCCGAGGCGCGGGACCTGGTGCCAAAGGCGCATCTCGACTTTCTGGCGTCCCGTCCGACCCTGCACCTGGCGGGAGACTGCGCCTTTGTCCATGCGGGGATCCGGCCCGGCATCCCGCTGGAGGAGCAGGCGGAAACCGACCTGGTCTGGATCCGCGAGCCCTTCCTGAGCGAGATCACCCCCCACGGCCCGCTGATCGTCCACGGCCACACTGCCATCGAGGCAGCGACCCACTACGGCAACCGGCTGAACCTCGACTCGGGCGCGGCCTATGGCGGCCCCCTGTCCGCCGTGGTGATCGAGGGCCGCGAAGCCGCGCTTCTGACCCCACAAGGCCGTCAATCCCTGCCCATCCGCCGCTGACCGCGAAGAGTGAGCGGCAGCGATCGATGAGCCGCCCCTTCAGGGATGCTGCCGCCGGATCAGCCGCTTGACCGACCGGCCACCGAGATAGCCGAAGACCACTGCGCCAATTCCGAACACTTCGACAAAGGCCGGGCCGTCCGGCATGCCACGAACGGCCAGAAGGGCGCCCAACATCATGTAGCCGGCCACACTGATCCACAGCCAGAACCACAGCTCGCCCCGCGTCGGACCAAAGCGCCAGGGGTTCTTTTCTTCCATCGCCTTGCCTCCTGCAGGCCTGCCACAGGACGCGAGGATTCGTCCCGACCTCTGGAATATACTACTTTACCGGCGCTTGGCCGCATGCTTGCCTCTGCGCCATGAACAGTCAAAGCTCGCCGAACCGCCTCACCCCGATCCTCGTCACGCTGGGGATCATCCTACTCTCTGCCGCTTACCTTCTGTGGATCGGGCGTGAGCCGATCTGCAAATGCGGCTACATCAAGCTGTGGCATGGCGAGGTGGTGAGTTCCGAAAACTCGCAGCATATCAGCGACTGGTACACCCCCAGCCACATCATCCATGGCTTCCTGTTCTTCGGCCTGTTGTGGCTTGTGGCCCGGCGGCTGTCCTTCGGCTGGAAGCTGGCCATCGCCACCCTGATCGAGGCTGCGTGGGAGATTGTCGAGAACTCGGACGCTGTGATCGAACGCTACCGGACGGTGACGATCTCGCTCGACTACTACGGCGACTCGGTGCTGAACGTGGTGGCCGATATCGTCGCGATGATCGTCGGTTTCTGGCTGGCGTCAAAGCTGCCGGTCTGGGCCACGGTGGCGCTGATCGTGCTGTTCGAGGCGGTCACGATCTGGTTGATCCGCGACGGGTTGGCGCTCAACATTCTCATGCTCCTCTACCCGCTCGACTGGGTGGCGGAATGGCAGGCGGGGCGCTAGGGCCCCGAATTTTCGCCGAAAATTCGTGCTCTCAGACCCGCATCCGCCGTAGCGACAAAAGCGCGGCCGCGCTGACTGTCACCAGGATCGCCGCCACCAGCACGAAGAAGCCCCGGTCGCCCATCCCGGCGCTCATCGGCGCAAGGACCAGCGGCGTCACGATTGCCCCCACAAGGCCCGAGGCGACGATGGTCGGCGGCACGCGCAGGTCCTCACCCATCTTGCCGCTGGCGGTCACGTAGAAGCCCGGGAAGAACAGGCCCGTCGACGCCCCCATCGCCACGAAGAACGGCCCCGGCGCCAGGAATACCGCGCCCAGGGCAAACAAAGCCGCTGACCCGACCGCCACAGTGTAAAGGACAAAGGGCTGCACCCGGTGCGCGACAAAGATCAGCACCACCCGTGCCAGCAGGAACACCACGAAGAACGCGCTGAGGAGCTGCGCTGCGGTGTCTTCCGCAACGCCGGCCCGGATCAGCGCGGTGGGGCCAAGGCCCGCTAGGCTCGCCTCCATCCCGATGGCGACCGCGCCAAAGACAAGGATGCCCCACTGCGGCCGGAACGCCTTGACCTCGCCCGCCTGCGTCCCGCCCTCGCGCCCCGCCGCCCCCGCGCCCAGCCAGATCGCCACCAGCGCGAGCGCCACGATCCCGAAGGCCCAGGCCGGATCGCTGCCCACCCAGACGAAGACCAGCGGCGCGGCGATGGCCCCCACGCCGAAGGTCGCGTTCAAGAGGCTCAGCATCGACGGCCCCGTCGCCCCGAACGCCCGCATCACGCGTGGATTGAACACCGCCGTCGCCATGCCATAGCCCGCCCCGAACAGCATCCCGCCCGCCAGGATCAGCACCCAGGTCGGCCCCAGCGCCATCAGCCCGGCGCCCGCCGCCATCACTGCCAGCGTCTGCCGCGGCCCGATCAGCGCGCCCTTGAAATACATCAGCCCCACGCCAAGGAAGCAGCCGACCCAGAGAAGCGCCACGAACAGGCCCGCCTCGCCATCACTCAGCGCAAAGTCCCGCACATAAACCGGCAGCGCCGGCCCGAACAGCGCCTGCCCCGCCCCCATCATCACGAATGTCGCCACCCCGGCGATGAGCAGCCCCAGATGGGCCCGGATCAGGTCTTTCACGTCGCTCTCCTGCTTGCCCGCCCCCTCTCCCGCGACCGTCAGTGCATGTCAATGCTGCCCGTGACGTGACGTCCGCCTCTGCAACCGGCCATCCATCGTGCAAATTGCTTCCACCCGTCAGGAGGACGCCATGACCGACATCCACATCCTCTCTGCCGCCCGCACCGCCATCGGCGGCTTCGGCGGCTCGCTCGCTGCCCTGCCGCCCATTGATATCGCCACCCACGCCGCGAAGGCCGCCCTTGCCCGCGCCGGGGTCGAGGGTGCGCAGATCGGCCAGGTCGTCATGGGCCATGTCATCAACACCGAGCCGCGCGACATGTACCTGTCCCGCGTCATGGCGATGAACGCAGGCATCCCCGAGACCACACCCGCGATGAACGTCAACCGCCTCTGCGGCTCCGGCGCGCAGGCCGTGGTCTCGGCCGTCCAGGCGCTGATGCTCGGCGACGCCGACCTGGCGCTGGCGGGCGGGGCGGAATGCATGAGCCGCTCGCCCTACATCCTCCCCGCCGCCCGCTTTGGCCAGAAGATGGGCGACACCCGCGCGCTCGACATGATGACCGGCGCGCTGACCTGTCCGTTCGGGACCGGGCACATGGGCGTGACGGCCGAGAACGTCGCCGTGCAGCATGGCATCAGCCGCGAGGATCAGGACGCCTTCGCGCTGGAAAGCCAGACCCGCGCCGCCCGCGCCATCGCGGAAGGCAGGTTCGTAAGCCAGATCGTGCCCGTCGAGGTCGGCGGCAAGAAGGGCCCCGCGATCTTCGCCCTGGACGAACACCCGAAGACCACCAGCGCCGAGGCCCTGGCGGGACTGAAGCCCGCCTTCCAGAAGGACGGCACGGTGACGGCAGGCAATGCGAGCGGAATCAACGACGGCGCAGCGGCGCTGGTCCTGTCGCGGTCCGACAAGGGCTCCCGCGCGCGCATCATGGGCTATGCGCTGGCGGGCGTAGACCCCAAGGTCATGGGCCTTGGCCCGATCCCGGCGGTGCAGGCGCTGTGCAAGAAGCTCGGCGTCAAGCCGCAGTCCTTCGATGTGGTCGAATCGAACGAGGCCTTCGCTGCACAGGCCATTGCTGTCTCCCGCGCGCTGGACCTCGACCCGGCGAAAGTGAACCCGAACGGCGGGGCCATTGCCCTGGGCCACCCGGTCGGCGCAACGGGGTCGATCCTGGTGGTCAAAGCCCTGCACGAGCTGGAACGCACCGGCGGGCGCACAGCCTTGATCACCATGTGCATCGGCGGCGGCCAGGGCATCGCGCTGGCCATCGAACGCGCCTGATCGCTCCTCTTTCGACTTCGTCTCCTCCTCGCTGTGCCGTACGCGAGGAGTGACGAAGTCATCGACGAGCAGACCCTCAGCGCACCTGCACCTGCACCCGGTCCGACCGCCCTTCGGCGTCGATCACGCTCAGCGTCACGAAGCCCGCTCCCGGCATCGCCAGCATCGCCTCGCGTGCGTCAAGGCCAACCACCACCGGCACACCGTCGGCCAGCCAGGTGAAGGGCGCCGTCCCGCCCGCGACTTTCACCTTCAGACCCGAGGCCAGCAGTTCCACCTCGGCCCCATCGGGGGGGAAGGCCACGGCGGGAGCGTCCGGCTCTGCCTCGAACACGGCGGACCGTGACCGGAACCGCTGCAAGGGCTGCGGCAGTTCGGCATTGGCGACCAGCAAGGTCGAGGCCGGGGCAGGGGGCTGCGGGTCAAGCTTGCCCTTCAGGCGGTTGAAGGCCTGGAACAGCACCGGGGCTGCCACATCGGCCCCGAAGGCTCCCGGCACCGGGGTGCCATCCGCCCGACCCATCCAGACCCCGATCACATGCGTCCCGTCATAGCCGATGGCCCAGGCATCCCGGTGGCCGTAGGAGGTCCCGGTCTTGTAGGCGAGCCGGTTCGACGGTGCCCCCGGCGGTGGCGCAAGGCCCGCCAGGATGTCGCCGACCTGCCAGGCCGCAACGTCCGACACCACCCGTTGCCCTTCCGCCCAAGCGCTGTCCTGCCGCCAGACCAAAGGCCGCGCCACGCCCCCCCGCGCCAATGTTGCGTAAAGCTGCACCATGTCGGACAGGCTGACGCCCACACCCCCCAGCGCGATGGCGAGGCCCGGCTGGTCGCCGGGGAACACGGGCTTCATCCCGGCCTTCTCCATCGCCGAGATCAGCCGCGCTGGTCCCATCGCATCGGTCAGCTCCACCACCGGGATGTTCCGCGACAGCTGCAGGGCCTCGCGCATCCGGATCGTACCCATGTAGAGCTTGTCGAAGTTCTGCGGCGCATAGGTGCCGAAGGCCATCGGCTTGTCGTCGATCATCGTCTCGGGGTGGCCCAGCCCCTCGTCGAAGGCCAAGGCATAGACCAGCGGCTTAAGCGTCGAGCCCGGGGACCGCAGCGCCTGGGTCATGTCGACGAACCCCTGTCGAAGGTCGGCCTGATACCCCGCCGAGCCGACGCTGGCCAGGACCTCCCCCGAGGCATGGTCCGCCACCAGTATCGCCACCTGCAACCGGTCCCCCCGGCCCTCCACCGCCTCCAGCGCCAGCGCCTCCAGCTTCTTCTGCAGGTCGCGGTCGAGGGTCAAATGGTGCGCCCCCGCCTGCGGCTGATCCGCCCGCGCGCGGTCGGCCAGATGGGGGGCAAAGGCCGGGAAGGGCTTCCTGAGGCCCGGCACCGCCTCGCGCAAGGCAGCCTCGGCCTCCTCGGGGTCAAGGACGCCTTCCCCCACCGCCCGCGCCAACACCCGGTTCCGCGCGGCTTCCGCACGGTCGGCGGCGCGGTCCGGGCGGCGGGTTTCGGGCGATTGCGGGATCGCCACGAGGAGCGCCGCCTCTGCGGGCGTCAGGCGGTAGGGTTCCTTGCCGAAATAGCTGATCGAGGCCGCCCGGACGCCTTCCAGGTTCCCCCCGAACGGCGCGAGGTGCAGGTAAAGCTGCAGGATCTGGTCCTTCGACAGCCGCCGCTCCAGCGCCAAGGCAACCCGCATCTGCCGCAGCTTGCCGCCGACCTCGCCGGTCGTGCCTTCCTCAAGAAGGCGGGCCACCTGCATGGTCAGGGTCGAGCCCCCCGAGACGACGCGACCGTTCCACACGGCCTGAAGCACCGCCCGGGTCATGGACCGCGTGTCCACCCCTGAATGCTGGTAGAACCGCTTGTCCTCATAGGCCAAGAGCATCCGCAGATAACCCTGGTCCACCTTGTCGGGCGGCAGTGCCAGGCGCCAACGGCCATCGGCCACCGTGTAGGCGCGCAGCAGATCGCCATCGCGGTCCAGGACCTCGACCGACATCTCCACCGCCAGGGGTGGCAGGATGGTCGCGTCGATCCAGGCATCGAACCGGTCGCGGCCCAAGGCGGCAAGCCAGAGGCCGAGGGCAAGGACAATGAACCAGCGTGCGCGGATCATGACGGGCCGCTCCTCGAGCACTTCGTGCACTCCTCGCTTGGCGCCCCTCCGACGAGTGCCCGAAGGGCTCGAGGAGGTTTACCCCGCGCCCCCGCAAGACAACGGAGGCGCGACTGCTTTCGCCCGTGGGTCACTTGACGACCGTCACCTCACCCGTCTCGCTTCTGGCCCGGAAGTCCGGCCGGTACATGTCCTCGACGCTTGCCGCAGGGTGGTGGAAGGTGCCGGGGCTCACCGCCCGCACCACGTAAGCCAGCTTGAAAGGCTGGTCCGACGACCAGTCGACCGCCGTCAGGAAGCGGTCCTGCCGGAACTCCGAATGCTGGACGTCCTGCAGCGTATCCAGCCACGACAGCTCGGACGTGGACCCCGCCGACATCAGGTTCGGGTTGTCGATCTCGAACCCTGCCGGCAGCGGATCGCTGACCATCAGCCGCGCCTCGCCGTAACTGAACGGAGTCACCTCCAGCACCACCACCAGCCGCGTCCCCGCCGCCACGTTCTCTAGCGCCACCGGTTCACCGGCCATGGTGAAATAGCTCCGCGTGATCGCATAGCCGTTGCCACCCGCCGGTTCGGGTTCCGAGGGCACGCCATAGGTGGTGACCGTCACCGTCGTATCCGGCCCGTCGTTCTTCACCACCACCGGCACCACCGACCCCGCGTCCATCACCCGCACCAGCGGGCCGTCCGCAGGCTTGCCGTCGATCGTCACCCCCTGCACGTCGGGCCGGTCGATCAGAGCATTGGCCGCCAGCAGCGTCCAGGTCGTCTCTTGCGTGGAAAGGTTCCCACCCCGCCGCGCCAGCCGATCCGTCAGCGCCTCGCGGTCGACCGCATTCGACCCCGCCTCCACCGCCAACGTCAGCAAGGCCGCCGCATCGCGGTACTGGGTGCCATAATCCACCCGCCAGACCTGCCCCTGCTCAGGCGCCTCGGCCTCCATCTTCGTCACGGCCTTGCGGAACATCGCATCCGCCCGCGCCTGGTCGCCGTAGGACGCCAGCGCCGCCCCCAACTGACCCATCGCGAGCGGGGTCGCGAAGTCGTCGCCCTTCACGTCCGCATAGTAGCGCAGGTCGCCAATCGCCGCCGCGCCTTCCCGCGCCAGCACCATCAGCGCATAGGCCAGCGCCTCGCCGCCGCCATTGGTTTCAGCCGAGAAATCAGGCGCGTAGTTCACCTGATTCCGCAGGTTCGCCAGCGCCGACTTGAACGCCACGTCCGGCACCGCGTAGCCCTGTGCCTTGGCCCGGCTCAGGAAGTCGGTGACGAAGGCATCCAGCCAGAAGTCGCCCTCGCCCGGACCCCAAAGCCCGAAGCCACCGGTCGAGGACTGATTGGCCAGGATCTCGACAATGGCCTCGTTGATCCGGCCCTGCAGCGCATCATCGCCGTCAAGATCCATCACCCGCGCCACTTCATCGAAGTACAGAAGCGGCAGCGCCCGGCTGGTCATCTGCTCGGTGCAGCCATAGGGATACCGGTCCAAGGCCGCCAGAAGGCCCGGAGCGTTCAGCCGCGCCAGGGGACCTATGGCCATCGTGGCCTTGCCTGACCCCGGCACCAACCCGGCAAAGACGTTCTCGTCGAAGGTGAAGGTCTGGCCGCTCGCAAGTTCCAACCGGCTGATCTTCGCGACCTCCGGATCGTTCACCTGCACCGGGATGGTCAGCGTCTTCTTCAGCACCTTGCCGTCCGGCGTCGTCAGCGAAATGTCGATGGTATCCACCCCGACATCCCCCGCCGTCACCGGCACCTCGAACACCGCCTTGGCCTTGTCACCAAGGTCAAAGCCCGAAGGCACCTCGCCCAGCGTTAGCCCGTTTGCAGTCACGTCCAGGCTCATCCGGCCCGACGGCCCGGTGGCATGGACGATCTCCAGCAAGAGCCGCGAGGTATCGCCCGGCGACAGGAAGCGCGGCACCGAAGCCGTCACCACCACCGGATCGCGCACCAGCACGTCGGCAGATGCCTGCCCGACCCCGGTCTTCGACCAGGCCACGGCCATCACCTTCACCGTCCCGTTGAAGCTGGGCAGGTCAAAGGTCGCCCGCGCATAGCCATCCGCGCCCACTTCCACCGGGCCGGTGAAATAGGCCACCAGTTGCTCTGTGGGCGGAGGCGCCTGCAACCGCGCCTGCGCGCCCGCATCACCGCCCGAGCGGACCTCACCCGTGGCACCGTTCAGCCCGTCGATCAGCCGGCCATAGATGTCACGGATGCCGACGCCCAGCCGCCGTTGGCCGAAGTAGTGGGCCTGCGGGTCCGGCGCCTCGAACCCCGTCAGGTTCAGGATGCCGACATCTACAGCGGCGATGGTGACATAGGCCGTCTCGCCTGCCGCCACCCCTTCCACCGTCACCGCGACGTCCAGTGGCCCACGCGGAGCCGCCTCTGCCGCCATCTCCACCGTCGCCTTCAGCGCCCGCGCGCCCGGGTCGATGCTGGCATGCGTCAGCCCCAGCGCCCGCGCCGGGTTCCGACCCGCCGCCACATCCATCGGCCGCAGGACCGAGGCCGTCACATAGACCCCCGCGCCCCATTCGTCTGTGACAGGAAGCTGGATGAGGTTCTCACCCTCCTTCACTTCCACCGCCTGCATGGCGACCAGCCGGTTCGACAGCACCGTCACCAGCGCCGTCCCCGCCGCGCGCGGCACGATCCGCAAGGTCGCGGTGTCGCCCGGCTTGTAGGCCGGTTTGTCCAGCGACAGTTCCAGCGTGTCCGGCGTGGCCGAGGCGTCCGCCGGCGCATACCAGCCCGCCCAGAACTCCATCGAGGTCGCGGCCTTCCCGCCATCCGCCGCCGTCACCAGAACCTCATAGGTCCCCCAGGTCACGTCCGCCGACACCTCGACCGGAGCGGTGCCCAAAGTCGCCTCGCCCTCGGCCACCACCTCGCGGCTGACCACCGGCTCCCAGCTCCAGTTGCCGTAGCTTTGGTACCACTGGTAGTCGTATTGCACGCGGGAGACGGTCCACTTGACCGGCAGTGCGACCGCTGTCTCGCCCTGCACGGCGAGAAGCTGGAACCGCGCCGCGCTGCCTTCGCCGACCACCCCGTCGAACAACGGCTTCACCCCGATCATCGGTTCTGCCGAAGTGACCGCCTTCGTCACCTGCCGCTCTACCGGACGGCCCGAGCCTTCGGCGACGCGGATCGTCACGCGGGCCTCCAGCGGGCGGTGCGGGTCCTCGATCACCGGCAGGAAGACCGGGATCGTGGCGTTCCCCGCCTCATCCGTCTCGCCCCCGTTCAAGGCTTCCATCACCGCGTTGAACGGCTGGTCATGCCGCCCGAAGACATAGCTGGGGAATGCCTCCAGACCCTCGGCGGCCCGCAACAGGACCTCGCCCTCGATGGCAAGCCCCGCGCCGGGGGCACCGAACAGATACTTCGCCGCCACTGTCAGATCGACCGCCGAATCCTGCCCGACGAGCAAGGGCGCATCGGCCAGCGTCAGGTCGAAGTCGATCCGTTCCGGCAGGAAATCCTCGACTAGGAAGGTCTTGGACGCCAGGGCCGGGGCCTCCAGATCGGCGAACATCTCCAGCCGCCAGACCCCGCGCGGGGCCGCGCCCGCGATGGGCAGGCTGAACACATGCCCGCCCGCGCCAAAGTCATCGACCTGCTGGCGCGAATACTCGACGCCATCGGGCCGCTTCAGCACCGCCGTCAGCGGCAGGCCTTCAACCGCCGCCTGCTCTGCATCGCGGGCCAAGGCCGTCACATAGACTGTCTCGCCCGCGCGGTAGGCCCCACGGTCGGTCGTGACGAACACATCCACCGGCGGAGCCGCCTCGCGCCCCTCGACGCCACGGTCCGACAGGTCGAACTCCGGATCGGTCAGCGACAGGAAAGCGATGTCCTGATCCGACTCCTTCACCACCACCATCGCCGGGGCCGAGCCCCCCGTCCCCCGCGTCAGGCCCGCATCGAACCGCGCATAGCCCTGGTCATCCGTGGTGGCCTTGCCCAGAACCGTATTGGCGCGGTTCAGCAGCTCCACCGTCACGCCGGGCTTGGCCCCCGCCGTCCCCAAGGAGCGGACGAACACATGCAGCCCGTCCACCCCCGACATCGTGGTGACGCCCAGGTCCGAGATCACGAACCACTGCCACGCGGGGGGGATATTGTAGGGGTCCACCCCCGGCACCGCTGCCTTCAGCGCGTAGATGCCCGCAGGCAGGCCCTGCAGCGCCTCGCCCATCGGCAGTCGGGTGGTGACGTCCTTGTTCACCTCCTGGCCCACCGTCGCGGACCCCGTCCACAGGCTTTCGCCCACGGTGTCGGCAAAGTATTCCTCGGAATAGACGTTGATCGGCGCGCCGAAATAGTAGTCCTGGATTGACCGCAGCAGGTTCCGGTCGGTCACCCGGTACAGCTCCAGGTCCAGCTTCTCGGTGTTCACCGTCTGCACCGGCAGCGCGGGATCACCCGCCTTCGGCAGCACATAGCCGCGTCCCGGGAACTTCACCCCCGGCGCGCGGTCGCGGATGTACTGGCTGATCTCCACCGACTTCGCCATCGCCTGCCCATCCGCCGCCGGAAGCCCCTCGCGGAAGGTCACACTGTAGCGCTTGCCATGCTCCATCCCCGCCACGCAGAGCTGCCGCCAGCCGCCGTTTTCAACGGTCAGGCCGGGGTCCTTCAGCTGGACGAAGGTGGAATAGTCGACGCCCGAGGCCACCAGGTCCTCAGAGAAGGTCACGCAGACCCGCGGAAGCGCCAGGTCGGACTGAACCAGCGTCTCGACGATCCGGAAGCCGTACTTCCCGATCGCATCTTCCAGAAGCGCCGCCGTATCCGTCCGCTCTTGCAGGGACTGCGCCAGCCGCAGGGCCTGCACCGTGTCGCGCCCCCGCCCGTTCCGTTCCAGCACTTCGGCCATCGTCACCAGTATCGTGTGCCGGAGCGCCGGATTTTCCGCGCGCAGATAGCCGTTGATCGACGACAGGAAAGCCTGGTTGAAGAAATACCCCGACTGATTGCTGTCCGCGATCCCCGCCTGCAGCTGCCGCCGCGCGAACTCGCCCCAGGTCGCCGCATCGTCGGTCAGGTTCAGGGCCGCCCCGGTGAAGGCCGCGGCCTCGCCCCAACTGCCCCGCCCCTCGGCCTCGACCGCCGCGGCCAGATGCTCTTCGGCAGTCCAGGGGCCCGTCGTGTGCTGCCGCCCGAGCCCCAGCGCCTGGTCGAAGGCGGGCTGGATGTCCCAGTCGGCCAGGAAGGCCAACTCGCCCCGCCGCGCGGTGGCGGCCTCGCGTACCCCGGCATCCGCCTCGATCACATAGGCCGAATAGGCGCCCGCAAAGAACTCGCCCGCGCCGGGGCCGTTCTTGATGAAACAGGACGCGTTTCGCGTGTTGAACACATAGGCCGTCGCACGCGCGTTGGTCAGCGCCGCCCGCTCGCAGGCTTCGATCGTTGTGTCAAACACGCTGGCGATGTCACCGCCCGGAAGGTCCTGGTCCTGGGTCACGACGAATCGCCGCTCGGGAATCAGGTCCTGCGCCGCCGCCAGTCCGGCGCTTCCCACGAATAGCGCTGCCAGCGCCACTTTCAGAAACCAACGCATCGAAAATGCCTCCCTGACCGATTGGCCCAACCGCTTGAACCGACTGTCGCATGGCCCGCCCGGCACAGGCAAGCGGGCGAACTGCGTCGGCGTTAAGCCTTGGTTCATCTTGAGTTGCGAGGCTAGTCGCGAAAACCGGATGTGCGGGTCCCCCCGGCATCGGATCGGGCAAGAAGTGTCGGCTGGGATAGAATGGACTTAACCGAACGGCTGGTCAGGGAACGGCGGGCGCGGCTTGCGGCCGAACGCCTGCTTGACCAGAAAAGCCGTGAGCTTTTTGCCGCCAACGAAAAGCTGGCGATCCATGCCCGTGCGCTGTCCGACCAGATCGTCGAACAGCGCATGGTGGTGAAGTCCGCGCTGACCGAAGCCGAACTCCTCAAGCACCAGAACACCCGCTTTGTCGAAGACCTCGACCGCGCCCATACGGCGGCGGTGATGGCGGAACGCAGGCTTTGGGACGCGATCAACACGATCCGCGACGGGTTTGCGGTCTTCGACCCGCAGCTGAAGCTTGCCACCGCGAATGAGGCCTGCCTGGCCTGGTTCGTCGGCCATCCGGTGGCCCCCGGCATCGCCTATGCCGACATGGTCGACTACATGGCCCGCAACATTCTCGACCTCGGCGAAGAGACGGCTGAGGATTTCACCGCGCGCATGCGCGCGCGGATCGAATCCGACCCGATCGAGCCTGTCACGCTCAAGCTGAAGACCGGCACCTGGATCAAGCTCCAGGACCGCCGCGCCAACGATGGTGGCCTGGTGACGCTGGCCATCGACATCACCGATCAGATGCGCATCTGGGCCGCCATCGATGTGCTGCCCGATGCCTTTGTCCTTTTCGACCGGGAGGAACGTCTCTTGACCTGCAACAAGCGCTACCGCGAAATGTTTCCCGACAGCGCCCCGCTGATCCAGCCGGGCGCCAGCTTCGAGGACCTCTTGCGCAACGGCCTGAAGAACGGCCATGTCCCCGAGGCCGTCGGGCGTGAGGAAGACTGGCTTTCCGACCGGCTGGCCCGGTTCCGCGCGGCCGACAGCGTGGCCGAGAATGTGCTTGCGAACGGCCGGGTGATCCTTGAATCCGATCACGTGACCCCGGATGGCGGCCGGGTCGGCCTGCGGACCGACATCACCGCGATCCGCGATCAGCAGGACCAGCTTGAAGCCGCCCGCAAGGCGGCCGAGGCCGCAAGCCGCGCCAAGTCGGCGTTCCTGGCCAACATGTCCCACGAAATCCGCACGCCGATGAACGGCGTCGTCGGCATGGCCGAGCTTCTGTGTGAAACCGCGCTGAATGAGGAACAGCGCCTGTTTGCCGAAACCATCCGTTCGTCCGGTGAGGCGCTTCTGGTCATCATCAACGACATCCTCGACTATTCGAAGATCGAGGCGGAACGGCTGACCCTGCGCCCCGAGCCTTTCGACCTGGAACGCACGATCCACGAAGTCACGATGCTTCTGCAGCCCAGCGCGCGGGAAAAGGGGCTCGATCTGATGATCGACTTCGACATGTTCCTGCCCACCCGCTTTGTCGGCGACCCGGGCCGTCTGCGCCAGGTGCTGACCAACCTGATCGGCAATGCGGTGAAATTCACCGAAACCGGCCATGTCCTGACCCGCGTGGTCGGCCTCGATGCGGCCGACGGCAACCAGACCCTGCATGTGACGGTCGAAGACACCGGCATCGGCATCGCGCCAGAGTATCTCGATCACATCTTCGGCGAGTTCAACCAGGTCGAGGATGAGCAGAACCGCAAGTTCAAGGGTACCGGCCTTGGCCTTGCCATCACCCGGCGGCTCATCGAACACATGGGCGGTGCGGTCTGGGTCGACAGCGAGGCGGGCCATGGTTCCTGCTTCGGTTTCCGCGTGACGCTGCCGGTGGCGGAAGAGTCCGGTCCGGTCCAGATTCCGGTCAAGGTCAGGCGTGTCATCGCGGTGGATGACCAATTCATCAACCGCACCATCCTGGAACGCCAGCTGACGCCCTGCGGGATCGAGGTGACGGTCTGCCGGTCCGGTGCCGAAGTGCTGGAAAAGCTGGCCCAGGACCCGAACTACGATGTCGTGCTGACCGACCATCTGATGCCGGAAATGGACGGGCTGCAGCTTCTCGACAACATCCGTGTCGCGGGCCACACGCTGCCGGTCATGCTTCTGACTTCGAACCCCACCGGCCTTGGCAACCTGACCCAGGATTTCGTTGCCGTGCTGCAAAAGCCGATCCTGCGGTCGGACCTGTACCGGCATCTGCAGGCGCTGTCCGTTCCCGATGCGACCCCAACGCCCGAAGCAGCGCCGGTTGCTGCAGCCGACCTGCGCCAGATGCGGGTCCTTGCGGCCGAGGACAACAAGACGAACCAGCTCGTCTTCCAGAAGATGGTGCGCGACATGGACATCGACCTGCGCTTTGCCGACAACGGGCGCATCGCGGTCGAGATGTTCCAGGACTTCAAGCCCGACCTGATCTTCATGGACATCTCGATGCCGGAAATGGACGGCAAGGAAGCCGCCCGCACGATCCGCGCGCTGGGATCGCAGGTTCCGATCGTGGCGATGACGGCGCATGCGATGCAGGGCGATGAAGAGGCGATCCTGGCGGCGGGCATCGACCGGTACCTCACGAAACCCCTGCCCAAGACCGCCATCGAAGGCGCGCTCTGCGAATTCTGCCCCCCCGGCGCCCGTTCGCCGGTTGCCGCACAGGCCGTCAACGCGGCGTGACCAGCAATGCCCCGGTGCAGCGCGGCGCAATCACCGGCGGTCCTCCGACCATGGGACCGCCGGGCCGCTGGCCGGCGTCGGGTTCCGCGTTCGCGGGGCGTGGCCGTCGATCAAAGGGTACTGTGTCTGGCGCGGGCAGGGCACCTGGCCTGACCTGTGCAGGCAGTCGACACCACTTAGGAGGTCCTTGCCAAATCCTTAACGAAAAAACTTAAGTATTTGATCTAATTTTATTTCTACAGTTTGTCCACCGTGGACAGAATTCTCACTCGTCCCGCAGGACCGCCAGGAAAGCCTCGCCGAACCGCTCCACCTTCAGCTCTCCCATCCCCTGGATGGCCTGCAGCTGACCCAGGGTCGAAGGTCGCCGCTCGGCGATGGCCCGCAGGGTGGAATGGGTGCAGGTCAGGTACTTCCCCGTCCCGTCTTCGCCCCGTGCCAGCTGAAGCTGGACCTCCGCCAGCCGGTCGAACAGCGCCCCCTCGGGCCGCCCGACCAGCTTCATCCGCGCCGGATGCAACCCCTCAGCCGCGCCGGTGATGACCTCCAGGAAGGCCGACCCGTAGCTTTCCAGCTTCTTCGCCCCCACTCCGGTGATCCCTGCCATCTTGTCCAGCGTCGCGGGCTTCCGCTCCGCCATCTCGATCAGCGTCTTGTCCGGGAAGACCACATAGGCCGGCACATTCTGCGCCTCGGCCAGCGCCCGCCGTTTCGCCTTCAAGAGGGCCAGGAGACCCGCATCCTCCTCCGCCACCTGGGCCCGCACCACCGGCTCCCGCTCTCCCGCCGCCACGACCGTATCCCGCCGCAGGGTCACCGAGGCCTCCCCCCGCAGCACAGGCCGCGCCGCATCCGTCATTCGCAGCGCGCCGTGGCGGTCGGGGTCGGGGCGGACAAGGTCGCGGCCCATCATCTGGCGGAAGACCGCGCCCCAGGCGGGTTTCGACAGGTCGCGGCCCACTGCGAAAGTGGGCAGCTGGTCATGGCCCTTCTCCCGGACCTTTTCGGTCGCGGTGCCGGTCAGGATATCGATCAGATGCCCCGCCCCGAACCACTCCCCCGTCCGCAGGATCGCGGACAGGGCCTTCCGCACCGCCTCGGTCGCGTCGAAAAGCTGCGCCGGCCGGTCGCAGAGGTCGCAGTTCCCGCAAGGCTCCGCCGCCTCGCCGAAATAGCCCAGCAAGACCTGCCGCCGACAGCCCAAGGCCTCGGCCAACCCGAGGAGAGCATTCAGCCGCGCATGATCTGCCGCCTTCCGGTCAGGCGGGGCTGCCCCTTCGTCGATCTGTGACCGTCGCAGGCGGATGTCGTCGGGTCCGTACAGTGTCATCGTCTCGGCGGGCGAGCCGTCCCGCCCCGCGCGGCCGATTTCCTGATAGTAGCCCTCGATCGACTTCGGCAGGTCGGCATGCGCCACCCAGCGGATGTCCGGCTTGTCGATCCCCATCCCGAAAGCGATGGTCGCCACCACGATCAGCCCGTCCTCGCGCTGAAAGCGGGTCTCGACCTGGCGGCGTTCCTCGGCCTCCATGCCCCCGTGATAGGCCACCGCCCCGTGCCGCGCCTCGCGCAGGGCCTGGGCGAGCGTCTCGGTCTTGGCCCTGGTCGCGCAGTAGACGATCCCGGATTGCCCCCGCCGCGCCCCGGCAAAGCGCAGGATCTGTTCTCTCGGCTTGTCCTTGACCGCGAAGGCCAGATGGATGTTCGGCCGGTCGAACCCGCGCAGAAAGGTGACCGGGGCCTCGCCGTCGAAGAGCCGGGTGACGATCTCGGCCCGCGTCTCCTCGTCCGCCGTGGCAGTGAAGGCCGCCAGCGGCACCCGCAAGGACCGGCGCAGCTCGCCGATCCGCAGGTAGTCCGGGCGGAAGTCGTGCCCCCACTGCGACACGCAATGCGCCTCGTCCACCGCGATCAGGCTGCACTTCGCCCGCCGCAGCAGCGCCAGCGCCCCACCCGAGGCGAGCCGTTCCGGCGCCATGTAGAGAAGCTTGAGCCGCCCGTCATCGACTGCCTGGAAGACCTCCTCGGTCTCCTCCTCGGTGTTGCCCGAGGTCAGCGCCCCCGCCTCGACCCCCGCCGCCCGCAAGGCGCGGACCTGGTCGCGCATCAGCGCGATGAGCGGCGAGATGACCACCGTCACCCCGTCGCGGCAGAGGGCAGGCAGCTGGAAGCACAGGGATTTCCCGCCGCCTGTCGGCATGATCGCCAGAGTGTTGCGACCCTCCAGCACCGATTGAACGATCTCGGCCTGGCCCGGGCGGAAATCGGGGAAGCCGAAGACGGAATGCAGAAGCTCGGCCGCGCGGTTCACGCGAAGTTCCCCCGAGCGTCAGGCGAGGTACGCGATGTTGTTCCGCAGGATGATCTCAAGGGCATAGATCGCGATCAGCACCACCAGCGGCGCCAGATCAAGCCCTCCCATTGTGGGCAGGATGCGGCGGATCGGGCCATAGAGCGGCTCCAAAAGGCGGCTCAGCCCGTACCAGACCTGCTGGACGAAGGGCTGGCGGATGTTCAGCACCTGGAAGCTGATCAGCCAGCTCATGATGAAATGCGCAAACACGAGGAACTTGGCGATGCCGAGGATCAGCATCAGGATCTCGTAGATCGAGTTCATCGGGCCCTCCGTCAGGATTTGGTCAGAGGTAGCGACCGGGGGCCGAAAGGGCAATCCCCACGCAGCGTCAAGCTTGACCTTAGATTAATTCCACGCAAGGCAGGGCACCGAACCGGAGTTAGCCGATGTACCCCTTCCTGCGCATGTTCAAGGAGATGGCACGCGCCAGCCGCATGCCGCCCCTTGGGCTATTTGACACCCATGTCAGCCACCACCGCTGCTGGCCCTGGGACCTTGACCCCTGGGTGGAGCTGAACAACGGGCGTACGCTGACGCTGTACGACCTGGGCCGGTTGCCCCTGGGGGCGCGGACGGGTCTGCACCGGGTGCTCAAGGCGAAAGGCTGGGGAATGACGGTGGCGGGGTCCTCGGTGCGCTACCGGCGGCGGGTGACGATGTTCTCACGCCTGACGACCTACAGCCGGTGCCTGGGCTGGGACGAGCGGTTCCTTTACACCGAGCAGTCGATGTGGACGGGCGAGGACTGCGCCTCGCAGGTCCTGATCCGGTCGGCCATCGTGGGCAGCACGAACGGCGCGCGGACCGGGATCGTGCCGCCCTCGGAATTGGCGGTGGCGCTGGGGGCCGCGCCCGAAAGCCCCGCGCTGCCCGACTGGGTCAAGGCCTGGATCGCCGCCGAGGCCGTGCGCCCTTGGCCGCCGCAACGCTGACATCGCTCGTCGTTCGTCTTCGACTTCTCCTCGCACAAGACCATGACGGGCGATGAGTGCCGAAGGCACGCGAAGAGCCTTCCCTTGCGCCGCGCCGCGTTTCCGGGTTCACTTGCCGAAAAAACAGGGGGCAGGCATGGTCAGCGCGAAGAAACGCATCTGGGGCTGGTACTTTTTCGACTGGGCAAGCCAGCCCTACAACACGCTGCTTCTGACCTTCATCTTCGGCCCCTACTTTGCCGAGATCGCCCGTGGCTACTACATGGGCACCGGCCTTGACGAAGAGGCCGCCAAGGCCGCCGCGCAGGCCTATTGGGGCTGGGGGCTGGCCGTAGCGTCCTTTACCATCGCCGTCCTTGCCCCGATCCTTGGGGCGATTGCCGATGGCACCGGAAGGCGCCTGGTCTGGGTCTGGGTGTTTTCGCTCTTCTACGTCGTTGGGTCCTTCGGGCTCTGGTGGGTTGCACCCGGGGGGACCGAGGGGATGCTGTTCTGGGCGGTCTGCCTGTTCGGAATCGGTTTCATCGGGATGGAATTCGCCACGATCTTCACCAACGCGCTGATGCCGTCGCTGACGCAGGCCGACGATCTTGGGGCGATTTCCGGCTCGGGCTTTGCCTTTGGCTACCTTGGCGGCCTTCTGGCGCTGATCATCATGCTGCTGTTCTTTGCCGAAGGGGCCGACAGCGGACTGACGCTGCTGGGCACGCCGCCCTTGTTCGGGCTTGATCCCGAAGCGCGCGAGGGGACGCGCCTTGTCGGTCCCTTCACTGCGATCTGGTTTGCAGTCTTCATGATCCCGTTCTTCCTGTGGGTGAAGGAACCGCACACCGACCGCCGCCCGCTGCACCTTGGACGAGCCTTCGCCAGTCTGCGTGACCTGATCCGGTCCTTGCGCTTTCGGAAAAGCCTGTCCGCCTATCTTGCCTCGTCGCTGTTCTACCGTGACGCGCTGAACGCGCTTTATGGCTTTGGCGGGGTCTATGCCTCGGGTGTCCTGGGATGGTCGATCATCCAGATCGGCATCTTCGGCATCGTCGGCGCTGTGACGGCCATGGTTGCGGCCTTCATCGGCGGGCGGGCCGACCGGGCCTTCGGGCCGAAGCCGGTCATCATGGTCTCGATCGTCGTCCTGATCTTCGTCTGCCTTATCATTGTCGGGATGAGCCGCGAAAGCGTGTGGGGCATCGGGATGGACCCGGCCTCGGGGCTTCCTGACCAGATCTTCTTTGCCTGCGGGGCGCTGATTGGAGCGGCGGGGGGCGCGCTGCAGGCGGCCAGCCGCACGATGATGGCGCGCCACACCACCCCTGACCGCGCGACCGAGGCGTTCGGGCTCTTCGCCCTGTCCGGCAAGGTGGCAAGCTTCATGTCCCCGGCCCTGATCGCGCTGGTGACGACAATCAGCGGATCGCAGCGGATCGGCATTGCTCCTCTGGTTGTGTTGTTCCTGATCGGGCTGGTTCTGCTAACCTTCGTCAAACCCAAAGGCGAGTTGCCCGCATGACCGTGATCCGCGCGCTGTGTCTGTCCTTGCTACTGGCCGCACCCGCCCAGGCCGAAAAGCTTGCCAACAAGCTCTTCGGCGCGATGGCGGCCCCGTCGAACCAGGACTCGATGCCCATCGGCAGCTATGCGCGCGGTTGCGGGGCGGGGCTCGTCGAACTGCCGGAAACCGGCCCGACCTGGCAGGCCATGCGTCTGTCGCGCAACCGCAACTTCGGCCAGCCCGAGATGGTACAGTTCCTGATGGACCTCTCGGCCACAGCGCGGGACATCGGCTTTGGCCGGGGGCTCTATATCGGCGACATCAGCCAGCCGCGTGGCGGGCCGATGACATCCGGGCATGCCAGCCACCAGATCGGCCTCGACGCGGACATCTGGATGCTGCCGCCCCGCAGCCTGAACCTGTCCGAGGCAGAGCGGGAGGAGATCAGCTCGATCCCCGTCCGGTCCGCCGACCAGCGATCAGTCACTGAAAACTGGACCCGCACGCACCGTGAGCTTCTGAAGGCGGCGGCCAGTGACCCCCGCGTGGATCGCATTTTCGTCGCGGCAGCGGTCAAGATCGAGATGTGCAAGACCGCCAAGCGCGCTGACCGGAAATGGCTGCAGAAGATCCGCCCCGTTGCGGGTCATGACACGCATTTCCACGTCCGACTGAAATGCCCCCAAGGCGCGCGGCTGTGCGAGACGCAGACACCTTCGGTGGACGAGCTGTCGAAGGGCGGCGATGGCTGCGACGAGACGCTGATGTGGTGGGTGACCGATTACCTCGATCCGCCGAAATCCGACGGCAAGAAGCCCAAGGACGAGGACGCACCGCGAAAGAAGGGCCCGCGCGAATTCACGATGGCCGACCTGCCGAAGCAGTGCAAAGGCGTGCTTGCGGCGGATTGACAGGAGACGGGGGCAGGTATACGCCCCCCTTGCCCCGGGTGACGGGGCCAAGTCTCCGCGACCTTGTCAAAACGGATATGACCCATGCGCAGCCTGATCCCTGGCGTTCTCGCCATGACGGCGATTGTCGTCGCCTCGAACATCCTTGTCCAATACCCGCTGGGTGCCTTCCTGACCTGGGGGGCGCTGACCTATCCCTTTGCCTTCCTGGTGACCGACCTGACCAACCGCCTGCAGGGCCCAGCCGCTGCCCGCCAGGTCGTGCTGGCCGGCTTTGCCGTCGGGATCGTCTGTTCCTTCATCGGAACGCAGATCATGGGAGAGTTCGGCCCCCTGGTGACGTTCCGCATCGCGCTGGGCTCGGGCCTTGCGTTCCTTTGCGCCCAGCTTCTGGACATCGCGGTCTTCAACCGTCTGCGGCAGGGCAGCTGGTGGAAGGCGCCGCTGGTGTCGACGCTGTTCTCCTCGACACTGGACACGGCGATCTTCTTTACCGTGGCCTTTTCGGCGGCCCTGACCGCGCTGGAACCGGCAAACGACGTCTCCTGGGCCACCGCGCCTGCCGCCCTTTTGGGCATGGGACCCGAGGCCCCGTTCTGGGTCTCGCTGGCGGTTGGTGACTGGCTGGTAAAGCTTCTGCTGGCTCTGGTGGCATTGTTGCCGTTTCGATTGGCAGTTGCGAAGCTCGGCGCAAAGGTTGCGTGATTTGTTTTGACAAACACAAAATCTGTGTCACGCTTTCCTTATCGGCAACCATTTTGAAAGGAGGTGATCCAGTGTCTAGAGTGATATTGGAGAGAGGTGTCGGGACAGTCGGGAGGAGTATTTTCTAAGGGCAGCCCCTGGAAAATAGACCACCGATTGGATTTGGATGCCCTAACTGGCCCATCTCCTTGGATCTCGGAAAGGGTTGCCCGAACAAGGCAGCCCTTTCTCTATTTCGAACCGTCGCATAGCCTGCCGAAATGCTGCATGTCACCGAAACCCTGACCATCGCCGAATGGGAATTGTCCGAAAGCTTCATGCGGGCATCGGGTCCTGGGGGGCAGAACGTCAACAAGGTCTCGACCGCGGTCGAGCTGCGGTTCGAGGCCGAGCGGTCCCCGCATCTGGCCCCCGGAGTGAAGGCGCGGTTGAAGAAACTCGCCGGGCGGCGCTGGACGACGGAAGGGGCCATCGTTCTGCAGGTCGATGAAACCCGCAGCCAGGCCCGCAACCGCGACATCGCGCGGGAACGGCTGGTGGAACTGATCCGCGCGGCCCTAGTCGCGCCGAAGCGGCGGATCGCGACGAAGCCCACGCTTGGCAGCCAGCGCCGTCGGGTTGCCGCCAAGACCCAGCGGGGCGAGGTCAAGGCGCTGCGCGGCCGCGTGAGCGACGAGGAATGACCCCAGCCGATCAGGCCGCCGCGCTGTGGGACGGGCAGGTCGTGCGCCTCTTGCGCGACCGCGAGAACCATGTCCTGGAAATGACCACCCCGCAGGGTCGCGCCGCCCTGCGCCTGCATCGCGCGGGCTACCAGTCGGCCGCCGCGATCCGGTCAGAGCTTTGGTGGTGCGCCGAACTGGCCCGGGCGGGCCTGCCGGTGCCCGCGGCCCTGCCGACGCGAGACGGCGATCTTCTGGCGGCCTTGCCGGACGGCCGCCACGCCTCGGCCATCGCCTGGATGGAGGGTGAGGCGCTGGGTGAGGCCGCCAAGCCCTTTGCCCTGCCGTTGCCGCAGGTGCTGGATGCCTACCATGCGCTTGGGCGCCTTCTGGCCCGCGTGCACCGCACGACGGACGTCCTGACCCTGCCCGACGGCTTTACCCGCCCGCGCTGGGACCTGGACGGTCTGGTCGGGGACAATCCGCTCTGGGGCCGGTTCTGGGAGCATCCCGTGGCCACCCCCGACCAGCGCGCCATGCTGATCCGCTCGCGTGACGCGCTGCGCGAGCGGCTGGCAGGTGAAATCGGCCTGATCCATGCCGATGTCCTGCGCGAGAACGTGTTGGTGAACGGTCGTTCGGTTTGCCTGATCGACTTCGACGATTCCGGCTTTGGCTTCCGCCTGCACGACCTGGGGACCGCCCTGGTGCAGACCTATGCCCACCCCGAACAGCCGCAGATCCGCGCGGCCCTGATGGCGGGTTATGGCACGGCCGACGAAGACATGGTCAAGGCTTTCACCCTGGCCCGGTCACTGTCCTCCGTCGGCTGGACCATGCCGCGCCTGCAACCCGACGATCCCGTGCATCAAAGCCACCTTGCCCGCGCAACGACCCTGGCCGATGAGGTGCTGGGTAGATCAGGCCGAACCGCGAGACGGTGAAATCGAACGACCGCTAGGGAACAAGGGCGGGACGATCTGTCAAACGACGACCTCCATCACCTTCTGCTGACCGACCCCGAAGACGCGCTTGTAGCGTTCGATTTCGTCTTTCGGCCCCATCGCCTTGGCCGGGTTGTCCGACAGCTTGACCGTCGGCCGCCCGTTTGCGGACAGTGCCTTGCAGACCAGGCTGAACGGCGCCAGCGCGTCATCGCCGACCAGGCCGCGGAAGTCGTTCGTCAGCATCGTGCCCCAGCCGAACGAGACCTTCACCCTACCCTGGAACCGGGTGTACAGCTCTTCGATCTTCTCGACGTCGAGGCCATCTGAGAAGATCACCAGCTTCTTCGTCGGGTCCTCGCCGCGCTCCTGCCACCAGCGGATCGCCGTCTCCGCCCCCGTGGCCGGATCGCCGGAGTCAATGCGGATACCGGTCCAGCCCGCCAGCCAGTCGGGGGCATTCTTCAGGAAACCTTCCGTCCCATAGGTATCGGGCAGGATGATGCGCAGGTTACCTTCATGCTCTTCCTGCCAGTCGGCCAGAACCGTGTAGGGGGCTTTGCGAAGCTCGGCATCCGTGTCCGCCAAGGCACTGTAAACCATCGGCAATTCATGCGCATTGGTCCCGATGGCCTCGACGTCGCGGTTCTTTGCGATCAGGCAGTTCGAGGTGCCGATGAACTTGGACCCTAGCCCCTCCTGCATCGCCTGCACTGCCCAGTCCTGCCAGAGGAACCCGTGGCGCCGCCGGGTGCCGAAATCGGCGATCCGCAGGCCATCGATCTGGCGCAGCCGTTCGATCTTTTCCCAAAGGCGGGTCATGGCGCGGGCGTACAACACCTGCAGCTCGAACTTGCCCATGTCGTTCAGGACGGCGCGGCTGCGCAGCTCCATCAGCACGGCCAGCGCCGGAATCTCCCATAGCATGACCTCGGGCCAGCGACCCTCGAAGGTCAGCTCGAACTGCCCGTCACGCTTTTCCAGGTGGTAGGCCGGTAGGCGCAGGCCCTCGAACCACTCCATGAAGTCGGATCGGAACATCTGGCGCTTGCCGTAGAAGGTGTTCCCGCGCAGCCAGGTGCTTTCGCCGCGGCTGAGGCTGAGCGACCGCACATGATCCAGCTGTTCGCGAAGCTCTCCCTCATCAATCAGGTCGGCAAGGCGGACCTTGGTGGAGCGGTTGATAAGGCTGAACACAACCGTCGTGTCCGGCTTGTTCCGGAAAATCGACTGGCACATCAAAAGCTTGTAGAAGTCAGTGTCGATCAGCGACCGCACGATCGGGTCGATCTTCCATTTGTGGTTCCAGACCCTGGTCGCGATATCCACCATTTACGCCTCCAGCGCGACGCCCGCCGCGCGCATCTTGTCCCGCGCCTCGGCCAGGCTGCTGTTCAGGTCGATCGCCCGGCACGCGCCTTCCAGCACGGTGGCCTTGAACCCAAGTCGCGCGGCATCCAGAGCGGAATAGGCGACGCAGTAGTCGGTGGCGAGACCGACGAGTGTCACCGAGGTCACCCCGCGGTTCCTAAGATAGCCTTCCAACCCGGTGGGCGTGGTCTGGTCGTTCTCGAAGAAGGCCGAGTAGCTGTCGATCCCGGCGCGAAAGCCTTTGCGGACAACCAGTTGTGCGGGATCGGTCCGAAGGTCCGCGTGGAACTCCGCCCCCTTGGTGCCCTGCACGCAATGCGTGGGCCACAGGACCTGCGGGCCGTATGACCTCGTGGTCAGGCTGAAAGGCGCTGCGCCGGGGTGGTTGGCCGCAAACGAGGCATGGTTCGCCGGATGCCAGTCCTGCGTCAGGACGACCGTCACGAAGTCACCCATCAACCCGTTGATCCGCTCGATAACTTCATCACCCCCTGCCACGGCCAGCGCACCGCCGGGGCAGAAGTCGTTCTGCACGTCGATCACGATCAGCGCGTCGGTTGCGGGTCTCATGGCGGCCTCCTCGTGGTGATCCTCCTTGCGTAAGGGCGGGCCCGGGGTGCGTCAAGCGAAGCGCTTGAAATTCCGACCCCATCGGCGCAAAGGAAGGCCATGCTGACCGTTGCGGCCCTGTATCACTTTACCCGCTTTCCCGACCCCGCCGCCCTGAAGCCGGGGCTTCTGGAGACCTGCGTGGCCCATGGCGTGAAGGGCTCGCTGCTGCTGGCGCCCGAGGGGATCAACGGCACCATCGCAGGCACGCGCGAGGGGATCGATGCGGCTCTGGCGGCGATCCGGGCGCTGCCGGGGTGTGACGGGCTGGAATGGAAGGAAAGCTTCGCGGAGGCCATGCCTTTCGGGCGCATGAAGGTGAAGCTGAAGCGCGAGATCGTGACCATGGGGCAGCCGGATGTGGACCCCCTGGCCCGCGTCGGGAACTACGTCGCAGCCCGCGACTGGAATGCGCTGATTTCGGACCCCGACACCGTGGTGATCGACACGCGGAACGATTACGAGGTCGCCATTGGCACTTTCCGGGGCGCGGTGGACCCCGGGACGAAGGCCTTCGGCGAGTTTCCGGACTGGTGGCAAGAGAACCGCGACCGCTTCGCTGGCAAGCGGATCGCCATGTTCTGCACCGGCGGAATCCGCTGCGAGAAGTCGACGAATTACCTTCTGGGACAAGGGGTTAATCAGGTCTTCCACCTGAAGGGCGGGATCCTGAAGTACCTGGAAGAAGTGCCCGAGCCGGAGAGCCTTTGGCAGGGCCAGTGCTTCGTCTTCGACGACCGGGTTTCGGTCGGGCATGGGCTGGTGCCCGGCGGGCTGGTATCTTGCGGGGCCTGCCGAAGACCGGTGACGGCAGAGGAGCAGGCGGACCCGGTCTACGAGGAGGGCGTCTCTTGCCCAGCCTGCACGGACGAGTATTCCGCTGCCGACCGAGAGCGGTTTCGGGAGCGTCATCGCCAGATGCTGCTTGCGGCCAAACGCGGGACACAACATCTGGGGTTTTCCCCAGAGTAAGGTGGGCGAGTCGCCCACCCTACGTTGCCGTTATGCGGCTTTGTCGGCCAGCATGTCCTGCACCATCGGAATGACCTTTTCGCCGTAAAGCCGGATGCACTCCATCAGGTCGGCATGCGGCACGGGGCCGGTCGAATACTTCATGTCGAAGCGCTGGATGCCCAGGGTCTTCACCGTCCTTGCGATCTTTCGAGCCACCGTCTCCGGGCTGCCAACATAGAGCGCTCCATGGTGGACTTCGTTCAGGTAGCGATCCTTGGTCACCGGGGGCCATCCACGTTCGCGCCCGATGCGGCCGAACATGTCGGCGTAGTGCGGCCAGAGCTTTTCCTGGGCGATCTCGTCCGTCTCCGCGACGAAGCCGGGGGAGTGGACCCCGATGGGGCGCAGGGGTTTCCCAAGTTGCGCACAGGCGCGTTGGTAGAGATCGACGTAAGGGGCAAAGCGGCTGGCGTCGCCGCCGATGATGGCCAGCATCAGCCGCAGGTCCTGGCGGACGACGCGGACGACGCTTTCGGGGCTGCCGCCGACGCCGACCCAGGTGGTCATCGGCTGACCGAGCGGCGGGTAGACGGTCTGGTTGGTCAGCGGACTGCGGGTCTGGCCTACCCATGTGATGCGGGGTTCGCGCAGGAGTTTCGCAAAGATTTCCAGACGTTCCTCGAAGAGCTGGTCATAGTCCTGCAGGTCGTGGCCGAACAGCGGGTAGCTTTCGGTGAAGGACCCGCGGCCCAGGATCGGCTCGGCCCGACCGTTGGACAGCGCGTTGAGCGTCGAAAACCGCTGGAAGACGCGGACGGGGTCGTCGGTCGACAGGACCGTGACGGCAGTGCCAAGCTTGATGCGATGGGTCCGCCCGGCGATGGCAGCCAACACGATTTCCGGCGCAGAGATCGCGAAATCGGCGCGGTGGTGTTCGCCGAGGCCGATGAAATCAATGCCGATCTCGTCGGCAAGCGTGGCCTGGTCCAGCACTTCGCGCAAGGTGACGTCCATCGGTTGCGGCTTCCCGTCCGGGCCGTGGGTGACATCGCCGAAAGTGTCGAGGCCAAGGGAAATGGCGGTCATGCGTATGCTCCTTTGCGGCCAAGGTAGGGGTTGGCCCGCCATTATGGAATGCGGATTTCGAGAGAGCCGCAGTTCAGGCCTGCACCCCTCGCGGACTGGCACGTTACCTTTGACCCGCGAATCAAGGAGACCGCCATGACCTCACCCGAAAAGCTTGCCATTCAGATGGGGCTGGATATCCCCGACTTTGACCGAGACGGCTATTACGGCGCGGACTACGGGACGATGAAGCCCTATCACCGGGTGGGGAGCCTGTTGTTCCTGTCCGGCCATGTGGCGCAGGTGGGGGCAGAGGTCACGCACAAGGGGCGGCTTGGCGCGGATGTCAGCGTCGAAGCGGGCTATCAGGCCGCACGGCGGACGGGGCTGAACGTTCTGGGGGGCATCCGGCAGGCGGTGGGGTCGCTCGACCGGGTGAAGGGGATCGTCCGCAGCCTGAACTTCGTCGTCTGCACGCCCGAGTTCGAGGAGGTGCACAAGGTGTCATCTGGCCTGTCCGACTTGTTCGTCGAGGTGTTCGGGCCCGAGCGGGGCCTGGGCGGTCGCGCGACGATCGGGGTGATGGCGCTGGCAAATGGGGTCTGTTTCGAGACCTGGGTCACGGTCGAGGTGGAGTGACGGCTCCTCGTTGCGGCTGCGCCTTCTCGTCGCGAGCGCCTGTCTGACTGGTGCGCCCGGTGACTGCCCCCGGGGCGCTGCCCCGGACCCCGGAGTATTTGCAACATGGGCAAATCAGGGGGTCGGTTCGGTTTGCACCGCCGGTGCGGGCCGGTGGGCGAAAATGGCGCGGAGGCGGGCGAGGCGGGCGAGCCAGCGCTGACGACGCGTGAGGCGCAGGGTTTCCAGATGCTCGGCCCGGTGGTGGGCATGCGGGTCATCGCGCCGGGTGGCGGCGCGGAGGAGGTCGAGGTTGACGCCGTGCATGGCTTACGTCCCGTCTGCGGATCATGCTTCAAAAGTGCCATGAAACGTGGAACAATTCGAATCAGGAAAATCCATGGAACGTAAGCTCAGATTACATGTTGCGCTGGCGTGATCTTCCGTCCTTGTCTCTGCTGCGGGCCTTTGACGCGACCGCGCGGCATGGTGGCTTCACCGGCGCGGGGCGGGCCCTGAACGTGACGCATGCCGCGGTGACCCAGGCAGTGCGGGCGCTTGAGGCAGAGTTGGGCGTGTCCCTTGTGCGCCGTGCGGGCCGGACGGTTGGGCTGACCGAAGCCGGGGAACGGCTGGCGCGCAGCCTGAACGAGGGGTTCGGGACGATCGCGGGAGGGCTTGCCGAGTTGCGCCAGGCCGAGGCGCGGCGGGTCCTGCGGGTCGCGACGACGACCTTCATCGCCGAAACCCACATGCTGCCACGCCTGGCCGAATTCTGGGCCAAGCATCCCGGGATCGAAGTGGCGATGACGCCGGGTCCGGCCTCGGTCGATCTGGGGCGCGAGGGCTTTGACATGGCGATCCGGGTGCTGGAGCCGGGCTGGGTCGAACCGGAAGGGCTGGAGGTCCGGCGGCTGGTCCAGACGCCGTTGCTTGCCACCTGCGCGCCGGCATTGGCGGGACGCGATCCGCTTGAGATCCCCTGGCTGGACGGTCCGGGCACGGCCTGGGACCGGGAGCAGTTGCGGAAAGCCGGCATCGACCCGGACGCCCTGCGCAAGGTGCAGTTCGGCAGCCCCCATCTGGAGATGTCGGCAGCGCGGCAGGGTCTGGGCGCGATGCTGGCAACCGAGATCATCTGCCGGGCCGATCTTGCGGCGGGGCGGCTGGTGGTTCTGCCGGTGCACGGCTTGCCGGTCGTGGATTACGTCGCGGTCATGCCGCGCGGGCCGAGGCGCCAGGCGGTCGAGGTCTTTGCCGAGTGGCTGGCGTCGATCTTCTAGGCGATCCGACTTAGGCCTTGTCGCGGACGACCAGGTGGTTGCCTTCGCCCTTTTGCACATCGAAGCGGCCGGTGCGTTTCAGAAGGTCGGACAGGCGCGCGCTGCCGTAGCTGCGGCTGTCGAAGTCGGGATAAAGCTGGGTCAGGACCTGGCCGAGCTGGCCGAGGGAGTAGGTGTCCTCCTCGATCCCGATCTTCTTCATCGCGGCCAGCACCAGGGGGATGGCCTTGGACGGCGGGTCCTTTTCGGCCTTTGCGGGGGCGGGCTTTGCCGGGGTGGGGGCATCGGCGGCTTCCGGCGTGGCGGCGAGGTTTTCCAGGAAGAGAAAGCGGTTGCAGACGTTCCGCAAGGATTCCGGCGTCTTCTTTTCGCCCACGCCGATGACCTGCAACCCGTCTTCGCGGATGCGCGAGGCGAGGCGGGTGAAGTCGCTGTCCGACGACACCAGCACGAAGCCGTCCACCTTGCCCGCGTGCAGGATGTCCATCGCGTCGATCACCAGGCCGATGTCGCTGGCATTCTTGCCCTTGGTGTTGGCGGATTGCTGGTGCATGACGAGGCCCAGGCTGCGGGCCTTTTCCTTCCATTGTGTCAGGGCCGAGGAGGACCAGTCGCCATAGACGCGGCGGACCGACGGCTCACCCAGCCCGGCGATTTCGTCCAGCACCGCCTCGATGTGGCGGGCGGGGATGTTGTCGGCGTCGATCAGGACGGCGAGGCGCGGGGTGCGGCTGTCGGGCATGGGGGCTCCTGCGGGTTGCCCCTTTGTCGCCGAGCCGGGGCCGCAAGGAAAGCGCAATCGGTCGGTTGACTTGTCGCGGGTGCCGGGCAACATCGCGGCGGTCAGTGTGGGGCGGGCGGATGATCGGTGGATTGCAGATGTTGCGCGGGGTGGCCGCGACGCTGGTTGTCCTGTTCCATCTGCAGGCCGCGGCAGTGTTCGAAGGCCATGACCCGGGGATCCTCGCGTGGTTCAAGGGCGGCGAGTTCGGTGTTGACGTCTTCTTCGTCCTGTCGGGCTTCGTGATCTTTCATGCCGTGCAGGGGCGGCAGGACCGGGGAGCGGGCTGGTTTCTGCGCCAGCGCTTCTGGCGGATCGTGCCGCCTTACTGGGCGGTACTGGCGCTGACGCTCTTGGCGATGGCCGCGCTGGCGGTGCTGCGCGGGGACTGGTCGGAATGGCCCACGGCCACGCGGATCGTGATTTCGGGCCTGCTTCTGCCGCTGCCGGATCAGGTAATGGCCGTGGCCTGGACCCTCACGGTCGAGGGAATGTTCTACCTGCTGTTCGCGGCCACCTTCTTCCGCTTTGGGGCACGTGGAGCGGTCATTGCGCTGGTCGTCTGGGCGCTGGTCACGCAACTCTTGCTGCTTGCGCCGTACAGCCTGCCCGACTGGATGGGGCTGATCCTGTACTCTGGGGTGATCGAGTTCCTTTTTGGCGGGCTGATCGCGCTGGCCCATACGGCAGGCTGGCGGAGGGGGGCGGTTCCGGCGGTAATTGTCGGCAGTCTGGGGCTGGCTGCGGTGGTGGCAGGGATCGTACCAGCCGATTGGGGCCGGGAATGGGTGGCGGGCCTGCCCTCGGCCTTGCTGGTCTATGGGCTCGCGGTCGGGAACTGGCGGGTGCCGCAGTGGACGCTGGTCTGGGGCGAGGCGTCGTATCTTCTTTATCTTGTCCACCTCCTGGTCTTTTCCATCGCGGGCACGCTCCTGCGGATGGCCGGGATCGAGCCCTATGGCTCGCTGGCAGCGATGCTTGGACTTGGGGCGCTGTCGATTGCGGTGTCGGTGGCTGGCACGGTCTGGGTGGAACGGCCCTATCGTACCTGGACCAAGGGGCGCTGAGGGCGGTCAGGCGATCAGCGGCAGGGCCTTTGCCGCAAGGGCGCGGAGGGCGTCGGCAGGCGGTAGCGACAGAAGCAACCCGCGCTGGCCGGCGTTGATCCAGACCCGGTCGGCGGTGCAGGCGTTGGCTTCCAAAGCGGTCGGCACGGCGCGCTTTTGCCCGAAAGGAGAGATGCCGCCGACGTGGTAGCCGGTCAGCTTTTCCGCCTTGGGCACTGGCATCATCGCCGCCGACTTGCCGCCAAAGGCCGCCGCGACGCGCTTCATCGACAGCTGCCGGTCCGAGGGTATCACGCAGCAGGCGGGCTTGCCGTCGACCTCGACCATCAGGGTCTTGAGCATCACGGCTGGGTCGATCCCCAGCGCCTGCGCGGCCTGCAATCCCGTCGCCTCGGCCTTGGGGTCGTAGGGGTAGGGGTGGAGCGTGACCTCGATCCCAAGGGCGGCAAGGGCGCGGAGAGCGGGGGTGGACGACATGGCCAGGTTCCGGCGACACCCTCATCGTTCACTTCGTGTCCTCCTCGCAGGAGTCAGGCGAGGAGTGCACGAAGTGTTCGACGAGCGATCTGGTTCAGTACACCACCACCGCCCGGATCGACTTGCCTGCGTGCATCAGGTCGAAGCCTTCGTTGATGCGGTCCAGCGGCAGGATGTGGGTGATCATCGGGTCAATCTCGATCTTGCCGTCCATGTACCAGTCGACGATCTTCGGCACGTCGGTGCGGCCCCGCGCGCCACCGAAGGCGGTGCCTTTCCAAACCCGCCCGGTGACCAGCTGAAAGGGCCGCGTCTCGATGGTGGCGCCTGCCGGGGCGACGCCGATGATGATCGACTGGCCCCAGCCGCGATGGGTGCATTCCAGCGCGTCGCGCATCACCTTGACGTTGCCGGTGCAGTCGAAGCTGTAGTCCGCCCCGCCGATCTTGTCGAAGGGGGTCTTGGTCATGTCGACGATGGTTTGCACGACCGAGGTGCCCTCGGCCAATTTCTTCGGGTTGACGAAATGGGTCATGCCGAAGCGTTCGCCCCATTCCTTCTTGTCGTCGTTGATGTCGACGCCGATGATCATCCGCGCGCCCGCCATCTTGAGGCCCTGGATCACGTTCAGCCCGATGCCGCCCAGGCCGAAGACCACGGCGGTGGCATCCTGTTCCACCTTGGCGGTGTTCAGGACCGCGCCGATGCCGGTGGTGACGCCGCAGCCGATGTAGCAGATCTTGTCAAAGGGCGCGTCGTCGCGGACCTTGGCCAGCGCGATCTCCGGCATCACGGTGTGCTGGGCAAAGGTCGAGCAGCCCATGTAGTGGTAGATCGGCGTGCCATCCAGCATCGAGAAGCGCGTGGTGCCATCAGGCATCAGGCCCTGACCCTGCGTCGCGCGGATCGCGGTGCAGAGGTTGGTCTTGCGGCTAAGGCAGGACGGGCATTCCCGGCATTCCGGGGTGTAAAGCGGGATGACATGGTCGCCCGGTTTCAAGGACTTGACCCCGGGGCCGCACTTCACCACGACGCCCGCGCCCTCATGCCCCAGGATCGAGGGGAAGATGCCTTCGGGATCGGCGCCCGACAGGGTGAATTCGTCGGTGTGGCAGATGCCGGTGGCCTTGATCTCGATCAGGACCTCGCCCTCTTTGGGGTCGTCAAGGTTGACCTCCATGACCTGCAATGGCTTGCCTGCGGCGACGGCAACGGCGGCACGGGTGCGCATATGGAATTCCCTCCCTTAAGGTTTTCCCGGAACCTGTGCCAATCTGGGGCGTAAAGCAATGCGGGATTCTATCCCGACCCATGAGGACGCGACCATGAAACATGCATTTCCCCTGCTGCTCTGCGCCCCCCTGCTGCTGTCGGCGTGCGTGATGGAGCCGGTGCCGATGCCGCCGGACGACAACCTGTCAAGCTGCGGCGCCGACGACCTGCAGTATCTAGTGGGACGGCCGGGCGTTGTCCTGGACGGGATGCGCTTTTCCCAGGACGTGCGGGTTATCCAGTACGGCATGGCGGTGACGATGGACTATAGCCCCTACCGGCTGAACTTCTGGCTGGACCGCCGCGACGTGATCGAGCGGGTCGTCTGTGGTTAGGCTGGGGCTGTTTCTGGTCCTGGCGTTGGCCGGCTGCGTCGCGGGACCCGAGCAGGACGCCTGCGGCGCGGCCGGGATGCAGGGTCTGGTCGGGACGGACGATGACGTGCTGGCAGCGATGACGCTGCCGGCCGGCACCCGGCTGATCTATCCCGGCACACCGGTGACCGAGGATTACCGTCCGGACCGACTGAACATCGACATCGAGCAGTCCGGCCGGATCAGCGGGGTCTGGTGCGGATAGGAAAAGGCCCCGGCGGATGACCGGGGCCTTTTCTGTTGGTTTGATCCTGCTGCGCCGTGGCGCGGGATCAGTTCATGATGCGGAAATCGGTGTGGCAGTCCTTGCAGGCACCGCCAAGTGCACCCATCCCGGCACCGATCGTTTCGACCGAGGCGACGTCCATTGCGGCAGCGGCGTCACCCATGGCCTTGGCATCAGCCAGGAACTCGTCCCAGTTCGTCCAGATTTCGGGCTTGGCTTCCGAAGCCGGGTCAGCCCCGCCCTGGTCCTTGAAGGCGGCTTCGATGGCGGCGGCGTCAGCGATCAGCGCGGCCTTTGCCGCTTCGGCGGCGGCGGCGTCATAGGCGGCCTTTCCGCCTGCCATGTCGCCCAGGACGCCGATGTTCTTGCCGATGTCGCGCATCAGGTCCGACCGCGCCTTGGCGTTCGGGTCGGTGCGGTCGCCCTTGGCATAGGCGGCGCCGGCAATCACAACAGCGCCGATCATTACGGCTTTGACAAACTTCATTTACTGGCTCCCTCGCTGGTTTCCGGGCCACTATAGGCGCGACATTCCGTCGCGGAAGCCGGACAATTGTGCCCTCACGCACTTGTCATCTGCGGTACGGGAAGACTCGACAGGTGCGCGTGGGGATGGCAAGACGAGAACGTAAAGTGAACATGAGAGTCGCGCATGGCGGGTCGTCGCATCCTGTCGCTGTGGTTTCCCCGGCTGGCCGCAGACCGGGTTGCCCGGCGCCGCGCGGATGCGGTGCCGATGCCGCTGGCCGTGGTGGGCGACCGCAACGGCGCGCAGGTGCTGGTGTCGCTGTCGGTCGAGGCCGAGGCGGCCGGTCTGGCGCTGGGCCAGCCCCTGCGCGATGCGACCGCGATCTGCCCCGCCCTTCTGACCGTCCCCGCTGACCCGCCGGGCGAGGCGCAGTTCCTCATGACCCTGCGCCGCTGGGCCGGGCGCTTTTCGCCCTGGGTGGCCGAGGAACCCCCGGCTGGGCTGATGATCGACCTGACCGGCTCGGCTCATCTGCATGGCGGCGAAGAAGGCGTGCTGGCCCGGGTGGCCGAGGATTGCGAGGGGCTGGGGCTGACCGTGCGCGCGGCGATTGCCGACACGCCCGGCGCGGCCTGGGCGCTCGCGCGCTATGCGCGGGCCGGGTTGACGCCCCTGCGATCCGGCGATGCCATCGACCAGGAGGCGCGGGCGACCCGGTCGCGCGCGGCCAAGCGCCGGGGCTGGGAACGCGGCGGTGGCCCGCCCCGCGTGGTGGCGGCCCGGGGGGCCGAGGCAGCGGTGATCGCCCCGCCCGGGCGGCTCTACGAGGCCTTGGCCGACCTGCCGTTGGCCGCGCTGCGCCTGCCGGGGGATGTGGTCGACCGGCTGACCCGCCTGGGTCTGCGCCGGATCGGCGAGATCAGCGGAATCCCCCGCGCGGCGCTGGCCCGCCGCTTTGGCGCGGATACCCTGCGCCGCCTGGACCAGGCCCTGGGGCTGGAGCCGGAACCGGTCAGCCCCGCCCGCCCGCCGATGCATTTCGCCGTGCGGCTGACGCTGCCCGATCCGATCGGGTTGCGGTCTGATGTCGAGGCGGCGCTGGACCGTCTGCTGCCGCCCTTCTGCGACAAGCTCAAGGCCAAGGGCCGGGGCGTGCGGCGCGTTCTCTTCCAGGGCTTCCGGGCCGATGGCGGGGTGGCATCGGTCGAGGTGGGCCTGGCCCGCGCCAGTGACAGCCCCGACCGTATCCGCCCGCTTCTGCACCTCAAGCTTGACCAGATCGACGCCGGTTTCGGGATCGACTGCCTGCGGCTGGAGGCGCTGGCCACCGAAGCCGTCAGCGCCGTCCAGCATCGCGGGCAGATCGAGGTGACGGCCCATGCGCTGGCCAATCGCGGGCGGCCCCCGACAGGCTCGGCCCAGGCGCTGGAGGACCTGATCGGCCGCCTTGGCGCAAGGCTGGGGACCGAGGCGGTGTTGCGCCTACACCCGGCCGACAGCCATGTGCCGGCGAAATCCGCCAAGGTCCTGATGGCCGCCTGGAGCCAGCCGCATGACGGCCCCTGGCCCGCGCCGCCGTCGCCCCGGCCGCTGGTCATGTTCCGCCCCGAGCCGGTGGACGCGCCCGAGACGCCGGACCTGCCCGCCCGGTTCCGCTGGCGCCGGCGCGAGTTCCGCTTGCGGATGGCGGCGGGGCCGGAACGGCTGCAGCCGGAATGGTGGTTCGAGGACCCCGACTGGCGCGGCGGCACCCGTGATTACTGGCGGGTCGAAACGGACGGGGGCGAACGGCTGTGGCTCTTCTACGGGCGCGGGGGGGCGGTGACCGACCAGTGGTACTGCGAGGGGGTGTTTTCCTGAACCCTTGCGCGAGGGGCACGACTTTTCTGCGAAAAGTCAGACACGTGAACGATTTTGTCTCACGAAAAATCGCAGGGTTGCAAACCTTCGCAGAGGGTTTGTCCCTTCCGAGTTTTCGCCGAAAACTCGTGCTTGCGGGGCCACGATATCCATGGAAACCATCATTCCATGAAGTCCCGCAACCGCATTTCCGTCCACCAGACCCAGCGCATGGCGCTGACGACGGGGCTTGCGACCTCGATCCGCATCCTGCGGGCCGATGCCGCGGGCCTGTCGCGCTATCTGGAAGAGCAGGCAGCGGAAAACCCGCAGATCATCCTGACGCGGCCCCAGGTGCAGGACTGGATCCCGCGCTGGAAATCCGCCTTCGCCTCGGACGCCGAACGGCCCGAGCAGGAGGCCGCCGGTCCCAGCCTTGTCGCCCATGTCCTGGGGCTGATCGAGGCCCTGCGCCTGAACCCGGTCGAGACCCGCATCGCCATGGCCCTGGCCGAAGCGCTGGAGCCGTCCGGCTGGATCGGGCGGTCGCTGCCGGCCATCGCGGGGCAGCTGGGGGTCAGCACCTCTGCAGTGGAAAGCGTGCTGATCCGGCTGCAGGTCCGGGCCGAACCCACCGGCCTTTTCGCCCGCAACCTGGCCGAATGTCTGCGGCTCCAGGCGGAAGAGGCGGGCGAGCTGGACAAGCCGATGCGGGTGCTCTTGGACCGGCTGGATCTTCTGGCCAAGGGCGAGATCGAGCGCATCGCCCGCGAGGCGGGGCTGGAACTGGCCGACCTGCGCCAGGCCTTCGGGCGGCTTCGTAGCTATGACCCCAAGCCAGGCAGCGGTTTCGAGGCCTTTGCCGCCCCGGTCCGCGAACCCGACCTGATCGCCGAGAAGGGCGCTGCGGGCTGGATCGTGTCGCTGAACCGGTCGGCCCTGCCGTCCGTCTCGGTTGCCGAGGGTCGCGGCAAGGGCCGGGCCGAGGCGCGGGCGCTGATCAAGATGATCGAGGGGCGGAACGCGACGCTTCTGTCGGTAGGGCAGGACGTCCTGGCACGGCAAAGCGCGGCGCTGGAGGCAGGGTTTGGCGCACTGGTTCCAATGACCATGGCCGAGGTTGCCCAGTCCCTCGGGCTGCATGAAAGCACGATCAGCCGGGTCGTCGCAGGCACGGCGGTCGACACGCCGCGCGGCACCTGGTGGCTGCGGTCGCTCTTCACCAAGGCCCCGCGTGAGGGCGGCCTTGCGGCGGGCGCCCTGCGGGACAGATTGGCCCGGCTTGTCGCCGGGGAAGACCCCGACCACCCCCTGTCCGACGACGCTTTGGCCGCCGCGCTGGCCGACGACGGCGACCCGCCTATCGCCCGGCGCACGGTTGCCAAGTACCGCAGCATGCTGAACCTGCCCCCCGCGCATCGGCGCCGGCGGCGGCATTGATGTCGCTTCCGGGGCTGACAGCGGCCTGATCCTGCACTAGCTGGCAGGAAACGACGGGGACAGCGGCAAAAATGGCGATCTTTCTGGGTGTCGATACTGGGGGCACCTACACCGATGCGGTGATCCTGGACGAGGCGGCGAATGCCGTCCTTGGCAAGGCCAAGGCGCTGACCAGCCGCCACGACCTGGCCGTGGGGATCGGACAGGCGGTCGATGCGGCCATCGCGGCGGCGGGGGTCCAAGCGTCGGACGTGGCGCTGGTCTCCCTCTCTACCACGCTTGCCACCAACGCACTGGTCGAAGGGCAGGGCGCCCGCGTGGCGCTGGTCTTCATCGGGTTCGACGAGGCCGACCTGGGCCGCAGCGGGCTGACCGAGGCCCTGAAGGGCGACCCCGTGGTGCGCCTGCCCGGCGGCCACACCCATGCCGGGACCGAGGTCGCGCCCCTCGACCTTCCCGCGCTGGAGGCGCAGGTCCGCGCGCTTGGCGAGGAGGTCTCGGGCTTCGCCGTCGCCGCCCAGTTCGCCACGAGGAACCCCGCGCACGAAGTGGCCGCCCGCGACCTGATCCGCCGGGTGACGGGCCGCCCGGTGACCTGCAGCCACGAGCTGTCGGCCAACCTCAACGGCCCGAAGCGCGCCCTGACCGCGGTCCTGAACGCCCGCCTGATCGGCATGATTGACCGCCTCGTCGCCGCCTGCGAACGCCACCTCGCCGCCGTGGGCATCGACGCGCCCCTGATGGTCGTGCGCGGCGACGGGGCGCTGATTTCCGCAGCCATGGTCCGCGAACGCCCGATCGAGACCATCCTCTCCGGCCCCGCCGCGTCCATCGTCGGCGCGCGCTGGCTGACGGGGGCCTCGGATGCCTTGGTCAGCGACATCGGCGGGACGACGACGGATGTGGCGTTGCTGCGGGACGGCCTGCCCGAGATCGACCCGCAAGGCGCCCGCGTTGGCGGCATCCGCACCATGGTCGAGGCCGTGGCGATGCGCACCACCGGCCTTGGCGGCGACAGCGAAGTGCATCTGGTGACCGAGGGGCTGAAGGGCGGCCTCCGCCTTGGTCCCCGGCGGCTGATGCCGGTCTCGCTGCTGGCCGTCGACCACGGCCCGATGGTGCATGCCGCGCTGGACCGCTGGCTGTCCAGTGAGGCCGTGGGCGAGATGGACGGGCGCTTTGTTGTGCCGATGACCGGCCAGCGCGGTGGCCTGAACGCGCGGGACATCGCGGTGCTGGACCGGATCACCCAACCGATGCCGATGGCCAATGCTCTGACTTCCCGGCTGGAAGTGGCCGCTTTGGAGCGGCTGGTGGCGCGGGGGCTGGTGATGATTTCGGGCGTCACGCCCTCGGACGCGGCGCATGTGCTGGGGCGGCTGGACAGCTGGGACGGTGCCGCGGCGGAAAAGGCGTTGCGGCTGATCGCCAAGCGGCGGACCGGGGCGGGCGAACGGTTCGCCACGGGGCCGGAGGTCTTTGCGCAAGCTGTGGTGGATCAGCTGACCCAGCAGACGGTCGATTGCCTCTTGGAGGCAGCCTTTGGCGAAGACGCGGGCTTTGCGGGCGAGGACCCGCAGGCGCTGGCAAGGCACAAGCTGACCACGCAGGGCCTTCATCAGCATCGCGGTGTGGTGAAGGTCGCGGTCAAGCTGGGGGTGCCGGTGATCGGGCTTGGCGCCTCGGCGCCGTCCTATTACGGCGCGGTGGGAGAGCGGCTGCATTGCCCGATGATCCTGCCCGAACACGCAGGGGTGGCGAACGCCATCGGCGCGGTGGCAGGACAGGTCAGCCAGCGGGTGACGGGGACGGTGTCCTCCCCCGCTGAGGGACGGTTCGTGGCGCATCTGGCGGGTGGGCTACAGGTCTTCGCCAGCGCCGATGCCGCCCTTGCGGCGCTGGAGGCGGCTCTGGTGGCCGAAGCTTCAACCCGCGCGAAGGCGGCTGGGGCGGTGGACCTGCGCGTGACCGTCGACCGCGAGGTGAAAGAGGTCGAGATCGAGGGCCGCACCATGTTCATCGAGGCCAGGGTGACCGCCACGGCCTCGGGTCGGCCCCGTGTCGCGCATTAGCGTGGCTCCTCGTTCGCCTTCGGCTTCTCGTCGCACGCTCGGCCTCCGACGAGGGGACGAAGTCGACCGAGGAGGTCTCCCGCAGCGGATTCACCCTTGACCTCTGAGGCACACGCCCTTAATCCGCCGCCCAGTGGCTAGGTAGCTCAGCTGGTTAGAGCGCGCGACTCATAATCGCGAGGTCGAGGGTTCGAGTCCCTCCCTCGCCACCACTTCCTTCTTCAGGCAGGTCCGTGCCGGTCCGGAACACCGGCGGCATCAGAGGGATGCAGGGCAGCGTCCGCTTACCATGTGGCGCGTCACAGTACGCCGCGGCGGGCCAGGTTCTCGATCAGCGCGCGGGTGCCGAAGGTCCAGGGGGCGATTGCGTCGCAGGGCTTGACGGTGTTCACCAGCCTGCCGAGCGGGCCCGAGGAGATCGTCACCCGGTCGCCGGTGTGATGCGTAAAGCCCTGACCGGCCGCGTCGCGGTCCTTGGTGGGGGCGAACATCGTGCCCAGGAACAGCACGAAGCCATCCGGGTACTGGTGGCTGCGGTTCAGGGTCTGGGCGGCGATGTCCTCGGGCGGGCGCGAGATCTGGCCCATGTCGGAATGGTCCTGCAACAGGAACCCGTCCTCGCCCCTGATTTCCAGCCCGACCCGCAGCGCCTTGACCGTGGCCAGGTCGAAGCGCCCGTCGAACAGCCGGATGAACGGGCCGATGGCGGCCGAGGCGTTATTGTCCTTGGCCTTGCCGAGAAGAAGCGCCGAGCGACCCTCGACATCGCGCAGGTTCACGTCATTGCCCAGCGTCGCGCCGACAATGGTGCCCTGGCTGTTCACCGCCAGCACCACTTCCGGCTCCGGATTGTTCCAGGCCGATTTCGCATGCACGCCGATTTCTGCGCCACAACCGACGGCAGCCATCGGCGGGGCCTTGGTAAAGACCTCTGCGTCGGGGCCGATGCCGACCTCAAGATACTGCGACCACATGCCCGCCGCCTGCAGCTTGGCCTTCACCGCCGCCGCCGCGACCGACCCGGGCTTCACCCCGCGCAAGGACCCGCCCAGGATGTCCGCAAGCTCGGCCCGGATCGCCTCCGCCCGCGCGGGGTCGCCCTTAGCACGTTCCTCGATCACCCGTTCGATCATCGACCCGGCAAAGGTCACCCCCGCCGCCTTGATCGCCTGCAAGTCGCAGGGCGCCAGCAGCCGCCCCTGACGCCCAGTGCCGTCGCCGAGGTCCAGGAAGGCATCCAGCGGGCCAAGGTGCGGGACGTCGGCGGACAGCAGGTCCACCAGACCGTCGCGTTCCAGCAGGCCCGACATGGTCGGGGACAGTGCGGTCAGATCGTACAGCTCGCCTTGCCGGCAGAGCACGGGGCAGGGCCCGCCCGCCGCATCCGACCAGACCCGCCCCACCAGCAGGGCAGCGGGGTCATCGGGCAGGATGTCGGTGGCGGAAAGGTGGAGTGGCATCGGGGGTCCCTGTTGTCCGGTTTCGCGCAGAGCCGCGCCCCTAGATCAGAAGCATGACTGCGATCACGATTCCATAGCTGATCTGTCGTGAGTGATCGGCAAACGGTACCCGCGCGCGCCTGGTGGTCGCTGACCGCAGAAGACATCTAGACCCGGCGTGCCATCGGCACGGGGGCGGCCATGGCGCGCAGGTACATCTCGCGGTAATGCGGCAGACGGTCGTCCATCAGGCGTGCGGCCCGTTCGACGGCCTGTCGCTTGCGACCCAGGGTCTCGGCAGCCTCGGCCAGCAGGGCCGCACGGTCCAGACGGGTGACGCGACCGGCTTCCGCGACGATCTCGCCCGCAACCATAGTCAGGCGGACGGAGGCTCCGGTTTCGCAATGCACCAACTGCCGGGGGGCGTGGTTCAGGGGCAGGTAGGCAAGGGCCGAGAGGTCGACCAGGATCAGGTCTGCCGGGGCACTGGGGGAGAGCTGGCCCAGGCCCGGCACCCGCATCGCCTTGCCACCGCCTTCCGTCGCGGCCTGCAGCACCTCCTCGGCCTGCGGCCAGCGCAGCCAGTCGGGGTCGGTCAGCGAATGGATCATCCCGGCGGTCTTCATCACCAGCCACATGTTCACCGCGTCATCGGCAATCGCCTCGTCCACCCCGAGGCAGAGGTTCACCCCCCGGTCGCGTAGCGCACGGAACGGCATGATCCCGGACCCGAGCCGCAGGTTGCTGATCGGGTTGTGCGCAACGCTCGCGCCCGATGCGGCGATGAGATCCATGTCGGCCTCGTCGATCCAGATCGCGTGGATGATGTTCATCCGGTCGGACAGAAGACCGAGGTCGGCGGTGTAGCGCACCAGGGACCGGTCCCCCAGACGCTCCTGCCCGAAGACCCGCTGCAGGCGGGTCTCCAGCATGTGGGCGTAGAACGGGAGGTCATGGGCTCGGCTGATCTCGTCAAGCTCGGCGAAGTAATCCGGTGTCACCCGCTGCGGGGCGGAAATCGAGACGGCGGCCTGCACGCGCCCATCCGCCGCGCCGTGCCAGCGTTGCATGAGGTGGCGGTTCAGGGCGCGCATCTCGGCGTGACCGACCTTCGGCGGCTGGGACAGTTCGGCCTTGAGCGCGGGGGGGACAAGGTCGGCAAGGTAGGGCAGCTTGTCCAGTTCCGGCACGACGGGCTGGTCGATCGCCAGCCGCGCGCGAATGCCGCTGTCAACATAGGCCTGCATCACTGCGTCGATGACATCGGGTTCGGGTTCGGGGACGAAAAAGCAGTCGTCCTGCACGGCGGTCGTGCCGCCCTCCAGCATCTCGATGCAGCCGAGCATCGTGCGCAGGTAAGCCTCGCGCGGGGTGGGGCGGAGGACCTCCAGCTCCGGGCATTCGTAAAGCATGAAGATTTCCAGCGGCATCCCCGGCAGGCGGCCCTTCATGTGGTTGACCGAGGAGTGGAAGTGGCCGTTCACAAGGCCCGGCATCAGAAGGTCGCCCTTTCCGTCGATCACTTTCTCGCCCGGTGCGGGGGTCAGGGGGCCGATCTCTGCGATGCGCCCCGCCTTGACGCGCAGGCAGGTTGCCGGGCCAAGCCCTTCGGGCGCCGCCTGATCCAGCAGGCGGACGTTGGTGAACAGACAGTCCAAGGCTTCCTCCCTGATCCCGCGTCAGCTGCGGGACGAAGCGTGGTAGAACGGGTCCCGTTTCGGCTCGGCCTGCAGGTAGCCCGCGTAGAATTTCTCGACCTCCGGGAAGATCTCGTGCCGAAGCCAGCGCCGTTTTGCCTCGCTGTCGCTGCGGGGCTTGGCGAAGACTTCGGCAATCTCGGCCAGCACGGCCTTGTGGTCGATCCGGGTGAAGGTGCCGTCGCGGAAGATGACTTCGCCGTCGACCATGACCGCATGCACGTCCTTGGCCTTGGCCCGGGCGATCATGGTGTCCAAGGGCGGGATGTCGGGGTCCTGGTAGGGGTAGGTCGCGCTGCCATAGTCCAGCACCACGGCATCGAAGCGGCGGCCCGGGTCAAGCCGCCCGATCTCGGCCCCGAAGGCGGTGGTCAGCGCGCCGTGCTCCGAGGCCATGCGCAGGACCTGTGTCGGCGTCGGCACGGCGGAGTGGTCCATGCCTGGGATGCGGTGGACGGTCAGCGCCATCCGCATTTCCTGCAGCATGTCGCGGTCTTCGTTGATCCCGGCCTCGTCGATGCCCATGCCCACGGTGATCCCGCGTTTCTGCAGCTCCATCAGCGGCAGGACGCCGGACCGCAGCCGGAAGTTCGAGGAACAGTTGTGGCAGACGCAGGTGCCGGTGCCCGCGCAGATTTCGATATCTTCCTCGGTCATCCAGACGCCGTGGCCAAGGGTCAGCTTCGGCCCCAGAAGCCCCAGCTTTTCCAAGTGCTTGACCGCCGTGGTCCCGGTGCGGCGGCGGGCGTATTCCTTTTGGTAGGCGGTCTCCAAGAGGTGCATGTGCATCGGGATGCCGCCGGCGTCCGACCGTTCCTTCATGGCAAGGAGACCGTCGTCCGTCATCCAGTGCAGGTTGGCTGGGGCCAGCTGGATACGGGCGCGGGGGTTGGTGTTGGCAGCCGTCAGCGCGTCGAACAGGGACATGTAGTCCGGGAACGCCATCTTCTGCCGCGCGAAGTTTTCCGCCATCGGCCCGGCCAGATGCGGCGGCAGACGGGCGACGAAATCCTCATCGGCCTCGTAGACGAACCGGTTCTGCTCGCGCACTGCATAGCAGTAGGACACGCGCATCCCGACCGCACGGTAGCCCTCTAGGACGCCCGAGGCAGAGGCGAAGACCTCCTCGTAAGTCCCCGGCGCCCAGCCCTGGATGTGCTGGACGGTGGTCACCCCGGTCGAGATCATCTCGAAGGCGGAATAGAGCGTGTCGAGCCGGGGGTCGATGTCGCGCATCGTCAGCCGGGCGGCGAACCACAGTTCCAGCGCAAAGTCCGGCGCGCCGTGCTGCAGGGGGGTGATGCCAAGGTGGTGATGGCTATTCACCAGCCCCGGCATCATCAGGTGGTTCCCGTAGCGGACCTCCTTCGCGCCCGGATAGGCCGCGCGGATCGTGGCGGCGGAGCCTACGGCCAGCACGACACCATCTTCATGCGCCAGCGCGGCGTCTTCAATGATGTCCGGCTCGGTGACAGACTTCGCGCCGGTGACGATCCAGCGGGCCGAGGCAAGTTCGACGGTCATAGCAGTTCCTGTTCCTGAAAAGCCTTGGTCACCTCTTCCGCCAACAGCGCCTCGCAGCGGCGGGCGAGGTCGATCATTTCCGGCCCCCGCAAGTCGCGCGGGCGGGGGGCGTCGATGGCGATCTCGGCCTTGATCTGGCCGGGGCGGGCGGTGAAGACGACGATGCGGTCGGCAAGCGCCAGCGCCTCGTCGATGGAGTGGGTGACCAGCAGCACCGAGGCGCCCGACGCCCGCCAGATCGCCAGCAGGTGGTCCTGCATCCGGGCGCGGGTCTGGATGTCGAGCGCGGCGAAGGGTTCGTCCATCAGCAGGACCTTCGGGTCCATCGCCAGGGCCCGCGCCAGTGCCGCCCGCTGTCGCATGCCGCCCGAAAGCTCATCCGGTCGCTTGTCCCCTGCGCCGCCCAGGCCGACCATGCGCAGAAGCTTGTCGACCTTTTCCGCCCGCGCCCCAGGCTGACCGCCCTTGATCGACAGGCCGAAGCCCAAGTTGTCGCGCACTGAGAGCCAGGGGAACAGCGCTGCCTCCTGAAAGATCAGGCTGCGTTCGGGCGAGGGTTCCTTGACCGGCAGCCCGTCGAAGGTCACCGTGCCAGAGGTCGCATCCTCCAGCCCCGCGACGATGTAGAGAAGCGAGCTTTTCCCGCAGCCCGAGGGGCCAAGGAGGACGACGAACTCGCCCGGTTTCACGTCCAGCGTCAGGTTGGTGACGGCGGGCACCGGGTCGGGCCCATCGGGGTTCCAGACCTTGGAGACATTGGTGATCGACAGTCCCAGCATCACAGCGCCCCGATGTTGGACGGCTGGATCCACCACAACACCTTCCGCTGGATCAGGCGCAGGGCCTGGTCGAAGAGGAAACCCGTGAGGCCGATCAGCGTCATGGTGAAGAAGACAAGGCTCGCGTTGAAGGTGTTGCGGGCCATCATGGTGACCTGACCGAGACCCGATCCAACACCCACCGCCTCGGCGATCAGGACGACCATCCAGGCGCCGAAGAGGTTCATCCGCAGCGTGACGAACAGCCCCGGCAGGATCGCAGGCAGGATCACCCGCAGGAAGATCTGCCGCTTCGACGCCCCCATGACGCGGGCCAGCTGGATGTAGTGGCGCGGGACGGCGTCGATCTGCGCGAGCGTCGCAAGGACCATCACGAAGAAGATCGAGATGAAGACAAGGAAGATCGCCGGCGGGTTGCCGATGCCGAAGACGAAGATCGCCACCGGCAGCCAGGCGACGGGAGAGATCGGCGCAAGCATGGTGATCAACGGCAGGGTCAGCTTGCCGAAGATGCCGAAGTAGCGGATCGCCACGCCGACGATGACCGAGGCGACGAAGCCGATCAGCAGCCCCAGGAAGACCCGCAAGGACGACCAGCCGATGACCCCCAGGACCGACAGGAACGACCCCCCCGTCGACAGCGCGCCGATGCGTTCGCCGTTCGGATCGAAGAAGCGGAACTGCTCGGTCAGATTTGCGAGGAAGATGTGCGGTGGCGGCAAGAGTAGCGGGTTCGCCCAGCCCCGCCACCAGGCAAGCTCCCAGAAGGCGACGAACAGCCCGATGGACAGGCTGGCCCAGCCGATGGACTTGGCCAGGGGCAGCCAGCGGGCGACCCCCGGTGATTTCCGGCGCAGGCTGGCGCTGGCGGGCAGGCTGTTGTCGCTCATCTGGTCCCCCTTACGCCGACTTCAGCTTCAGTCCGGCGAAAAGGTCGGCGTTCTCGGCGATCACGGCTTCCAGCAGGGTCCAGTCCACCGCCTCGTCCGGCATCAGGTTCTTCACGTAGCCCATCGCCTGCATCGACGCCGAACGGTCCTTGAAGAAGGCCGTGTTCAGCCGCTGGTCGATCATGATCGGCTGGCGGGACTGGGCCAGCGTCAGGGCCTCGATGTCGGTCTTGTAGTAGGTGCCGACAGTCTGGTTCAGCGCGGCCGCGACATCGGCCTCAGCCTGGCTTTGCGCGGTCATCATCGCCTTGATCAGCGCCTTCACTGCATCGGGGTTCGACTCGATCAGCGGCGTCCCGGCGGCAAGCACGCAGTCGGAATAGTTCGCGCCGTAGAGGTCGATGCCGTCGGTCAGGATCGACGAGCCAGCCCGTTCCGTCAGGCACTGCGTCGCATAGGGTTCGATATGGCAGACCGCGTCGATCGCCCCGTTGATGTAGGCTGCGGCCAGTTCCGGCGAGGTGTTGAAGTACTTGACCTCGACATCCTGGAACGACAGGCCCGCCTTGACCAGGTAGTCATAGGGCAGCACTTCCAGCGTGTCGGCCTGGAAGGTCCCGATGGACTTGCCCTTCAGGTCTTCGGCCTTGGTGATGCCTTCGGCGGCGACCAGCACGCAGCCCTGCACACCGGCGCCTGCGACGATCTTCACCGGCGCGCCTTGGTCGACGAGGGTCAGGAAGTTCGAATAGGGGATGACCGAGACATCGACGATACCGGCGCCGAACAGCGTCACCACGTCGGTCGTCGTCGGGGCCACGACGAATTCCAGATTCACGCCATCGGCTTCTGCAAGCTTCCGCTCCTTGGCCAAGAAGATCCCCAGGTTGCACAGGCCCGAGCCGTGAGTGGCCTTCAGCGTCGTCGGGTCAGCCGCAAAGGCCCCGGTCGCACCGATGATCTGCACCGCGCCCGAGGACAGCGCCACCGCCGCCAGCGCCCCGAAGCCCGTCTTCAGGAACCCGCGGCGCGAGGCTTCCATGATCTTGGCATGGGTATTTCCACATCTGTCGCACATGATTTCGACCTCTCTCTGTTGCGTCACAGGTCGGGTCGAGGTGCGCCAGACAAGCAGCAGAACCGTCGACCTTAGTCGCGAGTGACGAGTTCGGCACGCCAACCTTGAGAAGAGGGTGTTGAAAAGGGTGTCGCCACCCTCCCTGCGCTGAGGTTCAGGAAAGGGGGCAGGGCGATTCGTTAACAGCGGTTTCTGAGCCAGGTTGCGGCTTCGGGCGTGCCGTGCTGCGTTGCGGCAGAAAGCTGGTCAGTTTACCGGGCAGAAGGCCAAGATTTGGGCAGGTCGCGAATCCGGCACCGTCTCAGAGGCGGGCAAAGACACCGCCCCAGCCGGTGACGAGCGCCGGGTCCAACCCCACCTGCCGCAAGCAGAAGGCCGCCGTGACCGCCACGGAATCCAGCACGGGAAGGCCCAGCTCTGCCTCCAGCGCCTCCGCCAGCGGCGCGCCGCGGAAGTTGGTGCAGATGATGGCGATGGCGTCAGGCTTGGCCTGGGCCACTTGCCGCACCAGACCCGCGACACGGTCGGGGCTGTAGTCGGCGAAGGAATGGTTGCCCTTGTCCGACAGGTGCACCTCCGCCACCACATCGATGCCCTGCGCGGCGAAGTTGGCGATGATCTTCGCCTGGATCTCTGGCAGGTAGGGCGTCACCAGGCCCAGCCTGCGGACCCCCGTCTGCGCCAGGATCGCCTGATAGGCCAGCATGGTCGAGGTCGCCGCCACCCCCGTCCGTTCCGTGATCGCCGCGCACAGCGACCGGTCGCGGTCGAGCCCCAGCCAGGAGGCCGAGGTGCCGTTCCAGCAGATCAGCCGGGGCAGCGTCTCGGCCAACCGGTCGGCGGCCTCCAGGATCGGCTCCAGCGCGAATTGCCCGGTCGAGGCATCCGACAGCGAGATTTCTACCACGCGGAAGCGGGCGTAGTGCACGCTCGCCGCATCGCCGAACGGGGCCAGCATGGCCGAGGTATAGGGTTCAAGCACCGTGTTGGACGACGGCACCAGCATCCCGATGCGGACTGGCTGGGTCATGGGTCTTCCTCTTGGGCAATCAAGCGGGCAAGGGCAGGGGACAGGCCGGTGGAGCGTTTCGGCACCGGCCGCGCCGCCCACCCGGCCCCAAGCCCCGCCAGAGCCACAGCCTGCCGCGTCGCCGCCGTGATCGGGTCCAAGAGGATCGCCGGGACCTCGCCCGCCATGTCTTGCGCCAGCCCCGCCAATGGCGCGCCGCCCAGGATCACCACATCCGCCCCGTCCCGGGCCGCTTCGGTCGCCAGGTCCCGCAACACCGTCCGCCGGGTCTCGGCCACATCGCCGACCTGCGCAGCATGGTCGGGCGGCGTCCGCACCCCCAGACAGTGCGGGCCCGCTCCCAACGCCTCGACGCTGGCCAGATACCAGCCGCGCATCGCCGGGGTGAAGGTGACGATGGCAAAGCGCTGCCCCAGCTGCAGCGCCGAAAGGATTGACGCCTCGGCCATGCCAACGACCGGGAAGCCGAACAGCTCACGCGCTGCCGGAAGGCCCGGGTCGCCGAAGGCCGCGATGATGGCCGCGTCGGCGGGTCCGGCCGCGGCGATCATCTCCAGCGCGATGGCCCCGGCAATCTGCGCCTCGGCCAGCGAGGAGATGTACGGAAACCCGCGCGGGGCGGTCAGCGGGATGACCTCAGCCCCCGGCGCAGCCGCCCGGGCCAGCGCGGCCATGCGGTCGGTCATGCCTTGCGTCATGTTCGGGTTCACCAGGAGAAGCCGCATCAGGATACCCCCGACAGCACCGGGGCCAGCCGCTCGGCCAGTCCCAGAAGGGCTGCGTCCTGTCCGGGCCCGGCCATGATCTGGATGCCCAGCGGCAGGCCGGTCCGGGTATGGCCACTGGGCAGGCTGATCGCCGGGATGCCCGCATGGTTCGCCTGCGGCGTGAAGGTGGCATGGTCCCGTGCCGAAGCGGGGCGGCCCCCGATGCTGGGCGGCGCGATCAGGTCTACGCTCCAGGCCGGGCAGGGCGTGGTCGGGGTCAGCAGGAAGGGGTGGCGGGACAGGAAAGCGCGCAGCGTCTCGCCCATGCGGTGGCTGGCCTGGTGCGCCTCGGCGACCTCGACGCCTGACAGGGCCAACCCACGCTCGATCTGCGCGGCGATATCGGGGTCGAACTGCCCCGGGTCCGCGCGGAAGGCGTCCCCATACAGCGCGGCAAGGCCCGCCCATTGCAGCGGGGCCACGTCGCCTCGCCCCGCCCCTTTGGGCCATTCGGGGGCGGCATCGACAAGGGCGAAGTCCGCCGCACGCAGCAGATCGAGAACGGCCGCGAAGTTCGCCGCAACATCGTCGTCCAGCGGTTGGTCAACGCCGAAGCTGGACGCCACGGCCAGCGCTGGCATGCCCGCCTGCGGCGCTGGGGACAGCCCCGCCAGAACGGTCATGGCCAGCGTGATGTCTTCTATCCCGCGCGCGATGGGGCAGATCGTCGAGATACCCCAGACCGGCTCGGCAAAGCCCGGGCCGTAAGGGATAGCATCCTGCGAGGGCTTGAAGCCCGCCACGCCCACATGCGCCGGTGGCCTGCGCGACGAGCCCCCGGCATCCGTCCCCAGCGCCAACGGCACGTAGCCCGCCGCCACCGCTGCCGCCGGTCCACCAGAGGAGCCGCCCGGCGTCAGGCGTGGGTCGACCGGGTTCCGTGTCCGGCCATAAAGCGGGCTTTCGGTGACGCCCTTGCAGGCAAACTCCGAACAGGTGCCGATGCCGACGACCACCGCCCCCGCCTGCCGCAGCCGCGCGACCGAGACGGCATCCTCTGGCGCGATGAACCCCGCAAACAGCCGTGACCCCTGCGTTGCCGGCAGCCCCTGTACCCAGATGTTGTCCTTGATCACCACCGGCACGCCGGCGAGCGGCAGCCGTTCCCCAGCCGCCAGCCGCCTTGCCACAGCTTCCGCCGCCTCCAGCGCATTAGGGGCGACGCAGGTCAGTGCGTTAAGCGTGGGTTCGTGCCGTGCGATCCGGTCGAGGCTGCGCTGCACCACCTCCACGGGGCTGACGCGCCCATCACGCACCGCGGCAGCAATCCCGCTTGCGGTTTCCGGCAGGTCTGCGCGCGTCGGATCGCTCAATGCCACCTCCTCATCCCGGGCCGCGACGCTCCGCGCGTTTCCGGCGCGGGCGCAAGCGGTTGCAGGAAACCGCCGCCGCAGCAGCCCGTAAATGCCGCCGTTTGCAGCCGCCAGGCGCGACTATGCCCAGAAAACGGGCAGGACGCGGCGTGGCCGTAGCGCGCCTCAGGGGCTGGGGATGATGAAATCCGGCACGATGCCCGAGGCCGCGATGAAGGGCGCGGTATCCCGCCCGGCGAAAAGTCCGTGGTCGGTGACCAGCACACTGCGGCACCCGGCCGCCGCGCCACCCAGGACGTCGGTGTGCAATGTGTCGCCCACCATTGCCAGGCGGTCGGGGGCAAGGCCTGTGCGCGCGATGCCTTCGGCAAAGGCATCGCCGAACGGTTTGCCGAACCAGTGGACCTCGCCGCCGATGGCGTCGAGCAGGTCATGACCGAACAGCCCCGGCTCCAGCGTCAGGCCATCTTCGCGGGGGGCGACGATGTCGGGGTTTGCGATGACCAAGGGGCGCGGACGGCGGGCCAGTGCCTCGACCAGACGGGCCTGCAGGGTGGGGGTCCAGCGGGCGGTCGACAGGAACAGGATACCGTCGGCAGTGTCGAAGGTGGAAGGGTCGGCCACCGCATCGACCAGCCGGGCCGGGATGTCGGCAAAACTATCCCCCGCCGCCGCAATAGCTGCCCAGGTCGCGCCGGGGGCGATGGCCTGCAGCCGCGCCACGGCTACATCGCGGGAGGCCACGACCTCCTCCGCGGTGAAGTCGAACCCCAGCCGGTGGTACTTGGCCAAAAGCTGCGCCCGGGTATAGCTCGCGGCATTGGTCAGGACCGCCAGCCGCTTGCCCCGCGCCCGAAGCGAGGCCATCCGCGCCACCGCGCCGGGGATCGCGGTTTCGCCCACATTCAGCACGCCAAAGGCATCGAGGAGGAACCCGTCGACATGATCGGCCACCGCGTCCAGCGACGGCAGGTTCAGCGACCGCGCCGGATAGCGGGCCAGCGGCAGGCGGGGGCGGATCGCCTCGTACCGGGCAAAGGCGGAAACGGCGTCGGACATCAGCCCGCCCGCCGTCGCATCCAGCGACACGTCAGACACTGGTGAACCCGCCTTCCACCATCAGAAGCGCCCCGTTCACCATGGCCGAGGCGTCAGAGGCGAGGTAGAGCGCGGCATCGGCCACCTCCACCGGCTCGGCAAACCGGCGCGCTGGGGTCGCGTTGCGGAACGGGTCTCCCTTTTCCGGCTTCCCCCAGACTTCGACCCCCATCGGCGTCATCACCACTGTCGGGCAGATCGCGTTGACCTGCACGTTGAACCGCGCCCATTCGGCGCAGAGCGACTTCGTGAGCGCATTCAGCCCGCCCTTTGAGGACGCATAGGCCGCATGGTCATCCAGCGCGATCACCCCGGTCTGCGAGGAGATGTTGATCACCTTCCCCCACCTTTGCGCGATCATCGCCGGGGCCAGGGTCCGCGCGGTCAGGAACGGGGCGCGGAGGTTGACGGCCATCATCCGGTCCCAGGCCTCGGTGGTGAAGTCGACGGCGGGGGCGACATGGGCGATTCCGGCCGAGTTCACCAGGATATCGATCGTCCCCCATTCCTTCAGCGCCGTTTCGCAGGCTTCGACGGGTTCGGTCGGGCTTTCCATCTCGGCCACCAGCGTCAGGCAGCGGCGGCCTTGCGCGCGAACCGCATCCGCCGTGGCGGCGAGGTCGGCCTTGTCGCGGCCCAAAGCCACGATATCGGCCCCGGCCTCGGCGAAGACCCGGGCGATCTCGGCCCCGATCCCCTTGGAGGCCCCGGTGACCAGCGCCTTGCGGCCCTGAAGGGAAAAGCGGTCTTGCCAGCCCATCGGCTACTCCAGGTTGGTATGGCGGGCGCGCATCGCCTGCGGGTCCACAGCCAGGCGGTCGCGCAAGGCGAGGACCAGCAACTCGAACGCAAGGTACTGCGCGCCTTCAAACAGCGATCCCATTGGCAGGACCGAGGTGGCAGCGGCCCCCTGGTCATTGGCCATGGTCTGCGCGGGGATCAGGAACACCCGGTCGGCAGCCCTTGGCGCGGACCCCTGGGCCTGCGCGGTGACACAGGCGATCCGCGCACCGGCCTTGCGCGCGACGCCGATCAGGCCGTCCACGGTCGAGAACCCTCCCGGCCCCGCGCTGACCACCAGCAGGTCTCCGGGCCCGACCGGAGGGCAGGACATGTCGCCCACCACATGCGCATCCAGCCCCATATGATAAAGCCGCATCGCCAGCGCCCGCATCATCAGCCCCTCGCGCCCGACGCCGTAGCAGACGACGCGCTTGGCCTGCGCGAGTTCGGTGACCATCCCCGCCAGCGCAGCGGGTTCGATGGCAGCGACCGCATCGCGGATTTCCGCTGCGGCGCGGGTTGCAAGGTCGGAAAGCGTCATGTGCCCACCCTGGACTGCGCGGCCTTCGGCAGGGCCGCGACGGCAGCCTGATCCAGAAGCCCGACTTCGTCCAGCAGGTCCAGCACGGTATAGCGGCTGCGCAGGAAGCGGGCTTTCAGGATCGTGCGGTAGAGGTAAGCGGTGTCGACGCCGATGTCCGCCGCCTCGACCGGCGCACCGGCGCGGGCCAGGTGCTGCGCCATGCGGTCCGCTGTCCACAGGCGGGAGCGCAGGCGGGCGGACAGGTCGGGCCAGACGCCGCGCAGCCGGGTCAGCCGGGCCTGCAGCTCCGCGCCGTCGATATGCTTGGCGCGCGTCTCGACGATAGCGCGCTCGGCTATCTCTCCGGGGCCGAAGCGGTCGCGGATCTCGGCCTCCTTGGCGGCCAGGCTCGGCGCCTCGGCGGCCCGGCGGGAGGGGTCAAGCGTGGACAGGTCGCGCGACAGAAGCCAGTCGTACATCCGCAGCGCCGTCATGGTGCCCACGGCCACACAGGCCCCATGGCTGACCCTTTCGCCGCCGTGGTGCAGGTCGTCCATCTCCCACAGATGCGCGATCTGGTGGTCGGCGCCCGACGCAGGGCGCGAAGACCCATGCGCTTCCATCGCCAGGCCGACCAGCGTCAGGCCCAGGAACAGGCCTTCCACGGCGCCCCGGTCGCCCGCCGCGATCCGGTCGGGCTGCGACAGCCAGCCTTCCAGTCCCCCCTGCACCATCGGCCAGGCGACCGCGTCGATGGCCTCGATCCCCAGCGCGTCCGCAATCATCCAGTCGCCCCCAGCCGGAACCTTCCCCGCCAGGTCGCCATAGCCCCAGCCGGTCATCTCGGGCGGAGCGGCGGCGATCACGTCCAGGTCGGCCAGCAGCACCTTCGCCGGACGGCAGGGAATGGTGATCTTGAACCCCTTGTCCGACAGCGGAGCCCCGGCCGAAGTGTATCCATCCATGCTGGCCGCCGTCGCCACGCACATGTAGGGGATGCCCAACCCGAAGGCCGCGTGCTTGACCACGTCGTTCATCACGCCGGACCCGATGGCGATGGGCGTCTCGCCCGGGCGCAACACCGCGCGCAGGCTGTTCGCCAGATCAACCGTGGGCTTCGGACGGGGCTTTGCCGGGATGACATGGCGTCGAACGGAGATGCCTGCAGCGGTCAGCGCCGCCTCGACGCCAGCGCCAGCAGCACCCCAGCCACGTTCATCCGCCATCAGCACCGCCGGCCCTTTGAAGTGCCGCGCAAACAAAGCCCCGGCCTCGGCCAACACGCCGCGCCCAATCATCACTTCGGCCACATTGGCCGACCGCGCCACGGCATCACGGATCAGATCGCCGCTCATGCCGCAACCCCGCCCGAGGCAAGCGTCCGCCCGTCCGCCGCAAAGTGGTGCTGGCGCTGCGGCGGCACGTCCAGCCCGATCACCGCGCCGTGGTCCAGCGTCGTGTCGCCCTCGGCCCGGACAACCAGCGTCTGCCCGCCCGCAAGGCGCACATACAGATAGGCGTCCCCGCCCAGCGTCTCGGTGATGGAAACGGTGGCCGAGAGCTGACCCTGACCTGCGGGCCGCAAGACCAGATGCTCGGGTCGGATGCCCAGCTTGACTGTCCCCGCGGGGGCCGCCCCCAGAGTCACGCCCTCGACCACCACCTGCCCCTCGCGCAGGTCAACCGGCAGGAAGTTCATCGCAGGCGCCCCGATGAAGCCCGCGACGAATTCGCTGGCGGGGCGGTTGTACAGATCCATCGGTGCGCCGACCTGTTCGATGCGGCCCGCGTTCAGCACCACGATCTTGTCGGCCATGGTCATCGCCTCGACCTGGTCGTGGGTGACGTAGATCATCGTGGCCTTCAGGTCGCGGTGCAGCGCCTCCAGCTCTACCCGCATCTGGACGCGGAGCTTCGCGTCGAGGTTGGACAGGGGCTCATCGAACAGGAACACCTTCGGCTCCTTGACGATGGCGCGTCCGATGGCCACCCGCTGGCGCTGGCCGCCGGACAGCTGGCTCGGCTTGCGGTCAAGGTAGGGTTCCAGCTGCAGGATGCGCGCAGCCTCGGCAATGCGGCGCTTGCGGTCGGCTTCGGGGAAGTTGTTGACCTTCATCCCGAAGTCCATGTTCTCACGCACGGTCATGTGCGGGTACAGAGCATAGGACTGGAACACCATCGCCACGTCACGGTCTGACGGAGCCGCGCGGGTCACGTCGCGGTCGCCGATGTGGACCGTGCCGCCAGAAATCTCCTCCAGCCCCGCAATGGATCGCAGAAGTGTGGACTTGCCACAGCCCGACGGGCCGACGAAGACCGCAAACTCGCCGTCCGCAATGGTCAGCGTCACCGAATGCAGCGCCTGTGCCGCGCCGTAGAACTTGTTCACGCCTGACAGCCTCACCTCGGCCATGGCGACCCCTTCTCCTGTGCCGTCCTGCCGCGAGAACGGTAAATTTTCCGGTTGACTCGTCCCGGTTTCGATACATTTATATGTGCAGCGTTACAAATGGAAGTCAACTCTGCAACGCTGAACCTTAGGGAGGTTACAATGAAACTCAAGTCGCATGTCAGCGCGATTGCGCTGGCGTCCGCGTCGCTTGCTGGCCTCGCCGGCGCGGCGCAGGCCTGGTCGCTGGAAGAAGCCGCCAAGCCCTATGCCGGGACCGAACTGGAAGTGCTGTTCCTGGACCGTCCGGGCTATAACGCCGCGATCCAGATGCTGCCGGAATTCGAGGCGGCGACCGGCATCAAGGTCAACTACACCACCGTGCCTTACGAAAACGCGCTGGGCGAACAGGTCCGCGACTTCGTGGCCGGGGGCGACCTCGACATCGCGCTGATCGACCTCGTCTGGATCGGCAACTTCGCCGAAAACGGCTGGCTGGTCCCGTCGGAAACCTTCATCAACAATCCTGACCTCGCCGACCCGGCGCTGGATATGGCCGACTTCTTCCCGCTGGTGCTGGATGCCTTCGGGTCGTGGAACGGGGTGAACTACGGCCTGCCGTTCGACAACTATTCGGGCCTGCTGTTCTACAACCGCTGCATGCTGGAAGCCGCCGGGTTCGACAAGCCTCCGGCCACCTGGCAAGAGGTGATGGACACCTATGGCCCGGCGCTGACCAAGGACGGCAAGTACGCCTATGCGCTGCAGTCCAAGCGCAACGAGACCCAGTCTGCCGACAGCTTCGCGCGCTTCCTCTGGCCCTTCGGCGGATCGTTCCTGAACGCCGAGTTCAAGTCGAACCTGCTGTCTGCGGAAAGCCAGGCGGGCCTGCAGTTCCGCCAGGACCTGATGAAGTTCATGCCCGAAGGCATCGTCGCCTATGACCATGCCGAGACGGTGAACGCCTTCGCCCAGGGCGACGTGGCGATGATCACCGAATGGTCGGCCTTCTATTCGACCGTGGTCAGCCCCGAGACCTCGAAAGTCGCGGACTGCGTTGAAATTGCTCCGGAACCGACTGGCCCCGCAGGCCGGAAACCGGCACTGGGCGGCTTCTCGCTGGCGGTTGCTTCGCAGGCCGACGAGGCTGAACAGGCGGCGGGCTGGCTTTTCATCCAGTGGGTGACCTCGGCCGCGAAGGCGGGTCAGTATCTGGAGATGGGCGGCGTCCCGGCGCGCAAGTCGGCCTATGCCGATCCGGCCTTGGCCGAGACGTTCAAGTTCATCCCGGCGCTGGTCGAAAGCTGGCAGGAAGGCGTGCCGGAGTTCCGTCCGCGCTTTGCCGAATGGCCCGCGATCACCGAGATCGTGCAGGAATGGGGCACCAAGATGATGCTGGGTGAAGTCAGCCTGGAAGAGGGTGCCAAGCAGATCGGCGAGAAGATGGAAGCCGTTCTGGCCGAAGCCGGCTACTACGACGGCAAGAAGCCTCTGGCCCAGTGATCGGGCTGATGTAAGCTCCTCCCAGGAGACGTGCCGCCAGGCACTGTAAGGCCCCCGTCCGCGTGGCGGGGGTCTGACTACCCGCAGACCGAATTCGAGGACCCGATGACCTTCCGCGTGCCCCGGCGCACTATCGCCGCCTTTCTCGGCCCCGCCGTCGCCGCGCTGGCCATCGTGGGCATCGCGCCGCTGCTCTACGCGGTCTGGAAAAGCCTGCACTATTTCAACCTGACCAAACTGGCGCAGCAGAGGTTCGTGGGGCTGGAAAACTACTGGGCCGTCCTGACCGACCCGGTCTTCTGGCAGGCGATGGGACGGACGGCGCTGTTGTTCATAATCGCCGTCCCGATCCAGATCGCGCTGGGCCTGCTGATCGCGCTGGTCCTGCACCGGCCTGGGCTCACGTTCTGGAAGACCCTGACCCGCCTCAGCCTCGTCCTGCCGATGGCCACCACCTATGCCGTGGTGGGCCTTCTGGCGCAGGTGATGCTGAACCAGAAATACGGCGTCATCAACCAGATGCTGGGCTGGATCGGCGTCGACGCGATCAATTTCATCGGTGACCCGACAAATGCATTCATTGCCGTGGTTCTATGGGACATCTGGCAATGGACCCCCTTCGTGGCCCTTGTCCTTCTCGCCGGGCTCTCCACTGTCCCGCCCGAGATCGAAGAGGCCGCGAAGCTGGAGACGAAGTCCAACTGGACAGTCCTGCGCCATGTGCAGCTGCCGTTCCTGATCCCCAGCCTTGTCGCGGTCCTGATCCTGCGCACCGCCGACACGCTGAAGCTCTTCGACATGCCCTTCACCATGACGCGCGGCGGCCCGGGGTCGGCGACCGAATTCATCGCCGTCCTGATCGAACGCGTCGGCAACCGGCAGTTCGACATCGGCATGGCTGCCGCGCAGTCGATCATCATGCTGGCGATCACCATCGTGCTGGCCCGCCTCTACATCCGCCTCTTCTACCGCGAGGTCCGCTGACATGGCCGCCCCCATCCAACGCCGCAGCCTGTGGGGCGAAGGCACGCTTCTCCTTCTCATCGGCCTATTCTGCGTCTTCCCGTTCTACTGGATGGTCACCACCAGCCTGAAGACCCAGGTCGTCGCGCTGGAGTCGCCCCCCGTCTGGTGGTTCACGCCCACGCTCGCCAACTACTGGGAGGTGCTCTTCGTCGACAAGGTCGGCCCGGCGCTGATCAACTCCATCATCGTCGCCGTCTGCACCACCGCGCTGGCCGTGGGCCTGGGCACCCCCGCCGCCTACGCACTGGCAAGGTTCGAGTTCCGCGGCAAGCAGGACCTCTGGTTCTGGTTCATCACCAACCGCTTCGTGTCGCCCGTCGTCCTCGCCTTCCCGGTCTTCCTGATCGCCCGCGAGATCGGCATCCGCGACACCCATCTGGCGCTGATCCTGATGTACCTGACCTTCACCCTGCCGATCGTGATCTGGATCTGCACCGACCAGTTCCGCGGCATCCCGAGGGAGCTTGACGAGGCCGCGATGCTGGAAGGCGCCAGCCAGTGGCGCATCTTCCGGTCGATCTGCCTGCCCTTGGCGATGCCCGGCGTCGCGGTCAGCTCGATCCTGTCGTTCATCTTCTCGTGGAACGAGCTTCTCTTCGCCTACATCCTGGCACCCAAGGCCGCCAAGACCGCGCCCGCGATGGCGGTGACCTTCATGGAAGGCTACGACGTGCCTTACGGAAAGATCATGGCCACCTCGACGCTGATCGTCGTCCCCGTCTTGATCTTTGCGCTGCTGGCGTCGAAACACCTGGTCCGGGGCCTGACGATGGGGGCCGTGAAGTAGGGCATCCATGGCGCGCGCACCAAAGCTTCCGCAGATCGACACCGAGGAGCGGTTCCTGGCGCAGGTCGCCTGGGCCTACCATGTCGAGGGGCTGACGCAGGAAAAGGTTGCCGAGAAACTGGGCGCAACCCGTCTGCGGGTGAACAAGGCCCTGTCCGAGGCGACAGCGCGGGGCCTTGTCCGGATCACCTTCAACACCGCCTTCGCGGCTTGTGCGGAACTTGAGGCCGCCCTTCGTGCCCGCTTCAACCTGCGCCAGGCCTATGTCGCACCTGCGCCGATGGAGCCGCGCGATGTCCAGACCATCACCGGCGCGGCCTTGGGGAACCTTCTGTCCGAGGTCCTCGCCGACCCCAAGGTGCGGCTCTTCGGCATGTCCTGGGGCGGCACGCTGAACATCGCCACCCGCTTCGTCGCCGCGATGGAACGGCCTGACCTTGAGGTCATCAGCGTGATGGGTGGCCTGACGCGCGGGTCGGATCTGAACAGCTTCGAGATCACCACGCGTCTTGCCGACCTGCTTGGCGCGCAGCACAGCTATTTCACCGCGCCGCTTTATGCCGGCAGCCGGGAAAGCCGCGACACGATCATGCAGCTCGACGTGTTCCGCGAGGTGCTGGAGAAGCTCCGCAGCGTGGATGCGCTGGCGATGGCGGCGGGGGACATTTCGAAGAACTCGCTTCTCATGCGCGACGGCTTGCCGGGTGATGTCACGATGGAGGAGCTGACGGCGCTTGGGGCGGTGGGCGACGTGCTGGGCGTGGTGATCGACGCCGAGGGGCAGCCCATCGCGCACCCGATCAACGAGCGCGTCATCGGGATCGGGCTGAATGACCTGAGCGGCATCCCGAACGTCATCCTCGCCGCCGGGGGGCCGCACAAGGTGGCCGTGGTCCGCGCCGTGCTGAAGCGGCAAGTGGTGAACACGCTCGTCACCGACGAAACCACCGCCCGTGCCCTGTTGGAGCGGGCCTGATGCATATCGGCATCGACCTTGGCACCTCCGGCATCAAGGCGGTGCTGATCGAGGACCTGAGCCGCGTGATCGCCGTGGCCAGCGAGCCTGTGGCGGTCAGCCGTCCGAAGGTTGGCTACAGCGAACAGGACGCAGACCTCTGGGTCTCGACCGTCCTGACTTGCCTTGACCGGCTGGCCGCCGAAGCCCCGCGCGAGATGGCGTCGGTTCGGGGCATCGGCCTCTCCGGCCAGATGCTGTGTGCTCTGATCCTGGACGAAAACCTCAAGCCCCTGCGTCCGGCGATGCTGTGGAACGACCAGCGCGCCCTGGCCGAATGCGCCGAGCTTCTGGCCGCCGTCCCCGACATCGGACGCCGCACCAACGGCACACCCGACCCCGGGATCACCGCGCCGAAACTGATGTGGCTCAGGAAGCACGAGCCGGCCCTGATGGACCGCGCGCGGATGCTGATGCTGACCAAGGACTATGTGCGGCTGGCCCTGACCGGAGAGGTCGCCTCGGAACCCTCTGACGCCGGTGGGACGCAGCTTATGGACGTCGCCACCGGCACCTGGGACGCGGACCTCTGCCGCGCCGTGGGCTGGGATCCGGCCCATCTTCCCCCAGTCCTGGACAGCTGGGCCGAGGCTGGGCGGCTGAAGCCCGACCTTCTGCAGCGCTGGGGGATGAGCGGGCCGGTTGCTGTCGCGGCAGGGGCAGGGGACAACATGGGGTCGACCCTCGGCGCGGGCGGCGCGCGACCGGGGGATGCGGTCCTGACTATCGGCACCTCGGGCGTGGCCTGCATCGTGGATTCGACCTTCCACCCCGGACCGGAGCGGGCGATCCTGACCTCGGCCCATGTGGTGCCGGATGTCTTCCTGTCGATGGGCGTCGTCATGTCGGCCACGGCAAGCCTTGACTGGGTTGGCCAGATGACCGGCCGCCGCGTTCCCGACCTCGACGCAGAAGCCACCGCCTTTGCCGCAACCGGCATCGAGACCGCGCCCGTCTTCCTGCCCTGTCTGACCGGCATCCGCACGCCGCTGAACCGCCCCGACATGACGGGCCGGATCACCGGCCTCCACCCCGGCGTGACGCCTGCGATGCTGGCCTATGCGACGATGGAGGGCGTGGCCTTCCAGTTCGCCGATTGCGTCGCGGCACAACAGGAGGTCGGGGTCCGGCCCGAACGCTTTACCGTCGTCGGCGGCGGCACCCGCAGCGCGCTGTGGCTGCGGCTTCTGGCCACGGCGCTGGACCGGCCGGTCAGCCTGATCGACGGCGCCGACATGGCTGGCCCGCGCGGGGCAGCGACGCTGGCGGCGGTTGCTGCGGGCGGGCCGGTCGGCCTTTTGTCCGCGCCCATCGCGCCGACCCGGATGATCGCACCCGATCCGGCGCTCGCCGGGCCGATTGCCACCCGCCGCGCCACTGCCACACGCCTTGCGCGGGATTGAGGGGCAACGACCGGGTTGCTAGGCTGGTCCGATCCCGCAAGTAACGGACCGCCCGATGACCCAGAAACCCCGCGCCCGCGACCTTGGCCTGCCGTTCCCCGGCACCCCCGGCCCGTTCAACGCCATCACCGATGTGCCGGGCGTCCAGGTGGGCTTCTCCACCCTCACCGATCCTGCCCGCAAGATGCGGACCGGCGTCACCGCGATCCTGCCGCGCCCCGACACTGGCAGCCCGCAGCCGGTCTGGGCCGGGTTTCACGCGCTGAACGGCAACGGCGAGATGACGGGCGTGCACTGGGTCAATGATGCCGGGTACTTTCTGGGGCCGATCCTCATCACCAACACCCACGGCATCGGCGCCTGCCATCACGGCGCCGTCGAATGGATGATCCGCACCTACGACATCCACTTCCGCGACCGCCACGCCTGGGCGATGCCGATCGTCGCCGAAACCTACGACGGCATCCTGAACGACATCAACGCGCTGCACGTGAAGCCGGAACATGCCATAGCGGCGCTGGACGCCGCCGCCTCCGGCCCCGTCGCCGAAGGCTCGGTCGGCGGAGGCAATGGCATGATCGCCTACCAGTTCAAGGGCGGCACCGGCACCGCCTCGCGTCGGGTCAGCATCGGCGGCGCGACCTACACCGTCGCCGCGCTGGTCCAGGCAAACTACGGCATACGCGACTGGTTCACCGTGCTGGGCGTGCCGGTCGGCCAGGCGATGCCGCTGGCCCGGCCCTTCCGCCAGCCTCCAAAGGAAACCGGCTCGATCATCGTGATCCTTGCCACCGACGCCCCCCTGTCCGACGCGCTTCTGCGGAACCTCGCCAAACGCGCGGCCCTTGGCATCTCCCGCTCCGGCTCGCCCGGCGGCAATTCCTCGGGCGACATCTTCCTCGCCTTCTCGGTCGCGGACCCGATGCCCGAGCCGCAACAGCTCGGCCCTATCGTCACGCGCCACAGTCTGAACTGGGAGGAGATGAACCCGGTCTACGAAGCCGCCGTCCAGGCCGTCGACGAAAGCGTCATCAACGCCATCGTCCAGGGCGAGGACGTGCCATGCGTCAAGCCCGAAGGCGAGGTCTGCCCCGGCATCGACACCGAAGACCTGCGCCGGATAATGGCTCTGCACTTGCGCCTGTCCGAAAGCACCTAGCCTTCCGCGCTGCCCTGACTGTCATGAAACCTTCACTGGACCGGTTCTGACAGTTCCAGTATTCCGGAAATATGGATAACTCAGCCGCCATCCACGCCTTCGCGACTCTCGGCCATCCCGACCGGCTGGCCGTCTTCCGCCTCTTGATGCGCTTTGCCCCGCAAGGCGTGCGCCCGACCGAAATCGCCCAGGCGCTGGGCCTGAAGCAGAACACCCTGTCGCATCACCTGGCCGACCTGACCGCCTCGGGCCTGGTGCAGGTCACCCGGGCCGGCCGGTCGCTCTACTACGCGGTCGACCTCGACACGACGGAACACCTGATCGGCTATCTCGCGCTGGATGTGGGCCGCGCCCGTCCCGACCTGCTTGCCCCCTTGCAAACCACCCGAAAGGAAACCGCCCAAATGGACCGGACCATTCCCGACACCGATTTCGACGTGCTGTTCATCTGCTCGGGCAACTCGGCCCGGTCGATCTTTGCCGAGGCGCTGCTGCGCGACCTGGGCCGCGGCAAGTTCCAGGCCTTCTCGGCCGGATACAACCCGAACAGCGCGCTGAACCCCTTCGCGGTCGAGATCCTGCAGCGCAACGGCCACGATACTTCCACCTTGCGATCCAAGCACATCTCCGAGTTCCAGAAACCCGGTGCCATCGTGATGGATTTCGTCTTCACCGTCTGCGACACCTCGGCGGCCGAGGAATGCCCGCCCTGGCCCGGTCAGCCGATCACCGGCCACTGGGGCCTGCCGGACCCGGTCAAGGCCACCGGGACCGACGCCGAAAAGGCGCTGGTCTTCGCCCAGACCTACGCCGCCCTGCGCCGCCGGATCGCGGCCTTTGTGGAACTGCCGTTCGAAAGCCTCAGCCGCCTGTCCCTGCAATCCCGTGTCGATGCCATAGGCTTTGACACCCCGGCAAAGGCCTGACCCGATGACCCACATCGCCCTGAACGGCCTTGGCCGCATCGGAAAGCTTGCCCTCCGCGACCTGATCGACAGCGGCGCGGGCGGTGAAATCGTGCTCTTGAACGACCCCGTCGGCGATGCCGAACAGCATGCCCTGCTGATGGAGTTCGACAGCGTCCATGGCCGCTGGCGCACGCCGGTAAGCGCTGCCAAGGGCGCGCTGGTGCTGGACGGGAAGACCATACGCCTGACGCATGAAAAGACCATCGAGGCGCTTCCGCTGGCCGCTCTTGGCGTTGACCTCGTCATCGATTGCACCGGAGTCTTCAAGACCGGCGCCAAGGTTGCACCCTACTATGCGGCGGGGGTGAAGAAGGTCGTCGTCAGCGCTCCGGTCAAGGACGGCGGCGCGCTGAATCTGGTCTACGGGGTGAACCATCACCTCTACGACGGCTCGCAGGCGCTGGTCACCGCGGCAAGCTGCACGACGAATTGCCTGGCCCCGGTGGTTAAGGTGATCCACGAAAACCTTGGCATCCGCCACGGCTCGATCACCACGATTCATGACGTGACCAACACGCAGACGATTGTCGACCGCCCGGCCAAGGACATGCGTCGGGCACGGTCGGCGCTGATGAACCTGATCCCGACGACGACGGGCTCGGCCACCGCGATCACCCTGATCTACCCGGAACTCAAGGGCCGCCTGAACGGCCATGCCGTGCGGGTGCCGCTCTTGAACGCCTCGCTGACCGATTGCGTGTTCGAAGTTGAACGGGCGACCACGGCGGAAGAGGTCAACGCGCTTTTCAAGGCCGCAGCGGAGGGCCCGCTGAAGGGCATTCTGGGGTATGAGGCGCGGCCGCTGGTGTCCTGCGATTTCACCAATGACCCCCGGTCCTCGATCATCGACGCACAGTCCACCATGGTCATCAACGGGACACAGGTGAAGATCTACGCCTGGTATGACAACGAATGGGGCTATGCCTGCCGCCTGGCCGACATTGCGCGGATGGTGGCGGGGTCACTGTGACGGCTGCCAACCCCCTGCGGGCCTATGCTGCCGTCACGGCGGCCTACTGGGCCTTCATGCTGTCGGACGGCGCGCTGCGGATGCTGGTGCTGTTGCATTTCAACAGCCTGGGCTTCACGCCGGTCCAGCTGGCCTGGCTGTTCCTCTTGTACGAAGTCGCCGGGATCGTAACCAACCTTGCCGCAGGCTGGCTGGCTGCGCGCTTCGGGCTGGCGGCGACGCTTTACGGCGGGCTTGCCCTGCAGATCGGGGCGCTGGTGGTGCTGGCGCAGCTTGATCCCGCATGGGGAATTGCCGCCTCGGTCGCCTTCGTGATGGCAGTGCAGGGGGTGTCGGGCGTGGCCAAGGACCTGGCCAAGATGTCCTCGAAATCGGCGGTCAAGCTCTTGGCCCCGCAGGACGGCGGTGGCCTCTTCCGCTGGGTGGCGGTGCTGACCGGCTCGAAGAACGCAGTGAAGGGATTGGGCTTCTTCCTTGGGGCAGCACTTCTGGCGCTGGCGGGTTTTCAGGCGGCGGTCTGGGGCATGGCCGGGGTGCTGGCAGTGATCCTGATCGCCGTGGTGCTGTTCCTGCCTGCGGGACTGCCGGGGCGGATGAAGGCGGACGAAGCCTGGGGCGGCTGGCGCTCGCAGGACGAGCGGGTCAATCGGCTCAGCCTTGCGCGACTTTTCCTCTTCGGCGCGCGGGATGTCTGGTTCGTCGTGGGTATCCCGGTCTATTTCCAGGCCGTCCTGTCGGATGGCACGCCGGAGGGTCGGCGCGAGGCCTTCTTCATGATCGGCGGCTTCCTGGCGCTGTGGATCATCGCTTATGGCGCCGTGCAGGCGCTCGCCCCGCGCATACTTGGTGCGAAGGCGCAGCCCGAGGCCGAGACGGTGCGGAAGGCCGTGTTCTGGGCCGGGCTTCTGGTGCCGATCCCGTTCCTGCTGGCCGGCGCTGCTTGGGCGGCAGGCGGGCCCGCGACCTGGCTGACGGCAACACTGATCCTGGGCCTCCTCCTCTTCGGCTTTGTCTTCGCGGTCAATTCCTCGGTGCATTCCTACCTGATCCTTGCCTTCGGATCGGCTGACCGGATCACCCGCGACGTAGGTTTCTACTACATGGCCAATGCCGCCGGGCGGCTGATCGGAACGCTCCTCTCCGGCCTCAGCTACCAGATCGGCGGGCTGGCTCTTTGCCTCTCCACCGCAGGTCTCATGGCGCTCGCCAGTTGGATTGCGGCACGACGGTTGGTTGGCTGACGCGGGGCCGTCCTATCCCGCGACCTGAACCCCGGTGCCCCAGTCCCGGCATTTCCGCATCAGCTCCTCGGGCAGGGGCTGGTCGGTGAACAGCGTGGTGATCTCGGACAACGACGCCAGTCGGGCCGGGGCAGAGCGGTCGATCTTGGAATGGTCGGCCACCAGATGCACCTTGCGCGACTGCTGGATGATCGCCTTCGACACCCGCACCTCGGCCAGGTCGAAGTCCAGCAGGTCCCCGTCCCGGTCCAGCGCCGAGACGCCGATCACCGCATAGTCGACCTTGAACTGCTCGAAGAACTGGGTGGTCAGCTCCCCCACCAGCCCCCCGTCCGTCCGCCGCAAGGCACCGCCCGCGACCACGATCTCGCACCCGGGGTTCGCCACCAGGATATTCGCCACGTTCATGTTGTTGGTGATGACGGTGATGTTGCGATGCGTCAGCAATTCCCGCGCCACCGCCTCGGTCGTGGTGCCAAGGTTCATGATCAGGCTGCAATTGTCCGGGATCGCCGCCGCGCAGGCCCGCGCGATGGCAGCCTTCGCGCCCTCGTTCATCTTCCGCCGCGCCTCGTAGCCGATATTAGCCACTCCGGTCCGCAGCACCGCCCCGCCATGCACCCGGTCCAGATGCCCCGCATCCGCCAGGTCCGAAAGATCGCGCCGGATCGTCTGCAGCGTCACGTCAAAGCGCTGCGCCAGGTCCTCGACCACCACCCGCCCCTCGGCCCGGGCGAGTTCCAGGATCTCGGTCTGCCGGAAGTTCAGCGCCACGGGTTCGGTTTCCTTCTGGGTCCGCGTTCCGGCTTTCTGCCACGGCTCTGTTGATCTGTCAGCGTTTTTCTTTTTTCGTATTTTTGCGAATGCAGCAAAACTCGCCGCAGTTGCACAGTCGCGCTTGCGCCGATGTTCGCTTTCTGAAAAAGCGCGTCGAAACGAAAATTTCCTGTTGACGGAATCGCAACACCCGGTCCAGCTATGCGCCGGGGGAGGAGCCCTAAGTGACAATCGAACGCGCAGGGGTCAGCGACCTCTTCATCATCGGTGGTGGGATCAATGGCTGCGGCATCGCCCGCGACGCCACCGGGCGTGGCCTGACCGTGACGCTCGCCGAACAAGGCGACCTGGCGCAGGGGACTTCCTCGGCCTCGACCAAGCTCTTCCACGGCGGGCTCCGCTATCTGGAATACTTCGAGTTCCGCCTGGTCCGCGAGGCGCTGGAGGAACGCGAGACCCTCCTCGTCGCCATGCCGCACATCAGCTGGCCGATGCGTTTCGTCCTGCCCCTGTCCCCGGACATGCGATTCGAATCCAACACGCCCACCTCGCGCCTTCTGGGCTGGGTCATGCCCTGGGCCAAGGGCCGCCGCCCCGACTGGCTGATCCGGCTTGGCCTTTACATGTACGACACGATGGGCGGCCGGAAGATCCTGCCTGCGACCCGCACGCTGGACCTCAGCCGTGATCCGGCGGGCAAGCCGCTGAAAGACAAGTTCCGCAAGGCCTTCGAATACTCCGACTGCTGGGTCGAGGATTCCCGCCTCGTCGCGCTGAACGCCCGCGATGCCGCGCAGCGGGGCGCGAAGATCATGACGCGCACCCGCGTGACCAGCGCCGAACGCCGCGACGGGCTCTGGCACGTCGCCACCCAGGGCCCGCATGGCACCGAGCACCACCGGGCCCGCGCGCTGGTCAATGCCGGCGGCCCCTGGGTCGAGGACGTGATCCGCAACGTCGCCCGCATCAACTCCAGCGAAGGCGTCCGCCTCGTCCGCGGCAGCCACATCGTGACGAAAAGGCTTTTCGACCACGACCGCTGCTACTTCTTCCAGGGCTCTGATGGCCGGATCATCTTTGCCATCCCGTACGAACAGGACTTCACCCTGATCGGCACCACGGACAAGGACCACACCGGAGCCCCGAAGGATGTCCACTGCACGGATGAGGAGCGCGACTACCTCCTCGCCTTCGCGTCGCAGTATTTCGCCAAGCCGGTGACGAAGGACGACGTGGTCTGGACCTATTCCGGTGTCCGCCCGCTGTACAACGACGGCGCCAAGTCGGCCACCGCGGCGACCCGTGACTACGTCCTCAGCCTTGACCAGACCGGCGCGCCGCTCCTGAACGTCTTCGGCGGCAAGATCACCACCTACCGCCGCCTGGCGGAATCCGCGCTGGCGAAGCTTGCACCCTTCTTCCCGCAGGCGAAACCGGCCTGGACGGCGCGTGTGGCCCTGCCGGGCGGCGATTTCCCGCATGACGGCGTGGCGGCCCTGATCGCCAGCCTCAAGGCCAAGCACCCGTTCCTGACCGACTACTGGGCTGCCCGCCTGGTCCGCGCCTATGGGACCGAGGCCGCGACGATCCTGGGCAATGCCACCAGCGCCGAGGCGCTTGGCCAGGACTTCGGCGCCACGCTGACCGAGGCCGAGGTGCGCTGGCTGATGACCCATGAATACGCGACTGCCGCCGCTGACGTGGTCTGGCGGCGCTCCAAGCTGGGGCTGCGGATGACCGCGGACCAGATCGAACGACTTGACCGCTTCATGGCCGATCAGGCCGGGGCGGACGCTGCGCGGGCCGTCAGCCCGGCGGCGGAATAGGGGGAACGGGATGACGCTGGAACTGCAGGGGGTCTCACGGTCGGTTGGAGGGCGGGTGCATATCCACCCCACCGACCTGACCCTGAAGAACGGGACGATGAACGTCCTTCTGGGCCCGACGCTCTCGGGCAAGACCAGCCTGATGCGGCTGATGGCGGGCCTCGACAAGCCGTCCTCGGGCCGCATCCTGTGGGAAGGCAAGGATGTCACCGGCGTCAAGGTGCAGGACCGCAAGGTGGCGATGGTCTACCAGCAGTTCATCAATTACCCGGGCCTCACGGTCTATGAAAACATCGCCTCGCCCCTGCGCCTGATGGGTCGCGCGTCCGCTGACATTGACAAGGCCGTCCGCCAGACCGCCGACATGCTGCGCTTGACGCCCATGCTGCAGCGCAAACCGCTGGAGCTTTCGGGCGGCCAGCAGCAGCGCTGCGCGCTCGCCCGCGCGCTGGTGAAAGGCGCTGGGCTGGTCCTTCTGGACGAACCGCTCGCCAACCTCGACTACAAGCTGCGCGAGGAGCTGCGCGTGGAAATCCCCCGCATCTTTGAGGCCAGTGGCGCGATCTTCGTCTATGCGACGACCGAACCGGAAGAGGCGCTCCTTCTCGGCGGCAACACCGCGACCCTGTGGGAGGGCCGGGTGACCCAGTTCGGGCCGACACCGACGGTGTACCGCCTGCCGGGTGACGCCCAGACCGCCCGCGTCTTCAGCGACCCGCCAATGAACTTCGTCCCTTGCCGGAAAGAGGCCGGCCGCCTGACCTTTGGCGAAAGCGCGCATGCGGCTGCGGAAGGTCCGACCCGCGACCTGCCTGATGGCACTTACACGGCGGGCTTCCGCGCGAACCATGTGACGCTCAACCGCCATTCCGGCGATGCGGTGGAATTCCGCTGCACGATCAGCGCGACCGAGATCACCGGGTCGGAAACCTTCCTGCACCTCGACCACGGGTCCGACCGCTGGGTCGGGCTGGTCCACGGCGTGCATCCGATGGCGGCGGGGACACAGGCCTCGGTCTACGTCGACCCGGCGCATGTGTACCTCTTCGATGAAACGGGACGCCTCGCCGCGCCCGCCCCTTATGCGATGGCGGCCTGACATGTCCCGGATCACGCTTTCCAAACTCGCCCACAGCTACAACCCGAACCCGACTTCGGACGCGGACTTTGCGCTGAAGGAAATGGACCACGTCTGGCAGGACGGCGGGGCCTATGCGCTCCTAGGTGCCTCGGGCTGCGGCAAGACCACTTTGCTCAACATCATCTCGGGGCTGGTGCGCCCCTCGCAGGGCCGCGTCCTGTTCGGCGATACCGACGTGACCGATGCCGAGACGACGGAAAGGAACATCGCCCAGGTGTTCCAGTTCCCCGTCGTCTACGACACGATGACCGTGCGCGACAACCTGGCCTTCCCGCTGCGCAACCGGGGGATGGATGCCGGTTACATCGCCAAGCGCGTCGATCAGATCGCCAGGATGATCGGCATGGAGGCCGACCTGAACCGCAAGGCTCGGGGCCTGACCGCCGACGCCAAGCAGAAGATCAGCCTTGGCCGCGGGATGGTGCGCGAGGACGTGAACGCGATCCTCTTCGACGAGCCGCTGACCGTCATCGACCCCCACATGAAGTGGGAACTGCGGACCCAGCTCAAGGACCTGCACCGTGAGTTCGGCCACACGATGATCTACGTCACCCACGACCAGACCGAGGCGTTGACCTTCGCGCAGAAGGTCGTGGTCATGCACGAAGGCCGCGTCGTCCAGATGGGCACGCCCGAGGAACTGTTCGAGACCCCCGCCCACACCTTCGTCGGCTATTTCATCGGCTCACCCGGCATGAACCTCTTCGACGCCGAGGTCTCGGGGTCGGTGGCCAAACTGGGCGGCGTCACCGTGCCCCTTGGAGCTGCCTATGGCGAAACCAAGGGCCGCACCCAGATCGGCATCCGCCCGGATTACGTGACGATCTCGGATGAAGGCGTCCCCGTTGCCGTGAAACGGGTCGAGGATGTGGGCCGCCACCGCATCGTCCGCGCGGAAATTGCCGGTCAGCCGCTGAACGCGATCCTGGCCGAGGGGCAGACCGTCCCCGCCGACCCCCGCGCGGCCTTCCCGCCCGCGAAGATCAACGTCTACGACAACGACTGGCGCGTCGCGCCGATGGGGGCCTGACCAATGGAAAAGACCCAGAACAACAAGGCCTGGTTCCTCGTCCTGCCGGTCCTGGTGCTGGTGGCCTTCTCGGCCATCCTGCCCCTGATGACCGTGGTCAACTACGCCTTCAACGACACCTTCGGGCAGAACGAATTCTTCTGGGCCGGGATCGACTGGTTCGAGGAGATGGTCACCTCCGACCGCCTGCACGAAGCACTCGGCCGGCAGATCCTCTTCTCGGTCATCATCCTGCTGATCCAGGTCCCGCTCGGCATCTTCATCGCGCTGAACATGCCGAAAAAGGGCTTCTGGGCCTCGTTCTGCCTCGTGCTGATGGCCCTGCCGCTTCTCATCCCGTTCAACGTCGTCGGCACGATCTGGCAGATCTTCGGCCGCGTCGACATCGGGCTTCTGGGCCATACCCTCGCCGCGATGGGCATCGACTACAACTACACCAACGATCCACTGGACGCCTGGATCACCGTCATCGTGATGGACGTCTGGCACTGGACCTCGCTGGTCGCCCTCCTCTGCTACGCGGGCCTCCAGTCGATCCCCCAGGCCTACTACCAGGCCGCCAAGATCGACCAGGCCACCCGCTGGTCCGTCTTCCGCTACATCGAACTGCCGAAGATGAAGGGAGTTCTCCTCATCGCCGTCCTCCTCCGCTTCATGGACAGCTTCATGATCTATACCGAGCCCTTCGTCGTCACCGGCGGCGGCCCCGGCAACTCCACCACCTTCCTGTCGATCGACCTTGCCAAGATGGCCACCGGCCAGTTCGACCTCGGCCCTGCCGCCGCCTTTTCGATCATGTACTTCCTGGTGATCCTCCTGATCTCATGGGTCTTCTATACCGTCATGACCAACCTCGACCGTGAGGAGAACCGCTGATGCGCATCCGCTCCAACGCCGTCGTGATGACGATCTACCTCCTGTTCCTGCTAGTGCCGATCTACTGGCTGCTGGGGATGAGCCTGAAGACGAACACCGAGATCACCTCGACCTTCACCCTCTTCCCCGCAGACCTGACCTTCCGGAACTACATGGTCATCCTGACCGACCCCAGCTGGTACATGGGCTACGTCAACTCGATGATCTACGTGACGCTGAACGTGGTCATCACCATCACCGTGGCCCTGCCCGCCGCCTATGCCTTCAGCCGCTACAGCTTCATGGGCGACAAGCATCTGTTCTTCTGGCTGCTCACCAACCGCATGGCCCCCCCGGCCGTCTTCGCGCTGCCGTTCTTCCAGCTTTATTCGGCGATGAACCTGATCGACACCCACATCGCCGTGGCGCTGGCACACTGCCTCTTCAACGTGCCGCTCGCCGTCTGGATCCTGGAAGGCTTCATGCGCGGCGTCCCGAAGGAGATTGACGAGACCGCCTACATCGACGGCTATTCCTTCCCGAAGTTCTTCGTGAAGATCTTCATGCCGCTCATCGCCTCCGGCATCGGCGTCGCCGCCTTCTTCTGCTTCATGTTCAGCTGGGTAGAGCTTCTCCTCTCCCGCACGCTGACCACCACCGACGCCAAACCCATCGCCGCCACGATGACCCGGACGGTCAGCGCAAGCGGCATGGACTGGGGCGTCCTTGCCGCCGCCGGGGTCCTGACCATCGTGCCGGGGGCACTCGTCATCTACTTCGTCCGCAACTACATCGCCAAGGGCTTCGCCCTGGGGAGGGTGTGATGTCCCAGACCCGCTGGACCCCGATCTATCTGACCCTCGCAGCCATAATGGGGGCGATCCTCGCCCTCCTCCTCTGGGCTGTCCCGGTCGATGACGAAGGCGTCCGTGAATGGACCGGGCAACTGATCCCCGGCTTCTGGATGGCCTGGACCTTCCCGGTGGCGCTCTTCTTCTGGTGCATCGCGGCGCTTCTCATCATCATGACGCTGCTTGCCATCCGCTTTCCGGAAACCCCGCGCGTCGGCATCCTGCGGATCGAAACCACGCGCGGCGACCGTCTGTTCATCACCCTTCTGGGCACAGCCTTCATCCACTTGGGCTGGCTCTTCTTCGCGGGCCCCGACGCACTCTGGGGCGCGCTCATCCTCTCCCTCGCCTATGCTTTCGCGGTCTTCCGCTGGGTTTAGATGAGGGGCACTGACGACCCCGGATCGGGTGACCGGACCGGGCAAGACCAAAGGCAACGTCTCAATTCTTGGGAGGAATCACATGAGACTTCGTTCAACCGCAACAGCCATGGCGCTCGCGCTCATGGCCATGCAGGCCCCCGCCTGGGCCGACATCGAGGCGGCGAAAGCCTTCCTCGATGCCGAAATCGGCGAACTTTCGACTCTGGACCGCGCCGCGCAAGAGGCGGAAATGCAGTGGTTCATCGACGCGGCCGCGCCCTATGCGGGGATGGAGATCAAGGTCGTCTCGGAAACCATCACCACGCATGAATACGAAGCCAAGGTGCTGGCCCCGGCCTTCACCGCGATCACCGGCATCAAGGTCACCCATGACCTGATCGGCGAAGGCGACGTGGTGGAAAAGCTGCAGACGCAGATGCAGTCGGGCGAAAACATCTATGACGCCTACATCAACGATAGCGACCTGATCGGCACCCACTGGCGCTACCAGCTGGCTTACAACCTGACCGACTGGATGGCGAACGAAGGGGCTGCGGTCACCAACCCGAACCTCGACCTCGCCGACTTCATCGGCCTCAAGTTCACCACCGGCCCGGATGGCAAGGTCTACCAGCTGCCCGACCAGCAGTTCGCGAACCTCTACTGGTTCCGCTACGACTGGTTCAACGACCAGAAGACCAAGGACGACTTCAAGGCCGCCTATGGCTATGACCTTGGCGTTCCGGTCAACTGGTCGGCCTACGAGGACATCGCCGAGTTCTTCACCGGCCGCGACATGTCCTATGCGGGCGGCCCGGCCACCGGTGTCTATGGCAACATGGACTACGGCAAGAAGGACCCCTCGCTTGGCTGGCGCTACACCGACGCGTGGATGTCGATGGCCGGCATGGGCGACGTGGGTGAACCGAACGGCCTGCCGGTCGACGAATGGGGCATCCGCGTGGACGAAAACTCGCGTCCCGTCGGCTCCTGCGTGGCGCGCGGTGGTTCGACCAACGACGCGGCGGCGGTCTATGCCGTGACCAAGGCGATCGAGTGGCTGCAGAAGTACTCGCCGCCGGAAGCCCAGGGCATGACCTTCGGCGAAGCCGGTCCGGTTCCTGCACAGGGCTCCATCGCCCAGCAGATGTTCTGGTACACCGCCTTCACTGCCGACATGGTCAAGGAAGGCCTGCCGGTCATGAACGAGGACGGCACGCCCAAGTGGCGCATGGCTCCCTCGCCGCATGGCGTCTACTGGCAGGAAGGCCAGAAGATCGGCTACCAGGACGCCGGGTCCTGGACGCTCTTGAAGTCGACCCCGGTGGACCGCGCGCAGGCCGCTTGGCTCTACGCCCAGTTCATCACCTCGAAGACCGTCGACGTGAAGAAGTCCCACGTCGGCCTGACCTTCATCCGTGAATCGACGATCCAGCACGAGTCGTTTACCGAACGCGCTCCGAAACTCGGCGGTCTGATCGAGTTCTACCGCTCGCCCGCCCGCGTCCAGTGGTCGCCGACGGGGACCAACGTTCCGGACTATCCGAAGCTTGCCCAGCTGTGGTGGCAGAACATCGGCGACGCCATGTCGGGGGCGAAGACCCCGCAGGAAGCGCTCGATGCCCTCTGCGAAGAGCAGGAGAAGGTGCTGGAGCGTCTGGAAAAGGCCGGCGTCCAGGGCGACATCGGCCCGAAACTGAACGAGCCGCAGGACCCGCAGGTCTGGCTTGACGCCCCCGGCGCTCCGGTTGCCAAGCTGGAGAACGAGGACGAAGAGCCGAAGACCGTCAGCTACGACGAGCTGATCAAGTCCTGGCAGTAAGCTGAAGGGGCCCGGGCGGTGCCGAACGGTGCCGCCCGGGACCAAATTCCTTCGAAGGAATTTGCAAGAATTTTCGAAAATTCTTGCGCCAGGGCGCACCGTCTGGGATGAAATTCAAACCTTAAGATTTCCCTAACGTCCGCGACCAAGCCCTTGTAATCCTTGACACTCCAGCGTTTGTCCACCGTGGACACTTCTTCCGGCAGGCTTCCGACATGACCCACATCCTCGCCATCGACCAAGGCACCACCTCCTCCCGCGCGATCCTGTTCGACGCGTCCCTGAGGCCGGTCGCCAGCGCCCAGGAAGAGTTCCCCCAACACTACCCCCGCCCCGGCTGGGTCGAACACGACCCCGCCGACCTCTGGTCCACCGTGGCTGCGACAGCCCGGGCCGCGATCGAGAAGGCCGGGAAGGGGGCCGGCGAAATCGCCGCCATCGGCATCACCAACCAGCGCGAAACGACGCTGATCTGGGACCGCAAGACCGGCCAGCCGATCTACCCCGCCATCGTCTGGCAGGACCGCCGCACCGCCGACACCTGCGCCGCCCTCAAGGCCGCCGGGCACGAGCCCACGATCACCGCCAAGACCGGCCTCCTCCTCGACCCCTACTTTTCCGGCACCAAGGTGAAGTGGCTCCTCGACCACGTCGAAGGCGCCCGCGACCGGGCCAACCGCGGCGAACTCGCCTTCGGAACGGTCGACACCTGGCTGATCTGGAACCTCACCGGGGGCAAGGTCCACGCCACCGACGCCACCAACGCCTCCCGCACCCTCCTCTACAACATCGCCAAGGGAGAGTGGGACGCGGAAATCTGCCAGCTGCTCGGCGTGCCGATGTCCCTCCTTCCCGAGGTCCGCGACTGCGCCGCCCCCTTCGGCACCACGCGCCCCGACCTTTTCGGTCGCGAGATCCCGATCCTTGGCGTCGCGGGGGACCAGCAGGCGGCGACCGTGGGCCAGGCCTGCTTCTCCCCCGGCATGATGAAGTCGACCTACGGGACCGGCTGCTTCGCGCTCCTCAACACCGGGGCCGACATGGTCCCGTCGAAGAACCGGCTCCTCACCACCATCGCCTACCAGCTGCAGGGCAAGCCCACATACGCCCTTGAAGGCTCGATCTTCATCGCAGGCGCCGTGGTCCAGTGGCTCCGCGACGGCCTGAAGATCATCCGCGAGGCGAAGGAGACCCAGCCCCTCGCGCAAGCGGCCGAGGAGGCGCAGGGCGTCATCCTCGTCCCCGCCTTCACCGGCCTTGGCGCGCCCTACTGGCGGCCGGACTGCCGGGGGGCCGTCTTCGGGCTGACCCGCAATTCCGGCCCCGCTGAATTCGCCCGCGCGGCACTGGAAAGCGTCGGCTACCAGACCCGCGACCTGTTGGAGGCGATGCGGGCCGACTGGGGCGCGGCGGCGGATGGGGTGCTGCGGGTCGACGGGGGCATGACCGCCAGCGACTGGACGATGCAGTTCCTGTCCGACATCCTGGGCGCGCCGGTGGACCGCCCGAAGGTCACTGAGACCACCGCCCTTGGCGCGGCCTACCTCGCCGCGATGCAGGCGGAGGTGATCGGCGGGCCGGAGGAGTTCGCGAAATCCTGGGCGCTCGACCGCCGCTTCTCGCCCCAGATGGACGCCGCCACCCGTGACGCGAAATACGCCCGCTGGGGCAAGGCCATCGCCGCCACGATGTCGGTATGACGCCCTTCGGGATCACCCAACCGGGTCGCATCCTCTTCGGCCGGGGCGAGGCTGCCAAGGCCCCCGCCCTGATCCGCGCCTTCGGGCCGCGCGGGGTGGTTGTTCACGGCGCGAACCCGGCGCGCGCGGCCTGGCTGGTTGAAGCCCTGGGATCAGAGACCCTGGCGCTGCCTTGTGCGGGCGAGCCGACGCTGGCCGATCTTGAGACCGCTCTTGGACGCGCCCGCGCCCACCGTCCCGCTTGGGTGGCAAGCCTGGGTGGAGGCGCAGCGCTGGACCTTGGCAAGGCGCTGGCGGCGCTGATCCCGGCGCCGGGTGACCCAATGGACCATCTGGAGGTCGTTGGGAAAGGCCTGCCGCTGACCGCCGCCCCGCTGCCGTTCATCGCCATCCCGACCACTGCGGGCACGGGGGCAGAGGTCACGAAGAACGCCGTCATCGCGGTGGATGGCCGCAAGGTCAGCCTGCGGGACGACCGGATGGTCGCACGGCTGGCGATCGTCGACCCGGCGCTGACCGATGGCTGTCCTAAGGGCGTGACGCTGTCCTCGGGACTGGATGCGGTGACGCAGGTGATCGAGCCGTTCGTTTCGGGGAAGGCCACGCCATACACCGACGCCCTTACCCGACCGGCGATTGGCCCGGGCCTGCAGGCACTGATGCGGCTGATGCGGGAGGAGGACAGGGATGCCCGCGACCGCATGGCCTGGGTCAGTCTCTGCGGCGGGCTGGCGCTGGCCAATGCGGGCCTGGGTGCGGTGCACGGCTTTGCCGGCGTGATCGGCGGGATGACCGGGGCCGCGCATGGCTCGATCTGCGGTGCCCTTCTGGGGCCGGTCCTGCAGGCGAACCGGGACGCCACGACGGGTCAAACGCGACAACGGCTGGACGAGGTCTGCGCCGCCCTGGGCGCGACGCTTGGCTGTCCGGCGGCCGAGGCTCCGTCGGCGTTGCAGGCCTGGGCCTGGGCCGAAGGACTACCGGGGCTTGCGGCGCTGGGCGTGACCGAAGATCAGCACGCTGCCATCGTCGCGGCGGCGCGAGAGGCGTCTTCGATGAAAGGCAATCCGGTCGTGCTGTCCGATGCCGTGCTGCACGAGGTGCTTGCCCGGGCCTAGGTTGTCCTGCCAGCTTTCCGCCCGCAATTGACGCCGATCAAGGTGGTCCGGCGCGATCCGTGCAAGGGACATCGCAAGGCTTGCGAAGGAGGGCTTCCGATGCGCCTGATGATGGTTCTCTACTCGATGATTGCGACGGCCCTGGCGGGTAGCGGTGTCGTTGCCGTGCTGACCATGGGCTATGGGACGCTGTGGCCCATCGTGATTGCCGCCGCTGCCGGAGCTGTGCTGGCCCTGCCCGTGTCCTGGGCCATCGCGCGGCAGATCGACTAGGCCTCCAGGAAAACCCGGACGGTTTCCTCGAACTCACGGGGCTTTTCGGCGTGCAGCCAGTGCCCCGCGCCGGGCAGTTTGGCAAAGCGGGCCTTGGAGAACAGCGCCCGGATGACCTCGCGGTGTTCGGGCAGGACATAGCGGCTTTCCGCGCCGGTCAGGAACAGGGTCGGATGGTCGAAGACCGCTTGCGTGCCCGGCCAGCCGACGATCTTCGGCATCTCGGCTTCCAGGACGGCAAGGTTCAGCTTCCAGCGCGGCGGCTTTTGGCGCAGGTCGAGCGATTGCAGGAAGAAGGCCCGCAGGGCCGGGTCGTCAATCCGCTCGGCCAGCGCGGCATCCGCCTCGGTCCGAGTGGTGATCCGGGTCAGGTCCAGGTCGGCCATGGCGCGCGCGTTGCGGGTCTGGTCGTGACTGTAGGCCACCGGGGCAATGTCTGCGACGACCAGGCGGTGGATCAGGTCGGGGCGGGTCAGTGCCAGCTGCATCGCGGCCTTGCCGCCCATCGAATGGCCTAGAAGATCGACCGGCTGCGGCCCGAGGCTTTCGATCACCTCCGCCAGGTCGGCGGCCATGTCGGGGTAGGACTGCGTCGGGAAGCGCGGGCTGTCGCCGTGGTTGCGCATGTCGACCGCCACCACCTCGCGCCGGTCGGCGAGACGGCGGGCGACCACGCCCCAGTTCCGGCCGGAACCATACAGCCCGTGCGCGATTACAAGGGTCGGGGCATCCGAAGGACCGGCGGCGGGGTGGCGGATCGTGGCAAGCATGCGTTTTCATAGCGATAACCCCGGCTTCGGGCCAGCCCCGTCGACCATCTGCGGTTGATCGTGCCCGCAATCACCTCTAGGTTCGGGCCTGCGAGACGGAGGGGTGGCAAGATGAGTGCGGTGACGATCCAGCAGATGGCGGATCGGGTGGCTCAGCTTCTGGAAGAGCGGCTTGGGCTGGGCGGAAAGGGACTGGCCGCGAAGATGAAGCGGGCGGGGCGCCTCTTGCCGCGCAAGGTGCGGGATGCGGGCAAGCAGCTGGCGGTGTCGGCACAGAAGGCGCAGAACCCGAAGCTGTTAGGTCAGATCGACATGGGCGAGGTCACCGAGGCCTATGATGTCTGCCTGAAACATCTGATCGCCATCGACCCGGTCGACCGCAAGCGGGGCTATCTGGCCGGGATGATCGGCTCGGTCGCTTTTGGGGTGCTGGTGCTGATGATCGCGATTGCCGTGCTGTTGGCCTGGCGCGGGTATTTCTAGCCTGTCCACGCTGGGCGGGCTGGCGCAGTCCCCATATATCAAGGGCTTGGCCGTGGGCGTTTACGATTTGGCAGGGTTTTCGGCCGGGCTGCCAAGGCCCGGGCTGCGCGGCGTGTAGGACAGGGCGCTGCGGCTGACCAGCGTCACGGTCACGAAGGCCACGTACAACAGAAGATACCAGGAGCCGAGCTTGGCCAGGCTGACCATCTCGCCCGGGAGCTGGCCGGAATAGATCCAGGTGCCGGTCGCGGTGCCGACGTTCTCGGCAACCCAAAGCGCGACTGCCGCCAACAGGGCCGCGACGGGCAGCGGCATCCACCAGTGTCGGTCATGGATGCGGAACCAGATGCGGGTGCGCCAGTATAGCGCGACGGTGGCTGCGAACAGCGCATAGCGGATGTCGGGCAGAAAGTGGTGCGCGAAGAAGTTGACGTAGATCGCCGTGGCCAGCACGACAGTCAGTGCAAAGCGCGGGTATGGCGCGAACTGCATGTCGAAGACGCGGATCACCCGGGCGATGTAGCTGCCGACGGCGGCATACATGAAGCCCGAGAACAAGGGCACGCCCATCAGCTTGAAGATGCCGGGCTCGGGGTAGGCCCAGGACCCGGCATGGACCTTGAACCATTCCATCGCGGTGCCGGTGAGGTGGAAAAGGAGGATGACGCGGGCTTCCTCCCAGGTTTCCAGTTTCGTCCAGAGGAAGACGACCTGGGTCGCGACGGCGAAGAGGAAGAGCGCGTCGTAGCGGTGGAGCGGCCAGTCGGGCTGCCAGATCAGCTTGGTCAGCAGGATCACCGCGAGAAGAAGCCCGCCGAAGAGGCAGGCCCAACCCTGTTTCAGGACGAACATGACGAATTCGGCCACTGCGAACGACAGCCGCGCCCGGGCCCAGTCGCCCATGCGGTGTTCAAGTGAACGAGTGTCGCGGGTGGTCATGCGGGTCCCGACGGTAGGGTCACGGGATGTGACCGGCGGAGCGGCGCTGCGTCAAGGTCGGGTTTCCGGAAGCGGCGTGGCGAACCGGTAGAAGAGGTTCGGTTCCGAGACGATGTAGACTTCGCCCGTCGGGCCGATTGCCACGCCTTCCGCCTGGGGCACGCTGGAGGTCAGTCCGTGCCGACCAGCCCAGAGCGACAGAAGGCTGAGCGGCGCGCCCTCGGCGTCGTATTCGAGCAGGAGCGAGGACATGTGGCTGAGCAGGATCATGTTGCCGGTCGGGTCGTGCACGGAGACGGACGACAAGTCAGCCACCCCATGGCCGGCCCAGCCCTGTGGGCGCCATTCGCGCAGCGAGATTCCCAGGCCCTGATCCCGTACCGCCTGTTCCAACCCACCCAAGACGATGACGCGGACGGGCAGCATTTCCTGCACGACGACCAGTTCCTGCTTGCGCTGATCCCACGCGATGCCCTCGAACCCGAGGTTCGACAGCATCACGGGGTCAAGCATCATGAAGGGCGTGCCCGCAAGATCGATCACCTGGGTCTCGGGTGTGATCGTGATCCAGTTCAGTCGGCTCTCGCCTTCGTCCACGATGATGAATCGGTTGCCCTCGACATGGGCAATGCCTTCGACATCCCGCGCGCCGCTGACTGCGATACGGCGCAGTAGTCTCCCGTCAGGCGATAGCTCCGCCAGTTGAGGCGGGTCGTTGATCGAGGAGAACAAGGTGCCGGTTTCCGTGCTGAAGGTCAGACCGGAGGTGTTCTCGGTCAGGCCCAGGATCGGCTTGGCCTCGATCTGGACCCGGTAGGTGCCGAAATCCAGCCTTCCGCCGAGGTCGTCGGGGCCAAGCCCGCGCATGGCGAGCAGCTGGCTGGCGAGGCCGAAGATCCCGCCAGCCCAGGCCCCGGTCGCGACAAGCAGGGCGAGAACCGGAATAAGCCGGATCAGCCGTCGCCGCCGGGGGGCGGCTAGGGCCGGGGTGTCGGGACCGAAGTCCCCGGGCATCAAAGTTCCGGATAGATCGGGAACCGGGCGCAGAGCGCTTCGACTTCGGCCTTCACCTTGGCCTCGACCGCGCCGTTGCCGTCTTCGCCGTTCTTCGCGAGGCCCTCGGTCACTTCGATGATCCAGCGACCGATCTGGCGGAACTCGGGTTCACCGAAGCCGCGCGTGGTGCCTGCGGGGGTGCCGAGGCGGACTCCGCTCGTGATCGTCGGCTTTTCGGTGTCGAAGGGGATGCCGTTCTTGTTGCAGGTGATGTGGGCGCGGCCGAGGGCCTTCTCGGTTGCGTTGCCCTTCACGCCCTTGGGGCGCAGGTCCACCAGCATCAGATGGGTGTCGGTGCCGCCGGTGACGATGTCGAGGCCGCCCTTCATCAGCTCATCCGCCAGCGCCTTGGCGTTCTTCACGACCTGGGCCTGGTAGTCCTTGAAGCCGGGGCGCAGCGCTTCGCCGAAGGCCACCGCCTTGGCGGCGATGACGTGCATCAGGGGGCCGCCCTGGATGCCCGGGAAGATGGCCGAGTTGACCTTCTTGGCGATGTCCTCGTCGTTCGTGAGGATCATGCCACCACGGGGACCGCGCAGGGTCTTGTGGGTCGTGGTGGTGGCGACATGGGCATGCGGGAAGGGCGAGGGGTAGAGGCCCGCGGCCACCAGACCCGCGAAGTGCGCCATGTCGACGAGGAGGTAGGCGCCGACTGAGTCGGCAATCTCGCGCATGCGCTTGAAGTCGATCACGCGCGGAATGGCCGAGCCGCCGGCGATGATCATCTTCGGTTTGTGCTCGGTCGCCAGTTCCTGAACCTGGTCGTAGTTCAGCTCCAGATCCTGCTTGCGGACCCCGTACTGGACGGCGTGGAACCACTTGCCGGACTGGTTCGGCGCCGCACCGTGGGTCAGATGGCCACCAGCGTCCAGCGACATGCCAAGGATGGTGTCGCCGGGCTTGATCAGTGCCTGGAAGACGCCTTGGTTCGCCTGAGAGCCGGAGTTCGGCTGGACGTTGGCGAAGCCGCAGTTGAAGAGCTGCTTGGCGCGGTCGATGGCGAGGTTTTCCGCCACGTCGACGAACTGGCAGCCGCCGTAATAGCGCTTGCCCGGATAGCCCTCGGCGTACTTGTTGGTCATCACCGAGCCCTGCGCCTCCATCACGGCGCGGGAGACGATGTTTTCAGACGCGATCAGCTCGATCTCATGCCGCTGGCGGCCAAGTTCCTGGGTGACCGCGCCGAAAAGCTCGGGGTCGCGCGAGGACAGGGGTTCGGTGAAAAAGCCGGTATCGCGGTGCGGGGCATTCATGGATCGTGTCCTCCGGGCCAAGTGTGCGCAGCTATCTAGAGCATGGGTGGGCAGTGGGAAAGGCAAGAAAGCGACATGATCGGCGGTGGGGGCGAAATATTCTTACGCGGGGGAAACCGGGGGCGCGGATCGGAAACCGGGCTTGAGTTCCGGGGCGGGGGCGGCAAGAGTGCGGGCAGGCAACGGGGGCAAGGGCGTGCGGATCAGGTTCACGGCATCGAAGGCCCCGGCGGCGGTGGAGGCGCTGGCCGCCCTGACCGCGCGCTATGGGCAGGCGGATGCGCGGGTGGCAGAGGTGATCGTGGCCTTGGGCGGCGACGGGTTCATGCTGCAGACGTTGCACGCGGCGCATGGGCGGCGGCTGCCGGTCTACGGGATGAACTGCGGGACCATCGGGTTCCTGATGAACGTCTATGCGGTCGAGGATTTGCCGGCACGGCTGGTTGCGGCTGAAGAGACGGTGATCCATCCGCTGGTGATGCGGGCCGAGAACGCGAAGGGTCGGGTGACCGAGGCGCTGGCGATCAACGAGGTGTCCTTGCTGCGCCAAGGGCCGCAGGCGGCCAAGCTGCGGGTGTCGATCGACGGGCGGGTGCGGATGGAGGAGCTGGTCTGCGACGGGGCGCTGGTGGCGACGCCGGCGGGGTCGACGGCCTACAACTACTCGGCGCACGGGCCGATCCTGCCCATCGGGTCGGACGTGCTTGCGCTGACCGCGATGTCGGCCTTCCGGCCGCGGCGCTGGCGGGGGGCCTTGTTGCCATCAAGCGCGGTGGTGCGGTTCGAGGTGAACGAGGGCGAGAAGCGCCCCGTCATGGCGGATGCGGACAGCCGGTCCTCGGTGAGGGATGTGGTCAGCGTCGAGGTGCGGTCGGAACCTTCGGTGCAGCATCGCCTGCTGTTCGACCCGGGACACGGGCTGGAAGAACGGCTGATCGGCGAGCAGTTCGTCTAGGACGCCCTGGCGTTCCAGGCTTCGATCTTGCGGTAAAGGGTCGAGGGCGAGACGTCCAGCACCCGCGCGGCCTTGGGGATCGACCCACCGTAAAGCGCAAGCGTGGCCTCGATCAGCCGGCGTTCGGCCTCGGCCAGGGGGATGCCCATCAGGCTGTCGAGCGCGAGCGCATCCGGTGCGGCAAGGGCGGCTTGGACCGGCTGGCCCGGCACGCCTTCTTCGGCGAGACCGGGGGGCAGCATGTCCGGCGTGACCCAGCCGCCGGGGTTCAGCACCACCACGTTGCGCATCACGTTCAAGAGCTGGCGGACGTTCCCCGGCCAGGGCAAGGACTGCATCAGCGCGCGTGTCGCCGGATCGAGGCCATGGAACTGCCGCCCCTCCTCCTGGGCAAAGCGGGCAAGCGCTGCCTCGGCGATCTCGATCACGTCCTGCCCGCGGTCTCGGAGCGGCGGCATGTGGATCGGCACGACGTAAAGCCGGTAGTACAGGTCTTCGCGGAAATGGCCGCGGCGGACGGCGTCCAGGGGGTCGCGGTTCGTCGCGCAGACGATGCGGACGTTGACCTTACGGGGTCGGGTGGCGCCAACAGGCTGGACGGTCGAGGTCTGCAGGAAGCGCAGGAGCTTGGTCTGCAGGGCGGGGGCCATCTCGCAGATCTCGTCCAGGAACAGCGTGCCGCCGTCAGCTGCCGTGGCTGCGCCCTGCTTGTCGGAAATCGCGCCGGTGAAGCTGCCCTTCATGTGGCCGAAGACTTCCGATTCCAGCAGGTCCTGCGGGATCGCGCCGCAGTTCAGTGCGATGAAGGGCCCCGAGGCACGGTTGGAATTGGCGTGGACGGCCAGAGCGCAGAGTTCCTTCCCGGTGCCGCTTTCGCCGGTGATGAACACGGTCGCCATCGACCGCGCGACCGAGGCGATGGTGGAATGGATGCGCCGCATCGGCTCGGAGGTGCCGATGAAGCCAGAGCTTTCCGACAGCTCGGCCGACGATGGGGCAGCGGCCGCGTCGGGCTTTGCCGGATCGCGCGGCGCGGCTTCGGCCAGGGCGTTCTGCACGGCGGACAGGAAGCGGCCCTCGTCGAAGGGCTTGACCAGGAAGTCATGTGCGCCCGCGCGCATCGCCTCGACTGCGCGGTTGACCGAGCCGTTGGCGGTGATCGCGATCACCCGGGTTTCCGGCTGCAGCGTCTGGATTTCGCGCATCAGCTCCAGCCCGTCGCGGTCGGGCAGGATCAGGTCCAGAAGCACGACCATGGGCCGGTGCGCGCGGAACTGCTGCAGGCCATCCTCGGCCGAGCCCGCGACCGCGACACGGTGTCCGGCGGTGGCCAGGATCGACCGGTAGACCATCTGCAGGGACAGCGTGTCCTCGACCAGAAGGACGGAAGGGCGGGAAAGGGGCGTGACGTTCTTCATCGTGCGTGCCCGTTCGGCGGGCGGGTGTCGTGGATCAGCCGGATCAGGCTGGACAGCTCGGACAGAAGCGTCGGCATCAGCTTGTCGAGCGCCCTGCGATCCTGGCTGTGTGCGATGGCGTTCAGCGCCTCGGACATCGCCTGCAGGGACAAGGCGCCCACCGAACCCGACAGCGAGATCAGGACATGGCTGCCTTCGCGCAGCGTCTTCCAGTCATGCGATGCCGCCCCCGCAATCACTGCCGATTCAGTCGCGCGCAGGTCTTCGGTCAGCCGGGCCAGGAGTTCGACGGCCATGTCCGGACCGGTGATTTCCAGCAGATGGTTCAGCCGGGAGGGATCAAAGTCCATCAGGCCGACCGGTTCCGACAGTGTCGGTTCCGCCAGCCGGATGGTGGTTTCCTCGATCAGGAACAGGGCGGCCAACTGGTCCGGCGTCGTCAGGTGGGGCCGAACGCCTTCGATTGCATGGCGCAGGTTTGCCAGCGCCCTTGATTTACCCCCGGTGGCCATCACGACAGATTCGTCCCGAAATGCGAAGAATTCATTTGCATAATGCGACAGGTGCCGCAAATTGCGACGCCTGTCCAGTGTTCTTCGCGCTATCCGCGAGCGAGACCCAAAGTTTTCAACGCTTGGGCGATCTCATCCAGGATCGCGGGATCGTCGATGGTGGCGGGCATCTTCCAGGGCTGGCTGTCAGCGATCTTGACCATGGTGCCGCGCAGGATCTTGCCGGACCGGGTCTTGGGCAGACGGTCCACCACCACGGCGCGCTTGAAGTCTGCCACGGGGCCGATCTGGTCGCGCACCAGTTGGACGCATTCCTTGACCACTTCGGCATGCGGCCGGTTCGAGCCCTTGTTGAGGCAGAGGAAGCCGAGCGGCGACTGGCCCTTGAGGTCGTCGGCCACCCCGATCACGGCGCATTCGGCGACGTCCTTGTGGCTGGCCAGAACCTCCTCCATCGCGCCGGTCGACAGGCGGTGGCCTGCGACGTTGATGACGTCATCGGTGCGGGCCATGATGTAGAGATAGCCGTCGGCGTCGATGTAGCCCGCGTCGCCGGTTTCATAGTAGCCGGGGAAGTGGTTCAGGTAGGACTTGCGAAAGCGGTCCTCGGCGTTCCAGAGGGTCGGCAGCGTACCGGGGGGCAGGGGCAGCTTGATCGCGATCGCGCCCAGCGTGCCTGGGCTGACGGGGTGGCCGCCTTCGTCCAGCACCTGAACGTCGAAGCCCGGCATGGCGACCGAAGGCGAGCCGATCTTGACCGGTAGGTGCTCGATCCCCAGCGGGTTCGCGGCGATGGCATAACCGGTTTCGGTCTGCCACCAATGGTCGATGACCGGGACTTTCAGGTGATTTTGTGCCCAGTGGATCGTGTCGGGGTCGGCCCGTTCCCCCGCCAGGTAGAGGGCCTGAAGGGTGGGGAGCGGCGGGACCAGTTTGCCTTCGGGGTCGTCACGCTTGATGGCGCGGAGGGCGGTGGGGGCAGTGAAGAAGCTGCGGATCTTGTGTTCGTTGATGACGCGCCAGAAGGCGGCGGCGTCAGGGGTGCCGACGGGTTTGCCTTCGTAGACCACGGTGGTGCAGCCGGCGATGAGGGGGGCGTAGCAGATGTAGCTGTGGCCGACGACCCAGCCCACGTCGCTGGCGGCCCAGAAGACATCGCCCGCGCCGCAGTTGTAGATCGCGCGCATCGTCCAGTTGAGCGCGACAAGGTGCCCGGCGGTGGGGCGGACGACGCCCTTGGGCGCGCCGGTGGTGCCGGAGGTATAGAGGATATAGGCCGGGTGGTTGCCTGCGACGGGGGTGCAGTCGGCGGGGGTGACGCCGTACTGGAATTCGTGCCAGGCGACATCGCGGCCTGGGATCAGCTTCGCGACCTCTTGCTCGCGCTGGAAAATCACGCAGAAGTCGGGCTTGTGGTCGGCCAGGTCGATGGCGGCGTCGAGGAGGGGTTTGTAGTGGACGGTGCGGGAGGGCTCGATCCCGCAAGAGGCCGCGATGATCGCCTTGGGGGTACAGTCGTCGATGCGGACGGCAAGCTCGTTCGCGGCAAAGCCGCCGAAGACGACGGAGTGAATGGCGCCAAGGCGGGCGCAGGCGAGCATCGCCTCCAGGGCCTCTGGGACCATCGGCATGTAGATGATGACGCGGTCGCCCTTTTCGATGCCCTTGGCCTTCAGCGCCCCGGCGAGGCGGGCGACGCGGTCCTGCAGTTCGGCGTAGGTGATGACGTGTTTCGTGCCAGTGACGGGGCTGTCATGGATGATGGCGGGCTGCTTGCCGCGGCCGGCGATGACGTGACGGTCGACTGCGTTCCAGCAGGTGTTCACCTCGGCGTCGGTGAACCATTCGTAGAGGGGCGCGCGGCTGTCATCGAGCGCCTTGCCGGGTTTCTTCACCCAGTCGATGCCCCCGGCGGCGGAAAGCCAGAAACCCTCCGGGTCCTTCTGCCACTGGCTGTAGACCTGTGCGTAGCTCATCGCGATCTCCCCCCGCTGCTGCACTGCGGTGGTGGTATGCGATGGGATGCCGGTCACGCAACGGTGTTACCGGTAGCGGGGTGCGACTAATTTGCAGAATTTGCCTGTTTCCGGCGCCTGGATTTGCAAAGTCTGGAAAACTGCCAATCATGTGGCGACGCGAAAAGCCGGTTTGCAAAGCCGTCAGGTATAGGCGAGTCGCAAGCCACCCCAATGCTGGCCGCGGACGATGATCGGGGCCGAGACATCCATCATGATCCGGTATTCCCCCCCACCCATGTCGCGGCGGTAGACTTGCAACAGGAACGGCTCCGTGTTGCGCCCGGCCTTCAGGCCGACGCGGTCGGCGAAGATGCGGCGGTTTCGGCAGTTCGCGGCGTTCCACACCGGGTCACGACCCTGCGGCCGCGAGAACTTGACGTTGTGGGTCGGCAGATAGCCGTTGCGATCGACCGCCGCGCAGAAGACGACACGGTCGGATAGGTCAAGCGCCGCCTCTTGCACTTCGGGGAACAGCCGGTCGGTCAGAGTGGTGAAGGGGGCCATGACCTGGGCCGGATCGCTGTTCGGGACCGGGCGGTAGTCGGAACTGAAGAGCGCGGCCTGTGTGATTTCGCCCCGGTCCAGCGCAGCTTCAAGAAGGTGGGACAGCTTGGCCGCATCGGCCATCACGCGGTCGATGAACTGCTTCTCGCTGCTGGCAGCACCAAGCGAGACGGCGTGCTGGACCATCGATTCGGAGGTATCGATCAGCTCCAGCGAGCGGGCGCCGAGTTGGGTGATATCCTCGCCGCGCTTGCGCAGGTTGGTTTCCAGTTCGCGGATGTCGGGCGCATAGGCTGAGACCGCATCCCGCACACGCGAGGTCGCCCCACCGATCGAACCGGCCACGGCATCCAGCGCGGACATGCCCTGTCGGATGTCGTCCAGCGCGCGGTCCATGTCCTGCGAGCTTGCGACGACCTTTTCGGCATCCGCCATCACCTCGACCGCGCCGGCGGCAAAGCTTTCAGCCTCTTCGCGCACGCGGGTCAGGCTTTGGCCGATCCCGCTGGCTGCCGTCCCCGTGTCACGTGCAAGCTGGCCGATCGCCTCAGCAATAACGGAAAAGCCCGCGCCGGATGAGCCGGCACGCGCAGCCTCGATCCGGGCATTCAGCGCCAGGATGTTCACCTCGCGCGCGATGTGGGTGATGAGCGAGAGGTCCTTCTCGGTCGCGGAAAGCGAATCCATGAATTCGGCCATCCAGCCCCGCACGCCCGAGACCCAGTCGGTGATTCGCAGCGCCTGACCCAGCGAGTCCTGCATGATCGTCACTGAACCTTCGATCACCTGGCGTGAGGAAGTGGCCGCCTCGACCACGGTCTGGGCGGCGGTCTGCATCTGGCCGGTTTCGTCCAGCACCCGATCAAGCCCGCGGCCGATCTTGGTCAGAAGTCCCTGTTCGGCCTTGGCATTCTGGTCAAGGTCATCCAGGAACCGGGCAATTTCCACGGCCGAGCGACCGACCTGCCCGGCCTCGTGCGCGACGGCATTCAGCTTGGTCCAGTCAGCGGCAGTCTCTTCCGCGGGGGTTGCGCCCTGGAAGGGATGATGGGCGGCAAAGGTCATGAACACTCCGTCCTCTGGGCTGCGGACAGAATGGCAACAAGGCCTGAAGGCAGTGTTAACGGCTATCCGTAATGTGCGACGGGAGTCCCTGCGATGGCGGACATGTTCAGAAGGCCCCGCGCGGTGATTGCCGGGGTCACGACATGCGCCTTGTTGCCCATGCCCATCAGGATCGGGCCGACCTCCAGCCCGCCTGCCTTGACCTTCAGGATGTTGCGGACGCCCGAGGCGACCTCGGAGGAGGCGAAGACGAGGACGTTCGCCGCGCCTTCGTAGCGGGAGCCCGGCAAGAGGCGGTCGCGGATCGACTGGTCGAGGGCCGCGTCGATGTTCATCTCGCCTTCGTAGGCGAAGTCGGGCTCGCGGGCGTCGAGCATCTCGAGCGCGTCGCGCATCCGGCGGGCGCTGGCGGTATCCATGTTGCCGAACTGCGACTGCGTGCAGAGCGCGATCTTGGGCGCAAGGCCGAAGCGGCGGACATGGCGGGCGGCGCCGATGACCGTCTCCATGATCTGCTGCGGCGAAGGTTCCGGGTGCACATGCGTGTCGGCGATGAAGAGCGGGCCGTCTTCCAGGATCATCAGCGACAGGGCGGCGACGGGGTGGAGACCCCCGCGCGCGAGGATCTGGCGGACATAGCCCAAGTGCCAGTTGAACTGGCCGAAGGTGCCGCAGATCATGCTGTCGGCTTCGTCCCGGTGGACCATGATCGCGGCGATGGCGGTGGAGTTGGTGCGCATCACGGCGCGGGCGGTGTCGGGGGTCACGCCGCGGCGGGCCATCAGCTCGTGATAGGTGCCCCAATAGTCGCGGTAGCGGTGGTCGTTTTCCGGGTTCACCAGATGGAAGTCGCGGCCCGGGCGGATCGGCAGGCCGAAGCGTTCGCAGCGCGCCTCGACCACTTCGGGACGGCCGATCAGGATCGGCTGGTCGTTCGTCTCTTCCAGCATCGCGTTGGCGGCGCGGAGGACGCGCTCGTCCTCGCCTTCGGCAAAGACGATGCGGCGGGCGGCCATTTTTGACGCCTCGAACACCGGGCGCATCAGGAGGGCGGATTTGAAGACCGACCCGTCGAGGTTGCGCTTGTAGGCGTCGAGGTCCTGTAAGGGCCTGGTGGCAACGCCGGTTTCCATCGCGGCCTTGGCGACGGCAGAGGCGACGACGCCGATCAGGCGGGGGTCGAAGGGTTTCGGGATCAGGTAGTCGGGGCCAAAGCTGAGGGTCTCGCCCCGGTAGGCGGCGGCGGCCTCGGCTGACGTGGTGGCGCGGGCGAGGGCGGCGATGCCTTCGATGCAGGCCAGTTCCATCGCATCGTTGATCGTGGTCGCGCCGACGTCGAGCGCACCCCGGAAGATGAAGGGGAAGCAGAGGACGTTGTTGACCTGGTTCGGGAAGTCCGACCGGCCCGTGGCGATGATCGCGCCGGGGGCGACCTTGCGCGCATCGTCGGGCAGGATTTCCGGGGTGGGGTTCGCAAGCGCGAAGATGATCGGGTTCGGGGCCATGGTTTTCACCATGTCGGGCGTCAGGACGCCGGGGCCCGAGAGGCCGAGGAAGAGGTCGGCCCCCTGGATGACGTCGGCGAGGGTGGCGGGCTTTTCGCCTTGGGCGAAGGCTGCCTTCTGCTGGGTCATCTGCTCGGCCCGACCGTGGTAGACGAGGCCTTCAAGGTCGCAGAGCCAGACGTTTTCGCGTTTCACGCCCAGCTTCACCAGCATTTCCAGGCAGGCAATTCCGGCCGCCCCGCCGCCGGTGGAGACGACCTTGATGTCGCCAAAGGACTTGCCGGCGACGATCATCGCGTTGGTGGCCGCCGCGCCGACGACGATGGCGGTGCCGTGCTGGTCGTCGTGGAAGACCGGAATGTTCATCCGTTCGCGGCAGAGCTTTTCGACGATGAAGCAGTCGGGGGCCTTGATGTCCTCAAGGTTCACCGCGCCGAAGGAGGGTTCCAGCGCGCAGACGATCTCGGCCAGCTTGACTGGGTCGGGTTCGTTCACCTCGATGTCGAAGCAGTCGATGTTGGCGAATTTCTTGAAGAGGACGGCCTTGCCTTCCATGACGGGTTTGGAGGCTAGAGCACCAATGTTGCCGAGGCCAAGGACCGCGGTGCCGTTCGAGATGACGGCGACGAGGTTGCCCTTGGAGGTGTAGCGGGAGGCGGTCGACGGGTCGGCCTTGATCTCAAGGCAGGCCTCGGCCACGCCGGGGGAATAGGCGCGGGCCAGGTCGCGGCCGTTGGCGAGGGGTTTGGTGGCGCGAATCTCCAGTTTCCCGGGCTTTGGAAACTCGTGATAGTCCAGCGCCGCCTGCCGTGCCGCCTGTTTCGCCTCGTCCTGCCGGTCGTCCATCTGTCCCCTCCTGAAGATGGTTTAATGTTGAACCATCTTTTGTGAGCCGGTTTTATTGGTGGGTATCCGGCCTTGCGGTGCCACCATGCCTGCATTTGCGGGTTATGGAAATCGTGGAAAACCCGCAAGCGGTTTTCGGCTTTGCAAGCAAGTGGTGGCGCTAACGATTGCAGGAGTATACTGATCTGGCCGATTTTGCGCAGTAAGCTCCGGTTTGGCTGGACATGTGGCTTGAACGGTATACTTTTCACCGATGTCCCGCACCAGCCACCGCACCCGCATTCACGAAGCCCTGCGCTTGCGCCTTCAGCGCGGCGAGGTGGGGCCGGATGTGCGGCTGGTGGACCATGCAATAGCCGAGGAGATGGGCGTAAGCCGGATGCCGGTGCGCGAGGCGCTGATGCAGCTGGTCTCCGAGGGCTATCTGGAGAGCACCAGCCGGGGGTTTGCGCTGCCGAACCTGTCGCCGGAGCGGATCGCGGAGGTGTTCGTGCTGCGCCGCCTGCTGGAGCCTCATGCCGTGGCCTGTGTGGCGCGGGACCGGTCTGAGGGGGACCTTGAGGCGATGCGGGCGGGGCTGGCGGTGGCCGAGGCGGCGGGAGAGGACGTGGCCGCTTTCCATCGCGGGTCCGAAGCGTTCCGGAATGCCTGGCTGGGGGCGGTGCGGAATTCCGAACTGCGGCATGCCATCCAGCGCTACTCCGGGCAGGTGCAGTCCGTGCGCTTTGCCACACTGCCGGACCCGGCGGCGCGCCGGACGATTGTCGCGGGGCTGCGCGCCCTGCTGGACGCCTTCGAGGCGCAGGATGGGCCGAGGGCCTCTGACCTGATGCTGCGCTTCATCTATGACGCCGAAACCGCCTACCACCGCCTTGAGGAGGGACCATGACCCAGGAAATCCGCGCCGAGATCCGGCTGCCGACGCACGAACTGCGGGACGACCTGCCGTTCTATACGAAGACGCTGGGCTTTCGGCTGGACATGATCTTTCCGGCGGACAACCCCTCCGTCGCGGTGCTGTCGGGGCATGGGGTGCGCCTGCGGATCGAGAAGGGAGCGAGCGAGGCCCCGGGAACCTTGCGCATCCTGACGGATGATCCGGGGTTCGCGGGTGGAGCGAAGTCGCTGGTGGCGCCGAACGGGACGCGGGTGGAGGTGGATGAGCTGAACCCGCCCGTGGTGACGCCTGCAACGGAACATGCCTTCGTGGTGCGCAGGCTGGCGGACCAGGCGCCCTGGGTGATCGGGCGGGCGGGGATGGAGTATCGCGACCTGGTGCCGACGCGGCTCGGCGGCGCGATGATCGCCAGCCACATCCGCGTGCCGGACGGGCCGGTGCCGGACATGGTGCATTACCACAAGGTGGGCTTCCAGCTTATCTTCTGCGTCGCGGGCTGGGTGGATGTTCTTTATGAAGATCAAGGCGGTATCCGCCGCATCCATGCCGGGGACTGCTTCATCCAGCCGCCGGGCATCCGTCACAAGGTGCTGCATTCCGAAGGCGTGCAGGTGGTAGAGATCGGCGTCCCGGCCGAGCATGTGACCGAGATCGACCATGAGATGACGCTTCCCACGGCGCACTATCGGCCTGAACGCGAGTGGGACGGGCAGCGGTTTGTCCATGACATCGGGAAGGAGGGGGTGTTCAAGCCGTTCCGCATCCCGGGCTTCGAGGCGCGGGATACCGGGATCATGACGGCAACGAAGGGCGTGGCCTCGGTCATGGTGGCGCGGCCGGTGGGCGAGGCGCCGTGGACGGTGCATGATGGCGATATCCTGTTCACGTTCGTGATGTCGGGCGGGATGACGCTGGAAGGCGAGGGGAAGGACCCATTCCGCCTGTCACCAGGTGATGCATTCGTGATCCCTCCCGGCATGGCGACGCGGTATGCGGAGGCGACCGCGGACCTGGAGCTTCTGGAGGTGACGCTGCCGGGCAATCCGGCGACGCGGGTGGTTGATCGGTGAAGCCTCCTCGTGCGCTTCGCTTCTCGTCGGGAGGGTCACCGAGGAGAAGCCGAAGGCGCACGACGAGGCACCGCTTGCGGAACGTTACGCTTCGGCCCACACTCTGACCAATTGGTCAAGGAGAGCGCCATGACGCTATTGGAAGCGGCAACCGCAGTGCGTGAGCGGGCCTATGCGCCCTATTCGCGGTTCAAGGTGGGCGCGGCCTTGCGGTCGACTTCAGGCGCGGTCCACGTCGGCTGCAATGTCGAGAATGTGGCCTACCCGGAAGGCACCTGCGCGGAGGCAGGGGCGATTGCTGCAATGATCGCCGCCGGAGACACGCGGATCGCCGAGGTCTGCGTGATCGCCGACAGCCCGGACCCGGTGCCGCCCTGCGGTGGGTGCCGCCAGAAGATCGCGGAGTTCGCGGGGCAGGAGGTGCGCGTCACGCTTTGCACGACGGACGGCAAGCAGAAGGTAATGACGGTGGCCGAGCTTCTGCCGGGGGTCTTCACGGCAGCGCATATGGAACGCACATGACCGACGCGCGGGCAGTCATCGCGAAAATCCGGGACGGGGGAAAACCCTCGGTCGAGGATCTGCGCTGGTTCGCGATAGGGCTGGCCTCAGGCGAAGTGACGGATGCCCAGGCGGGGGCCTTCGCTATGGCGGTGCTCCTGAAGGGCCTCTCCGAGGAGGGCCGCGTGGCCTTAACCCGGGGGATGCGCGACTCGGGCCGCGTGCTGGAGTGGGACTTGCCCGGACCGGTTGTGGACAAGCATTCGACCGGAGGAATCGGGGATTGCACCTCGCTGCTATTGGCCCCGGCGCTGGCGGTTTGCGGGGCCTATGTGCCGATGATCTCGGGCCGCGGACTGGGCCATACCGGTGGGACGCTCGACAAGCTGGAGGCGATCCCGGGGTTCCGGACGGGGCTGACGGAAGCGGCTTTGCGCAAGCAGATGGCGGATGTGAAATGCGCCATCGTCGCGGCATCGGCGGACCTCGCCCCGGCGGACCGGCGGCTGTATGCAATCCGCGACGTCTCGGCGACGGTGGAGTCGATTGACCTTATCACCGCGTCGATCCTGTCGAAGAAGCTGGCGGCGGGGCTTGAGGCGCTGGTGCTGGACGTCAAGTGCGGCAGTGGCGCGTTCATGAAGACCCCGGAGCAGGCGGAGGCCTTGGCGCGGTCGTTGGTCACCACGGCGCAAGGGGCGGGGTGCATGACCAGTGCGCTTATCACCGACATGTCGCAGCCTTTGGCCACGGCGGCGGGGAATGCGCTGGAGGTGATCGAGGTGATGGAGACGCTGACCGGCACCTCGGTCAACGCGGCGCTGTGGGATGTGACAGTGGCCTTGGGCGGCGAGGTGCTGGCTCTGGCGGGGCTGGCGTCCGACGCGCAGGACGGCGAGGGGCGGATCGCGCAGGCGCTGGAGTCGGGCGCGGCGGCGGAGTGTTTCGGGCGGATGGTCGTGGCGCAGGGGGGGCCTGCGGATTTCGTGGAGCGTTGGCCGGATCGGTTACCCTCGGCCCCCGTGATGATGGAAGTGCCCGCGCTGGAGGACGGATTCGTCGCGAAGATCGACGGCGAGGCGTTGGGGCTGGCGGTGGTGCATCTGGGCGGCGGCAGGTTGCGCGAGGGGGATCGGGTCAACCCCTCGGTCGGGCTGTCGGACCTGGCGGGGATCGGCGAGGAGACGGGTGAGGGCGTGCCCTTGGCGATGGTCCATGCCGTGACCGAGGACGCGGCTCGCGCGGCGGTGGCGGCGGTGCAGGCGGCCTACGGGATTGCGCCCGAACCGCCGGGGGAACCCGCGCTGATACAGAAGAGGATCAGCTGATGGCGCGCGCGTTTCTGGTGGTGATGGATTCGGTCGGCTGCGGCGGCGCGCCAGATGCGGCGGCCTTCGGGGACGAGGGCTCGAACACGCTGGGCCATATCGCGGCGGCTTGCGCCGAGGGGCGGGCGGAGGTGGGGCGGTCAGGTCCCCTGAAGATGCCGAACCTCGACCGGCTGGGGCTCGGGGCAGCGATCCGGTTGGCCTCGGGGGCGGCGACGCCGGGGCTATCGGCGGTCCCGGAGGGGTTGTGGGGGTCGGCGACGGAAGTGTCGCGCGGCAAGGATACGCCGTCGGGGCATTGGGAGTTGGCGGGGGTGCCGGTGCCCTGGGACTGGACCTATTTCCCCGACACGGTGCCCGCCTTTCCGGATGACATCGTGGCCGAGGTCTGTCGGCTGGCGGGGACGGAGGGGATACTCGGGAACTGTCACGCCTCGGGCGTGCCGATCATCGCGGAGCATTGCGAAGAGCACCTGCGGACGGGCTGGCCAATCTGCTACACCAGCGCCGACAGCGTGTTCCAGATCGCCTGCCATGAGGAAGCCTTCGGGCTGGAGCGTCTTCTGAAGCTGTGCAAGGACCTGGCGCCGATGCTGCATGCCCGGAAGGTCGGGCGGGTCATCGCGCGGCCCTTCACCGGGACACCGGGCGACTTCAAACGAACCTCGAACCGCAAGGATTTCGCGATCGAGCCACCGTCGCCGACCCTGCTGGACTGGGTGTCTGGCGCGGGGCGGGCGACGCACGGGATCGGCAAGATCGGTGACATCTTTTCAATGCGGGGGATCGACAAGCTGCACAAGGGCAAGTCGGACGCTGACCTTTTCGAACATCTCGTATGGCTGGCGGCGGAGGCGGAGGAGGGAAGCTTGACCTTCGCGAACTTCGTGGAATTCGACACCTTGTACGGTCACCCGCGCGACGTCGCAGGCTACGCCCGGGCGCTGGAATGGTTTGATGCGGGTTTGCCCCGGTTCTTCGCCCAGTTGCGGCCGGGAGACCTGGCGATCTTTACGGCGGACCATGGGAATGATCCGACCTTCAAGGGCACTGAGCACACGCGGGAGCGGGTGCCGGTGGTGGGCTGGGGAGTGGGCCCGCGTGAGGTCGGGTTGCGCGGGTTCGTTGACGTCGGGGCGTCTGTGGCGGCGCATTTGGGGGTGGGGTCGCAAGGGCCGGGGCGGAGTTTCCTGTGACCTCTGTCGGACCGGGGGCCAGCCCCCGGACCCCCGGGATATTTGTGGACATAGAATGAGGCTGCGATGAGCGGATTGCCGAAGGTCGAGTTGCATCTGCATCTGGAGGGGGCGGCGCCTCCGGCGTTTATTGCGGGGCTGGCGAAGGAGAAGCATCTGGACATATCCGGAGTGTTCGATGCGCGCGGTCAGTACAAGTACAAGGACTTCTGGGACTTTCTGAAGGTCTATGAAGCGGCGACCTCGGCGCTGCAGACGCCCGAGGACTATGCGCGGCTGACTTTGGCCGTTTTGGAAGAGTCGGCGAAGTCGGGGGTGGTCTATTCGGAGACCTTCCTGTCGCCAGACTTCTGCGGGGGTCGCGATGTCGGGGCCTGGCGGGAATACCTGCATGCGATGCAGGAGGCGGCGGATCAGGCGGAGCGGGAGATGGGGATCACTCTGCGCGGGATCATCACCTGCATCCGGCATTTCGGGCCGGAGAAGGCGCGGGAAACGGCAATCTGTGCGGCGGAGACGGCGGGGGACTGGATTGTCGGCTTCGGCATTGCCGGGGACGAGAAGATCGGCGCGCCCAAGGATTTCCGCTGGAGTTTCGACTGCGCGCGGGAGGCTGGTCTGCGGCTGACGGCCCATGCGGGGGAGTGGGGTGGTCCGACCTCGGTCAAGGATGCGGTGCGGGACCTGGAGGTGGAGCGGATCGGGCATGGGGTGCGGGCGATCGAGGACCTCGCGCTGGTCGATGAACTGGCGGAGAAGGGGATCGTGCTGGAATGCTGCCCGGGGTCGAACGTGACGCTGGGGATTTACAAGACGTTCCGCGACCATCCGATTGCAGAGCTGGACCGGCGGGGGTGCAAGGTCACCATCTCGACCGACGACCCACCCTTTTTCCACACCACGATGGCGCGGGAGTATGAGGAGCTGCACCGCGCCTTCGACTGGGACGATGGGCAATTCCGGCGGATCGCGCGCCAGTCGCTTGACGCGGCCTTTTGCGATGCCGATACCAAGGCGAGGATCGGAAAGCTGTTGGAGGCCTGAAATGCTGGATCACCTGACCGTCGTGTCGCACCCCCTGGTCCAGCACAAGCTGACCCTGATGCGCGAGAAGGACACCTCGACCGCGTCGTTCCGCAAGCTTCTGCGCGAGATCAGCCTCCTCCTCGCCTATGAGGTGACGCGGGAACTACCGATGACCACCAAGCGGATCGAGACGCCGCTGGAAGAGATGGATGCCCCGATGATCGAGGGCAAGAAGCTGGCGCTGGTTTCGATCCTGCGGGCGGGGAATGGGCTGCTGGATGGTATTCTGGAACTGGTCCCGGCGGCGCGGGTCGGGTTCGTGGGGCTTTACCGCGACCCGGAAACGCTGCAGCCGGTGCAGTACTACTGCAAGCTGCCCGAGCATATGGAGGACCGGATCGCCATCGTGGTCGACCCGATGCTGGCCACAGGGAACTCGTCCGCGGCGGCGGTCAGCCTGCTGAAGCAGGCGGGGGCGAAGCAGATCCGCTTCCTGTGCCTGTTGGCCGCGCCGGAAGGGATCGCCCGGATGAAGGAGGCGCATCCCGATGTGCCGATTGTCACGGCGGCGGTGGACAGCCACCTGAACGACCACGGCTACATCGTGCCGGGCCTTGGCGACGCCGGGGACCGGATGTTCGGGACCAAGTGATGCGCACTGCGGTAGCAGCGGGGCTGGTTCTGGTGCTTGCGACGCCGACGCTTGCGCGCGATCTGATCCAGCCGGCGGAACTGCCACCACCAGACTATGCGGGCCAGCAATACGTCGATTCCAGGGGCTGCATGTTCGTCCGCGCCGGCACGGCTGGAGAGGTGGTCTGGATCCCCCGCGTGACGCGCGAAGGCGTGCCGGTCTGCGGCAACCCGCCGTCCGGACAGCGGGTTCCGGTGGCCGAAGAGGGTGCGACGACCACCATCGCGCCCAAGGCGGCACCGTCCGCCGCCGATGCTTCGGCAAGCCCAACGGGTGCCGCGGACTCAGCGCCTGGGGGCTATTTCGTGGCCGTGGGCAGCTTTGGCGTCGCGGCGAATTCGGACCGGGCCGAGGCGAAGTTGCGGGCGCTCGGCTATGGCGTGGTCCGGGGACGGGTGCAGGGCGGCAGCACGACACTGACCACGGTTTTTGCCGGGCCTTTTGCCGATGCGGGCGCTGCGGCTGCGGCGCGGGCTGCCCTGCGAGACAACGGCTTTCCCGATGCGGTCGTGATGGGTGAGTAGAGCCCTAGCCGCCGCAGATGCCCTGCAGCGCGATCCAGGATTCATCGGGGATCAGCGGCGACGGGGCCAGACCCTTGTAGGGGTCGCCCGCCGCAAGACCGGCTGTGGCGGTGCCCTCTGGATCGATGGCCAGCGCATAGGGGGTCGCAGGGATCTGCGCGGCCTCGAAGGCGGCAAGCATCTGGGCGTCGGTCAGGGCCACGGGTGCGCTGCGCAACAGCGTCTCGCCATAGCCGTCGATTGCGCCTGCGGGCAGGTCGGCAGTGGTCAGAAGCTGCACTGTCGCCCGCAGGCCCGCATGTTCCAGCATCGGGATGATCGGGTCCTGTGCGCGCGAGCGCAGCCGTTCGACCAGCGCGGCGCCCGCGACGGCTTCGGGGCCGTTCGCCTGTTCGATCATCTTGCGCGGCAGGACGATCAGGTCGCCGGGCAGATGCAGGGGGCGCTCGACCCCTTCCGGCATGACGTAGAGGATCGGCGTGTCCAGCGGGCCGAACACCCGTTCCGACAGGCTGGCCAGCGCCTGCAGGCCCAGCTGGCTGTTGCAGTTGGAGCCGGTCACCCGCGCCAGATCGTCCAGCGCGCGCTGTCCAAGGTCGGCGCGCTGGGCCGGAGGCACGACGGACGCCGTGTGCCGCACCAGGACGCCAGGCAGCCAGAAGACCCCGACCGCCAGCACGGCCAGCGTCGCCCCGGCCAACAACACCCCGCGCAGCCGCCCGGGGCGCGCGGTGGCGGCCTTCACCGCATGATGCACGGCGCCTAAGGCCGCGATCATCTCGGGGTCGGTCAGTTCGAGGCTTTCGCTGGCATCCGTCCCCGGTGCAAAGACCGGCGGTTCCTGGCCCTTGTTGATGCGCTCGATCGCCGGCAGCGACCAATGGCTGATCGCGGTCCCGCTTTTCGGGTCGGACAGGACCAGAGTGGCGTCGCCGAAACGGACCAGGACCTCACGCCGCTGGTCCTGCGGCGTCTCGCGCCACAACCCGCCGCATTCCAGCCTTTGGTACTTCTTCAACGCCGTCATTGGCCGGAAGGTCTCTGCCTGTTTTCCTGTCAATCTATCCGTCCCGGCGGGCGCCGACAATGACCCGCCGGGGCAAAAGCGGACAAGCGACTGTGTCGGCTGTCAAACGGTCGCGTTCAGGCAGGATTTATGCGGCGCGGGCGGGCATCAGGGACAGGGAGAGGCGGGCAAAGATGAGCGACACACCAAACCGAACCCTGGCCGCCTTTGGCGCAGTGCTGGTCTATGCCTCTGTCATCGCCTTCACCGACAACTATGTCCGGGTCATCGCCCGGGATGGCGGACTTTGGCAGTTCCATGCCACGCGGACGCTGATGGCCTTTGCGATCCTGGGGTTGATTGCGGTGCCTCTGGGCCTGCGCCTGCGCCCAAAGCGGCCGTGGGCGGTGCTGGCGCGGTCGGCGATCCATGGCGCGGCGATGGTGATCTACTTCGGTGCGCTGGCCTTCCTGCCGGTGGCGCAGGTGGCGGCGGGCCTCTTCACCGCGCCGATCTTTGTCCTTCTGATCCAGCGGTTCCTTTATGGGCAGGCAATCCATGGGCTGCAGATTCTGGCCGTCTTCGTCGGATTTCTGGGTGTCGTCCTGGTCCTCGGCCCCGAGGCGATGTCGGGCGCGACCTTCGCCGCCCTCTTGCCGGTCATCTCGGGCGCGCTGTATGCGATGGGCAACATCGCCACCCGCGCCTGGTGCGAGGGCGAAACCGCCGAGACCATCGTGGCCGGGTTCTTCGGGATGCTGGGGGTGATTGGTCTGGTCGGGATGGCGGTCCTTTGGGCCTTCCCTCTGGAGGTCCCCGCAGGCGCCGAGGGCTTCCTGCAGCGCGGACCGGTCTGGCCGACGGGTGAGTTCCTGTGGTGGACCTTCGTGCAGGCGGCGGGCTCGCTGCTTGGGGTGGCGATGATCGTGAAGGCCTACCAGATCGCTGAAGCCTCGAAGGTGTCGGTCTTTGAATACGTCATCCTGCCCGCCTCGGCGGCCTGGGGGCTGATCCTGTGGGGCGAGCGGCTGACCTGGATTGCGATTGCGGGGATGGCTCTGATCGTGGTGGCGGGGGTGCTGATCTCGCGTCCCACGAAGGTTGGTGCGGGGGTTCAGTCGCCCACTGCCTCGCGCCAGTGACGGCGGCAGAGGCTGACGTAGGTCTCGTTCCCGCCGATCACCACCTGCTCGCCGTCCTTCAGCGCGCGGCCGTCCGGGCCCTTGCGGACGACCATGGTGGCCTTCTTGCCGCAATGGCAGATCGTGCGGACCTCGCGCATCTCGTCGGCCCAGGCGAGGAGCGCGGCCGAGCCCGGGAAGAGGTTGCCCTGGAAGTCGACGCGCAACCCGTAGCACATGACCGGCACGCCCAGGTCGTCGACGGCCCGGGCCAGCTGCCAGACCTGCGGTTTGGACAAAAACTGCGCCTCGTCGATGAACACGCAGGCGACGGGGCCCTTTTCGAACCGCGCCTTCAGCTTTTCGAACAAGTCCTCGTCCGGGCCGAAGGTGTCGGCATCCTCGCCGATGCCGATGCGGCTGGCGATCCGGCCCTGGCCGGCGCGGTTGTCGAACTGCGCGGTGATCAGATAGGTCTGCATGCCCCCCTCGCGGTAGTTGTGCGAGGCCTGCAGCAGCGAGGTCGATTTCCCCGCGTTCATCGTCGAGTAATGGAAGTAGAGCTTGGCCATGGTCCCGAAGCCCTAACCGATCACCGGGCGGTGCCGCAAGCCATTGGCCTGCGCGCACTGCCCGGCGAGGGAAACCGACTGGTTACGGGTGGGCTATGCGGGCCCGGTACTGGTGATTACTCGCAAGAACTGGTGCAACCGAACAACTGGCAAAGAACACGGGCCCGCCGCGTTTCATCGGCACCGCCGTCAGCCCGTTCCCGGCCTGATGCGACGGGCCCCACCCCAACCGGTGCTGGGGACACCGGCCACTCGCTACAGGTTCCGGAAGGCCCGGAACGTCTTTGTAAATGACAAAGAGTTCCGATCCGATTAATGGGAAAAAATCGCTGCGTTTCCCCTCGGGTGCCCCGGGGGCAGGAGTTTCCGATGTCGATTGCGTCTTACCTCAAGAAACACTCCGAGGCGCTGGTCAAGGATGTGGGAATCGAGGCCGCCTGCGAGATCACCGGCAAGTCGAAGGCAACGCTGGGCCGGTATTATTCCGACAGCGACGAACATGACGACCGCTTCATGCCGATCGATGTCGTTGCAGCACTGGAGGAGGCGAGCCGCTTTCCCCATGTGACCGCCGCGCTGGCCGACCTGCGGGGGATCACCATGTCCTATGACGGCGAAAAGCGGAACGCGACTTCGTCGGGGGTGAACCAGGACGTGGTGGCCCTGGCGCAAAGGTTCGGGATGCTGATGGCCGAGTACAATCAGGCGATCGGTGACGGCAAGATCAGCGTCAACGAGGCCAAGCGCCTGTTGCGCGAGACCTTGGCGATCCAGCAGGTCCTGCTGGAGATGAAGCTGAACCTTGAGGAGGAGGCGGGCTGAAGTTCAGCCCGGCCGACGCTTCTGCCCTTCGGGACGGCGGGGTGCAAAGCTGCCGCCCTGGGGTTTCGCTCCGCCCTGACGCGGCTTCTGCCCGCCCGGTTTCTGCCCTGCCGGCCGCTGGCCCGGCGCAGGCGGCTTTGACCCCGGTTTTTGTCCACCCTGCCGCTGCGGCCGTTGACCCCGGTTCTGGCCGGGTTTCGGCGCTGCGGCCACCACATCGGCGGCCCAAGGCGCGCCCCCCACTACCGGCAACGGCTTTTTCAGAAGCTTCTCAATCGCCTGCAGCTCGCCCATTTCCGCCGGAGCACAGAAACTGATCGACGACCCTTCGGCCCCCGCCCGCGCCGTCCGACCGATGCGGTGGACATAGTTTTCCGGCACGTTCGGCAGGTCGAAGTTGTAGACGTGGCGCACGGTCGGGATGTCGATCCCCCGCGCGGCGACGTCGGTTGCGACCAGGACATCCAGCTCTCCGCCCCGGAATTCGCTCAGGGTGCGGTCGCGCTGGTTCTGGCTTTTGTTGCCGTGGATCGAGCCCACCTTGAAGCCCCAGGCGGCGAGGAGTTTCGCAAGCTTCTCAGACCCGTGCTTGGTGCGGCCGAAGACCAGTGCCTGCTCGCCCGGGTGCTTCTTGAGGTATTCCTCCAGAAGCTTCGCCTTGTCGCCGTTCGGGATGTAGTGGACGCCCTGGGAAATCCGTTCCACCGGCTTGCCGGGGGGCGCCACCTGCACGCGCACGGGGTTGCGCAGGTAGGTGTCGGCAATCTCCTCGATGTCCTTGGGCATGGTCGCGCTGAAAAGAAGCGTCTGGCGCTTCAGCGGGATATGCTTGGCGATCTTCCGCAGGGAATGGATGAAGCCCATGTCCAGCATGTGGTCCGCCTCGTCCAGCACCAGATAGCCGCACTGGTCGAGTTTCACATCGCCACGCTCCAGCAGGTCGATCAGGCGGCCCGGCGTGGCGACAAGAACGTCGGTCCCGCGGGACAGGGCCTGCGCCTGCTTGAACAGCGACGCGCCCCCCACGACCATCGTGATCTTGACGGCGGTGCCCTTGGTGAAGACTTCGAAGTTGTCCTTGATCTGGCCGATCAGTTCCCGCGTCGGCGCAAGGATCAGCGCGCGAACGTTCTTTGGCCCCGGCGGATGGCCGATGTCCAAGAGGCGGTGAAGAAGCGGCAGCCCGAAAGCAGCGGTCTTGCCCGTGCCGGTCTGGGCAAGGCCCATCAGGTCGCGGCCTTCCATGATATGCGGAATGGCTTGCGCCTGGATCGGCGTGGGGGTCTTGAGCGTGGTCTTTTCCAGCGCTTTCAGGATTTTCGGCGACAGGCCGAGGTCGGCAAAAGTGGTCATGGGAATCCCATTCATTCAGAGGGCCTGCGACCCTCGTCCCGGGCGAATGCCCGTGACCGTGCCGCAAGCGGCGCCCCTGCGTGACGGTGGGAACCAGACTGTCCGGGCCGTTCGAAGCCTCACGCGGGCACGGGCAGCGGACTGGGGGGACATGGGCGCAATCGGGCCCCAAGTCAAGCCAAAGCGGTTGCAAAACCGGGCTGGACCTTGGTTCCGTGCAGGCGTATCAGTTGCGTTTACCCGCGTAGCCAGTCTTCCATCCCGTCCGGCTGTCGGGCCCATGCGCTGCCCGCGACGGTCGAAATCCTTTCTGATCAACAACTTGCCCGGATCACGCTCGTCATGCCCAAGTTTCATCGCATCGCCGCCTTCTGCGTCATGGTCGCCGCCGGGGCCTGGATCGCGACCGGAGAATTCTCGTCCGTCGGCAGTGCCCAGACGGCCGAGGGTAAGGAATCCCTCACCCCCGAGCCCGTCGCGGCCGAGAAGGGGCCGCTGGTCCGCACCGTATCCGCGGTTGAACCCAAGTTTGTCGACCATGCCCGCGCGATCCGCCTGTCGGGGATCACCGAGGCCGACAAGCGGGTGGAACTTGCCGCGCGGGCCGAGGGGGTGATCTCGTCCCTGAGCCTGACCAAGGGTGGCATGGTCGAGGCCGGGGCCGTGGTGATGGAACTGGAAGGCCCCGAGACGCTGGCCCAGGAAGAGATCGCGCGGATCGCGCTCGAGCAGAAAGAGCGCGACCTGGCTGTGGCGCAGAAGCTGTTCGAGGGTGGCAGCACGTCGGAATCGAACCTGACGAATGCCCGGTCGACCCGCGACGCGGCGCAGGCCGAGCTGAACCGCGCCCGTGCTGCCGCCGACCGGCTGCGGCTGAAGGCGCCCTTTGCCGGCGTCGTCGATAGCCTGTCGGTCGAGCTGGGCGAATGGGTCCAGACCGGAACTCCGGTCGCCACGATCCTGTCCTTGGACCCGATCCTAGTGAAGGCCGAGGTCAGCGAGGTGGACCTGGGCGCAGTGTCGGTTGGGTCTACCGCCAAGGTGCGCCTGGTGAACGGGACCGAGATGGACGGCACCGTCCGCCTGGTGGCCCGCGAAGCCAGTGCGCAGACCCGGACCTTCCCGGTCGAGATCGCCCTGCCGAACCCGCGGATGGCCCTGCCCTCGGGCATGACGGCCGAAGTGTCGCTGTTCGTAGCCTCGGTCCCCGCGGTAGTCGTGCCGCGGTCGATCATCACGCTGTCCGAGGATGGTGCGCTTGGCCTGCGCGTCGTCGGTGCCGACAATGTCGCGCAGTTTGCCGCGGTCCAGATAATTGACGACACACCTGAAGGCCTGGTCGTGACCGGCGTGCCGGAAGGCGTGCGGATCATCACCGCCGGGCAGGACCTGGTCCGCAACGGCGACACCGTCGAAGTCGTCCCCGAGGTCGGCCAATGAAGCTTGTCGAAACCGCCATCCGAAATGCCCGGCTGACGATCTCGGTCCTTCTGTTCCTGATGCTGGCCGGGACGATGGCCTATGTCTCGATCCCCAAGGAAGCCGAGCCGGACATCCAGATCCCGATCATCTATGTCAGCATGAGCTACACCGGCATCTCGCCCGAGGACAGCGAGCGGCTGCTCCTCCGCCCGATGGAAACCGCGCTGAAGTCGATCACCGGCATCAAGAAGATGACCTCGACCGCCTATCAGAACGGCGGCAACGTGGTGATCGAGTTCCAGGCCGGGGCCGACCTGAAGAAGGCGCTGGACGATGTCCGCAACCAGGTGGATTCCGCGCGGCCCGAACTGCCGGACGGGGCCGATGAGCCGACCGTCAACGAGATCAACCTGTCGGAATTCCCGATCCTGGTCATCACGCTGTCGGGTGACGTGCCGGAACGCGTGCTGGCCAAGGCCGGGCGTGAGCTGCGCGACCGGATCGAGGAACTGCCGCCGGTCTTGAACGCGGACCTGCAGGGGGTGCGCGATGATCTGGTCGAGGTGGTGATCGACCCCGGCAAGCTCGCGACCTATGGCCTGCGCCCCGACGTCCTGATCGGCGGGTTTGCCGCCGGAAACCAGCTGGTCGCCGCCGGATCGCTGGAAGGGGCCGAGGGTCGCTATGCGATCAAGGTGCCGTCGCTGCTGGAGACGATCGAGGACGTGGCGAACCTGCCCGTAGTGTCGACCGGCACCGCGACAGTCCGCGTCCGCGACATTGCCGCGATCCTGCCGACGCTCAAGGAACCCGAGACCATCACCCGCCTGAACGGCGCCCCGGCCATCGCCATCGAAGTGTCCAAGCGCAGCGGCGCGAACCTGATCGAGACGGTCGACGAGGTGAAGAAGGTCACCGAAGAGTTCAAGGCGCTTCTCCCCGAAGGGACCGAGGTCAGCTTCAGCCAGGACAAGTCCAAGGACATCCGGCAGCTGCTGTTCGACCTGCAGAATTCCGTCCTAACCGCCGTCATCCTGGTCTTCATCGTCATCCTTTACGCCCTGTCGGTCCGCGCCTCCTTGCTGATCGGCCTCGCGATCCCGGCGTCCTTCCTGATGGGGATGCTGGCCCTGTCGCTGTGGGGCTATACGGTCAACATCGTCGTCCTCTTCAGCCTGATCCTGGCCGTCGGCATGCTGGTCGACGATGCGATCATCGTGACCGAATACGCCGAACGCCGGATGTCCGAAGGCATGGACAAGCGCGAGGCCTTTGCGCTGGCGTCGCACAAGATGGCGGGACCGGTCATCGCCGCCACGACGACCCGGGTTGCGGCCTTTTCGCCGCTCTTGTTCTGGCCGGGGATTGTCGGCGAGTTCATGAAGTACATGCCGATCACCCTGATCGTGACGCTGTCGGCATCGCTGGTCTACGCGCTGATCTTTGTGCCGACGTTGGGCGCGCTGATCGCCAAGCCCTTCAAGCACCCGCCGCAGCACAAGGACGGGGCTTACATGTGGGTCGTGGGCAAGGCGGTGCGGCATCCCTGGCAGATGCTGGTCCTGGCCGTCGGCCTCTTGGTCGCGGTGCCCTATGCCTACACCCATTACGGCAAGGGGACCGAGTTCTTCCCGGACGTCGAACCGGAATTCGGCCTTCTCTACGTCAAGGCGCGCGGCAACCTCTCCATCGCCGAGAAGGACGCGCTTCTGGCCCAGGCCGAGGCTCGCATCCTGGGCTGGCCAGGGATCGAAACCGTCTATGCCCGCACCGGCGCCGGGGGTGGCGAAGGCAACGACACCGCTCCTGACGTGATCGGGGTGATCCAGTACGAATTCGTCGACTGGCGGGAACGGAAGAACGCGAACGCCATCCTCGCCGATCTGCGCGAGGCCATGATCGGCATTCCCGGCGTCGACATCGAGGTCTCGGTGCCCCAGGCGGGGCCACCCACCGGCAAGGCGATCCAGATCCAGCTGTCAGCAGACGACCCGACCTATCTCAACGAGGTCGCCCGTCAGGTGGCCGACCGGCTGGCGACCGTGCCGGACGTGATCGACATCTCGAACGGCCTGCCGCCCCCGGGCGTCGACTGGGAGCTGCAGGTCGACCGCGCCGCGGCCGCGCGCTATGGCATCGCGCCCTCGACCGTGGGGGCGATGGTGCAACTGGTGACCGGGGGCCTCAAGCTTTCGGACTACCGCCCGGCGGGGGCCGACGATGCGGTGGATATCGTCCTGCGCCTGCCCGCCGACCAGCGGACGATCTCGGCGCTGGACCAGTTGCGCATCCAGACGGCGGAAGGTTCGGTCCCGATCTCGAACTTCGTGACCCGCAAGGCCGCGCCGACGACCGGCACGCTGACCCGGCTGGACGGCGCGCGGACGGTGACAGTGCAGGCGGGCATCCGCGAAGGCGTCCAGGCCGATGCCGTGCGGGCCAAGGTGACCGAGGCGCTGGATGCGGCGGGGCTCGATCAGTTCGGCATCCGCTGGAAACTGGCGGGCGAGGACGAGGAACAGGCCGAGGCGATGGCCTTCCTGGCCCAGGCCTTCGTCGCGGCGATCTTCCTGATCTTCGCGGTGCTGCTGGCGCAGTTCAACAGCTTCGTCTCGGTCGGGCTGGTGCTGTCGGCGGTCGTCATGTCGACGATCGGCGTCTTCCTGGGCCTGATGATCATGGGCCAGCCCTTCAGCGTGGTGATGACCGGCATCGGGGTCATCGCGCTGGCCGGGGTGGTGGTGAACAACAACATCGTGCTGATCGACACCTATGACACGCTGCGGCGCGAGGGGCAGCCGAAGATCGAGGCGATCCTGCAGACCTGCCGTGAACGTGCGCGTCCTGTGGTGCTGACGGCGCTGACCGCGATCCTGGGCGTCCTGCCCATCGCCTTCGGCCTGAACCTCGAGCTTCTGAACCACGAGGTCACCATCGGCGCGCCCTCGACCCAGTGGTGGATCGCGCTGTCCTCGGCCATCGTTTACGGCCTGGCCTTCGCCACGGTGCTGACGCTGGTCATCATCCCGTCGATGCTGATGCTGGTCACGCGGGCCGACAACCCGAAGCCCTGGTTCTGGCAGCGGCAGAAACGGCGCGAGTGGTACGCTCGGTTCCGCCCGGAAAAGGTGCGGGGGCGGGCACAGCCGGCCGAATAGGTCAGTACATCGAGGCGCGGTAGTCCGCTTCCAGCCCCTCGTCGATCTTCTGCATCGCAACCGGGTCCTGAGGGGCGCCGGTGGTCTGGTCGAGAATCATCTTCAGAAGGCTCGGCATCTCCTTGCGGTCCTGCCGGGCCTCGGGGTCCCACATGCGGGACCGCCGGAAGGCCTTGGCGCAGTGCAGGAAGACCTCCGAGACCGTTACGATGATGGCCAGCGTCGGGGTGCGGTCATTCACCTCCATTCGGCGCAGAAGGTCGGGGTCGGTCGACAGCCGCGCCGTGCCGTTCACCCGTAGCGTATCGTCAAAGCCCGGAACCATGAACAGAAGGCCCACATTCGGGTTGGCCAGGATGTTCGACAGCGTGTCCAGCCGGTTGTTGCCCGGCCGGTCCGGGATCGCCAGCGTCCGGTCGTCCAGCACCTGCACGAAGCCCGCCGGGTCGCCGCGCGGGCTGACATCGGCGCGGCCCTCGCGATTCTGCGTGCCGATGGTCAGGAAGGGTGAGCGGCGGATGAACTCCCGCGCATGGGGATCAAGGACGCCCAGCGACTTCTGCGCGGCAAGGGCATGGGTCGGCGGGTAAAGGCTGCGCAAGGCGGCCTCATCTACGACGATATGTTCAGGCTGGCTGGTCCAGGACGCCATGGCGGCTCTCTCCGTTCGCAAACGCGAACAGTGATAGCGGCCCGTCCGGCAGGGGTCCAGAAATGAAAAGGGGCGGTCAGAACCGCCCCGCTTTCAGTCTCTTGTTGGTGGAGCCAGGGAGGATCGAACTCCCGACCTCTTGAATGCCATTCGTCCGGTCTCGGTATTGCTTCGTCCCATGTGATCCAATAAGTAACTGCAAAACAATAGTTTGCAACAAAATTCAAGTTGTCAAATATCCACTTGATCCCATATGATCGGCCTCAGTTGTTGCAAAATTTGTTGCAAAGGAGCCCGATCATGCCGTCCGTTGACCTCTCGAAACGCCCGTCCATCGCGAAGATCAAACACCCGGAGACGGGCACCGTCTTCTACTCCCACGACGGCACCGGCTACAAAGGCCTGCGCTTGTCTGTCGGCAAGACGACGAAGACATGGGTCTTGTCCAAACGCATCGGGTCGTCTGTGAAGTCTGTCACCCTTGGTTCGTTCCCGGCCATCGCGACGGGCGATCAGGCATTGGTCCTCGCCAACGCCAAGCTCGAAGAACTCGACCACGGGCGGGACGCGAAAGCATCAGGTATCAAAACCTTAGGCGATGCCTTCGACTCACACATCAAGAACAGCACGGCCAAGCAGGCGACGCTCGACACCTACAAAATCGAAATCGACACCTACCTGACCGACCTGTTCAAGAAGCCCGTCGAGAAGGTGACGTTGCCGATGATGGAGGAGGTTGTCCGCAACATTGAAAAGGCGGGCAAGGTTTCGACGGCGGAACACGTCTGCGCCCTCATCCGCATGGCATCGCGCCGGGCGTCAATTCTTCGCGGTCTGCCCTACGTTGCGGCAGAGCTGAAGGTCAAACAGAAGCCAAAGAAGAAGCCCGGCATCCTGTTCGACGTAAACCAGCCGTGGCCCTGCATCGACCTCATCCGGGCGATCAGCAGCCCGACGAGGCGGGTTGCGTGGATTGTCATGCTGTTCACCGGCATCCGGTCTGGCGATGTCTGCGAACTGCGCTGGTCCCACGTTGACCTCGTCAAAGGCACCATCAAGATCGACGATTTAAAGAACCATCAGGAACGTGTTTTCCCCATCGCGAAGGTGGTCGTCGCTGCGCTTGAGACGCTGCCCAAGCACGACGGATGGGTGTTCCCTGCTGAGTCAAAATCCGGCCATGCCGAAGACCTCGGACACCTCGGCATCACCGAAACGGTCGATGGTAAGAGGCGGCAGAAGAAGCTGCTACGCCAACACGACACCCGCCGCCTGTTCACGACTGCCGCCCGCATGGAGTTGCTGCCGTCCTACATCATCGACCAACTGCGCGGGGACACGGAGAAGTCGGTCCAGGATGTCTATGACCAAGGATCCGCATCCCACCATCACGCCAACCAGATTGCCGACCGCATTTTCAAACAGTGCGGAGTTCCACCTGAAACGCTGCTTGATCCCATTTGATGTGGCACCTATGTTCGACCTGCTTGAGGGGCTGCTCTGGGTCGTGGACCGTAACCAGCCGCTGAACAATCTCAGGTGGGTGATCCCCTAGCCGCGCGGCGTTCGGAATGCGGGCTAGGTCAAGGGCGCGAACCGAACGCATATCAACGGAGCGCACCGTCTCTATCGAACTTTGATAGGGGGATTCCGTTGATGGACCTCGCAGAAGAAGTGCGCTCGTTGCGCGATACCGTTGGCCAGATGGCCGACCAGCTGACCCGTATCGGTGTTGGCCCCAAACTCATGAAAACCCCGGAAGCCGCAGAATTCCTCGGCGTGTCACCGGAAGTCATGTTCGAGTGGCGGCAGAAAGGCGAAGGCCCGCCGTTCCTGCACATCACGGCGCGGACGCTGCGCTATGACCGGGATGACCTCATCGAATGGGCGCGTTCCCATCGGGTAACAAAGTGAAGGGGCGAGATTGGTTCTCGCCCCATTCGGTGTCGCCAAGCGCAGAGTGAATAACCGACTTATAGCGGTTTCCAAAGCAGCATCGAACCGGAGTTTGAGGACCAATCTCACGGAAAGTGAGATATGGAAATGGACGGACTGAAACAGATCGCTGCCCTCGCTGGCCCGGGCTACTCGGAGTTGCACAGGAAGGACGGCAAGAAGGCGTACTATCCGAAGGACGGCGACATCACAGACGACGTTATCCGCGCGCACCTCGACGGCAGGCAACCCATTGGGATCAACATGAACGTCGGGGACGAAAAGTCCCACTTCGCCGTGTTCGACCTTGATGACCACGGCGGATCGCACGATGCCTCTGTGATGCGGAAGCGGGTCGGCTACATCGCCGCCGCACTCCACGAAATGGCCGTCCCTTACTTTGTCGTCAGGTCAGGCGGCGGGCGCGGCTACCATGTCTGGGTCGCGTTCGAGAACCCCGCCCGCATGGACAGCATTCGCGCGAGGATGAACGGTGTCCTCGAAACAGCCAACCGCATCCTCGGCCAGTCACCTTGGGCACATGAAAGGTTTGTGCCCGACGACGGGCAGGGCAAGGGGATGTTTCACGCTACGGACAGGGTGTGGAAGAAGCACCCAAAGCGTGACCTCTACGCTGTCGAACACCACGTCGAGTTGCTGCCGAAGGGTGGCAAGCGGCCCGTGGTCGCACTGCCCCTTGCGATGGAAAGCATCGTCCTGACACCTACCGAGATCGACGAGTCAGGGGCAATGCAGTTCAACGAAGGAGGCGAGCTTATCCTTCGGTTGGCGCGTGCCCAGAAGCCCGGTCCCAAGAGCGGCCAGCGCACGAAGGCGGTCGATGAAGCGGCGGCGCTGCAAGCCTTCATGAAGGCGCGCCCCGGTGGCGGTTACAAGGCGTGGAGCGATGCGGGTTTCAACATCTTCGGCGCCTTCGGCGAAAGTGGCCGCGATCACTGGCTGACCTACTCGAAGGAAACTGACGGCTTCGACTCCGAACGGAATGTCCTCGAGAAGTGGGCGGACATTACGAAAGCGGGGAAATGTGGAAAGGAGCCTTTCTGGGCGTATGCGCGGGCAGGGGGATATACCGGCGGGTTGCCTGACGACGTGCAGCTTGACCGTAAGGGCGACCAGACGAAGATCATCCTTGATGACGTAGTCGGATCACTGAAACTGTTCCGCGACCCTGACGGCACGGCATATGCGCGAGTTGGCCCTCGGCGTGTCCTGCGGATCGACTCGATCGAGTTCGGCGACTGGCTGCGGCGTGCGGCATATGCAAGCGGCGTAACCCCAAGTCAGGAACAGATCGGCCTTGTTGTCGGCATAGCACGGGCGCACGCCCATGAGACGGTTGAAGATGTCCATCTACGGGTCGCAAAGGTCGGACCCCACATCTACGTCGATCTCTGCGATGCTGAGGATCGAGTCTTGGTCATCTCGGCCGAGGGGATCGACCTGATCGACGGCGACCGCGAATGCCCCATTGTGTTCCGCCGGTCAAGGCAGCTTCCCCTTCGCCATGCCGAAGGCACCTTGGAAGACATCCGGTCGATGGTGAACATGGACGACGATCAGTTCGCTATCTTCATGGCCTGCGCCGTGAAGATGTTCTTCCCCGACACCCCGTCGCCCATCGTCAACCTGATCGGGGAGTACGGAGCAGCCAAGACATCGACAACACGGGTGATGCGGTCAATGATCGACCCCGTCACGGCAATGGTCGCCCCGGGCGGCGAGAAGCCGGACGATGTGCTGATCCGCGCATGGCACAACTACGTCCTGACCCTCGAAAACATGTCCGACCTGACTAAGCTGTCGGACACACTCTGCGGGATCACGACGGGGATGGGGTTTGAGGTGCGGCAGTTGTTCACCAATGGTGACCTGTTTTCGATCTGGGTGCGCCGCCCTGTGATCGTCAACGGCATCGACCCGTCAAAGTATGCGGCGGACCTGATCTCGCGGATGGTCGAAATCGAACTGGTGAAGCCGGAACGTCGGATGCTTGAATCTGAGTTCGAACAGCGTCTTGCGGACTCCGCACCCCGGATGTTCGGGGCGGTCGTCGGCCTTGTCGTGAAGGTGTTGAAGGTCTTGCCGCAGATCGACCCGCATGAGTTTGCGGACAATGTGCGGCTGGCCGAGTTCGGGGCGATTGGCGAGGCGACAGCGCGCGTGCTTGGGAAGGAACCTGGCTGGTTCATCGAAGTGATGGTCGAGGCGCAGGCAATCGCGCAGGACGAAGCGGCGGACGACTCGGTCACCATGCAGGCGCTGGAGGCAATGCAGGAGCCTGTCGCGCGGCACGGGAGGTTCCTCGGTACGCCGCAGGAGTTGTTGGAGATCATGCGTCAGGCGGCAGAGGCACGGGGGATGAACCTTTCGCGGTTGCCTCTGACGGCTGCGACCCTTAGCCGGGAGTTGAACCAGCTCAAGCCTGCTCTGCACAAGCGAGGATGGCAGATCGACAAGAAGTCTCGGAAATGGCTTCTGGTGCCCCCGCAGGACGCAACGGCGGAGGAAATCGAACGGATGTCGTCAAAACCCTAGCAGCGAAGCATCAGTCAACGCCATCGGCCCACGCTTCGATGCGGTCTCGGGGAATTTGGCAGTCCCCGAGCCGTCCACCGCATTTGAGCAGCGTTCCTCCACCAAGCACCGCAGTGTCCTCCCGCGTCACGGGCGAAATCGGGTGATCGCACCAAGGTATTTCTACGCGCGTCGGGGGCCGACGTTGCCTGTCGCCAGTCATCGCTCTGCTTTCAAAGTTCTTAACATCGACTTTGTAGAAGGTGCATTCGGCCATTGGTCGGGTGTCCTTGGGCATGGGTCGTGCAGGCATGACAGGAATATCAGGGTGCTGTAGGCATGGCGAAACATTAGTTGGTTGGTTGGTGAATGTTGACCGACCAACCAACTAACTTTTCCTACTAAGATGAACTGCGTGTCATCCCTGTCATGCCTGCATAGACTGAATGAACGTCGATCTACATTCTAAATGGATAGCCCCTGAACTCGTCGACTTCATCCAGCGCTGCGCGGACAGTGGCGCGGTTGAGGTTATCACGGTCGATCATGTGTGAGATGTACTTCTGCATCAATTCGATCCTGCCAGCTATGCTGGCTTCGCGCCAACTTAAGTCACAAGCGCCTACGGACAGTGGATGCTCCTTAAGGCTAGGGTGTTCGGGTATTGTTGTGACTGCAACCGTACCGGCCAGAGGATTCTTGTCAAACGGCTCACGGTCGGGGGTCCAAACAAACATCGCATCTTCGGCTTTCAATCGTTCCTCCTCGAAAATGTTGTCCGACACCGAAGCTACACTGAGCCTTCCGGCTATCCAAGGGTGATCTCCGATCCCGCTCTCCACCTTCCAGTTGCGCGCCCTACTTTAAGACTTGCTTCTGCTCTGACCTCTTGATGCCGATGCAACTTGGCTGGGTTGCTAACCGGTTCTTTGCCAAGAGGATTCGCGTAGGTGCTGTTGCAAAGCGCGTTTCGTCTGCAACATCGTGGAGATGGCGGTTTATCAGGTCACCCTTTCCAGCGGGCTTAGTGGCAGAAAAGGTCAGACACTGCGGGCAAGTTCCGTCGTGGATGCTGCGTGACCGTCTTGACTTTTGGGCTCTGCTTCACAATCTAGAGGCCACGACCGGCAGAGCAGAGGTGCATAACCTTGCCAGCTCGTCTGAGCGCCGGTCGTCACCACCTGTACCATTGAGCTTCACTCGGCCAGATTCTTTGGCGAGCGCAGGTCTGGACGCCAGACGCAGTGATAACGTCGGCAATGCCTTTTCTCCAGCCTGCTGAGTTGTCCTGAAGCATGAACTGCATGCAGTACAAGAACACATCTGCCAGCTGGATCATCCTACTATGGTGGGAGCGCGCGAAGTGAACCGTGTCGATGATGTTCTCGATCTCGCGGCCTCTGTGCCAGTGTGTTCCACCTGCGCGATAACGGGATAAAGACGCGACAGATGTGCCGATGTTCGGTTCGTCATAATCGCCAAACAGCATTCCTAGCGTCCCTAGGCTCTTGAACAGCCCGTCTGCTTGTTCGATCAAGTACATGAAGGCGATTTCGTCGGCGGGTGTAGACGAATGCGTGATGTTTGCGGGAATTATCCGAACATAGACTCGATGGACCTCATCGCCGCCGATGATTGCAAGTAATCGGTTCAGCACGTCTAGCCGCTCTTCAAACGGTCTTCCCTTGAAATTGCCGCGGCCCCCGCAAATTTCCTTGCCGTGAAACTCAGTTTCCTTTGACAGCAGTTTCGACCCGAATGCCAACTGCGAAACTTCGTTCACTTTTGCTTCAATAGTGGGCACTGCCAATGAGGAGACACAGATCCCGCCTAGCCAAAAACTTGCTTGGGTCGGCGGATCATATTTTACTTCATCGTAGTACAGTAGATGCATTTGTGTGGTTCGTTCCTTGGCCGTTGCTCTGGGGCTGATGCTCTGTGGAGCATCCCGCGCACCTTATTCTCTTCCTGATCTACCTTAATCACAAGGCCAGCACGTCTAGGGCGATGTTAAATTGTGGCGTTAGGCCAGATTTAGATGGCCTCGCCCACCAATACTTCTCGGAGAGCCTTCCGATGACTAGCCCGTCACCGCTCAAACGACTGATGGCACACGACCTCCCCGTCTGGGACTGCTCTCGCGATGAGGTGGTCTGGACGACGCACCCGACCGACGCCCAGCAGGCCGAGGCAGCCCACCTGCTCGGTCATCCCGTCCGCCACTCAACGACCCTCCCGAAGCAATGACCCGCATCGCCCGCGACTATGAAGCATCCCTCGAAGGCCTTCCCTCGGCCGAACGTCGCCTTTGGGCTGCTATCGTCTTCCGCGTGATCTCCGACCTTTTCTTTCCGGGCGCAATCCTCGACCCAGCCACACGCCGCCGTGCGCTGTCCTGGCTTACCTCGGCCAGCGGCGATCTTGCCCTTGATCGGAGACTGGCATGCACCTTCGCCGGGATCGATGGCGATCTCCTGCGGAATCGGATCGTTGCGATCTTGGACGGCGACGTTCCCTTCGATTACTTTCCCGGCGTTCGCAACACGGAAGCTTCACTCGAGGAAGCCCGTGCGATGTGGCGATCACAACACCGACCGCCCGCGCGGAAGCCGGTCGCCAAAATCACTGCATCCGTCCCCGAACCCATCGTCCTCCCGAAGCTTACCCCGACGATTCCACCAATCAAAGACGACCCCTTCTACATCTGCCGTGCTGGACACATCCGCGTATCGCGCCCTTGGCGTGAAGGTGAAGTCTCCTGCCTAATTGGTTCCCTCCCTCAGCCGCACAGCGCCGTTGGTCGCGCCCTTTGGGAAGTCACCCAGTCAGGCCGCGTGGGATGGAACAAAATCAGCTATCTCGGCAACCCGAAAGCCCTCGTTTGCGAACTCTCGAACGCACTCCCTACCTGTGAAATCCGGTGGGTCAACAAGGACCTGCGGCTGACCGAACACAAGCTCGGCGCGGCCCTACGCGTCTACCCAAAACTGGCTACGCAGGCCGCCTAAAAGACCTGATTTCCAAGTTGAGCAACACCATTTCTGGGACTTAGCGTCACAGCATCGGCGGGTTAGGCTCGGCGCTTCTCAAGCAAATGAGACGGCGAGCAGTTCCGAACCTGTTCGCCGTTTTTGCTTTGAGAAAGGAGCAGACAATGCCGGATTCCAATGATGAACACGCGGCTGCATTGATTGCAGCCCTCGCGCCGAAACTCATCGAAGCCATTTTGCCGCAGATCGCCAAGTCGGTCGAAGTTCAGATCGGTGGCTTGAAAAAGAAGAACGAAGAATTGCTTGGCAAGCTGGCCGAGACGAAAAAGCCCGACCCATCGGAAACCTTCGACCGACTAAGCGCGACCCTCGACGCACAGGAAAAAGAGCGCGCCATGCAGGCCGCTGGCTTCGTGAAGGATGCCGCCGGCAACTGGATTCTGGGCGGATCGCAGTCCGAACCGGGCGTCTATCTTTCGCGCGAAGACGCTCGGAACATCGCCAAGTATCAGGCGGCGAAGCTGGAAGCGGAAAAGCGCGGACTGCCTCTGCGGATTGGGGATAGCCGGGAAGACCCGACACGGCGCAACACTACTGCCCCGCCTGCAATCGCCCCAACCAAAACGATCAGCTTGGACGACGACCATCACCGTATCCGGTATGTCCGGGCGGATCACCAGACGGGCAATGGCATCGTGCATCGGCGGCTTGAAGCCGAACGTCAGGGTTTCAAGATTCAGACTTGGAGGACGCCCGAAGACCTGCCGCAGCACATGCAGACGAAACTCGCGCTCATGGAGAAAGCTCATGAAGCCGAGTGAACGTGCCTGCCTCGAATGGGCCTACCGCGTGGGTCTTGGGTTTTCGGCGGAGGACGAGGTGATCGTCCTCCGTGGTGGCGAGGTCGTCACCCGACATGGGATCGAAACGCTCGACCCGTCAAGCGGCCCGACGACCGCCGTCGTCGCTACGTTGGCCGGGATGATGAAGCTCCACCTCGACAGCTTCTCGCTTGTTGAGTTGCGCCACGACCTCCTGCGGTCGGGCGTGGGGAAAGAGTTTGCAGATCGCGTTTATGACCATCTGAAGGATGTCTCCGTTGTCGAGTGGGACCGGCTTCGCGCTCGCGTCCACTGGTATGCCGACGATAACGGTGCCCCCATCACCGTCTCAACGCCTCAATCGGGAGTCACCTCAAATGGCTGATCCCCAAGGCAGGGGCCGGAAGAACACGATCCTCCTGCACCCAGAGCGCAAGTCGATCATCAAGCAGATCATCTTGGGCGAGAACAACCTGCCGGGTGGAATGGCGAAGACGCAGATCGCGAAGCGCCTTGGTCTGCATATCGACACCTTGGTCCGCTTCCGCAGGGATCACATCACCGAAGAAATGGTGCGGGCCGTTCTGGCTGAGGTTCGGCTGTCCAAGATCGAAGGCGACACGGCAGTCCTGAATGAGGATCGCTTGGATGTCGGCAACACCTACGAAAGCCTTGCCCGCCGCGTCGAGAAGCTGATCACCAAGGCCGAGCAGAACGAGGACGACGCATTTGCATTGTCTGCTATGGAGGGTCTTCGTCGCATCCTCCGCGACATTGCGACCATGCACGGGAAGATGGCGACCAATCTGACCGTCTCGGTCACGTTGGCGCAGTCGCCCGAATGGGAAACTCTAAAGCGCGTCTTGCAGGAAGTCTGCGACGAAGTTCCAGCAGCCCGCGAACCGTTGCTACGCCGAATGCGTCAGCACGTCCTTTCCGTCACGAGGGAGGAGGGCGGCGTTGGCATATGACGGCCTTGTCAAATGGGCGCAGGGGCTAGAACGCACCCTCGATCCGAGGGTGCGCCTTGCCCATTGGATCGGCCATGAGCCAGACGACTGGCAGGTTGAGATGTTCTCCACCCGCTCGTCCGAGGTGGCGTGCCGTGTCAGCCGCCAAGCCGGGAAGACATCCGTTCTCGCCGCCCGTGCGGTTGAGGAACTGCACATCCCGGAGTCGCTGTCCCTGTGCATCGCCCCGGCAGAGCGGCAGGCGAAGATCATTGCCCGCGAAATCGCCCGCCAACTTCGCCGGACAGACCTCGTGATCACCCGGTCGACCCTGACCGAACTCGAAATGTCGAACGGTGCCCGAGTGGTTGCCTTGCCGTCCACATCGGACACGATCCGGGGGTATCCTTCGGTGTCACTACTCGAGATCGACGAGTGCGCCTTCCTTCAAGGCGAGGGCGGCGGGGAAGACTTGATTTCCAGCGTCCTGCCCATGCTCACGGCCCAAGGCCAAGTGTATTTCTCATCAACCCCAGCCGGGAAGGGAAACTACTTCGCGAAGCTGTTCCTTGATGCAAAACCCGGCGACGGAATCCACAGGATCGTGGTCAAGGGGACGGACATTCCAAGGCTGGCCGAAAAGGTCGAACGAATGCGCCGCGCACTGTCCGCGACCAAGTTTCGACAGGAGATCGAAGTCGAAATGCTGGCCGATGGTCAGGCCTATTTCGATCTCACCATCATCGAAAACGCCACATCTCAGGAGGGCGCGATATGTCCCAAGTTCTAGATCTCGTATTCATGCCCGATGGTCGGGTGATCAACGAGACGTATCATGACCCGGCCATCCCGCGCGTCACGGGCTTCCAGAATTACTGGGTTTCGGCGGACCTCGGACAGGCGAACGACTATTCAGCCGTCACCGTGATCAAGGACGAAGCGCTACCTGTCGTGGACGAAAACAGGATCATTGTCGGCCCGCGCAATCGGACAGTCGTCTATGCTGACCGCTTCCGGGGTGTCAGCTATGTCGATGTGGTCGATCATCTGATCCGTCTCAAGAACGCGCATCCGTTCGGTGGAAAGTCACATCTTGCCATCGACGGAACGTCCATCGGACGTGTGGTCTCAGACATGCTGCAAGCGCAGTCTGTGCCGCATTGGGCGGTCACGATGACTGGGGGCCAGGATTGGTCGAAGAGGTCAGGTCGTTACGTCAACGCGGGGAAAACCTTCATGATCGAGAACCTCGCCGTCATGTTCGCGGCAGGAGAAATCCGGTTCGCCCATGACCTGCCCCTCCGGGCCGAGATCGAGGCCGACCTTGCCAGTTTCTCGACAGAAACGACTGCTGCTGGAAACCAGATCATCACGCAGTCCCGCTCCGCTGCTGGCCACGGTGATCTTGGAATTTCCGTGATCGTTGGTGCCTTCGCAAGCCAGTATCTCAAGCCGCAGCGCGTCGAGTGCTACCATCTTCGTAACTACTACGGCTGACCCCCGAAAAACCGGGCAGCGCTAGGCGATGAGGCATCGTCGGGTGTGCGGGTAGGGCATCGCGCCCACCGCCCGTGGCTGACGCGCTGCGGAGGCGCAGCCGGTATCTACCGGCGGAGAGTTCATCGAACCAAGATGGTCTTCGACGCCTCCTGCCATGCGTCAGTAGGTTTGCCGTTCACCATCACATACTCCTTCGGTGCTCTTGATCCCTTCTTCAGGACTTCCAGAAATTTGGCCGAAACCCGAAGTTGCGTCGGCTCCATCCAGCCAATCATTGAGCCGCTGACTACTTCATCGCCCAGAATATCAATGAAGTTATTGTGTCGAACCCCAATCATTAGCTTGTGTTTGGTCGCCAAATTCTCTGCCAGGCTGTCAAACGACATGATCTTGAAGTCATTCTCCTCATATGAGTGAATTAGTTGCCGACGGTCTGCATTTCCAGAGTACTCACCACGACGCCCATGAACCAAAACAAACTTGCAGCTTGTTGGGTTCATTGCCATATGTGCCGGAACTTGAAGCGAAGCAAGAGATTGAAGAAACGCAGATTTGTTGTTCGGAACACTCAGCCAAGCTTTCCACTGTTTTATTTGACTTACGGCAGATTGAAAGTCTTGGTGAACCTTGTTCCCCTTGTCGGAGAAGTATCGCGATTGAGGCTTCTCGATTTCTACGAAGACAGCATGCCAATCATCTGAACTCTTTGAGAAGAAGAAAAAGTCCGACTTGTAATCTGCCCCGAAACTCAGCTTCCTCAGTACTAGGCTAAAGTGAATGCCGTGGTTCTGCACAAAGTCTCGCGGTATGAACTCGGTGTTTCTCTCCAAGAAGTCTTGGTATACCTGCTCACCGTGTTTCTCATCCAATAGTTCAAGAAAGCGATTTCGAGCGTCTTCTGCGTCCGTCCCATCCATGCAAAGGTCTCTCCACGTTAAGCTCTTGCGGTAACATCGTCCAGAACGCCACACAGCGGCGAGTGAGAAATTCCTTGCCCTGACGCAAGACTAGTGGGCGGCGCGTCAACCGGACAGATTTGCGTGAGGCCCGGATTAAGTCGTCGGACGTGTGCCCAGATACTCGACGTGCAGTGGGAACTTAACCACTACATGCCGAGAGAGAGCCTTGCCAACAGCAAGGAGCTTCCGCTGTGGGACAACAGCCGCGCGAAAGTAGTCGCCGCCACCGCGCATCATTTCTTTCGTCCCGTTTAGGGGACGGCGCAGGTAGAGGTGATAGAACTTCGGTTCATCGGGAAGGGGAAACAGCTCAAGAAGTGGCCGGATGCTCTGGAAGTTTAGAGCGTATTCTCCGGCCTCATTCTCATTCGCTGGTTTGCTGCTGAACACCTTCCAAAGATCAGCACCAGCATTAACCTCTACGATCAAGGCGCAGCCGCTTGCCGTGGTGTGAACTGATGAGCGTACTTCCGAATATCCGCATGGATGCGGAATGCAAACTCGCGCATACCGCGATAGCGCTCGACAGCAAACCTGACTGCTTCTCGCACCTTCTCAGGTGCAGGGGCAGGCTCGGTAATGAAGTCGGAGGCAAGCCGTTTAAACGTCACATAGACGTACTCGCCCTTGGCCGACTTGCTTTCGACTTCCCACGCAGACATTGCGCCAGCGGAAAGGTCATCCAGTTCCGTTTCGAGGGCAGCGATTGTCTTACTGCGGTAGTCAGCTTTCTGTTCGGCGATGGCCTGATCCGCATCAGGAATTAGCGAGTCATCAATGTCGCCAGTCTCCTCGAAGACCTGCATCCGCGTTTTGAGCTCATCAAAGGCCTTGATGAGGTCCGCAGCCTCTTGATCGCACTCGGCCAGCTTGCGCGGGATTTCCAGTTGCTGAAGTTCAAGATGCTGCCGCCTCTTACTCACAGCCTCCATCTGCCGAGCCATCTCTTCAAGCTTCGGCAGAAAAGGGTTGTCCAAGCGGGTGTTGAAAGTGCCGTCACTCAGGCGACGAAGAATAGCGTCTGGCGAAGTGCCAGCGGGGTGAAAGAACAGCCCTTCGTTGAGTTGCGTCGCCATACGCGAATCGTAGCCCTCGCCGGAATCTTGTGTCAAGCCTTTGTGCTGCCAAGGCTCCCGCGTTCGAAGTCAACGCTGCCGAAAAAGTAGCCTAGTTCATTAGGTTGCTGCCCAACGATGACCCCTCGCCCACCAGCAAACCGAAACGTTGCACGGCGTGGCGAACCGTCGCTGAATCCGAGTTCTTCCGCAAACTCAAGGACGCGCAAGAAGTCGCGACTGCTTACAGACATATCGGGGGTGGACGCGCCAAGGTCGACTCCTATCGTCGCCGCAAGGCCGTCCCGGTCGCCAACCTCGGCTATCACATGGTCCCCTTTGAAGTGCAGGATTTCGATCCCTGGCTGGTTGAACGTTGCGAGAGTGGTCTTCCGCCAATCGTCATCAATCTCCACGGAAGGCTCGACCCAGAGCTTCTCAATCAGCGAAACGATTTCTGATGCGCTGGGTGTATCAGAATACTTGGAACCCTCCCACATGCTGTAGCGTGCAGGGTCGGTGTGGTCGGCATGGATCATCAGAAAGGTCGATCCATCAGCCCATCTGAACTCTGTCGTGTCAGCGGTCGCCCGCATATCACTTGGCAAACCCAGAGCGACCAGCGTCGAGATGTCTTTCGAAGTGAAAGCAGCCGCTGGGAGACCATTCGGCTCTAGTCGATACTCAACGACAACTTGGTCATTGGTGACATAGAGACTGCTTTCGTGAAGGAAGGCGACTTGGCGCTCAACGCGGGCCTTTGGGGCCTTGCCGATAAACTGGCGTGCCGCGCTAAGGGCCACAAGAAAGTCGCCCGGAACGGCTTGCCAGTCATCATGCTCGTCCTTCGCCGGCCCTATGGGTTTCGCGATAGGGTCAATCGCAATCCGCATCAGATGCCAAGCGGCCCCGTGCCAGTTGGCCGACCGCGCGCTTCGCGTTCGCGCTCGTCGCAGACTTCTCGCCAGATAGCGTAGGTCTCTGCGACCATGGCTTCCAACTGGTCAAGAGAGTAGAGCGTCACGCCTTTGTCCGTGTAGAGACGGGCAGCACGACGACCTTCGTTCGGATCATCAAACCGCAGGATGGCGAGGCCAATTTCGGCGAAGTCTTCATCAGCGGCGCGAATGCGCTCGTGCATCATGGAAAAGGCAAACCGGCGGCCTTCCGCAGGCAGACCACGGGTGCGGCGCGGTTCGATGAAGATGGCATGGGGCGCATCGTCGATGGCGATGATCATCGACTGCCAGTAGGTCACCTTCCGACCTGCGCCCATCGCAAGCGGAAAGAACTCATGCTTGCGCCCGATCACCCGGCCGGAAGTCGCGAAGTCATGGAGGCCGCGCGCAACACGCTTGTTGTGTTCGAACTCGTCTGCATCTGCCGACCTCTTGGCCAGCGCAGCTTCAATCGTCGCCCAAGGCGTCGGTGCTGCTGTCCCGAAGTCGAGTTCGGGCTGGATGTTGAAGATGTCGTCAAAGCAGGAGCGCAGCGGCTTATAGGAGAATGGTGGGCGACCGGCGCGCATCTGCTCCAAACTCTTGCGCTTCATATCCCTCGGCTGCGGAGCAATCCGCGCAAGGTCGATGTCAGGCAAAGGGCGTATCGTCACTTGGCGGCTCTCCGAAACGAGGGGTAGCGTCCACCGACACTTTGTGGTGCCGGAATCGCTCCAAGATCACAGTATCAGGTATGCGCATTCCAAAAGCAACGTCTGTTCTCGCTTTGTCCACCACCACGTCCCATGGTGAACCTTTCGCGTGTGACAGATCAACGAGGCGACCCGGAGACAGCTTGCCGTAACGCCACACGACTTCCGCGACCAGTTCCTTCACGTCCTTGTCAGCCGGTAGCGGCAGATCTCGTTCTTTTCCCGTTAGCGGGTCTTTGGCGACCGCGCGGACGGCAATAGCATCAGAACCGGCCCCCTTGAACGCTCGGTAGACTGCCGGGTGGACAGGCCCGAATTGCCACGCCTCGAAGTAGCCGGACACAAGGGGACGCTTCGTCTGGGTCAGGTAGATGCCATGCGCAAAGTAGAGGAGCTTCTGTAATGCAAGGTTCGTGATCTTGATCCCGCGACTGCTCGCCTCATCCAGCATGAGGTTCGCGACGGCCCGTGGATCGTATGCGCTAGTCATCGGCCCATGCCTGATATTCCAATGTTCTTCTTCTGTTCCCATTTTGCGCCATGTTGGGGTGATTTGGCAAGGAGGAACGCCGCCCGACTCCTGTCGGCGCCCCCGAATCCGCCCACGCACCCTCTGATGTTGCAAAGATGTTGCAAAACGACGAAACCGCCGATCTTGCGATCAGCGGTTTTCGTTATTTTTCAGTGGTTTATTTGGTGGAGCCAGGGAGGATCGAACTCCCGACCTCTTGAATGCCATTCAAGCGCTCTCCCATCTGAGCTATGACCCCACCGGAGAGAAGCATCGCGCCGTTTCCGTCGCGATGCCGGCTATCTAGGACAGGTCGCCGGGGGCCGCAAGGGGGAAAATCGCCCCGCTTCCCAAGGCACTTGCCCTCAGACTTCTTCCTCGTCGCCCGGCACGTCGGCGAGGTCGTCGAGCGACACGTTGTCGTCCGCATCGTCTTCCAGAAGATCGTCGTCCAGTTCGGAATCATCCGCGACAGCGCCATCAAGCAGCGCGTCTTCGGTTTCCAGATCCTCCACCAGAACGTCGTCATCCTTTTCCGGCACAGCGCGCGAAATGACCGAGGCGGCCATCTTGCGGCGGACGGATTCGATGTCCACGACCTCGCCCGTGTAGGGGCTGACGATCGGGTTTTTGTTCAGGTCGTAGAAGCGCTTGCCGGTCGTCGGGCAGATGCGCTTCGTGCCCCATTCTGCTTTGGGCATGGTCATCCCTTCGGGTGGTAGTAAGCAGGAAAGCTGCCGCTTGCCACAAGGCCGAGCGACTGTCAAAGCCTTTTGTGTGCTGCGGCAAATGGCTATGGTCCGGGCAGGATTCAAGAGGTTCTCATGGCGGTCCTCCCCGGCTCTCCCCCGGTCGAAGTTCATCTCCGGCGCTCGGCCCGGGCGCGGCGGTTTTCGCTGCGGGTGTCGCGACTGGACGGCAAGGTCACCCTGTCGATGCCGCTGCGGGCGCGAGAGGGCGAGGCCCTGGCCTTCCTCAAGGGCCATGAGGGCTGGCTGCGCGAGACGCTGCAGGCGATGCCCGATGCGGCGCGGCGGCTGGTGGGCCTGGCGTCGGTGATCCCGGTAGAGGGGCGGGACCTGCTGCTTGCGCCCGGCACGGGACGTCGGATCAAGGTTGAGGACGACCGCCTGCTGGTGCCGGGCGATCCCTCCACGGCGGGCGCGCGGGTCGCGGCCTGGCTGAAGGTGCTGGCGCGCGACCGGCTGGCGCGGGCCTCGACCCACTATGCCGGGCTGGTCGGGCGGCCCTATGCCTCGCTGGCTCTGCGGGATACCCGGTCGCGCTGGGGATCCTGCTCGCCTGACGGGCGGCTGATGTATTCCTGGCGGCTGATCATGGCTCCACCCGCGGTGCTGGACTATGTGGCCGCGCATGAGGTCGCGCATCTGGTCGAGCTGAACCATTCCCCGGCCTATTGGGCGGTGGTGGGGCGGATCTATCCGGGCTGGAAGGCGCAGCGGGGCTGGCTGCATGACCATGGCAACACGCTGCACCGGCTGCGCTTTCAGGATTGACCGGGCGGCCTGCGGGGTGTTCCCCTGCGCCCCATGCTGACCCCGCGCACCCCCGACCCCAACGCTGCGGCCCATGAGCGGCTGTACCGGACCCTGCGCCAGCAGGTGATGCATGGCGAGCTGGACCCCGGCCAGTCACTGACGCTGCGGGGGCTGGGCAAGGCTTTCGGTGTCTCGATGACGCCCGCGCGGGAGGCCGTGCGGCGGCTGGTGGCCGAGGGGGCGCTGACCCTGTCCTCCTCGGGCCGGATTTCGACGCCGGAACTGACCCCGGAACGGATCGAGGAGCTGGCGGCGATCCGGGCGCTGCTGGAACCCGAGATGGCGGCGCGGGCGCTGCCGAGGGCCCACTTCGCGCTGATTGAAAGGCTGACGGCGATCAACCTGATGAACGGCGAGGCGGCGGTCAGGGGGGATGCGGTCACCTATGTCCGCACGAACCTGGAGTTCCACCGCACGCTCTACCTGCGCGCCCAGACCCCGGCGATGCTGGCGATGTGCGAGACGGTCTGGCTGCAGCTGGGACCGACAATGCGGGCGGTCTATGCGAGGGTCAAGCGGCGGGAGCCTCCGACCCACCACCGGATGATCCTGGCGGCCCTGAAGGCGGGGGACGAGCCGGGGCTGCGGCTGGCGGTGCGGACCGACGTGACCCAGGGGCTGCGGCATCTGACGGGGTGAGTGTCCACGGTGGACAATCGTGGGTGCGGAAGGGAAATCAAGGGGTTGGTCGCGGACGTTAACCGGATGGTAAGATGGTGATTTGTCCCGGATCTTGGTGACCGCAGGCTCATTTCTGAGTAAGATCGCCTTCGCTTCTTGTGAAGGCCACAGCAGAGGCCGCGCATGTTCAAGGTCGACGTAGACAGCATCGAGGCGTACTTCGCCTTTGACCCGGCGCGGCAATCGGAGTTGGAGCGGATGGACCGGATGATCCGGGACACGGTGCCAAGGCTCCGGCGATTTTTCCATAAGGGGACGCCACCGGGAGAGCCGGGAATGCGGTTCAAGATGATCGGCTACGGACTTCTGAACTATCCGGCAAAGGGCGGAAAGGTGCTGGAATGGCCCGCTGTGGGGATGGCCCTGCAGAAGAACTACATCAGCCTCTATTTCGCGGTCAGGAAGCACGGTCGGCTGGTGACGGAGGACTTCAAGGACCGATTGGGCGCCCAGCGGACAGGGGAGGGGAACTTCAGCTTTGTCCGGTTTGGAGACTTGAATCAGGAGTCCTTGTCGCAGCTTCTGATCGAAACCCAGGCGCTGTACGAGGTCGACCCGGCTCGCGCGCCGATACTCTGACGGCAGGCCCGCAAGGTCCGTGCATCCTTGCACAATCACCCCCCGCATTTGCGCCTTGGCGCGCGGCCCCCTTGGCCCCATCTTCTGCCCAACGCAATTCAGGAGAGACCCATGTCCATCCGTCCCGTCATCGAGACCCGCCGCGCCAGCCCCCATATCGAGGGCGCGGGCGTCCATCTGCACCGCGCCTTCGGGTTCCAGGACCCGACGGAGGCTGACCCGTTCCTGCTGTTCGACGATTTCCGGGGCGATCATCCCCGGGATTACTCGGCGGGGTTTCCGTGGCATCCGCATCGGGGGATCGAGACGATCACCTATGTCCTCGCCGGGACCGTGGAGCATGGCGACTCCTTGGGCAACAAGGGCACCTTAGGGCCGGGGTCGTTGCAGTTGATGACGGCGGGGCGGGGCATTCTGCATCAGGAGATGCCGAAGGGCGACGCGCAGGGCCGGATGCATGGCTTCCAGCTGTGGGGCAACCTGCCGAAGGCGCTCAAAATGACCGCGCCACGCTATCAGGACATGCCGTCCGAGGCGCTGCCAGAGCGGCATGAAGATGACGGTACCAGCATTCGCGTGGTGATCGGCGACTATCGTGGGGTGAAGAGCCCGGTCGATGGCATCGCGGCAGACCCGCAGTATCTGGATGTCTATGTACCTGCGGGCAAGCGGAAGACGTTCAAGGTCGACACCCGGCGTCGGGCCTTTGCCTATGTGTTCGAAGGCTCGGCCAGCTTTCGCGATGCGGCACGGCCTGAGGGCGTGCTCTTGGAAAAGGAAGTGCGCGGGCAGGAAGTGAACATCCGCGACCTGTCGGGCAACCGGACGCTGGTGCGCTTTGGCGCAGGCGACGAGGTGACGGTGACCGCGGGGCCGGAGGGCGTGCGGTTCCTGTTGATCTCCGGTGCTCCGATCGAGGAGCCGGTGGCCTGGGCGGGCCCCATCGTGATGAACACCGAGGCCGAGCTGCGCCAGGCCTTCACCGAACTGCGCAACGGCACTTTCATCCGTCCGGCACACTAGGATACTCGGGCCCGTCCAGATCGGCGGGCCCGACGTCTTTCGGCGGGTTGCAACGCGGACCAAGCCTCGGCAGACTGCGCGCGCCTTTAGCCAAGAGATCGTCGATGTTCCTCAAGCCCGTCGGGATGCCCTACTACCGCTTCCTGAGACTGTTGCACGAAACCTGCCTGTTCGACTGGTATCTGGAGGTGGGCTGCCGATCGGGCGAAAGCTTCGCCCCCGTCAGGTCCAAGACCGTCGCGGTCGACCCGTTCTTCCGGGCCGAGATCAACATCATCGGCAAGAAGCCCGCGCTGCATGTCTTTCAGGCGACAAGCGACGATTTCTTCGGCACCGGCTTTCTGGCGCGGAACGACATCCGGCTGAGCCTTGCGTTCCTGGACGGGATGCATCTGGTCGAGTTTCTGTTGCGCGATTTCATGAACACCGAGGCGGCGATGGACCCGCGCGGCGTCATCATGATGCATGACTGCGTGCCCTATGGGTTGAAGATGACGCGGCGGGACCTGAACAACCTGCCGAACAGCGCCTGGACGGGGGACGTCTGGAAGCTGATCCCGATCCTGCAGAAATGGCGCCCCGACCTGACGGTGACGGTGCTGGATTGTCGGCCGACGGGGCTGGTCTGCGTCAGCGGGCTTGACCCGACGAACCGGGTGCTGGCTGAGAACTACGAAGAGATCGTCGGAGAATTTGTCGACACCGACATCAAGCAGTTCGGGATCGAGCGCTTCTTCGCGTCCTTCGCCTATACGCCTGCACGGCTGGTGGCCCGCAAGGGGTTCCAGATGTTCCGTCCGGCCAGCCTGCCGGAAGATCACGCGCTGGAGCCGCGCGAGATCACCCCTTAATCCTGGGCGCGGAGGGTCCCGGCCGGACGGGCCGCCAGAGGGCGCAGCGCGAAGAAGAGGCCGGCGAGCAGCGTGGCAAGGACACCGCCCGCGACAATGCCGATGGCGGACCACGGCTCGAAACGGTAGGTGCCGTCCATCACGAAGGTCATCACCGCCCAGCCGCTGATCCCCCCGGCGATGACGGCCACGATGCCTGCGGCGGCGCCCATGAGGGCAGAGCGGAGGGCGAAGCTGGACAGGATCTTGCCCCGCGTGGCGCCGAGGGTCTTCAGGATCGCGGATTCGTAGATGCGCGCGCGTTCGCCAGCCGCTGCGGCCCCGATCAACACGACGAAGCCGGTGATGAGCGTCCCTGCCGCGGCCCAGGCGGTGGCGGTGGCGATAGCGGAAAGGGCTTCGGCCACGCGGTCCACGGCTTCGCGGATGCCGATGGCGGTGATGTTGGGCCAGGTCTTGGTGACGTCCTTCAGGATCTGCGCCTCGGCTTCCGGGGGCGCGTAGACGGTGGCGATGTGGGTGTGCGGGGCTCCGGCCAGTGACGCGGGGTTCAGCGTCATGACAAAGCCCATCCCGGCGTTGGAGAAATCGACCTCGCGGAACGAGGTGACGGTGGCGGTCAGGTCGCGACCGAGGATGTTGACGGTCATCGTGTCGCCGATCTTCAGGCCGATCTCCTGCGCTTCCTCGTCGGCAAAGCTGATCTGGGGGTCGCCTTGATAGTCCTCGGGCCAGAAGGTGCCTGCGGTGATGCGGGTCTTCTCGCCCGGGGTGGCGGCATAGGTGATGCCGCGGTCGCCCCGGACGACCCAGTGGTCGCCCGCAACCTCGCGCGCGGGCTTGCCATTGATCTGGGTGATGACGCCGCGCAGCATCGGGGCGGTTTCGATTTCGGTCACGGCCTGGTTCTCGTCCATCATCGCCAGGAACGGGTCGAGCTGGTCGGGCTGGATGTCGACGAAGAAGAAGGCGGGCGCGCGGGTGGGAAGGTCGGTCGCGATGGCCTGGCGGAGGTTCCAGTCGATCTGGCCGACCGCGGCGAGGACGGAGAGGCCGAGGCCGAGGGAGAGGACGACGGAGGTCGCGTCAGAACGGGGCGCGCCGATGGCGGCTAGCGCGGCGCGGGTGGCGGGGCGGCCTTGGGTGAGTTTCGTGCGGGCGAGGCGTTTGGTGGCCCATCTGAGGCCCGCGGCGGAGAGGGCGAGGATGATGAGGGCGCCGAGGACGCCGCCTGCTGCGCCGAGGGCGAGTTCAGGGATGCCGGAGAGCCAGGTGGCGCTGCCGATCAGGGCGACGGAGAGGACAGCTAGGGCGGTCAGGTAGCGTTTCCTCGGCCAGGCGCGGGTGCCGCTGCCGCCGCGATAGAGGGCGGCGGGGCGGATGCGTTCGGTGCGGGCAAGGGGGAGGAGGGTGAAGATCAGGGCCGAGAGGGTGCCGTAGAAGGCGGCCTCGATGAGGGCACCGGGGGAGAGGCGGATTTCGGCGGGGAAGGGGAGCGAGGCCTCGATCAGCGGGGCGGCGAGGAGGGGGACGACCGCACCAAGGGCCAGACCGATGGCGATGCCGAGGGCCGACAGGATCGCCGTCTGCCAGAGGTAGCTGCGGAAGATCAGGCCGCCCTCTGCGCCGAGCGTCTTCAGCGTGGCAATGGTTTCGACCTTCCCGTCCAGATAGGAGCGGATCGCGGCAGAGATGCCGACCCCGCCAACGGCCAACCCGGCCAGGCCCACGAGGACGAGGAAGCTGCCGATGCGGTCGACGAAGGCCTCGATCCCCGGGGCGGCGTTGCGGCTGTCGGTCCAGCGCATGCCCTTGTCGCGGAAGGTGGTTTCGGCTTCGTCCTCAAGGGCTTGCAGGTCCGATCCGGGCGGCAGGACAAGACGGTATCGGGTTTCGTACATGGAGCCAGAGGCCAGCAGGCCGGAGTTGGCCAAGGCGTCGGAGTGGACGACGGTGCGCGGGCCGAGCGTGAAGCCGGTGGACGCACTGTCGGGCTCTCGCGTCAGGGCGGCGGTCAGGCGGAACTCTTGCGTGCCGAGGCGGAAGGTGTCGCCGATGGCGAGGGAAAGACGCTCGATCAGGACGGGGTCGATGACCGCGCCGGGGAGGCCGTTCTGATCGGCGAGGGCTTCGGCGACGGGGATCGGCGGGTCAAGCTGGGCGGCTCCGGTCAGGGGCCAGGCGTCGTCGACGGCCTTGATCTGGGTGAGGGCCTGGTCGCCCTCGACAAGTGCCATCGAGCGGAAGTCGTAGACCTCGGACACCTTGGTCGCGATCCGGTCCATATAGGCGCGTTCGTCGGCATCAGCGGTGCGGTAGGTGAAGCGCATCTCGGCGTCGCCGCCGAGGATGACGGACCCCTGGTCGGTCAGGCCCTGCTGGATGCCGGTGCGGAGCGTGCCGACAGCGGCGATGGCGGCCACGCCAAGGGCGAGGCAGGCGAGGAAGACACGGAAACCGCGCAGGCCGCCGCGCAGTTCACGGCGGGCGATGGTGAGGGAAAGGCTCATTCCGCAGCTTTCGCGAGCGCCTCGGGGGCGAGAAGGCCGTCGGCCAGGCGGATCACCCGGTCGCAGCGGGCCGCCAGTTCGGGCGCGTGGGTCACCAGGACCAGCGTCGCGCCGTGACGGTCGCGGAGGCCGAAGAGGAGGTCCATGATCGCCTGGCCGTTGACGCCGTCGAGGTTGCCGGTGGGCTCATCCGCCAGAAGGATCGCCGGTCGCGGGACGGCGGCGCGCGCAAGGGCCACGCGCTGCTGTTCGCCGCCGGACATCTGGCTGGGGTAGTGGTGCATCCGTTTGCCAAGGCCCACGGAGTCGAGTTCCGCCTGCGCCCGGTCGAAGGCATCCGCGGCGCCCGCCAGTTCCAGCGGCAAGGCGACGTTCTCTAGCGCGGTCATCGTCGGAATCAGGTGGAAGCTTTGGAACACAACCCCCATATTCCCCCGACGAAAGCGGGCGAGCGCATCTTCGTCCATCGTGGTCAGGTCCTGCCCCAGGGCAAGCACCTTGCCGCCGGTGGCACGCTCCAACCCGCCCATGAGCATGAGGAGCGACGACTTGCCCGACCCCGATGGCCCGATCAGCCCGACCGTTTCGCCCTTGTGGATGGAAAGCGTGATGCCCTTCAGGATCTCGACCGGCCCGGCGTTGCCGGCAAGGGTCAGTCGCGCATCGGTCAGCGCGAGGATGGCGTCGGTCATTGAAAGGGTCCTTCGGGTGGGTCGTTCAGTCGGATATGGCGCAGTGCGGCGAATGCGCAATGCTGCAATTGCAGTCTTGGCACTGTCAACTTTCGCAATGGCCGAGCCGGTCACGATCGTGGCATTGGGCGACAGCCTGACGGCGGGTTATGGGCTGGCCGACCAGTCACAGGGGTTCGTGCCGGTGCTGGAGGGCTGGCTGAAGGCCAAGGGGCATGACGTGGTGGTGCAGAACGCGGGCGTGTCGGGGGATACGACGGCGGGGGGCCTCGCACGGATCGGCTGGGCGCTGGGGCCGGATGCGGATGCGCTGATCGTGACGCTGGGCGGGAATGACCTTTTGCGCGGGATCGACCCGGCGGCGTCCAAGGCGAACCTGGAGGGCATCCTGAAGGAAGCGGCGGCGCGGGATTTGCCGGTGCTTCTGGTGTCGATGAAGGCGCCGGGCAACTTCGGGCCGGAGTACAAGGCGGCCTTCGACGCGATGTATGGCGAGTTGGCGGCGGCTTACGGGACACTGCTGGCGGATGACTTCTTTGGGGGCCTCAGGGCGGCGGGGGCGGACCCGGCCGATCCGGCCTCGATGGCGGCGTTCATGCAGGCGGACGGGCTGCACCCGAACCCCGAGGGCGTGAAGCTGATCGTCGAGGGGCTGGGGCCGAAGGTCGAGGAGCTGTTGGCCAAGGTCGACGACTGACGAATTTTCTGCGAAAATTCAGGCGGTTGGCGCCGTTGGGTCCTCTGGCCCTGCCGGGGTAAGGTGCCCGCGGTAGTGGACCATCAGCGCGCCGGTGACGGGTGCGGTGAGGCGCACGTCGAAGTGGAAGGTGCCGTCTTCGGCGTATTCGCGGGTCTCTGATCCGGGCAGCAGCCAGCGCGGCAGCGGGATGGGGCCGATGCGCCCGGCGGCTACGGGGTAGTGTAGCGCGCCGTCGCGGACAGTCAGGCCAAGCGTGAAGGTGAAGGGGCCGAAGCGTTCGGTCATGCCCTGCGGCGTGGGTCTCAGGTGGGACCGGAAGGTTCGGCTGCCGAAGCGGCGGATCCAGGTTTCCCCCTTGGCTGTTGCAGTCTTGGTGACTTCGACCTCGGTGTCGACGCTGGCGGGCGGGAAGCGGAAGAGGGTGGCGAGGAGGCGGGCCCAGAGGCTGGTGCCCCGGGTGACGGAGGCGCGGCCGGTCCAGCGGCTGGTGGCGGCGGTCAGGTGGGTGGCGCGGACATCTTCCGGCAGGCTGGCGAAGGCGGGGCCGAGGGTGCGGGGGAAGATCGGGTCCAGCGGCTCCGAATGCCGTTCGCAGCGGATGGAGAGGTCGGACATCGCGGCCTCGATCTCGTCGAGGGTGACGGTTTCGAGGGCCGGGGTTGCGCCGGTCGGCAGGGTCTCGCGGCGGAGGAGCGCGCGGATCGCGATGGCGGGGACGAAGGGGCCGTCGCCGTTGGTGGCGAGAAGGGTCCAGCGGTGGCGGTGCGTGGCGGTGGTGACGGTGACGGACATGCCGCCGGTGCCGGTGCCGAAGGGGGAGAGGAGGTCAGCGGCAAGGCGGAAGGCGCGGACGAGGGGGGTGGTGACAGGGAAGGGGATGCCTCGGCGGAGAAGGGCGAAGGCGGCGAGACCGTAGCGCATCAGGCCGAGTTCGAGGCCCGCGCGGAAGTCCACGGTCTCGGCGTGGAAGTGGGCGGGGAAAAGGCGCGTGTCGGGTACCTCGATCCGCCAGCCGTGCCGAGTCAGGCCGCCGGGGAGGGTGTAATCCTGTGGGTCGGACCAGCCGGGGGCAGTGGTCCATTGGCCGGATTGGTAGAGCGGGTAAGGCCGACCGGCCTGGGACAGAATCGAGGCCATGACGGAGAGGCCGCGTGGGCTGCGGTTGCCGGGCAGGATCGCGCTGTCGATGTGGAGGGGACGTTCGGCTCCGGTCAGCGCACGGACGGCGGCGCTGGAGATGGCGGGGACGGAGGACAGGCCGGAAATCGCGGCCCTATTGGCGGCGCGGGCCTGAGCCTCCAACGCGGTGATCCCGGCGCAGAAGGCGGCGTTGTCGGCGAGGTCAAGGTAGTGCGACCCGGCGACAACCGCGGCGCGGGCCAGGCGGTACGGGTCGGTGCCGTAGGCGTGGAAAGGACCGGCGGCGTCGATGACGACCTCGTGGCCTTGCAGGGCAGAGAGGTCGCCATTCCTGTCGATCTGCAGGGCTTGGGCGGCCAGTTCCGTTGCGAGGGCCTGCGCGGCGGGCAATGTGCGGGCGGCGATGGTCAGCTGGTGGCCGTCACGGGCGAGGAGGCGGGCGAGTCGCTCGCCAAAGACGCCGGTGCCGCCGAGGATCAGGACCTTCATCAGAGGATGCGGCGCTTCAGGGCCGGGTCGGGCAGCGCGCAGAGGTCGGCCCGACCGAAGAGGCGATAGCGGTTGCGGGCGAGGCGGATGTAGAGCCAGTCGCGCAGGGGTCTGGGGACAAGGCGGAGGGCCTGGGTCAGGAGGCCAAACCCGCCATAGAGGCGACCGGCGTGGAGGACGGCCTCGAAATCCTTGTGGGCCTGCCCCTCGTGGAGGAACAGCCAGCTTGCCGAATCCTGCGGGTCAAGCCCGTAGTGGCGGAGGAGCGCGGTGCCAAGTGGCGACTGGATCGGGCAGATTCGGGTGGTCCCTTCGCGGTCCAGCCGGTGGATCATCCGCGCGCCCCAGCTGCAGATCGCGCACTCAGCGTCCATCACCGCGACGGGGGCGCTGTCGTCGAAGGTCGGGACGGCGGGGTCGGTGCAGTAGGAATACGGTCGCATGGTGGAAGGCTAGTGCAGAGCCCAAGGCCCGACAATGCGGCCCAGGGTCGCGCGGACGAATTTTCTGCGAAAATTCAGACGGTTCAGCCGGTCACGATCAGGCCAAGGCCATGCCGCGACAGACGCTCGACCCCGTCGGGTTTGACGAGGACCGAATGGCCGAGCGTCATCGCCTCGCCTGCCTCGCTGTCCATCAGGATCATGTGCAGGAAGAAGACCTGTCCCGCCTGCATGACCAGCGGGTTGCCTTCGTAGAACATCGGGAAGTCGACCCAGATCGGGTTGTAGACCGCGCCCATCGCATAGCCGCAGGCCTTCAGTCGCGCATGTGACAGACCTCGTGCGTCGAAGACCCGGGCGTGGGCTTCGTAGACATCCCCCATCGGCGCACCGGGGCGGATGGCTTGTTCGCAGGCCTCCAGCGCCTCGACCGCGGCCTCGTGCATCCGGCGGTGGTGGTCGGAGGGCTGGCCGACGATGATCGTCCGCATCATCGCGGCGTGATAGCGGGCATAGGCGCCGGACCATTCCAGCGTCAGCTGGTCGTTGGCCGACAGGTGGCGGCGGCCGGAATAGTAGCGGCAGAGCAGCGCGCCCGGGCCCGAGCCCAGGATGAACTCGTTCCCGGCATAGTCGCCGCCGCCCTTGAACACCGCGCCCTGCATGGCGGCGAGGATGTCGCCCTCGAAGGCGCCCGGTTTCGCAAGCTGGATGGCCTGGTCCAGCGCATCGTCGGACAGGGCGGCGGCGCGACGGTGCATTTCGATCTCGGCGGGCGACTTGACGCGGCGCAGCGCGCGGATCAGGTCTGAGGCGTCGATCAGGCCTGGGATCGCGGCGTGAAGCGCGCGGCCGGTGCGGTCGGTAAGGCCGACGGTATCGGATTCATAGCCGATGGGGCCCTTGACGCCGAGGTCATGCAGCAGGCGGGCGAGGTCCTGGGCCGGCGACGCGCCTTCGATGTCCTGCCAGATGTGAATCTCGTCGGCGGTCAGGGTCGAGGTGTAAAGCGCCTGCCGCAGGTCGGGGGTGCGGGTCAGCAGGTGCAGGTCCCCGCGCGCGGTCAGGACCATGCACTGGAACATGGCAAAGCCGAAGGTGTCGTAGCCGGAAATCCAGAAGTGGCTTTCGGGCGCGAACATGAGGATCGCGTCCAGGCCCTGGGCCTGCAAGGTCTCGCGGGCCTTGGCTTGGCGGGCGGCATATTCGGCGGGGGTGAAGTGCAAGGGCATGGTGGCAGTTGGCGCTTTGACGCCTGAGTCGGTCAAGTGTTGCATCCGCGCGCCGGGCGGGCCACCAAAGGGGGCGGAGGTGCGGCATGGCGTGGGAATTCTGGATCGACCGGGGGGGCACCTTCACCGACGTGGTGGGGCGGGCGCCGGATGGGCGGCTGGTGACAGTGAAGCTTCTGTCCGAGAACCCCGAACGGTATCCGGACGCGGCGGTGCAGGGCATCCGGGATTGCCTTAGTCTGAGGGAGGGGGAGCCGATCCCGGACGGGGCGATTTCCGCCGTGAAGATGGGGACGACAGTCGCAACCAATGCGCTGCTGGAACGGAAGGGCGAGCGGGTCGCGCTGCTGATCACCGAGGGGTTCGGCGACCTGCTCCGCATCGGGACGCAGGCGCGGCCCTCGCTGTTCGAGCTGAATGTGCGGCGGCCGGATCTGCTATATGAACAGGTGTTCGAAATCCCTGGGCGACTGGATGCCGAAGGGGATGAGGTGCGACCGCTGGACGAGGCGGCGGTTGTTGCGGCGCTGAGCTCAGCGCGCAAGGAAGGGACCGAGGCGGTGGCCGTGGCGCTGATGCATGGGCATGTCAATCCGGTGCATGAGGCGCGGGTGGGACAGCTGGCGCGCGAGGCGGGATTCACGCAGATTTCCCTTTCCCATCAAGTCTCTCGCCTGGCCAAGCTGGTGCCTCGAGGGGACACGACGGTGGTCGATGCCTACCTGTCCCCGATCCTGCGGCGCTATGTGGCGCAGGTGGAAGGGGCGCTGGACATGGGGCGTGCGACGGGGCGGCTTCTCTTCATGCAGTCGAACGGGGGCTTGACTGAGGCGGGGCAGTTCCAGGGCAAGGATGCAATCCTCTCTGGCCCGGCGGGGGGCATCGTCGGCATGGCCAAAACTGGCGAGGCGGCGGGTTTCGACCGGCTGATCGGGTTCGACATGGGGGGAACCTCGACCGATGTCAGCCATTATGCGGGCCAATATGAACGGTCGTTCGAAACCGAGGTCGCCGGCGTCCGGATGCGTGCGCCGATGATGGATATCCACACCGTCGCGGCGGGGGGCGGGTCGATCTGTACGTTCCGGGACGGCAGGTTTCAGGTCGGCCCGGAAAGCGCGGGGGCGAACCCCGGCCCGGCCAGCTATCGCCGGGGCGGGCCGCTGACAATCACCGACTGCAACGTGATGCTGGGGCGGCTGTCGCCCGCGCATTTCCCGGCGGTCTTCGGCCCCGGTGGGGACCAGCCACTGGATGCCGAAGTGGTGCGCGCGAAGTTCCAGGCGCTGGCGGCCGAGGTGGAGAAGGTGACCGGCAGGCGGGACGCTCCAGAGGTGATCGCCGAGGGTTTCCTGCGGATTGCCATCGACAACATGGCCAATGCGATCAAGAAGATCAGCGTCCAGCGTGGGCATGACGTGACGGCCTATGCCCTGCAATGCTTTGGCGGTGCGGGGGGGCAGCATGCCTGCGGGGTGGCGGATGCTTTGGGAATGAAAACGGTTTTCATCCATCCGCAGGCGGGAGTGCTTTCGGCCTTCGGCATGGGGTTGGCGCAGTTGCGGGTGCTGCGGGAAACCCAGTTCGACGCGCAGCTTGCCGCGCAGCCAGAGGCAGCGGCACGACTGGACGCGCTGGCGGCCGAGGCGGTTGCCGGACTGGCCGCGCAAGGGGTGGCCGCACCTTCGGTCACGCGGACGGCGCACCTGCGCTATGACGGGCAGCACCAGTCGCTGCCGGTGCCCTTTGGCGATGTCGAGGCAATGGCACAGGCCTTTGCCGCAGCGCATCAGGCGCGGTTCGGCTTTACCTCTCCGGAACGGGCGCTGTTGTTCGAGATGCTGGCGGTCGAGGCGGAAGGCGGGGGGGCCGACCTGCCGGATATGGCTCCGAAGCCAGGTGCCGGAACGCCGGAGGGGCGGCTGACCGTCTGGGCGGGCGGGGCATTGCAGGAGGTGCCGCTCTACCGCCGCGAGGCCTGTGGCACGGCCACCCGGATCAGCGGCCCGGCGGTCATCGCCGAGGCGACCGGGACAGTGATCGTCGAACCGGGCTGGGAGGCGACGCTCGATCCGCAGGCCAACCTGATCCTGCGGCGCCAGACGGCCATCGCGCGGCCCCCGGCGGCGGGGACGAAGGCCGATCCGGTCCTGCTGGAGGTGTTCAACAACCTGTTCATGTCGGTGGCCGACCAGATGGGCGCGACGCTGGCCAACACGGCCTGGTCGGTCAACATCAAGGAAAGACTGGACTTTTCCTGTGCGATCTTCGACGCCGCCGGGGATCTGGTCGCCAACGCCCCGCATGTGCCGGTGCATCTGGGGTCGATGTCCCATGCGGTGAAGACGGTGATCGCGGCGGTGGGTGCCACGGCGCAAGAGGGTGACGCCTGGATGCTGAACTCGCCCTGGAATGGGGGAACGCATCTGCCGGATGTCACGGTTATTACGCCGGTCTTCGTCGGTGGGAAGACGGCCTTCTGGCTGGGCTCGCGCGGGCATCACGCGGATATCGGGGGGCGGACGCCGGGCTCGGGACCGCCGGACAGCACGACGATCGAGGAGGAAGGCGTGGTGATCGACCTCTTCCCGCTGGTGCGCCAGGGTGTGCTGCAAGAGGCCGAGACGCGGGCGCTCTTTGCGTCAGGCCGCTGGCCCTGCCGGTCGCCGGACCAGAACATGGCGGACCTGAAGGCGCAGATCGCGGCGAACGAGACCGGGCGGCGGGAGCTGCTCCGGGTGGTGGCGCTGCACGGTCTTGCCGTGGTCGAGGCCTACATGGGCCATGTGCAGCAGAACGCCGAGGAATGCGTGCGCGCGGTGATCGACCGGCTGTCGGATGGGTCCTTCCGCTATCCGATGGACATTGGGGCCGAGATCGCGGTGACGGTGACGGTGGACCGCAGCAAGCGTTCGGCGAAAATCGATTTCACTGGCACCAGCGCGCAGCATTCCGGCAATTACAACGCGCCGCAGGCGGTGACGCGGGCGGTGGTGCTGTATGTCTTCAGGACGCTTGTCGGCAAGGCGATCCCGCTGAACGAAGGCTGCCTTAAGCCCCTGGAGATCATCGTGCCGGAGGGAACGCTGCTGAACCCGCAGGCCCCGGCGGCAGTGATCGCGGGGAACACCGAAGTCAGCCAGTCGGCCTGCAACGCGCTTTACGGGGCGCTGGGGGTCGTCGCGGCGGCGCAGGGGACGATGAACAACTTCATCTGGGGCAACGACCGGTTCCAGAACTACGAGACCATCGCGGGCGGCACCGGGGCGGGACCGGGGTTCGACGGCTGCGCTGCGGTGCAAAGCCACATGACCAACACGCGGATGACCGACCCGGAAGTGCTGGAGAAACGCTTCCCGGTGCGGCTTGAGGAGTTCGGGATCCGGCGCGGCTCGGGTGGTGCAGGCAAGTGGCGCGGGGGCGACGGGGCGGTCCGGAAGCTGCGGTTCCTGGCGCCGGTGACGGTGACGACGCTGTGCAGCAGCCGCAAGGTCGCGCCGTTCGGCGGGGCTGGGGGTGGCCCCGGCGCGGTGGGCGAGAACATCGTGCACTGGCCGGACGGGCGGGTCGAGCGGCTGGAAGGCAATGACGAGCGTGACCTGCCCGCGGGCGCGCTGTTCGAGATGCGCACGCCGGGCGGGGGCGGCTGGGGCGCGGCGTAGGCGGCAGTTGGCCGGGGTCCCGCGCTGTCATTGCGGCGTTGCAACCGGCCGGACATAGTGCGCCCGACACAGTAGGAGGTCCCGATGCTGAACGCGAAATCCCTGTTGAACGACCTGATGGGCAGCCTGAACCAGATGACCGGCGGCCAGGGGGCCAAGGGTCTGGCCGACAAGGCGAAATCGACCTGGAACAATCAGTCGGCGCTGGGCAAGGGCGCGATTGCCGGAGGGCTTCTGGGGGTGCTTCTGACCCGGGGCGGGCGGCGGATGCTGGGCACCGGGGTCAAGATCGGTGGGATGGCCGCGATCGGGGGGCTTGCCTACAAGGCCTATCAGGACTGGAAGAATGGGCGCAGCGGCGGTGAGGCGACGGCCCTGCCCGCGCCGGAGGGGAGCGCTTTCAACCCGTCCGAAGGGGCAGCGGCGGATGATCTGGCGGCCCACATGCTGCAGGCGATGATCGCGGCGGCCAAGGCGGATGGCGAGGTGTCAGAGGCCGAGCGCGCCGCGATTTCGGAACAGCTGGACGTCCTGGGCCTTGGGGCCGAGGCCAACGACCTGATCCGGGCAGAGCTGGAAGCGCCCCTGGACGTGGGCCGGATCGCGGCGCTGGCGGGGTCGGAGGCCGAGGCGGTGCAGCTTTACACGGCCTCGCTTCTGGTGGTGGACGAGGCGAACCCGGCCGAGAAGGGCTATCTGGCGATGCTGGCTGCGCGGATGAACCTCGACCAGGCGCTGGTCGACAACCTGCATGCCGAGGCGGCGCGGCTTTAGCGGGTTGCGATTTTTCGACGAAAAATCGGGGCTTTAGCCCTTGGCGATCAGCCAGTCCAAGGCGCGGGTTGGCAGGATGCGGCGGGCGAAGCCCATCAGATAGGTGGGCGTCGTTACATAGTACCGCGGTTTCGGGCGGCGGGCCTCCAGCGCATGGATCAGTTTCGCCGTCACCGCTTCGGGGCCAAGCTCGAAGGCGTCTTTCTTCGTCTTCTTGTCGTAGAGCCGACCGCGCAGGGAGACATACTGCCCCCGCCGGGCCGAGTTCTCCCAGTCCACCCATTTCTCGAAATGCGGCACGGCGTTTTCGCGGATCTTCGTTGCGATGGGGCCGGGTTCGATCAGGATGATCTCGATCCCCGTCCCCTTCATCTCGATCCGCAACACATCCGTCAGCCCCTCCATCGCGAACTTGGTCGAGACGTAGGCTCCGCGCCAGGTCATGCCCACCAGGCCCAGGACGGAGGAGCAGTTGATGATCCGGCCGTGGCCCTGCGCCCGCATCAGCGGGATCACCCGGCGGGTCAGGTCGTGATAGCCGAAGAGGTTGACCTCGAAGATCTCTCGCAGGGCGCCGCGCGGCAGGTCCTCGACCGCGCCGGGGCAGGCGAAGGCGCCGTTGTTGTACAGCGCGTCGAGGGTGCCCCCCGTGCGGCTGACGACTTCCGCGACTGCGGCGGCGATGCTGTCCTCATCCGCATAGTCCAGGCGAAAGCTTTCCAGACCCTCGGCCCGCAGCCGGTCGCAGTCGGCCTCTTGCCGGCAGGTGGCAAAGACGCGCCAGCCGCGTTTGTGCAGGGTGCGCGCGGCGTCAAGGCCGATGCCCGAGGAGCATCCGGTGATCAGGATCGAGCGTTGGGACATAAGGGGCTCCCGGGGCTTGCGCCCTCAGGGGGCTTCGGGGCTGAGGTAGCGCATTGCGACAAAGCCTTCCACCCCGTCGCCCTGGATCACGATCCGCGCCCATTCGTCGTTGACCGCCTGCACCAGAAGCGTCGCTTCGCCCGAGCCAAGCTTGCCCAGCACGTCCGCCTCGGTCGAGGGTTCGGCGCGCACGTTCACGGAATCCGCCACGACATACCAGATCGTGCCCGCGCCATCGGCGGCAACCTCGGGGGCGGGTTCGGGCGCAGCGGGGACGGTTTCGTTGCCCACGGTCGACAGCGAGAAGACCGGCTCTTCAACCTCGGTCACCAGTTCGCGGACCGGTTCGACATAGGGCTCGGGCTCGGCCCGCGCGACGACGGGGGCTTCGACCTCGGCCACGGCGGGCTTTGCCACTGACGGCTTGGCCACAGGCTCGGCCGCGACAACGGTCACTGTCTCGGTCCCGGCGGCAGGTTGCGCCGAATCAGCGCCTGCGACGGCCTTCTTCGCGGCCGCTTCCGCCAGACCCGGACGCAGCTGGCCGCGATCCTCCCCCGCAATCATTAGGGCGGCGAACAGGCCGGCACACAAAATCAACGTCAAGCGCAGCATCTGGAACCCGTGTCTTACTTTCGGACCTCTTAGCACAGACGCTATGCGGGAGTGCATGAAAAATGCACAACCCTGATGATGAATCCTGTCTGTGACTTTGCCATCTGGACCCGTGACCGCGTTTTCCCTACACAACATGCATGAGTGCAGATGACGACGAGCCCAATATCGAGGGGCCGGATGGCCTGACCGTGTCCGAACCGCTGTCCCGCGCGATCGGTGAGCGGTATCTGACCTATGCGCTGTCGACCATCATGCACCGCGCGCTGCCGGATGCCCGCGACGGGCTGAAGCCGGTGCACCGCCGAATCCTCTGGGCGATGCGGCGGCTGCGGCTGACGCCGACGGGGGGGTTCCTGAAATCGGCCAAGATCAGCGGCGACACGATGGGGGACTTTCACCCGCACGGCGACCAGGCGATCTACGACGCGATGGCGCGGCTCGCGCAGGATTTCAACATGCGCTACCCGCTGGTCGACGGGCAGGGCAACTTCGGCAACATCGACGGGGACAACCCGGCGGCCTCGCGTTACACCGAAGCGCGGGTGACGGCGGCGGCTGAGGCGCTGATGGAAGGCATCGACGAGACCGCCGTCGACTTCCGCCCGAACTACGATGGCCGGTTGGAAGAGCCGGTGGTGCTGCCTGCCGCATTCCCGAACCTGCTGGCGAATGGCTCTAGCGGCATTGCCGTCGGGATGGCGACGAACATCCCGCCGCACAACCTGGATGAGCTGATCGACGGCTGCCAGGCGCTGCTGGAGGACCCCAACCTTTCGGACGAGGCGCTGGTGGCGAAGATCCCCGGCCCCGATTTCCCCACCGGCGGCGTGATTGTCGAACCCCGCGACAGCATCCTCGAAGCCTACAAGACCGGTCGCGGCGCCTTCCGCACCCGCGCCAAGTGGGAGGTCGAGGACCTGGGCCGCGGCACCTGGCAGATCGTGGTCACCGAGATTCCGTTCCAGGTGCAGAAGTCGAAGCTGATTGAAAAGCTGGCCGAGCTTATCCAGATCAAGAAGGTGCCCTTGCTGGCTGACGTCCGGGATGAATCCGCCGAGGATGTCCGGCTGATCCTGGAACCCCGCGCGCGCACGGTGGACCCCGAGGTTCTGATGGGCAGCCTCTTCCGCAACTCGGACCTCGAAGTGCGGTTCAGCCTGAACATGAACGTGCTGATCGACGGCAAGGTGCCGAAGGTCTGTTCGCTGAGAGAGGTGCTGCGCGCCTTCCTCGACCACCGGCGCGACGTCTTGCGGCGCAGGTCCCAGCACCGCATCGAGAAGATCGACGCCCGGCTGGAGGTGCTGGAAGGCCTCCTGATCGCCTTCCTGAACCTCGACCGGGTGATTGACATTATCCGATACGACGACGACCCCAAGGCCGCCCTGATGGCCGAGGACTGGTCGAAATCGCACATCCGGGCGACGTCCGAGAAGGACTACCGGCCTCCGGTCAAGGGCGTTGAGGGCGAGCTGACCGAGGTCCAGGCCGAGGCGATCCTGAACATGCGCCTGCGGTCCTTGCGGCGGCTGGAGGAGATGGAGCTGAACGCCGAGCGCGATGCGTTGATGAAGGAACGGTCGGACCTTGCCGACCTTCTGGACAGCGAACGCCGCCAGTGGAAGCGCATCGCGAAAGAGCTGGACGAGGTCCGCAAGCTTTATGGCAAGAACACTGCGCTGGGCGCGCGCCGCACCCAGTTCGCGGATGCGACCGAGGTCGAGGAGATCCCCTACGAGGCGATGATCGACCGCGAGCCGATCACTGTCATTTGCTCGAAGATGGGGTGGATCCGGGCAATGAAGGGCCATGTCGACCTGGCCGCCGAGCAGAAGTTCAAGGACGGCGACGGCCCGCGCTTTGCCTTCCATGCCGAGACGACGGACAAGATACTGCTGGTCGCGGAAAACGGGCGGTTCTACACGCTTCTTGGCGCGAACCTGCCCGGCGGGCGCGGGATGGGTGAACCCGTGCGCCTGATGGTCGACCTGCCGAACGACACCGGGATCACCGATCTGTTGATCTATCGCCCGGGTCAGAAATATCTGCTGGCATCTTCAGCTGGCGATGGGTTCATCGTGCCGTCCGAGGAATTGCTGGCCCAGACCAAGGCGGGCAAGGCCGTGCTGACGGTGCGCGACGGGGTCAAGACCGCCGTCTGCACCCCGGTCACTGGCGACACGATCGCCGTTGTCGGCGACAACCGGAAAATGTTGGTTTTCCCACTGTCGGAGCTGCCGGAGATGGCCAAGGGCAAGGGTGTCCGGTTGCAGAAGTACAAGGACGGGGGTCTGTCGGACGCAGTGACGTTCGTGAAGGCCGAGGGGCTGAGCTGGAAGGACCCGGCCGGACGCACCCGGACCGAGACCGACCTTCTGGAATGGACCGGCGCCCGGGCCAGCGCCGGAAAGATGGCCCCGCGCGGCTTCCCACGGGACAACCGTTTCACCTGAGCCCTTCAGGCCGCTTCATAGACCGTGGCCCAGAGGACCTCGAACCGGTAGATCCCCGGATGATAGATCCCGAAGGCGATCGCGCCTTTGCCGAAGGTGGTGAAGGGCTTGTCGTGGCCAAACGCGTGCAGGGTGGCAGCGTTCAGCATGATCGAGCCGTCCTCTCCGACACCGTCGAAATGGCGGTACTCGCCGCCCTCGACCACGGCGGTGGCAAAAAGCGCGCGGTCTTCTTGCATCGCGGTGATCGTTTCGTCCGACAGATGCGGGTTGCGGTTGATATAGGTTTGCCAGAAGGCGTTGAAATCCGGGAAGACAAAGCGCAATTCGGTCGTGCCCTTGGCGATCCGGTAAGTTTGCGCCCGTTCCAATCCGGCGGAATGGCAATGCGCCTCGTCAAAGGTGATGGTGGAAAGCAGGTCCTTCTTCTTGCCGAACAGTCCGAACATGGAGCGCACCCGTTTTGTTGTCCGCTGGCCATCGTAAAGCCGTCAGCAAACCTCGCAACTCAGGAGAGTCCTACCTGGGCTCAGGCCCGCTCCACCTTCAGCCAGACCCCGCCCTGAGGGCGCAAGGTCAGGATCATCACCGGCTTCGGCTCCTTCCCCGGAATGGGGGTGAAGCGGAAGCAGGCGAGGAGGGTGGCCAGCACGATCACCGCCTCTTGCAGCGCAAACGACGCGCCGATGCAGATGCGGGGGCCGTCGCCGAAGGGCAGGTACTGGAACCGCGGCACCGCCTTGGGGTCGGCGAAACGGTCGGGGCGGAAGGCGTCGGGGTCCTCCCACAGGAGGCGATGGCGATGGAGCGCATAGATCGGCAGGATCACCGTGTCGCCGGGACGGACCTCGCGGCCGCAAAGCGTGTCGGCAGCCATCACGGTGCGCGACAGGAAGGCGGCGGGGGGATACATCCGCAAGGCCTCGTCGACGATCCGGCGGGTCAGGGGCAGGTTCGGCAGGTCCGCCACCGTCGCCGAACGGTCACCCAGGGCCGCCTGCGCCTCCTCGCGGGCGGCGGCCTGGACTGACGGGTCGAAGGCGCAGAGATAAAGCGCCCAGCTCAGCGTCAGCGCCGTCGTCTCATGCCCCGCGACGATGAAGGTCAAGAGGTTGTCGCGGAGTTCCGAGGTCGTCATCTGCCGCCCGCTTTCCGGGTCGGACCCGGCCATAAGCAGGTCGAGAAGGTCCGGCGGGGTCTTCCCACCCTCGGCCTTGCGCGCCTCGATCGCCCGGTCGGCCAGCCGCTTAGTCTCGCGCATCGCCGAGCCGGTCAGCAGGCGACCGGGACGCGGCACCCAGGGCGGGGCGCCAAGGACGTCGAGGAGCGAGACCTTCGCGGTGTCCGAGATGTACTGCTCGATGGCCGCATGCACCGCGCCCCGGTCAAAGCCCGAGCCGTCCGAGAAGGTGACATCCGCGATCACCTCGAAGGTGGCGGTCACCATTTCATCAAACAGGTCCGCCCCGCGCCCGACCGCCTTGTCCAGCCGCGCCACCGACCGCTCTGCCGCCGCCGTCATCACCGGGCCCAAAGCAGTGACGTTGCGGTGCGAGAAGACCGGGGCGGCGGTCCGCCTCTGCCACATCCACTGCGCGCCCTCGGCGACGAACAGGCTGTCGCCGATGGCGGGCTCCAGGATCAGCTTGGTCACCACCGACTTCGGATAGTCATCCACCCGGTCGCGCAGCACCTGTTTCAACCCGTCCGGGTCCATCAGCATGTGCCAGCGCTTGCCCGTCCGCCCCGACAGGATCGGCACCCGCGTCGCGACCTCGGGGATCAGTTCCAACACGTTGCGCTGTGCGGCGCGGAAGCTGGCCCAGACCCCCATCGGTTCGGTGTGAAGGGCTACGCGGGCGGGCAGGGGGGCGGGGGCGTCAAGCATGATATGTGAAAGATAGGGCGCGACGGGGCAGCGGCAAAGCGCGAGCATGCCGCACCCCGGGCCGCAGGGCCAATCAGGCTTGAATTTCTCGCAGGCAAGGGCTAAGTCGCCGCGCGTGTAATCTCGGGTCCCCGGCGGGCCCGATCTGGACAAGGGCGGATAACGCGATGGCGAAGGCAAAGTTTGAACGGAATAAACCGCACGTGAACATCGGGACCATTGGTCACGTTGACCACGGCAAGACGACGCTGACGGCGGCGATCACGAAGTATTTCGGCGAATTCCGCGCCTATGACCAGATCGACGGCGCGCCGGAAGAGCGGGCTCGCGGGATCACCATCTCGACCGCCCACGTGGAATACGAGACGGCTGCCCGCCACTACGCCCACGTCGACTGCCCCGGCCACGCCGACTACGTCAAGAACATGATCACCGGTGCTGCCCAGATGGACGGCGCGATCCTGGTCGTGGCCGCCTCCGACGGCCCGATGCCGCAGACGCGCGAGCATATCCTGCTCGGCCGCCAGGTCGGCATCCCCTACATGGTCGTCTACATGAACAAGGTCGACCTGGTGGATGACGAGGAGCTGCTGGAGCTCGTCGAGATGGAAGTCCGGGAACTGCTGTCGTCCTACGAATACCCGGGCGACGACATCCCGATCATCAAAGGCTCGGCCCACCAGGCGATGATCGGCGAGTCGAAGGAAATCGGCGAGGACTCGATCCGCGCGCTGATGGATGCGGTCGACAGCTACATCCCGACCCCGGCCCGCGCCGTTGACCAGCCCTTCCTGATGCCGATCGAAGACGTGTTCTCGATCTCGGGCCGCGGCACCGTGGTGACCGGCCGGGTCGAGCGTGGCGTGATCAACGTCGGCGACGAAGTTGAAATCGTCGGCATCCGCGACACCAAGAAGTCGGTCTGCACCGGCGTCGAGATGTTCCGCAAGCTCCTGGACCGCGGGGAAGCTGGCGACAACATCGGCGCGCTGCTGCGCGGCGTGGACCGTGACGGCGTGGAACGTGGCCAGGTGCTGTGCAAGCCCGGCTCGGTCAAGCCGCACACCAAGTTCGAAGCCGAAGCCTACATCCTGACCAAGGAAGAAGGCGGCCGCCACACCCCGTTCTTCGCGAACTACCGTCCGCAGTTCTACTTCCGGACGACCGACGTGACCGGGACCGTGCAGCTGCCGGAAGGCACCGAGATGGTGATGCCGGGTGACAACCTGAAGTTCGTGGTCGAGCTGATCGCCCCGATCGCGATGGAAGAGAAGCTGCGCTTCGCCATCCGTGAAGGCGGCCGCACCGTCGGCGCAGGCGTGGTGTCGAAAATCATCGCCTGATAGCAAATCGGGCGTCTGTGCCCGGCTCAAGGCAAGAGAATGATGAAAGGCCGCCCTTCGGGGCGGCCTTTTTCGTTGAACCGATGGTCAGCGCGGCAGGTATCGTCCTTGAAGCGCGGGTTCACGGCCTGCGGCCCTCCACAAGGTCCTTCAGCCGAAGCAGCGATTGCTCCCAACCCGCGCCGATCTCGTCCAGAGCCTGGCGCGCCACTGAAAGACCCGCAGGATCGCCGTGCCAGACCACCTCGCGCCCCCGCCGTTCGCTGCGGATCAGGCCCCCTGCCTCCAGCACCTTCAGGTGCTTGGTGGCCCCCTGGCGTGTCATCGGCAGGTCCTTGGCAAGATCCGAGATCGATTGCCCCTCGGCGCCGATGCGCCCCAGAAGGTCAAGGCGCACCGGGTCGCCCAACGCAGCGAAAATGCGCGCCGGATCAGCCGACATGGGATTTCAGCTGCGCCAACTGCACCTCCCAGCCTTCGGTGTTCTCGCGCAGAAGCCGCGCACCAAGACCGGGAGCGAACCCGGCAAACCCGCTCTCGCAGACGGTCACGCGCGTGCCCTCGGGCACGGGTTCCAGCGTGAACTCGACCCGCGTCCAGGGTGCGTCATCCTCAAGGTTCCGGTTCGCCTCGAAGTCCCATTGCGGCCAGTCGAAGGCAAAGCGGTGCGGCGGCATCAGAGCCACGGTCCGCGCCTTGAACGGAAGGCCTGCCACTTGCGGCATGGTCATGGCGCCCGTGGTCATCTCCCCGGCTTGGAAAGGCCCGTCCAGCCGGACCTGGAACCAGGTCCCGAACTCTTCCGTGAGGGCCCGGAAGACGCGATCCGGGGTGCCGGATATGATGACCGTCCGGGTAACGCTGTCGCTGTCATGCTTGTCCATTTTGGCAACCTCCTGGTTGCATATATGGCGCAGCACTGCGGAAATGGCAACCAAAAAGTTGCGCAATGATCCGATGAAGCTTGATTTGACGATTCGGCGAAGCGGCTCCACATTGAAGGGGTGACCAAATGGGGGGCCAGCGATGTGTCAGATGTTCGCCGGGCAAGACCCGGCCCGCTATGAATATGTCACCCGCCGCCTGCGGCTGAACGGGCAGTCGACCAGCATCCGGCTGGAGCGTGCCTTCTGGGGCATCGTCGACCAGATGGCCGAGAAGGATGGGTCCACCACGCCCGCCTTCCTGTCCAAGCTGCATTCCGAAGTGCTGGAACAGCATGGCGAGACGTCGAACTTCACCTCGCTGCTGCGCTGTGCCTGCACCATCCATCTGGGCGAGCTGGACCAGGTGCCGCAGCCGAAACGCTTCGCCGCGGAATAATGCGCCTGTAGTAGTCCGCTACTACCCTGCCGGGAAAGTGGTCCACTAACCTTACCAATATCGGCAATTGGTGAGGCGAAGGCATGGCGAAGGCAATCCATTCGATGATCCGCGTCCTGGATGAGGCGCGGTCTTTGGCGTTCTACGACACGGCCTTCGGGCTGAAGGTTGCGGATCGGCTGGATTTCGAAAGCTTCACCCTGGTCTACCTGTCGAACGCGGAATCGACCTTCGAGGTCGAACTGACCATCAACAAGGGCCGGACCGAGCCCTACAATCTGGGCGACGGCTATGGCCACCTGGCCGTCAGCGTCGCCGATGTCGCGGCCGAACATGCGCGGCTGACGGCGGCGGGCCTTGCCCCCCGCAAGATCGTCGACTTCGCCCCGGCGGGCAGCGTCATCGCCCGCTTCTTCTTCATCGCGGACCCCGACGGCTACCAGATCGAGGTCCTTGAACGCGGCGGCCGCTATCTCTGAGGAGGGGGACGCGGACCGACCCAGCCAAAAGCAAGGGAGGAACCAAATGACCAAACATGACCTGAGAGGGTTGACGCGGCGGCAGCTTCTGTCGCGCGGCCTGTCTGCCGGGGCCTTGGCGGTGGTCGGCACCGGCTTCATCGCCGCGCCGAACGCCGCCTGGGCGGTCGAGGTGACGGTGATCACGCCGGAACAGATGGCGACGCTGCTGCAGATGGCGCGGGACATCTACCCGCATGATCAGGTGCCGGACCAGCACTACGCCGTGGCAGTCAAGGGCTATGACAGCGAGGAGATGAAGGCGATGGTCGCCGAGGGCGTGGCCGCACTGGACGCCGCCGCCAAGGCAGCCGGGTTCGACAGCTATGTCGCGGCGGGCTGGGAGGAAGACCGGGTCAAGCTTCTGCAGGGCATCGAGATGACGCCCTTCTTCCAGACGGTCCGCTCCGGCCTCGTGACCGGGCTTTATAACCAGAAAGAGGTCTGGCCGATCTTCGGCTACCAGGGGGAAAGCTTTTCCCAGGGTGGCTACATCGAGCGCGGCTTCAACGACATCGACTGGCTTTGAGGGGGGACGATCATGGCACCGTTTGACAAGAACGACGACCAGGTTGTCGTCATCATCGGCACGGGCGCGGGCGGCGGGGTTCTCGCCAACGAACTGGCGCAGAAGGGCGTCAAGGTCGTGGCGCTGGAGGCCGGCGGCAGGTATCTGCCCGAGGACTACATCAACGACGAATGGGAGAGCTTCGGCCAGCTCGCCTGGCTGGACGCCCGGACGACCTCCGGCACCTGGCGCGTGGCCAAGGATTTCGGCGGGCTGCCCGCCTGGATCGTCAAGGCGGTGGGCGGCACCACGACCCACTGGGCGGGCGCCTCGCTCCGGTTTCAGGACCACGAATGGAAGGCGCTGACCACCTACGGCGCGGTGGAAGGCGCAAGCCTTCTCGACTGGCCGATCGATGGGGCCGAGATGGCGCCCTGGTACGAGAAGGCCGAGACCAAGCTGGGCGTGACCCGCACCGGCGACCGCGCGGGCCTGCCGGGGAACAACAACTACCTGGTGTTCGAGAAGGGCGCGAAGGCCTTGGGCTACAAGGAAGTCCACACCGGCCGGATGGCGATCAACTCCACCGATTACGACGGTCGGATGGCCTGCCAGCAGACCGGCTTCTGCTTCCAGGGCTGCAAGTGGGGTGCCAAATGGTCGGCCGCCTATACCGACATCCCGGCTGGCGAGGCGACGGGGAACCTGGAGGTGCGCGAACGCGCCCATGTCGCGCGCATCCTGCACAATGAAGCCGGGAAAGTGACCGGGGTCGAATACTTCGACAAGGACGGCAATCTGCAGATGCAGAAGGCGCGGATCGTCTGCGTCGCGGGCAACTCGTTCGAATCGCCCCGCCTGCTTCTGAACTCGGCGTCGTCGATGTTCCCGGACGGGCTGGCGAACTCCTCTGGCATGGTCGGCAAGAACTACATGCGGCACACGACGGGGTCGGTCTACGCGATCTTCGACAAGCCGGTGCGCATGTGGCGCGGCACGACGATGGCGGGGATCGTCCAGGACGAGGCGCGGCATGACCCAAGCCGCGGGTTCGTCGGCGGATACGAGCTGGAAACGCTGGCGCTGGGCCTGCCGTTCATGGCGGCCTTCCTCAATCCCGGCGGCTGGGGCCGCAGCTTCACCACCGCGCTCGACCACTACGAGAACATGGCCGGCATGTGGATCGTGGGCGAGGACATGCCGCAGCTGACGAACGGCGTCACCCTTAGCGAGACGAAGGACCAGTACGGGCTGCCAGTCGCCAACGTCCACTTCGACGACCATCCGAACGACGTGGCGATGCGCAACCACGCCTACAAGCAGGGCATCGCGATCTACGAGGCGGTGGGGGCCACCCGCGCCTTCCCAACGCCGCCGTACCCCTCGACCCACAACCTCGGCACCAACCGGATGTCTGCCGAGGCCAAGGACGGCGTGGTGAACAAGTGGGGTCAGACCCACGACATCGCGAACCTGTTCGTGTCGGACGGCTCGCAGTTCACCACGGGGGCGGCGGAAAACCCGACGCTGACCATCGTGGCGCTGGCGATCCGCCAGGCCGACCATATCGCCCGGGAAATGTCGGCTGGGACGATCTGAAGCTACTGCCCCGGGGCCGTGTTGCGGCCCCGGGGGACGCACCCACCTTTCGCCAGACCAGCCGTCAGGCTGACCGCTCGGCATTTGCCTTCCGGGCGTTCTGTGCCGCGCGCATCTTCCAGCCTAGCCGCACGCCGGGGTTCAACTTGATCTGCCGCAGCATCGCCTGGAACCGTTCGCGCAGGATCATCCCGTCGTGCCATTTCGCGGCCTCGCGCACCTGCTTCATCAGGGCGCCATCGGTCAGGTCATTGGTCCGCGCCGTCGTCAGGGCCGCCTGGTCGACCGCCTTTACGCAAAGAAACGCCACGCAGAATTGGTCCACCTGCGCCAGCGGCACGAAGCAGTCGCGCAAGGCGACCATCTGCGCCGCAAGCCAGGGCTGCACCGCCATCAGGTAATCCTGATGCACCAGCACCGACCGCCCCGGCACCAGCGAGGGATAGAACTCGGCCGCAACATGGTCGGCGATGGCCGATCCCTTCGCCGCATCCACCACCAGGATCTCGATCTTGCCCCCGGTCCAGCGCTGGTTCGCGATCTCGCCCGGATGCAGGGTCACCCGGTCGATCCAGGGGGCCAGGTGCCGCCGGACGAGCGGCAGAAGGTCGGCGTTGTCGTGGTCCGGCACCGGCTCGTCCTTCAGCCACTTCGCCCAGACCGCGCGCGAGGACTTGAAGTGGTCATAGGCGTGCAACTGACAGGTCCGCCCCGACAAGGCGAGCCCCGACAGAAGCCGCGCAGCCGACCCGCCCGCATAGGCCCCCAGGTCGATCACCGCCCCGTCGCCCTGCACGTTCCGTCCCAGCCAGTGGTAAAGCTGACTTTCGCCCATCCGCAGCATCGCGGGCACCTTCAGGCAGGCAGCCAGATCCGCCTCGGGGATGGCTTCCCAGGGCCGCGCCGCAAACTCTGCCACGATCTTGGACACTGACGACACCGGCGGACCTCCCGCCCAAAGCATAGGCGTGCGCTGCGGGGCTTTCCAGATGGCTCCTCGTTCGCCTTCGGCTTCTCGTCGCAAGGTTCACAGCGGCGCGTGATGCGGTCATCGAGGAGCGGTCCCTTCCTTGCCCTTGGCCCCAGCCTTGCGGCAGCGGTCGGAACAGAAGCGCACGGCTTCCCAGTCCCGCTCCCACTTCTTGCGCCAGGTGAAGGGCAGACCGCAGGCCGCGCAGTGCTTCTGCGGCAGGTCCGACTTCTTGCGCATCTTCGCCATCCCGGCCCTCGCCTTTCCCGCTCGGCAAAGCTGGCGCGCGCCAGGCGCCCGGCAAGCCCGTGCTGGCGAACAGAATCCCTTGACCTCCCGCGCCGCCTGCCGTAACCCGTCGCTCGCGTAGGGGTATAGCTCAGCTGGTAGAGCGACGGTCTCCAAAACCGTAGGTCGCGGGTTCGAGCCCTGCTGCCCCTGCCATCTTCCAAGCTTGAATTCCGTCGCCAGAGGCCGTATCTCCCCAGCAACCTTATCGCCGGAATCCCCATGTCAACCACCAACCCGATCCAGTTCCTCCAGCAGGTTCGCGCCGAAGTCGCCAAGGTGGTCTGGCCCACCCGGCGCGAAGTGCTGCTGACCACGTTGATGGTTTTCCTTCTGTCGGCGCTGGCTGCGGCGTTCTTCAGCCTGGTCGACATTCTGATCCGCACCGGCCTGACCTACATTATCGGCGCCTGATTTCAGCCAGGCCCCGGTGGTTCCCTCTTGAATTGACGGCGGTCAGGGGGTAGACCCCGCGCCAACCAAAGGAACACCGGCGCGCATCGATTCGGGGTGCGCGCTGTTTTTTGTTCCGGGACATGACGAAGACAGGGCTGAATGGCCCGGGCAGCAAGGAAGCAGGCAGATGGCGAAGCGCTGGTATTCGGTAAGCGTTCTCTCGAACTTCGAGAAGAAGGTGGCCGAGCAGATCAAGACCGCCGTTGCCGAGGCCAACCTTGGCGAGGAAATCGATGAGGTCCTGGTTCCGACCGAGGAAGTGATCGAGGTCCGCCGCGGCAAGAAGGTTACGTCCGAACGCCGTTTCATGCCGGGCTACGTGCTGGTTCACATGGAAATGTCTAACCGGGGCTATCACCTGATTTCCTCGATCAACCGCGTCACCGGTTTTCTGGGCCCGCAGGGCAAGCCGATGCCAATGCGGGACAGCGAAGTGAACGCGATCCTGAACCGTGTCGAGGAAGGCCTGGAAGCCCCGCGCAACCTGATCCGCTTCGACATCGGCGAGACGGTGCAGGTCACCGACGGCCCGTTCGAGGGCTTCTCGGGCATGGTCGAGGATGTGGACGAGGCGCACAGCCGCCTGAAGGTCACCGTGTCGATCTTCGGCCGGGCAACGCCCGTTGAACTGGAATTCACTCAGGTCTCGAAAGGGGCCTGAGGAAGCGCGTGGGAGGCGAGCGTGCCGGACAAGGGTCCGGCATGACGGACCGAACCACTAAACCGCATCTTCGGATGCAGTGACAAAGGAGAAGGCCAGATGGCCAAGAAGATCATCGGCAGCCTCAAGCTGCAAGTCAAAGCCCAGCAGGCGAACCCCTCGCCCCCGGTCGGCCCGGCCCTTGGCCAGCGCGGCCTGAACATCATGGCCTTCGTGAAGGAATTCAACGCGAAGACCGCCGACATCCCGCCGGGCACGCCCACGCCCGTCATCATCACCTACTACCAGGACAAGTCTTTCAGCCTCGAGCTGAAGACCGCCCCGGCCTCGTTCCTGATCAAGCAGGCTGCCGGTCTGCCGCCCGTGGGCAAGCGCTCGCGCTCCAAGGGCTCGACGAAGCCCGGCCGTGAAGTTGCCGGCACGATCACTGCGGCGCAGCTCCGCAAGATCGCCGAGACCAAGATGAAGGACCTGAACGCCAACTCCGTGGAAGCTGCGATGCAGATCATCCTCGGCTCGGCCAAGTCCTGCGGCATCGAAGTGAAGGGCTGAGCACCATGGCAAAGATTGCAAAACGCGTCGCCAAGGCGAATGAGCTGTTCGCTGGCAAGTCCAACCTGACGGTCGAAGATGCCGTGAAGCTGGTCAAGCAGGCCGCGTCGGCCAAGTTCGACGAAACTGTCGAGATCGCGATGAACCTCGGCGTCGACCCGCGTCACGCCGACCAGATGGTCCGTGGCGTCGTGGCCCTGCCGAACGGCACCGGCAAGACCGTCCGCGTCGCCGTCTTCGCCCGCGGCGCCAAGGCTGACGAAGCCAAAGCCGCCGGTGCGGACATCGTCGGCGCCGAAGACCTGATGGAGACGATCCAGCAGGGCAAGATCGAGTTCGACCGCTGCATCGCGACCCCGGACCTGATGCCGCTCGTCGGCCGCCTGGGCAAGATCCTCGGCCCGCGCAACCTGATGCCGAACCCGAAGGTCGGCACCGTGACGATGGACGTCAAGTCCGCCGTCGAGGGCGCCAAGGGCGGTGAGGTCCAGTTCAAGGTCGAAAAGGCCGGTGTGATCCATGCAGGCGTCGGCAAGGTCTCGTTCGACGAGGCCAAGCTTGCCCAGAACATCCGCGCCTTTGTCGACGCGGTGTCCAAGGCACGTCCGTCGGGCGCGAAAGGCACCTACCTGAAGAAGGTGTCGCTGTCCTCGACCATGGGCCCGGGCGTGTCGGTCGACGTTTCGTCGGCGACCCAGGCGTAAGCCAGAATTCCCGGGAAACCGGGAGACTACCCGGGCCGCGAGGCTGATCCCTTGGGGCCCGGTTCTGTCCGAGACGGTGGGTGGTGCGCAAACACCATAAATCCTGCCTGAGATGGGGAACGAGATTGAAGGCGCCTTCGGGCGATCTTGGATCCGGGAACCGTTGCGGACCCGACGCCCCCGCAAAGGGGCAAATATGAGCCGGGGGAAACCCCAACCTTGGAGTGAAACTGTGGATAGAGCCCAGAAAGAGAAAGTGGTCGAGGAACTCGGCCAGATCTTCGAAAGCTCTGGCGTTGTGGTGGTTGCCCACTACACCGGGATGACGGTTGCACAGATGCAGGACCTGCGCGCGAAGCTTCGCGAAGTGGGCGGGTCCGTTCGCGTTGCCAAGAACACGCTCGCCAAGATCGCCCTTGAAGGGAAGCCCGCTGCAAAGATGGGTGACCTGCTCACGGGCATGACCGTGCTGTCCTTCTCGGAAGACCCCGTGGCTGCGGCCAAGGTCTGCGAGGCCTACGCCAAGACGAACGACAAGTTCGTCATCATCGGCGGGGCAATGGGCGAAACGGTTCTGGACCAGGCCGGTGTCAAGGCTGTCGCGTCCATGCCGTCGCGTGAAGAGCTTATCGCTCAGATCGTGTCGTGCATCGGTGCGCCCGCTTCGAACATCGCCGGGGCCATTGGTGCGCCTGCTTCGAACATCGCGAGCATCCTGTCGACCATCGAGGAGAAGGCCGCGGCCTGATCCCTTGCCTGGTGTGGTTGACCCCATGCCGTTGGAACCCATCTTAACATACGGAACGTGAAAAATGGCTGATCTGAACAAACTCGCCGAAGAGATCGTCGGTCTGACCCTCCTGCAAGCTCAGGAACTGAAGACCATCCTTAAGGACAAGTACGGCATCGAGCCCGCCGCTGGCGGCGCTGTGATGATGGCTGGTCCGGCTGCTGGCCCGGCTGCTGCAGCTGAAGAAGAAAAGACCGAGTTCGACGTCGTCCTGACCGACGCCGGTGCGAACAAGATCAACGTGATCAAGGTCGTCCGCGAACTGACGGGCCTGGGCCTCAAGGAAGCCAAGGACCTGACCGAAGCTGGCGGCAAGATCAAGGAAGGCGTCTCGAAAGCCGACGCCGAGGCGATGAAGAAGAAGTTCGAAGAAGCTGGCGCCAAGGCGGAGCTGAAGTAATCGACTTCGGGGGAAACCCCATCAAAAAGCAGGGCTGGGGCCGAGGAATTCGGTCCCAGCCATGCGCGTCTTGGAAGGGGCTTCGGCAGATCAAGCCTCTTCCAAGACGCGTCGGGTTCGGGAGCCACCCTTCGGGACGGGCGGCACGAATGGAACCCTGACGGTCTCTTCGCAAGCGGTGCGCGCCCGTGGCCCGACGGGTGGTGCGCCAGCGAAAAATGAAAGGTACAGACGAACATGGCGCAAGCTTATGTTGGCCAGAAACGTGTCCGCCGCTACTTCGGAAAAATCCGTGAAGTGCTGGAGATGCCGAACCTGATCGAGGTTCAGAAATCCTCCTATGACCTCTTCCTGCGGTCCGGTGACGGCGACAAGCCCCTGGACGGCGAAGGCATCCAGGGGACCTTCCAGTCGGTCTTCCCGATCAAGGACTTCAACGAGACCAGCGTTCTGGAATTCGTCAAGTACGAGCTGGAAAAGCCCAAGTACGACGTCGACGAATGCCAGCAGCGCGACATGACCTATGCGGCACCCCTGAAGGTGACGCTGCGCCTGATCGTGTTCGATGTCGATGAAACCACCGGGGCCCGGTCGGTCAAGGACATCAAGGAACAGGACGTCTACATGGGCGACATGCCCCTGATGACGCACAACGGGACCTTCGTGGTGAACGGGACCGAGCGGGTGATCGTGTCGCAGATGCACCGTTCGCCGGGCGTCTTCTTCGACCACGACAAGGGCAAGACCCATTCCTCGGGCAAGCTTCTGTTCGCCTGCCGCATCATCCCGTATCGCGGCTCGTGGCTGGACTTCGAATTCGACGCCAAGGACATCGTCTTCGCGCGCATCGACCGCCGCCGGAAACTGCCGGTGACGACGCTCCTTTACGCGCTGGGCATGGACCAGGAAGGCATCATGGATGCCTATTACGAGCAGGTGAACTTCCGTTACGTGAAGAACAAGGGCTGGGTCACCAAGTTCTTCCCGCAGCGCGTGTCGGGCACCCGTCCGACCTATGACCTGGTCGATGCCGCTACCGGCGAAGTCATCCTGAAGGCGGGCGAAAAGGCCACGCCGCGGATGGTGAAGAAGTGGAAGGACGAGGGCACGGTGACCGAGCTTCTGGTCCCCTTCGACCACATCGTCGGCCGCTATGTCGCGAAGGACATCATCAACGAGGAAACCGGCGAGATCTGGGTCGAAGCCGGGGATGAGCTGACCTGGGAACTGGACCGCGACGGCGAGGTCAAGGGCGGCACCGTCAAGGTGCTGCTCGACCAGGGCATCACCGACATCCCGGTCCTCGACATCGACAACGTCAACGTCGGCCCCTACATCCGCAACACGATGGCGGTGGACAAGAACATGGGCCGGGACACCGCGCTCATGGACATCTACCGCGTGATGCGCCCGGGCGAACCGCCGACCGTGGAAGCCGCGTCGCAGCTTTTCGACACGCTGTTCTTCGACAAGGAGCGCTATGACCTCTCGGCCGTCGGCCGCGTGAAGATGAACATGCGGCTCGACCTTGACCGCCCGGATACCCAGCGCACGCTGGACCGCGGCGACATCGTCGCCTGCATCAAGGCCCTGACCGAACTGCGCGACGGCAAGGGCGAGATCGACGACATCGACCACCTCGGCAACCGCCGCGTCCGGTCCGTCGGCGAGCTGATGGAAAACCAGTACCGCGTCGGCCTTCTGCGGATGGAACGCGCGATCAAGGAACGCATGTCGTCCGTCGAAATCGACACGATCATGCCGCAGGACCTGATCAACGCGAAGCCGGCCGCCGCTGCGGTGCGTGAATTCTTCGGCTCCTCGCAGCTGTCGCAGTTCATGGACCAGACCAACCCGCTGTCGGAGGTTACCCACAAGCGTCGTCTCTCGGCCCTCGGGCCGGGCGGTCTGACCCGTGAGCGTGCTGGCTTCGAGGTCCGCGACGTCCACCCGACCCACTACGGCCGGATGTGCCCGATTGAGACGCCGGAAGGCCAGAACATCGGTCTGATCAACAGCCTCGCGACCTTCGCCCGCGTGAACAAGTACGGCTTCATCGAAACCCCGTACCGCAAGGTGATCGACGGCAAGGTGACCGACGAGGTCGTTTACATGTCGGCCACCGAGGAAATGCGCCACACCGTCGCCCAGGCCAACGCCGGCCAGGACGCGGAGGGTCGTTTCACCGAGGAACTGATCTCCAGCCGGAAGGCCGGGGAATTCATGCTGAACCCGCCGGATTCGGTGGACCTGATCGATGTGTCGCCGAAGCAGCTGGTGTCTGTTGCGGCCTCGCTGATCCCGTTCCTGGAAAACGACGACGCCAACCGCGCGCTGATGGGCTCGAACATGCAGCGTCAGGCGGTGCCGCTGTTGCAATCCGATGCCCCCTTCGTCGGCACCGGCATCGAAGCGGTCGTCGCGCGTGATAGCGGCGCCGCCATCATGGCCCGCCGCGCCGGCGTGATCGACCAGGTCGACGCGACCCGTATCGTTGTCCGTGCTACGGAAATGCTGGAACCGGGTGAACCGGGCGTCGACATCTACCGTCTGCGCAAGTTCAAGCGGTCGAACCAGTCCTCCTGCATCAACCAGCGCCCGCTGGTGAAGGTGGGCGACGTGGTCAAGCGCGGCGAGGTGGTGGCCGACGGCCCCTGCACCGACATGGGCGAACTGGCCCTTGGCCGGAACGTGGTCGTCGCCTTCATGCCCTGGAACGGCTACAACTACGAAGACTCGATCCTGATCTCGGAACGCATCCTGCGCGACGACGTCTTCACCTCGATCCACATCGAGGAATACGAAGTCGCCGCCCGGGACACCAAGCTGGGACCTGAGGAAATCACCCGCGACATCCCGAACGTCGGCGAGGAAGCGCTGCGCAACCTCGACGAAGCGGGCATCGTCTACATCGGGGCCGAAGTGCAGCCGGGCGACATCCTGGTCGGCAAGATCACCCCGAAGGGCGAAAGCCCGATGACGCCGGAAGAAAAGCTCCTCCGCGCCATCTTCGGTGAAAAGGCCTCGGACGTCCGCGACACCTCGCTGCGGTTGCCCCCGGGCGCCTATGGCACCATCGTGGAAGTGCGCGTCTTCAACCGCCACGGTGTCGACAAGGACGAACGTGCCCTGCAGATCGAGCGTGAGGAAGTCGAACGCCTCGCCCGCGACCGCGACGACGAACTCGCGATCCTGGAGCGCAACATCTACGCGCGCCTCAAGACCCTGATCATGGGCAAGACCGCCGTGAAGGGCCCGAAAGGCATCAAGGCGGGCTCGACCATCGACGAGGAACTCCTGGGCACGCTAAGCCGTGGCCAGTGGTGGCAGCTTGCCCTTGGCGAAGAGAACGACGCCAAGGAAGTCGAAGCTCTGCACGACCAGTTCGAAGCGCAGAAGCGTGCCCTCGACCACCGGTTCGACGACAAGGTCGAAAAGGTGCGCCGTGGCGACGACCTGCCTCCGGGCGTGATGAAGATGGTCAAGGTCTTCGTCGCGGTGAAGCGCAAGCTGCAGCCGGGCGACAAGATGGCCGGCCGTCACGGCAACAAGGGCGTCATCTCCAAGGTCGTGCCGATGGAAGACATGCCCTTCCTGGCCGATGGCACCCCGGTCGACCTCGTGCTGAACCCGCTCGGCGTGCCGTCGCGGATGAACGTGGGCCAGATCCTCGAAACCCACATGGGCTGGGCCGCGCGCGGCCTGGGCCTGAAGATCGACGACGCGCTGAAGGAATATCGCCGGTCCGGCGACATGACCCCGGTGCGTGAAGCTGTCCGTCTGGCCTACGGCGACGAGACCTATGACGAGGCCTTCGCGGGCCGCGACGAGGACGAGTTCCTGGAGCTGGCGGGCAACGTGACCAAGGGCGTGCCGATTGCGACCCCGGTCTTCGACGGCGCCAAGGAAGCCGATGTCAACGACGCGCTGACCCGCGCGGGCTTTGACACCTCGGGCCAGTCCGTGGTGTTCGACGGCCGCACCGGTGAGCAGTTCCAGCGCAAGGTGACCGTGGGCGTGAAGTACATGCTCAAGCTCCACCACCTGGTCGACGACAAGCTGCACGCCCGGTCTACCGGTCCGTACTCGCTCGTCACCCAGCAACCGCTGGGCGGCAAGGCGCAGTTCGGCGGCCAGCGTCTCGGCGAGATGGAAGTCTGGGCCCTGGAAGCCTACGGCGCCGCCTACACCCTGCAGGAAATGCTGACGGTGAAGTCGGACGACGTGGCAGGCCGGACCAAGGTCTACGAGTCGATCGTCAAGGGCGAGGACAACTTCGAAGCCGGCGTGCCGGAATCGTTCAACGTCCTTGTCAAGGAAGTGCGGGGCCTCGGCCTCAACATGGAACTCCTGGATGCGGAGGAGGAGTGAGGTCAGTCCATAGTTAGGGCAGAGGCAAGGTGGAAAGCATGAGCTGGGAAGCAGTTACGGGTGATCGTGCCGCGATCTTCAAGACCCAGCTCATGCGCGAAGTCAGTAGCGGACACGCACTGTTCCCCATACTCAACCGTATCGACGTGGTAGCCATCGACGACGCAAGTGACGACGTTCTGGCCATCGACCGAGACAATGCGGATGAGGCTCATGTGGTGCATCTGACTTGGCAAATCGCGCCCGACCCTACGCCGGAATGGCCGCACACCTATGTGCTTCGGATGTCCGAGATTGAAAAAACGCTTGGCGTAATCGTTCGCCGAGACCCGACTTCCCTCCCTCAAGTGAGGAATTGAAATGAACCAGGAACTCTCGACCAACCCGTTCAACCCGGTTGCTCCGGTCAAGACCTTCGACGAGATCAAGATCTCTCTGGCATCGCCCGAGCGGATCCTGAGCTGGTCCTATGGCGAGATCAAGAAGCCGGAAACCATCAACTACCGGACCTTCAAGCCCGAGCGTGACGGCCTCTTCTGCGCCCGGATCTTCGGGCCGATCAAGGACTACGAATGCCTCTGCGGCAAATACAAGCGCATGAAATATCGCGGCGTCGTCTGCGAAAAGTGCGGCGTTGAAGTCACGCTCCAGAAGGTGCGTCGTGAGCGGATGGGCCATATCGAGCTCGCCGCCCCCGTCGCCCACATCTGGTTCCTGAAGTCGCTGCCGTCCCGGATTGGCCTCATGCTCGACATGACGCTGCGGGACCTGGAACGCATCCTCTACTTCGAAAACTACGTCGTCATCGAGCCGGGTCTGACCGACCTCACCTACGGCCAGCTGATGACCGAAGAGGAATTCCTCGACGCGCAGGACCAGTACGGCACCGACGCCTTCACCGCGAACATCGGTGCGGAAGCGATCCGCGAGATGCTGGCGGCGATCGACCTCGACGCGACGGCTGAACAGCTGCGTGAGGAGCTGAAGGAAGCCACTGGCGAGCTGAAGCCCAAGAAGATCATCAAGCGGCTGAAGATCGTTGAATCCTTCCTCGAGTCGGGCAACCGCCCCGAGTGGATGATCCTGACCGTGCTTCCCGTGATCCCGCCGGAACTGCGCCCGCTGGTGCCCCTGGACGGCGGCCGCTTCGCCACGTCCGACCTGAACGACCTCTACCGTCGCGTCATCAACCGCAACAACCGCCTGAAGCGCCTGATCGAGCTTCGTGCGCCGGACATCATCGTCCGGAACGAAAAGCGGATGCTGCAGGAAGCCGTTGACGCGCTGTTCGACAACGGCCGTCGCGGCCGCGTCATCACGGGCACCAACAAGCGCCCGCTGAAGTCGCTGTCGGACATGCTGAAAGGCAAGCAGGGCCGCTTCCGCCAGAACCTGCTGGGCAAGCGCGTCGACTTCTCGGGCCGTTCGGTCATCGTGACCGGTCCCGAACTCAAGCTGCACCAGTGCGGCCTGCCGAAGAAGATGGCGCTCGAACTCTTCAAGCCGTTCATCTACTCGCGGCTGGAAGCCAAGGGTCTTTCCTCGACCGTCAAGCAAGCGAAGAAGCTGGTCGAGAAAGAGCGCCCCGAGGTCTGGGATATCCTGGATGAAGTCATCCGCGAACACCCGGTTCTCCTCAACCGCGCGCCGACGCTGCACCGTCTGGGCATCCAGGCCTTCGAGCCGATCCTGATCGAAGGCAAGGCGATCCAGCTGCACCCGCTCGTCTGCTCGGCCTTCAACGCCGACTTCGACGGTGACCAGATGGCCGTCCACGTGCCGCTTTCGCTGGAAGCCCAGCTGGAAGCGCGCGTCCTGATGATGTCGACGAACAACGTGCTGTCGCCCGCCAACGGCGCGCCGATCATCGTGCCGTCGCAGGACATGGTCCTTGGTCTCTACTACGTGACCATGGAGCGCAAAGGCATGGTCGGGGAAGGCATGGCCTTCGCCGATATCGAGGAAGTCGAGCACGCGCTGGCTGCCGGTGCGGTGCATCTGCACGCCAAGATCAAGGCCCGCCTGCGCCAGGTTGACGAGACCGGCAATGTGGTCTGGAAGCGCTTCGACACCACCCCGGGCCGTCTGCGGCTGGGGAACCTCCTGCCTCTGAACGCCAAGGCGCCGTTTGACCTGGTCAACCGGCTTCTGCGGAAGAAGGACGTGCAGACCGTCATCGACACCGTCTACCGCTACTGCGGCCAGAAGGAATCGGTAATCTTCTGCGACCAGATCATGACGCTGGGCTTCCGCGAAGCCTTCCGCGCCGGCATCTCGTTCGGCAAGGACGACATGGTGATCCCCGACACCAAGTGGACCATCGTCAACGAGGTGAAGGACCAGGTCGCCGGCTTCGAACAGCAGTACCTCGACGGTCTGATCACTCAGGGCGAGAAGTACAACAAGGTCGTCGACGCCTGGACCAAGTGCAACGACAAGGTGACCGAGGCCATGATGGCCACGATCTCCGCGTCTCGCACCGACGAAAACGGCGCCGAGAAAGAGCCGAACTCGGTCTACATGATGGCCCACTCCGGTGCCCGGGGCTCGGTCATCCAGATGAAGCAGCTTGGCGGCATGCGCGGCCTGATGGCCAAGCCGAGCGGAGAGATCATCGAGACGCCGATCATCTCGAACTTCAAGGAAGGTCTGACCGTTCTTGAATACTTCAACTCGACCCACGGCGCCCGGAAGGGCCTGTCCGATACCGCGCTGAAGACCGCGAACTCGGGCTACCTGACCCGCCGACTGGTCGACGTGGCCCAGGACTGCATCATCCGCGTCCACGATTGCGGCACCGAACAGTCGATCACGGCGCAGGCCGCGGTCAACGACGGTGAAGTGATCGTGCCGATGGGCGAACGGGTCCTCGGCCGTGTCGCGGCCGAAGACGTGATCGCGCCCGGCTCGGACGAGGTGATCGTCGCCAAGAACGAGCTGATCGACGAACGCCGGGCTGACCTGATCTCGGCATCGGGCATCGCCGCGATCCGCATCCGCTCGCCGCTCACCTGCGAGGCCGAAGAGGGCGTCTGCGCGCTCTGCTATGGTCGCGACCTCGCGCGCGGGACGCTGGTGAACATCGGCGAAGCGGTCGGCATCATCGCCGCCCAGTCGATCGGCGAACCCGGCACGCAGCTGACCATGCGTACCTTCCACATCGGCGGCGTGGCCCAGGGTGGCCAGCAGTCGTTCCTGGAAGCGTCGCAGGAAGGCAAGATCGAGTTCCGGAACGCGAACCTCTTGAAGAACGCTGCGGGCGAGCAGATCGTCATCGGCCGGAACATGCAGATCGCGATCATCGACGAAGCGGGCCAGGAACGGGCCGCCCACAAGCTGACCTATGGCGCGAAGCTGCACGTCAAGGAAGGCTCGGCAGTCAAGCGCGGCACCAAGCTCTTCGAATGGGACCCCTTCACCCTGCCGATCATCGCCGAAAAGACCGGCGTGGCACGGTTCAAGGACCTGGTCGCAGGGATCTCGGTCCGCGAGGAAACCGACGAAGCCACCGGCATGACCCAGAAGATCGTGTCCGACTGGCGGAGCGTGCCGAAAGGCGGCGATCTCAAGCCCGAGATCATCGTGATGGATCCGGCGACCGGCGAACCTGTGCGCAACGAAGCGGGCAACCCGATCACCTACGCCATGTCGGTGGACGCGATCCTGTCGGTCGAAGACGGCCAGGAACTGCGGCCCGGCGACGTGGTGGCCCGTATCCCGCGCGAAGGCGCCAAGACCAAGGACATCACTGGGGGTCTGCCCCGCGTGGCCGAACTGTTCGAGGCCCGTCGTCCGAAGGATCACGCGATCATCGCGGAAACCGATGGCTATGTCCGCTTCGGCAAGGACTACAAGAACAAGCGCCGCATCACCGTCGAACCGGTCGATGAGACGCTAACCGCCGTCGAATACATGATCCCCAAGGGCAAGCACATTCCGGTTCAGGAAGGCGACTTCGTCCAGAAGGGCGACTACATCATGGACGGCAACCCGGCTCCGCACGACATCCTGCGGATCATGGGGATCGAGGCGCTTGCCAACTACATGATCGACGAAGTGCAGGACGTGTACCGACTGCAGGGCGTGAAGATCAACGACAAGCACATCGAGGTCATCGTCCGTCAGATGCTGCAGAAGTTCGAGATCCTCGACTCGGGCGACACCACGCTTCTGAAGGGCGAACAGGTCGAGAAGATCGAGCTGGACGAAGAGAACACGAAGGCGGTCAACCGCGGCGGCCGCGAGGCCAAGGCCGAGCCGGTCCTCCTCGGGATCACCAAGGCGTCGCTGCAAACCCGCAGCTTCATCTCTGCGGCCTCGTTCCAGGAAACCACGCGGGTCCTCACCGAGGCTTCGGTGCAGGGCAAGCGGGACAAACTCCTGGGTCTCAAGGAGAACGTCATCGTCGGCCGCCTGATCCCGGCGGGCACCGGTGGCGCCACCAGCCGCGTCAAGAAGATCGCTGCCGACCGCGACCACACCGTGATCGAGGCACGCCGGTCGGAGGCTGAGGAAGCCGCCGCTCTGGCCGCTCCCGAGACGATGGAAGCGACCGAGTTCGACAGCGGCTTCGACGCGGGCCTGGTCGACACGATCGAAAGCCGCGACTAAGTCACGCGACAGCCAGACCACAAAGCCCCGCCAGCCATCCGGTTGGCGGGGCTTTCCTTTTCCGGTCCCCGCCGCCCTTGTGAGAGCGGTGGCGAGTGCATAACTCCGGTAAAACAGCAGAGGAGGCCACCGATGCCCGCAAGCTCCATCGTCACCTTTGTCGAACCTTCCCGCAGTGCCGAGGACACCATTGCCCTGGATCTGGCGCTCGGCTGGGCGGGTGGTCTCGATGCCCACGTCGTCGTGCTGGCCTTTCCGGCGGATGTCAGCAGCGCGGCGTCCGATGACGTCGACCTGGCCCAGGTCCGCGCCCAGATCTCCGCGCAGGCCGACAGGGCAGGGGTCCCGGCCTCGGTGGTCGACCGCTCCAGCTTTGCCTACGGCATCGGCGAGGTTTTCGCCGACCACCTGAAGGTCGCCGACTTCGGCATCCTGACCGGTCGCCGCGGCCCCCTGGTCGGCGAACGTCTCCTGGCTCAGGCCGCGATCTTCGACTCCGGTCGCCCGCTGGTCATCGCGCCCCGCACCGGCAGCCGTGCGCTGCCGCGCCGCGCGCTGATCGCCTGGGACGGCACCCACGCCGCCGCCCGCGCGATGCACGACGCTTTGTCGATCCTGCCCGCAGGGTCCGAGGCCATCGTTGCCCGCGTCACCGACGACAAGGCGCTCCGGATGGACCAGTCCGGGATCGAGGCCGCACATCACCTGTCGCGTCACGGGATCAAGGCCGAATTCCGCGAAGTCCCCCGCACGGGCCGCGACGTCTACGACGCCCTCCTCGCCGCCGCCCATGACACCCACTGCGACCTGATCGTCGCCGGCGCCGTCCGCCATTCGCCGATCCATGAGCTGATCTTCGGCAGCGTCACCGGCCGCGTGCTGGACGGCGACTGCCCGCTCCCGGTGCTGTTGTCGGCCTGACCTTGGCTCGGTGGGGTGGCTCTGCCGGCTGACCGCCTACCTGGCACCCGAGATTTCCCTTCTGCAAATATCCTCTGGGGGTTCGGGGGGCGAAGCGCCCCCGACGAACCGAGGAGGAGGCGAAGGCCGACGACGAGACAAAAGCCTCGCGCGGCAGCGCTCAATCTGAAAACCGCCCCAACCCGCGTGGACGCCGGACCTTTCCATCCGGTTAATGCCCGCGCCTAACCCCTTGAGTCCAAAAGACCGGCAAATCTGTCCACCGTGGACACTTTCCCTTGCCCCGCCTGCCTGCTACCCAAGGCGCAAGAGAAGGACCGCCGATCTTGCCGATGTCTGACAACCTCCGCGGCATCCTCCTGATGTGCGCCTCGATGGCCGCCTTCACGATCAACGACACCTTCATGAAGTCGGTGACGCAAACCCTGCCGCTGTTCCAGACCATTGGGCTGCGCGGGCTGATCGCCGTAGTGGGCCTCCTGATCCTCTGCCTCGCCACCGGGGCCTTCCGGTTCCGCCCGAACCGCCGCGATGGCTGGCTGATCCTCCTCCGCTCGCTCGCCGACGTCGCCGCCACGATCTTCTTCCTTGAAGCGCTTCTCCGGATGCCGCTCGCCAACCTCTCGGCGATCCTGCAGGCGCTGCCGCTCCTCATCACGCTGGCCGCCGCCCTCGTCTACGGCGACAAGATCGGCTGGCGGCGGATGACGGCGATCCTGGTGGGCCTCGTCGGCGTCCTGATCATCATCCGCCCGGGGACGGAAGGCTTCGACCGCTGGTCGCTTCTGGGCCTCGCCTCGGTCGCCTGCGTGGTGGTCCGCGACCTGGCGGTCCGGCCGCTGCAGGGCCAGGTCCCCTCGACCCTCGTCGCCCTCGGTGCCGCGGTCGCCGTCACCTTGATGGGCTGGACCGGCACCGCCTTTCAGGGCTGGCAGGCCCCCACCGGATGGGATCTGACACGCGTCCTTGGCGCCGGGCTGTTCCTGATCGTCGGCTACCTCACCTCGGTCGCCGCGATGCGCCACGGCGACATCGGCCTCGTCGCGCCGTTCCGCTATACCTCGCTCCTCTGGGCCATCGTCCTGGGCCTGGTCGTCTTCGGCGATTTTCCGGACGGCTGGACCATCATGGGCGCCACCATCGTCATCGCCGCGGGCCTTTTCACCCTCTGGCGCGAAAGGCAGCTCCGCCGCCAGAGGGGGTAGCCCGCAGGGCAGGGTGCTTCCATTGACACCCCTGCCGATTCCCCCTATACGCCCGCCAACCCGACGCCCGAGGTCCGCCTCTGGTTCAGGGCTCAGAGCGCTTGAAGTGGTCATGATCCGGGCCGAAAACGCCCCGATCCTCTGGAATTCCACCGCGGCATCGCCGGAAACGGCGGTGGTTGCGGTGTTCGTGTTTTGCGATTCGCGCAAGGCACGGTCGAGAAGCGGCGCCCCCAACGGCTAGGGGGCGAGTATCGAAACGAGGAACGTGAATGCCGACGATTCAACAGCTGATCCGGAAGCCCCGGGAAGCAGTGGTCCGGAAGTCCAAGTCGCAGCACCTGGAATCCTGCCCGCAAAAGCGTGGGGTCTGCACCCGCGTCTACACCACCACCCCGAAGAAGCCGAACTCGGCCATGCGGAAAGTCGCCAAGGTGCGCCTGACCAACGGCTTCGAGGTCATCTCCTACATCCCCGGCGAAAAGCACAACCTTCAGGAACACTCTGTCGTCCTGATCCGTGGCGGCCGGGTGAAGGACCTTCCGGGTGTGCGTTACCACATCCTCCGCGGCGTTCTGGACACCCAGGGCGTGAAAGAGCGTCGTCAGCGTCGTTCGAAATACGGCGCCAAGCGTCCGAAGTGAGGAGATAAGAGATGTCCCGTCGTCACGCCGCCGAAAAGCGCGAGATCCTGCCCGATGCCAAGTTTGGCGATCGTGTGGTCACCAAGTTCATGAACAACCTGATGCTGGACGGCAAGAAGTCCGTCGCCGAAGGCATCGTCTACGGCGCGCTTGACCGCGTCCAGACCCGCCTGAAGCGCCCGGCCGTCGAGGCGTTCCACGAAGCGCTCGACAACGTAAAGCCCTCGGTCGAAGTCCGTTCGCGCCGCGTCGGCGGTGCGACCTACCAGGTTCCCGTCGAGGTTCGGACCGAGCGTCGTGAGGCCCTGGCGATCCGCTGGCTGATCGCCGCCGCCCGCAAGCGCAACGAGAACACCATGGAAGAGCGTCTGGCCGCCGAGCTGTCGGACGCCGTGCAGAACCGCGGCACCGCCGTGAAGAAGCGCGAAGACACCCACAAGATGGCCGACGCGAACAAAGCGTTCAGCCATTACCGCTGGTAAGAGGGCACAATGGCACGCGATTACCCGCTGGAACGCTACCGCAACTTCGGGATCATTGCCCACATCGACGCGGGCAAGACCACGACCTCGGAACGCATCCTCTACTACACCGGCAAGTCCCACAAGATCGGCGAAGTCCACGACGGCGCTGCCACGATGGACTGGATGGAGCAGGAGCAGGAGCGCGGCATCACGATCACTTCGGCTGCCACGACCACCTTCTGGAACCGTCAGGTCGACCCCACTTCGGGCGTCGGCGACAAGGCCACGAAGTTCCGCTTCAACATCATCGACACCCCCGGCCACGTCGACTTCACCATCGAAGTCGAACGCTCGCTGGCCGTGCTTGACGGTGCTGTCGTTCTTCTCGACGGCAACGCGGGCGTTGAGCCGCAGACCGAAACCGTCTGGCGTCAGGCTGACCGCTACAAGGTTCCGCGCATCGTCTTCGTCAACAAGATGGACAAGACCGGCGCCGACTTCTTCAAGTGCGTCCGCATGATCAAGGACCGCACCGGCGCGAACGCGATGCCGGTGGCCCTGCCGATCGGCGCCGAAGACAAGCTGGAAGGCATCATCGACCTCGTGACCATGGAAGAGTGGGTCTACGAGGGCGAAGACCTTGGCGCGTCGTGGAAGCGCAAGCCGATCCGCGCCGAGCTGAAGGACCAGGCCGACGAATGGCGCCTGAACCTCCTGGAAACCGCCGTGGGTCAGGACGACGCCGCGATGGAAGCCTATCTGGAAGGCAACGAGCCTTCGCCGGAGGAACTGCGCGCGCTGATCCGCAAGGGCACGCTCGCAATCGACTTCATCCCGGTGCTCGCCGGTTCGGCATTCAAGAACAAGGGCGTCCAGCCGCTTCTGAACGCCGTCATCGACTATCTGCCCTCGCCGCTGGACGTGCCGCCCTACATGGGCTTCGCGCCGGGCGACGAGTCGGAAACCCGCAACATCGCGCGGTCGGCCGATGACGACCAGCCCTTCTCGGGCCTCGCGTTCAAGATCATGAACGACCCCTTCGTCGGCTCCCTGACCTTCACCCGGATCTATTCGGGCAAGCTCGCCAAGGGCGACCCGATGATGAACGCGACCAAGCAGCGCCGTGAGCGTGTTGGCCGCATGATGATGATGCACGCCATCGAGCGTGAGGAAATCACCGAAGCCTTCGCCGGCGACATCATTGCGCTTGGCGGTCTGAAGGAAACCACCACCGGGGACACGCTCTGCGATCCGAACGCCCCCGTCGTTCTCGAAACCATGACCTTCCCGGTCCCGGTCATCGAGATCGCGGTGGAACCGAAGACCAAGGCCGACCAGGAAAAGATGGGCATCGCTCTGGCCCGTCTGGCTGCCGAAGACCCGTCCTTCCGCGTGGAAACCGACCTGGAATCGGGTCAGACCATCATGAAGGGCATGGGCGAACTTCACCTCGACATTCTCGTCGACCGCATGCGTCGCGAGTTCAAGGTCGAGGCGAACATCGGCGCTCCGCAGGTGGCCTATCGCGAGACCATCTCGCGCTCGACCGAGATCGACTACACCCACAAGAAGCAGACCGGTGGCACGGGCCAGTTCGCCCGCGTCAAGCTGATCATCGACCCGACCGAACCCGGCGAGGGCTATTCGTTCGAATCGAAGATCATCGGTGGTGCGGTGCCGAAGGAGTACATCCCCGGCGTCGAAAAGGGCATCAAGTCGGTCATGGATTCGGGTCCGCTCGCGGGCTTCCCGGTCATCGACTTCAAGGTCCAGCTGGTTGACGGCGCGTTCCACGACGTCGACTCCTCGGTCCTGGCCTTCGAAATCGCGACCCGTGCGGCGATGCGTGACGGCCTGAAGAAGGCCGGCGCGAAGCTGCTGGAGCCGATCATGAAAGTCGAAGTCGTCACCCCGGAAGAGTTCACCGGCGGCGTCATCGGCGACCTGACCTCGCGTCGGGGTATGATCACCGGCCAGGACAGCCGCGGCAACGCGAACGTCATCGCCGCCATGGTCCCGCTGGCCAACATGTTCGGCTACATCAACCAGCTCCGCTCGATGACCTCGGGCCGCGCCGTGTTCTCGATGGAGTTCGACCATTACGACACGGTTCCGGAAAACCTGAGCGCCGAGATCCAGAAGAAATACGCATGACGGTGCGGCGGGTAACCCCCGCCCTACCACCCCGTAGGCCGGGCTGCCCGGCGCATCTGAACCAATAGGAGAAGCCATCATGGCGAAGGCAAAGTTTGAACGGACGAAACCGCACGTGAACATCGGGACCATTGGTCACGTTGACCACGGCAAGACGACGCTGACGGCGGCGATCACGAAGTATTTCGGCGAATTCCGCGCCTATGACCAGATCGACGGCGCGCCGGAAGAGCGGGCTCGCGGGATCACGATCTCGACCGCCCACGTGGAATATGAAACCGCCGCGCGGCACTATGCCCACGTCGACTGCCCCGGCCACGCCGACTACGTCAAGAACATGATCACCGGTGCCGCCCAGATGGACGGCGCGATCCTGGTCGTGGCCGCGTCCGACGGCCCGATGCCGCAGACGCGCGAGCACATCCTGCTCGGCCGCCAGGTCGGCATCCCCTACATGGTCGTCTACATGAACAAGGTCGACCTGGTGGATGACGAGGAACTCCTCGAACTCGTCGAGATGGAAGTGCGCGAGCTGCTGTCGTCCTACGAATACCCGGGCGACGACATCCCGATCATCAAGGGCTCGGCCCACCAGGCGATGATCGGCGAGTCGAAGGAAATCGGCGAGGACTCGATCCGCGCGCTGATGAAGGCTGTCGACGAATACATCCCGACCCCGGCGCGTGCCGTGGACCAGCCGTTCCTGATGCCGATCGAAGACGTGTTCTCGATCTCGGGCCGCGGCACCGTGGTGACCGGCCGGGTCGAGCGTGGCGTGATCAACGTCGGCGACGAAGTTGAAATCGTCGGCATCCGCGACACCAAGAAGTCGGTCTGCACCGGCGTCGAGATGTTCCGCAAGCTCCTGGACCGCGGCGAGGCTGGCGACAACATCGGCGCGCTGCTGCGCGGCGTGGACCGTGAAGGCGTGGAACGTGGCCAGGTGCTGTGCAAGCCCGGCTCGGTCAAGCCGCACACCAAGTTCGAAGCCGAAGCCTACATCCTGACCAAGGAAGAAGGCGGCCGCCACACCCCGTTCTTCGCGAACTACCGTCCGCAGTTCTACTTCCGGACGACCGACGTGACCGGGACCGTGCAGCTGCCGGAAGGCACCGAGATGGTGATGCCGGGCGACAACCTGAAGTTCGTCGTCGAACTGATCGCGCCCATCGCGATGGAAGAGAAGCTGCGCTTCGCCATCCGCGAAGGCGGCCGCACCGTCGGCGCAGGCGTGGTGTCGAAGATCATCGCTTAAACACTATTGCACTTCCGAAGGGCGGGTTGTATCAGCCCGCCCTTCGACCCCGATTACAGACTAACGAAACAGAACCTCTCGGGTGGGGCCGAATCCCCAGGCCGATGTTCTAAAGGGAAAAAACCGATGCAAGGTCAGACCATCCGCATCCGGCTCCGCGCGTTCGATTACCGTGTGCTGGACGCCAGCACCCAGGAAATCGTGAACACCGCGAAGCGTACCGGTGCCACCGTCCGCGGGCCGATCCCGCTGCCCAACAAGATCGAGAAATTCACGGTTCTCCGTGGTCCGCACATCGACAAAAAGTCGCGCGACCAGTGGGAAATCCGGACGCACAAGCGTCTGCTCGACATCGTTGATCCGACCCCCCAGACCGTGGACGCGCTGATGAAGCTCGACCTCGCCGCTGGCGTGGACGTCGAGATCAAAGTGTAAGGGGGCATGAAACAGATGCGCTCTGGAGTTATCGCAAAGAAGCTGGGCATGACCCGGCTGTTCCTGGCGGACGGCAAGCAGGTTCCGGTGACGGTTCTGCAGCTCGACAGCCTTCAGGTCGTGGCACAGCGCACCGCTGACAAGGATGGCTACACCGCCGTCCAGCTGGGTGCGGGCGTGGCCAAGGCCAAGCGGACCACCGCCGCACAGCGCGGCCATTTCGCCAAGGCGAATGTCGCGCCGAAGCGCAAGATCGCGGAATTCCGCGTCTCGCCGGACTGCCTGATCGACGTGGGCGCGGAAATCACCGCTGACCACTACCTCGCGGGCCAGTTCGTCGACGTCGCCGGCACATCGATCGGCAAGGGCTTCGCCGGTGCGATGAAGCGTCACAACTTCGGCGGCCTGCGCGCCTCGCACGGTGTGTCGGTTTCGCACCGTTCGCACGGCTCGACCGGCCAGTGCCAGGACCCCGGCAAGGTGTTCAAGGGCAAGAAGATGGCCGGCCACCTGGGTTCGGTCCGCGTGACCACGCAGAACCTGCAGGTCGTCCGCACCGACGCCGACCGCGGCCTGATCATGATCAAGGGCGCTGTCCCCGGGTCGAAGGGCGGCTGGGTCACCATCAAGGACGCCGTGAAGAAGCCGGAAGCCAAGGACGCCCCGCGTCCCGCCGCGATCCGCACCGCTGCGGCTGCTCCGGCTGCCGAAGTCGCCGCCGAAGGGGGTGAAGCATGAAACTCGATGTGATCAAGCTGGACGGCAAGAAGGCCGGCTCCATCGATCTGGACGAAGCGCTGTTTGGCCTTGAGCCGCGCGCCGACATCCTGCACCGCGTGGTGCGCTGGCAGCGGGCGAAGGCTCAGGCTGGCACCCACTCGACGCTGGGCAAGTCGGACGTCAGCTACTCGACCAAGAAGATCTACCGCCAGAAGGGCACCGGCGGCGCACGCCACGGCTCCAAGAAGGCCCCGATCTTCCGTCACGGTGGCGTCTACAAGGGCCCGCAGCCCCGCAGCCACGCCCATGACCTGCCGAAGAAGTTCCGCGCCCTCGGGCTGCGGCACGCGCTCTCGGCCAAGGCCAAGGCGGGCGAGCTGGTGATCCTGGACGCGGCCACGCTGGCCGAGGCCAAGACCGCCAACCTCGCCAAGATGAAGTCGGAGCTTGGCTGGAAGCGCGTCCTGATCATCGACGGCGCTTCGGTCGACGCGAACTTCGCCCTGGCCGCCCGCAACCTGGAGGGCGTGGACGTCCTGCCGACCATCGGCGCCAACGTCTACGACATCCTCAAGCGTGACACCCTGGTCATCACCAAGGCCGGTGTCGAAGCCCTGGAGGCTCGCCTGAAATGAGCAAAGCACCGAAAACCGCTGCGGCCATCAAGCCGGAGCACTACGACCTGATCAAGAAGCCGGTCATCACCGAAAAGGCCACCATGGCCTCTGAGGCGGGTGCCGTCGTGTTCCAGGTCGCGATGGACTCGACCAAGCCGCAGATCAAGGAAGCCGTCGAGGCGATCTTTGGTGTGAAGGTGAAGGCGGTGAACACCACCATCACCAAGGGCAAGGCCAAGCGTTTCCGCGGTCGCGCAGGCGAGCGTTCGGACAAGAAGAAGGCCTATGTCATGCTGGAAGACGGTCAGACGATCGACGTGACGACTGGTCTTTGAGCGACTTCGCTTTAGCTAAGGTCGGCCCCCGCGAGAGCGGGGGCCGTTCCCTTTTTTGGACCAAGCCGATGAATACGAAGCTCTTGGAAGCAACTTCGCTCTATCTGGCGAGCGTACTAAGAGGGATAGCCAACAAGGGGACTGACCTTCTTGTCGGCCCTGATCGCTATTTTTACCACCGTCATTTAAGCGTATTTGAGAGTGCCTGCGATATTCTCTGGAGCCTGGGTGTCGTTAAGGCGGCTGACAATCAGGGGAATGGAGGTTTTTCCCGGGAGCAGTTTGCCGCGTTCCTGGTCGAACAAGGTAAGCGGCCTCATTTTCCCGCGTTTTTCCATATTCCCTCTGACGAAGAAGTTCTGCGTCTCGTGAAGGAATTCAACGGGTTTGACCTGTCGGTGGAACATCGCCTCATAGCCGCTTGCCTCGATTGCGCTGATCACTTCGGAGAATTGCATACCAAGCAGGAAGGTTACTTCATTCCATTGGGCCGAGAGCTGCGGCTAATGATTGGTCTTTCCGAAGCCGGGTATGTTGTGCGAGACGGCCATAAGTTCCTTTGGCGCATGGAAATCGCTCCGATCATGCGCTCAATTGGGCAATGGGAGTAAGGACTGCAACGTGCTGGTGAGGACCTTAGAGGCCTCTCGTTCAGTGCCCTGCATCATAATACTTCTCCACACGCCCGTACCACCCCTTGTCACCACCCGCCCTTTCCCCTAGAAGCCCCCTGTCGCGAGGCCCCGGGATTCGTTCCGGGGCCATGTGATTTTTGTTTCGGGGATCTTCGGAGCCCTTCACCGCCGGGTGGCAGCACCCGTGCAAGCAAACGGAAGACAGAGAACATGGCACTCAAGTCGTATAAACCGACGACGCCTGGCCAGCGCGGGCTGGTTCTGATCGACCGTTCGGAGCTGTGGAAAGGCCGCCCGGTCAAGCACCTCACCGAGGGTTTGAACCGTTCTGGCGGCCGGAACAACACCGGACGTATCACGATGTGGCACCAGGGCGGGGGCGCAAAGCGTCTCTACCGGGTGGTCGATTTCAAGCGTCGCAAATATGATATCCCGGCGGTCGTCGAGCGGATCGAATATGACCCGAACCGCACCGCCTTCATCGCGCTGATCAAGTATCAGGACGGTGAACTGGCCTACATCCTCGCGCCGCAGCGCCTGGCCGTGGGCGACCAGGTCATCGCGGGCGCGAAGACCGACGTGAAGCCCGGCAACGCGATGCCGTTCTCGGGCATGCCTATCGGCGCGATCGTGCACAACGTGGAACTGAAGCCCGGCAAGGGCGGCCAGCTGGCCCGCGCTGCAGGGACCTATGCTCAGTTCGTCGGCCGTGACGGGTCCTACGCGCAGATCCGCCTTTCGTCGGGCGAGCTTCGCATGGTCCGTCAGGAATGCATGGCCACCATCGGTGCCGTGTCGAACCCCGACAACTCGAACCAGAACTTTGGTAAGGCCGGCCGCATGCGGCACAAGGGCATCCGCCCGACTGTCCGCGGCGTCGCGATGAACCCGATCGACCACCCGCATGGTGGTGGTGAGGGCCGCACCTCCGGTGGCCGTCACCCGGTCACCCCGTGGGGCAAGGGCACCAAGGGCAACAAGACGCGCAAGCCGAAGGCTTCTGACAGCCTGATCGTCCGCTCGCGCCACGCCAAGAAGAAAGGGCGTTAATCCATGGCACGTTCCATCTGGAAAGGCCCGTTCGTCGACGGCTACGTCCTGAAGAAGGCCGAGAAAGCCAAGGCTGGCGGCAAGTCGGAAGTGATCAAGATCTGGTCGCGCCGCTCCACCATCCTGCCGCAGTTCGTGGGCCTCACCTTCGGCGTCTACAACGGCAAGAAGCACGTCCCCGTTGCGGTGACGGAAGAAATGATCGGCCAGAAGTTCGGTGAATACTCGCCGACGCGGACCTACTACGGTCACGCCGCCGACAAGAAAGCGAAGAGGAAGTAAGCCATGGGTGCGGAAAAGAACCCCCGCCGCGTGGCGGACAACGAAGCGATGGCCGTGCTGCGCATGCTGCGCACGTCCCCGCAGAAGCTGAACCTGGTCGCGGGCATGATCCGCGGCAAGAAGGTGGAGAAGGCCTTGGCCGATCTGACCTTCTCCAAGCGCCGCATCGCCGGTGACGTGAAGAAGTGCCTGCAGTCGGCCATCGCCAATGCGGAAAACAACCACAACCTCGACGTCGACAGCCTTGTCGTGGCCGAGGCCTGGGTCGGCAAGAACCTGGTGATGAAGCGGGGCCGTCCGCGGGCTCGTGGCCGGTTCGGCAAGATCATGAAGCCGTTCTCTGAAATCACCATCAAGGTCCGTCAAGCCGGGGAGACCGCATAATGGGTCAGAAGGTCAATCCGATCGGCATGCGCCTCCAGGTCAACCGCACCTGGGACAGCCGCTGGTTCGCTGAATCGAAGGATTACGGCAACCTGCTGCTGGAAGACCTCCGCATGCGCGAGTTCATCCACAAGGAACTGAAGGCCGCCGGCATCAGCCGCGTGATCATCGAGCGTCCGCACAAGAAGTGCCGTGTGACCATCCACACCGCGCGTCCGGGCGTCATCATCGGCAAGAAGGGCGCGGACATCGAGACGCTTCGCAAGAAGCTGACCGTGTTCACCAAGTCCGAACTGCACCTCAACATCGTCGAGGTTCGGAAGCCCGAGCTTGACGCCCAGCTGGTGGCCGAGTCGATCGCCCAGCAGATGGAGCGTCGGGTTTCGTTCCGTCGCGCGATGAAGCGTGGCGTGCAGAACGCGATGCGGATGGGTGCTCTGGGGATCCGTGTGAACGTCGCCGGCCGTCTTGGCGGCGCCGAAATCGCCCGGACCGAGTGGTACCGCGAAGGCCGCGTGCCGCTGCACACGCTGCGCGCCGACATCGACTATGCCCTGTCGGAAGCCGAGACCCCCTACGGGATCATCGGTGTGAAGGTCTGGATCTTCAAAGGCGAAATCCTTGAGCATGATCCGCAGGCCCATGACCGTCGTCTTGCCGAAGCGGCTGACGGCCCGGCCCCCCGTGGTCCGCGCCGCGACCGTGAACGCGCCTGAGGAGTAACGTAAGATGCTGCAACCAAAGCGCACGAAATTCCGCAAGATGCACAAGGGCCGCATCCATGGCGAAGCCAAGGGTGGGTTCCTGATCAACTTCGGCTCCTACGCCCTGAAAGCGACCGAACCCGAGCGCGTCACTGCGCGGCAGATCGAAGCGGCCCGCCGCGCGATCACCCGCCACATGAAGCGCCAGGGCCGGGTCTGGATCCGGATTTTCCCGGACGTTCCGGTTTCGGCGAAGCCCGTCGAGGTTCGGATGGGCTCGGGCAAGGGTTCGACCGACTACTGGGCCTGCAAGGTCAAGCCGGGCCGGATCATGTTCGAGATCGACGGCGTGAACGACGAAATCGCGCGTGAGGCCCTGCGCCTTGGCGCGATGAAGCTCCCGGTCACGACCCGCATCGTCGCGAAGGAAGACTGGTAAGGTTCGGGGTGAACCCCGACCTACGACATCGGCCCCCGCTGGAAACGGCGGGGGTCTTTTCGTCTTGAAGGACCACGGCCATGCCCGACATCACCTCCCTCTTCGTCACCCGCCTCTACCGCGCGAAGCTGAACGAACTTGCCAAGAAGAAGGTCGATTACGACGAGCTGCGGGTCACCTGCGAGACGGTGGCCGAGGATGACGAGGCCGGGCAGGAGTGGTGCGAGGCGAACGGCTATCCCGGCTACACCTCGTATGCCTCGCTGAACGACCTTCCCTGGCGGATGCCGATCTTCGGCGATCTGGAAAAGGCGCTGGACCGCCACGTCGCCGCGTTCTGCAAGGACCTGGGCTTCGACCTGGGGGACAAGAAGCTCAAGTGCAATTCCCTCTGGATCAACATCCTGCCCGAAGGCGGCACCCACGCCAGCCACATCCACCCGCATTCGGTGATCTCGGGCACGACCTATGTCGCGATGCCGGAGGGGACCTCTGCCCTGAAGCTCGAAGACCCCCGCCTGCCGATGATGATGCTGGCCCCGGTCCCCCTGAAAACCGCGCCGCAAGAGCTGCAGCGCTTCGTCTACGTCAAACCGGCGGTGGGCGAGGTTCTTCTGTGGGAAAGCTGGCTAAGACACGAAGTCCCGATGAACATGTCCGAGGAGGAACGGATCTCGGTCAGCTTCAACTATGGGTGGGCGTGAAGCGGCATCGTAGGGTGCGCTACAGCGCACCATCCGCCGGTGCGCTGTAGCGCACCCTACGGTTTCGTCTTATGCTGGGCGCCACGCGGCAGTCGCTGATCAAGAAGTGGATTGCGGAGAAGTTGTGGTGATAACGGTCCGAAACGCATCCATCTTTGCCGTTCTCGCATGGGTGGGGTTGGCGCAAGTGTTGGCGGCACAGGAGTCTACCGAGCGCTATGTTGTGCGCGATGGGAAGTTAAGTGGACTAACAGATAATCCGCCAGTCACGATCCTTCTCGACACTGAAACAGGAAGAAGCTGGTTCTTGGCTGTGATCGAGGGTAGCCCGCAGTGGGTCCCGTTGGTCTACAGCGAACGTGTGCCTGAAGGTGTCTTGCCTCCCGCTATCCCAAAGTAATTCCCCCCCCAACTTCCCCCTTGCCCCCCGCCGCCTTCCCCCCTATACGGGCGCATCCGCGATTCCGGGGTGACTCGGCGTCGGCGGTTTGTCATTGATCCGCCAGGTCCTCGGTGACCCTCCCGTAGGGGCCGACTGGCGATTGTGAAAAGGAAAGACCGGCATGAAAGCCGATGAACTGCGTTCGAAGACGCCGGACCAGCTGCGTGACAGCCTGGTTCAGCTGAAGAAGGAAGCCTTCAACCTGCGCTTCCAGCAAGCGACCAACCAGCTTGAGAACACCGCCCGCATGCGTGCCGTCCGCCGCGACGTCGCCCGCATCAAGACCGTTCTCGGCCAAAAAGCCGCTGAAGCTGCGAAGTAAGGGGAAAATCAATGCCGAAACGCATCCTGCAAGGCGTCGTCACCTCGGACAAGAACGAGCAGACGATCACCGTTCTCGTGGAACGCCGCTTCAAGCACCCGCTGCTGCAGAAGACCGTCCGCAAGTCGAAGAAATACCGCGCCCATGACGCGGAGAACAAGTTCAAGGTCGGCGATACTGTCCGTATCGAAGAGTGCGCGCCGATCTCGAAGACGAAACGCTGGACGGTGGTGGTCGAGGCGTAAGCCAAGCCCCATCGTCCCGAACGAAACCCCAGGGCTGTGCCCTGAAGGTCGGGAGACTTTCAAATGATCCAGATGCAGACGAATCTGGATGTGGCTGACAACTCCGGCGCGCGCCGGGTGCAGTGCATCAAGGTTCTTGGCGGCTCGCACCGCCGTTATGCTTCCGTCGGCGACATCATCGTGGTGTCGGTCAAGGAAGCCATTCCCAAAGGCCGCGTAAAGAAGGGTGACGTGCGTAAAGCCGTCGTCGTTCGCACCGCCAAGGAAGTCCGCCGTGAAGACGGCACCTCGATCCGTTTCGACCGCAACGCCGCCGTCATCCTGAACAACCAGGGCGAACCGGTCGGCACCCGTATCTTCGGGCCGGTCGTGCGCGAGCTGCGTGCCAAGAACTTCATGAAGATCATCTCGCTGGCTCCGGAGGTGCTCTGATGGCTGCCAAGCTGAAAAAGGGTGACACGGTCGTCGTGCTCACCGGCAAGGACAAGGGCAAGAAGGGCGAGATTTCCGCCGTGATGCCGTCCGAGAACAAGGCCATCGTCGACGGCGTGAACGTCGCGATCCGTCACACCAAGCAGTCCGCTGCCTCGCAGGGCGGTCGGGTGCCGAAGGCGATGCCGATCGACCTGTCGAACCTCGCCATCGTGGACAAGAACGGCAAACCGACCCGCGTGGGCTTCCGCATGGAAGGCGACAAGAAGGTCCGTTTCGCCAAGACCACCGGGGAGGCGATCTGATGCTCGACCAAGCCACCTACACTCCGCGCCTCAAGGCCGAATACAAGGGCAAGATCCGCCCGGCCATGAAGGCTGAGTTCTCGTACAAGAACGACATGCAGATCCCGCGTCTGGACAAGATCGTCCTGAACATGGGCGTCGGCGAAGCGGTCAAGGACACCAAGAAGGTCAAGCAGGCCTCCGAGGAGCTGTCCCAGATCGCCGGTCAGAAGGCCGTCATCACCAAGGCCAAGAAGTCGATCGCCGGCTTCCGCGTCCGTGAGGAAATGCCGCTCGGCTGCAAGGTCACCCTCCGGGGCGACCGGATGTACGAATTCCTCGACCGGCTCATCAACGTGGCTCTGCCCCGCGTCCGCGACTTCCGCGGCGTCAAGGGCACCAGCTTCGATGGTCGCGGCAACTATGCCATGGGCCTGAAAGAGCACATCGTGTTCCCCGAAATCAACTTCGACAAGGTCGACGAGGTTCTGGGGATGGACATCATCATCTGCACCACCGCGAAAACCGACGCGGAAGCCAAGGCGCTGTTGAAGCATTTCAACATGCCCTTCACGTCGTAAGCGCGAGGAACCTGAGATATGGCAAAGAAATCCATGGTGAACCGCGAAGTGAAGCGGGCGAAGCTTGTGAAGCAGCATGCTGCCAAGCGCGCCGGCCTCAAGGCGGTGATCAACGACCAGTCCAAGCCGATGGAAGAGCGTTTCAAGGCGACCATCAAACTGGCTGAAATGCCCCGCAACGGGGCGGCTGTGCGTCTGCACAACCGCTGCCAGCTGACGGGCCGTCCGCATGCGTTCTACCGCAAGCTCAAACTCTCGCGCATCATGCTGCGTGACCTGGCCTCGTTCGGCCAGATCCCCGGCATGGTCAAGTCCAGCTGGTAAGGGAGGCATCACATGTCCATGAACGATCCTCTCGGCGATATGCTGACCCGTATCCGCAACGCCCAGATGCGCGGCAAGTCCACCGTGACGACCCCCGCCTCGACGCTGCGCGCCCGCGTGCTCGACGTGCTCCTCTCGGAAGGCTACATCCGTGGCTACGAGAAGTCGGAGACCGCCAACAAGCAGGGCGAATTCACCATCAGCCTGAAGTACTACGAAGGCGAGCCCGTGATCCGCGAAGTGAAGCGTGTCTCGAAGCCCGGCCGTCGCGTGTACATGGGTGTGAGCGAGCTTCCCTCGGTCCGGAACGGACTGGGTGTCGCCATCGTCTCGACCCCGAAGGGCGTTCTGTCGGATGCAAATGCACGCGCTGCCAATGTCGGCGGCGAAGTGCTTTGCACCGTGTTCTGAGGAGGGTGGAATGTCTCGTATCGGCAAGAAACCCGTCACGCTCGTCAAAGGCACCTCTGCCTCGATCAGCGGCCAGACCATCGAAGTGAAGGGCCCGAAAGGGACCCGCAAGTTCACCGCGGGCGACGACGTCACGCTGACCATCGAGGGCGACACCATCAAGGTGACCCCGCGTGGCCTCAGCAAGCGTGCGCGCCAGCAGTGGGGCATGACCCGCTCGATGATCGACAACCTGGTGACCGGCGTCACCACCGGCTTCAAGTCGGAACTGGAAATCCAGGGCGTGGGTTACCGCGCCGCGATGGCCGGGAACGTGCTGAAACTGTCGCTGGGCTATTCCCACGAAGTGAACTTCGATGTGCCGAAGGGCGTGACCGTGTCCGTCCCGAAGCAGACCGAGATCGTCGTGGAAGGCATCGACCAGCAGCAGGTCGGCCAGGTGGCAGCGAACATCCGCGAATGGCGCGCGCCCGAGCCCTACAAGGGCAAAGGCATCCGCTACAAGGATGAGTACATCTTCCGCAAGGAAGGCAAGAAGAAGTAAGGGTGGCGAAAATGGCAAACAACAAGAGAGAGTTGTTCCTCAAGCGCCGCCTGCGCGTCCGGAACAAGATCAAGGCGACCTCGCATGGTCGTCTGCGGCTGTCGGTGCACCGCTCGTCGAAGAACATCAGCGTCCAGCTGATCGACGACGTGAAGGGTGTGACCATCGCAGCGGCCTCCACGCTGGAGAAAGAGCTCGGCGTGGTCGGCAAGAACAACATCGAGGCTTCGGCCAAGGTGGGCGCGGCGATTGCCGAGCGGGCCAAGAAGGCGGGCGTCGAAGAGTGCTACTTCGACCGCGGCGGCTTCCTGTTCCACGGCAAGATCAAGGCGCTTGCCGATGCAGCCCGCGAAGGCGGTCTGAAGTTCTAACTCAGGCGGGCAGCGCATCCTTTCAGTAGGGTGGGCTGCCCCGATGATCCGGGGGCGCCCCTGCGGCGCCCACCAGGATTGGCTTTAACGGCGCCATGCGCCACCACGAAGGAATTGCCATATGGCAGAACGTGAGAACCGCCGGGAGCGTCGTGACGACCGTCGCGACAATCGTCCGGAAGAAACCCCGGAATTCGCCGACCGTCTGGTCGCGATCAACCGCGTCTCGAAAACCACCAAGGGCGGCAAGAACTTCGGGTTCGCGGCGCTTGTGGTCGTTGGTGACCAGCGCGGGCGCGTCGGCTTTGGCAAGGGCAAGGCCAAGGAAGTCCCCGAGGCGATCCGCAAGGCCACCGAACAGGCCAAGCGCTCGATGATCCGCGTGGCGCTGAAGGACAGCCGCACCCTGCACCACGACATGGAAGGCCGTCATGGCGCCGGAAAAGTCGTGATGCGGACCGCCGTGGCCGGTACCGGCATCATTGCCGGCGGCCCGATGCGCGCCGTGTTCGAAATGCTGGGCGTCCAGGACGTCGTTGCCAAGTCGATCGGCAGCCCGAACCCCTACAACATGATCCGCGCCACCATCGACGGGCTGAAGCACGAAGCCTCGCCCCGTTCGGTCGCGTCGCGTCGTGGCAAGAAGGTCGCCGAAATCCTTCGGAAGCCCGAAGCTGAAACCGTGGAGGCCTGAACATGGCTGCCAAGAAAACCATCGTCGTGAAGCAAGTCCGGTCGGCCGCCCGCCGTCCGGCCGTGCAGACCGCAACGCTGAAGGGCCTCGGCCTGAACAAGCTGAACCGCACCCGCGAGCTGGAGGATACCCCTTCGGTGCGCGGCATGGTGAACTCGATCAGCCACCTGGTCGAGATCATCGAAGAGCGCGGCTAAGCTTCGCCCGGGCGTAGGGTGGGCGATCCGCCCACCGCCCGCTGAACATCAAACGCCCTCGCGGAGACGCGGGGGCGTTTTGCATTCAGGCACTACGAGAGCCCGTGAGTCGCGGCATATCGCTTTGCGAAGTGTTCCGCGTGGTCCTGAATGTCAGAGTGACCCCTTGATGAACCGGCGAAGCCAAACGCCAGGATCGTGCGATAAACGTAGTTTGCGAAGTCGTAGGCGTGGTCCTCTACTAACACCTTTGATCTTGTTCCTGACGTCTCAAACGCACCCAACCTTGGGTCATAAAGTTCGAATGCGTGGGAGGCAGAGCCGTGCGCATACCCGGACAGTATGTAGTGAACGGCCATTGCAGCGTTCGTTGCTGAGAACGGGTCGCCTCCAGATAGCCGGTGATTGGACAGATAGTTTGCGATGTCTCGGCGGCTGACAATGTCGCGTCCCTTGACCTTGGCCTTGGCAGCAAATTGCTCATGCGCAAGCTCTTCGGCAAAAAAAGTGTCCAGGTAGCGCCGAAGAATTCGTGGTTCGTCCGTTTCAGCAGATGCAAAGACGAGAAAGCCGACAGTGTCTGAATTCTCGTCAACTCCACGCAAGACCATACCGCTTTCCTGCACGTAACCGGCCTCGAGCAGAAGGGCGGCGGCACGGACCCCACTGACGCATTTGGCGAGCAAGAGCACGATTGCTTGCTCCGCCCGCTTCTCAACGTATCGAAGACGAAGTCACTGTGGAAGAACGACGATCTTCGGCTGAGGTACCGAGCTGACCAGCTTGGTAAGCCATCGATCCATTATGTCGCAAATCGAGCGAGCTTCTTTCAGGATTTCTGGTGCGCTAGCCATACTTGCCAACTTCTCGAACAAACTTCGATGCGACAATGCTACCCTTCCGCCAGCGACTCAACCTGCCTCGGGAGGGGGCGGGGGGCCGCGCACAGGGAGGACTACGCATGACCACCCACTACGCTGGCGGCTGCCAGCACGTCCATGTCACCGCCACCGCTGAACCCATCGACAACCACGAATGCCATTGCAACGTCTGCAAGGGCGTGACCGGCCAGCACACGACCCATGTCGCCTTCTTCAACCATGGCGACATCCAGGTCGACCATCCGGAACTGATGAACCGGGTCCCCTTCAACAAGGACAACCCGAACGGTCCGCTGGAGATCTGCGTCTGCAAGGCCTGCGGCGCGGCGCTGATGCTGGACGACAAGCAGCACCGCATCCGCGTGGCGGTGCCGAACGTGATGGGCTACGACGACGCCAAGTTCCCCAAGGCCACTTACCATGCCTTCTGGGACGAGACGAAGGGCTACCCGGCCCCCGCCGACGGGCGTCCGGTCTACTCGGGCCTCCAGCCCAGTTTCGTCTGGCCGCAGGGGCACTGACGCGGCGATTTCCATAGGGTTAACACCACCCTAACGGAATCTGGCATCGCGTTGGTTTAAAAGGGAAAAGGCAAGGTTGTCCACCGTGGACAGCCTTGGCCTTGCTTTTCGGGGTGCCGTGCTGTATCGCCCCCCGGTGGCCGATCCTGGCCATGAGAATCAAGAAAAGCCGTGGGTGTCCCGTTTTCGCTTCGGGGGCGCATCCGGCAAGGAGAAGCGACATGAAACTGCATGAACTCGCCGACAACGAAGGCGCGGCGAAGAAGAAAAAGCGCGTGGCGCGCGGCCCGGGTTCGGGCAAGGGCAAGACCGCCGGCCGTGGTATCAAGGGCCAGTCGTCCCGCTCGGGCGTGGCTCTGGGCGGCTACGAAGGCGGCCAGATGCCGCTCTACCGTCGCCTGCCGAAGCGCGGCTTCACCAAGCCGAACAAGCTGCACTTCTCGGTGGTCAACCTCGGGATGATCGAGAAGTTCATCGCAGCAGGCAAGCTGAACGCCAAGGAAGAGATCACCGAAGACGCGCTGGTCGCGGCCGGCGTAACCTCGAACAAGCGCGACGGCATCCGCGTGCTGGCCAAGGGCGAGCTGAAATCCAAGGTCAACCTGACCGTAACCGGCGCCTCGGCCTCGGCCGTGGAAGCGGTGGAAAAGGCCGGCGGCAAGGTCACCCTTCTGGCACCTGTGGCGGCTGCGGCTGAATAACCTTGTGAGCGGCCAAAAGGTCGCTTACATCACTCCAAGTTTTCCCGCGCCGCCGAACCGGAGAACGGTCCGGCGGCGCTTGGCTTGAAAGAGACCTGACATGGCATCTGCTGCCGAACAAATGGCCGCGAACCTCAGCTGGGGCATGCTTGGCAAGGCGACCGACCTGCGCCAACGCATCTTCTTCACGATCGGCCTTCTGATCGTCTACCGCCTGGGCACCTTCATCCCGGTGCCGGGCATCGACGGGGACGCGCTGCGCGAGTTCATGACCGATGCGTCGCAGACCGTGGGCGGCATGCTGAACATGTTCACCGGTGGTGCGCTGGCACGGATGGGGATCTTTGCCCTGGGGATCATGCCCTACATCTCGGCCTCGATTATCGTGCAGCTCTTGGGGACGATGTACGCCCCCTGGCAGCAGCTGAAGAAAGAGGGTGAGCAGGGCCGCAAGAAGCTGAACCAGTACACCCGCTATGGCACTGTCGCGCTGGCCATCCTGCAGGGCTACGGCATCGCCATGTCGATCCAGAGCGGCGGGTTGGCGCACAATCCGGGCGCCTTCTTCGTCGCCTCCTGCGTCATCACTCTGGTCGGTGGCACCATGTTCCTGATGTGGCTGGGTGAGCAGATCACCGCCCGCGGCATCGGCAACGGCATCTCGCTCATCATCTTCGTCGGCATCGTTGCCGAGATTCCTGCCGCTATCGCACAGTTCTTTGCGCAGGGCCGGTCGGGTGCTCTGTCGACCCCGGTGATCCTGGGCATTCTGGTGATGGTCGTTGCGGTCATCACCTTCGTCGTCTTCATGGAACGCGCGCTGCGCAAGATCTCGATCCTATACCCCCGCCGCCAGGTGGGGATGAAGGTCTACGAGGGCGGCTCGTCGCACCTGCCGATCAAGGTCAACCCGGCGGGCGTGATCCCGGCGATCTTCGCCTCGTCGATCCTGCTTTTGCCGACCACGGTCAGTACCTTCTCTGGTGGCTCGACCAACCCGGTCCTGAGCTGGCTTGCTGCGAACCTGGGCTACGGCCAGCCGCTGCACCTGTTGTTCCTGGCGGCGATGATCGTGTTCTTTGCCTACTTCTACACCCTGAACGTGTCGTTCAAGGTCGATGAGGTGGCCGAGAACCTGAAGAACCAGAATGCCTCGGTTCCGGGCATCCGGCCCGGCAAGAAGACCGAAGAGTATCTGGAGTATGTGGTCAATCGCATCCTTGTCCTCGGCTCGGCCTATCTGGCGGCAGTCTGCCTGCTGCCCGAGATCCTGATCGCCGAACTGGGCATTCCGTTCTACTTCGGCGGCACCTCGGTGCTGATCGTGGTGTCGGTGACGATGGACACGATCCAGCAGGTCCAGTCACACCTTCTTGCCCACCAGTACGAGGCGCTGATCGAGAAGTCGCAGTTGCGCGGCAAGAAGAAGACCGGCGCGCCCAAGGCCCCGGCACGGCGCTGATCCCATGAAGAACATCATTCTTCTGGGGCCGCCGGGAGCGGGGAAGGGCACGCAGGCCGCACGGCTGGTCGAGGCCCGGAACATGGTGCAGCTGTCGACCGGCGACATGCTGCGCGCCGCCCGGACCAGCGGCACCGAGATGGGTCGGAAGGTCGCGGCGGTGCTCGATGCCGGCGGGCTGGTGACCGACGAAATCGTCATCGGTCTGATCGAGGAGAAGCTGGCGCAGGATGGCCACGGCGGGTTCATCTTCGACGGCTTCCCGCGCACGCTACGCCAGGCCGATGCGCTTGGCGCCCTGCTGACGCGCATGGGCCTGACGCTGGATGCGGTGATCGAGCTGGTGGTGGACGACAAGGCGCTGGTTGGCCGGATCGTCAAACGGGCCGAAGATGCAAAGGCCGCGGGCCAGCCGGTCCGGAAGGACGACACGCCAGAAGTCTTCCAGGTCCGCCTGCAGGAATACTACAAGAACACGGCGCCCCTGATCGGCTATTACTGGGCCAAGGGCGACCTTCGGCAGATCGACGGCATGGCCGAGATGCAGGCCGTTGCCGATGAGATCGCCAAGGTTCTTGACAAAGCCTGAAAAACCCCGTTCGCGGCCTTGACGGCCCCGGGAAAACCCCATATGGCACGGCGTCCCGCGGTGGAATCGCCTTGCGGGCCTTCCTTATTGGAAGTTCGTATCGCCGGGTTAACACCCCGTGCGGTGTTGTGAAAAAAGGTTCTGGCACTACGGAACCGCAACAGAAGAAGGACGACACGTTTGGCACGTATTGCTGGCGTCAACATTCCGACCGCGAAACGGGTTCCGATCGCGCTCACCTACATCACCGGGATCGGCCCTGCGACCGCCCAGACCATCTGCGAAGCGCTGAAGATCGACACCGCCCGCCGTGTGAACCAGCTGACCGACAGCGAAGTGCTGGCGATCCGCGAATACATCGACGCGAACCTGACCGTCGAAGGCGACCTGCGCCGCGAAGTCACGATGAACATCAAGCGTCTGATGGACCTCGGCTGCTACCGTGGCCTGCGTCACCGCAAGGGCCTGCCGGTCCGCGGCCAGCGCACCCACACCAACGCTCGCACCCGCAAAGGCCCCGCGAAGGCCATTGCCGGCAAGAAGAAATAAGGGGCTGACAGATGGCACGCGATACCAAAGCCGTCCGCGGCAAGAAGAAAGAACGCAAGAACATCGCCGCTGGCGTGGCGCATGTGAACTCGTCGTTCAACAACACCAAGATCCTGATCTCGGACGTGCAGGGCAACGCGATCTCGTGGTCGTCCTCGGGCACCATGGGCTTCAAGGGTTCGCGAAAGTCGACCCCCTACGCCGCCCAGATGGCTGCCGAAGACGCAGGCCGCAAGGCGCAGGAACACGGCGTCCGCACGCTGGAGGTTGAAGTGCAGGGCCCGGGTTCGGGCCGTGAATCGGCGCTGCGCGCCCTGGCGGCCGTGGGCTTCCAGATCACCTCGATCCGCGACGTGACCCCGCTTGCGCACAACGGCTGCCGTCCGCCGAAGCGCCGCCGCGTCTAAGGTACTGATTTTGACCGGGTCGCGGGGGCGTTCCCTCGCGGCCCGGTTTTCGTCGTTTACGATCCTCGGGCGTCCGCCTGCTTTCGGACATCGGCAGCGGACAAGAATAGGGGCTTCAGAATGATCCACAAGAACTGGCAGGAACTCATCAAGCCGACGCAGCTGGTCGTGAAGCCGGGGGCAGATGCCGCCCGCGTGGCGACCGTCATCGCCGAACCGCTGGAGCGCGGCTTTGGTCTGACGCTGGGCAACGCGCTGCGTCGCGTGCTGATGTCTTCGCTGCAGGGGGGCGCGATCACCAGCGTCCAGATCGACAACGTGCTGCACGAGTTCTCGTCGGTCGCAGGCGTCCGTGAGGACGTGACCGACATCGTCCTGAACCTGAAGGGCGTCAGCCTGAAGATGGAAGTCGAGGGGCCGAAGCGCCTGTCGATCTCGGCCAAGGGGCCGGGCGTCGTGACCGCTGGCGACATCTCGGAATCGAACGGCATCGAGGTCCTGAACAAGGATCACGTGATCTGCCACCTGGACGACGGCGCCGACGTGTTCATGGAGCTGACGGTCAACACCGGCAAGGGCTATGTCTCGGCCGACAAGAACCGCCCCGAGGATGCCCCGATCGGCCTGATCCCGATCGACGCGATCTATTCGCCGGTGAAGAAGGTTTCGTACGAAGTCACCCCCACCCGTGAGGGCCAGGTGCTGGACTACGACAAGCTGACGATGAAGATCGAGACCGACGGCAGCCTGACGCCGGATGACGCGGTGGCCTATGCCGCGCGCATCCTGCAGGACCAGCTGTCGATCTTCGTGAACTTCGAAGAGCCGGAATCGGCCAAGGTCGGCGAGATCGACTCGGGCCTGGAGTTCAACCCGCTGCTGCTGAAGAAGGTGGACGAGCTGGAGCTTTCGGTCCGTTCGGCCAACTGCCTGAAGAACGACAACATCGTCTACATCGGCGACCTGATCCAGAAGACCGAAGCCGAGATGCTCCGCACCCCGAACTTCGGCCGCAAGTCGCTGAACGAGATCAAGGAAGTGCTTTCGGGCATGGGCCTGCATCTTGGCATGGACGTCGAAAGCTGGCCGCCAGAGAACATCGAGGACCTGGCCAAGCGCTTCGAGGACCAGTTCTGACATCGGAAGGGCGCGGCTTGATCCGCGCCCGACCTTCTACCCGGGCAATCCCGCCCCAACGACGCTGTCTGCACGCACGGGCAGCAACACAAAGCAAAAGAGACGTTAGGAGACCATCATGCGTCACGCCCGCGGCTATCGCCGCCTGAACCGTACCCACGAACACCGCAAGGCGCTGTTCGCCAACATGGCCGGCTCGCTGATCGAGCACGAGCAGATCAAGACCACCCTGCCGAAGGCCAAGGAACTGCGTCCGATCATCGAGAAGCTGGTGACGCTGGCCAAGCGCGGCGACCTGCACGCCCGTCGTCAGGCGGCTGCTCAGCTGAAGCAGGACCAGTATGTCGAGCGTCTGTTTGCCATTCTTGGGCCGCGCTACAAGGACCGTCAGGGCGGCTATGTCCGGATCCTGAAAGCCGGCTTCCGCTATGGCGACATGGCCCCGATGGCGATCATTGAATTCGTCGACCGCGACACCTCGGCCAAGGGCGCCGCCGACCGCGCCCGCACGGAAGCCGCCGAAGCCTAAGGCTTTCCTTCCGTTAACCTTTACGCTTGGCCCGCCATGATTGGCGGGCCTTCGGCATTCTGGGACGGGGACATTCCCTCATTTGGCCCAAATGTCGCCGCGTACAGCCAGCAAGGTACTGGCATGCCTTGATGAATACACTTAAGGTTGAAGCCGAGCTTGTGGGGATTCAAGCGCTGATGTCGCAGAGTAAGAAGTTGAGTGAACTGTACGAAGAGTTGAACCAACTGGCGCCCGAGGGGTATGCCGTTGGTCTGCACATCCGGTTTGCCAGTCCCCTGATCTACCACAGCCGCTATCCCGCCGACTGGGTGGAGTACTACAATTCCCATTCCTACTACCTTCGCGACCCGGTCATTTTCTGGGGCATCGGCACCGCAGGTACTCGTCGCTGGAGCGAGATTCCGCTGCCGGATCCGTTTGAGCTGCTGAAGAAGGCCGCTACTTACGGCATGAAATATGGGGCTGTGTCGTCTTACGGCCCGATTACCTCGCGATCCATGGCCGGCATCACCAGGTCGGACCGCGAGTTTACGGATTCAGAGATGGAGATTCTCGCCGATATCACCGCGCGCCTGCATATCGCTGCGAAGCCGCCCTCTGAACTTACCAAAGCGCAAATAGAAGCGCTGCAATGTATCGCGAATGGGGACCGTCACACAGCTGCAGCTGCAAAGCTCGGGATATCGGAAAGCGCCTTCAAGGCAAGACTGAATTCGGCGCGAATCAGGCTTGAGGCACGGACCGCGACCGAGGCGTTGAAAAAGGCGCGAGAATACCGGCTGCTGTAGTTTTGTGACGTTTCCCTCTGACTGTCCTGTGATCAAGCAGAAGGAGACGGAAATGGAAGTAACAACTTTATCGTACGACAACCTGCACAATCATGGCGAGTTGTTCGCGAACATGTTCCGGGCGCGGCATCGGGCGTTCATCCAGCACAACAAGTGGGACCTGCCGCAGTCGAATGGAATGGAATTCGACCAGTACGACACCCCCGCAAGCCGCTGGGTTGCCGTGCATGAGAATGGCGAGGTCCTGGCGGGAATCCGGCTGACGCCGACGACCCACAAGTGCGGCATCTACACCTACATGATCCGCGACGCGCAGCGCGGGCTGCTTGAATCGATCCCGTCCAATCTTCTGAACTTCGAAGCGCCGGTATCGGACACCATCTGGGAAAGCAGCCGGGTCTTCGTGTCCGAAACGGTGCCTGCCGCCCTGCGCTTGCGCGTTCAGCTGCAGTTGCGCCAGGAGATGGTCAATGCCGCCCGCGAGCTTGGTGCGACTTCGGTTCTGGGGCTTATTCCCGAAGCGTCGCGCCGTATCGGACGCCGGGTCGGGCTGGAATGCGAACCGGTCGGGCCGATCATGAACTTCGACGGTCTGGATTGCGTCTGCGTCATGATCAACATGGCACCCAAGATGCATTGAACGACCAGCGCTGGATGCTTCGTGAAGGGCAACGAATATATGGATTCATGTGGGCAACACGCTATAGTTGTGGGGCCTTTGGTGGTGTGTTGAGTGAGAATGAGTAACAGATCAAGTATCGACATAGAGCTTGGAAACGTAGGGCGCTTGGCGAATGCAGGATACTTCATCGGCCTGCACATCCGCTTTACCTCGCCCTTGCTGACGTTTCAGACCTACGATCAACGGTGGATCGATCATTACACCGAAAATGGTTACGTCCTGCGGGACCCGATGACGGCTTGGGGGTTCTCGCGGACAGGCTGGATCAGATGGAGCGATCCGGCCCTGCTTGATCCCTTTGGTCTTTTCAAGGAAGCTGCTGGATATGGGCTGAACTATGGCGCCACAGTCGCCTTCGGTCCGATCAAGTCGCGCACTATTGCAAGTTTCGCCCGGGAGGACCGGGAGTTTCGGGACGAAGAGATCGTCAAGCTTGAACGGGCGGTTCAGCGCCTGCATCAGCTGAGCGAACCGCCCGAAGCCTTGACCGAGGCCCAGATCGAGGCCTTGAGATGCATTGCAGGGGGCGACCGGATTGCTGCGGCGGCAGAAAAGCTGGGAATCTCTGAAAGCGCGCTGAAAGCGAGGATCAGTTCTGCCCGTGACCGGTTGATGGCGCGGACAACGGCCGAAGCGATCCAGCGCGCGAAAGACAGTCGCCTGATCTGACGGCGTCTCCTGCAAGGTTTCGACTTAACCCCCCAACTGCAGGAGACACCAATGCAGACCACCACGCTCTCTTTTGCCAACATGCACAACCATGGCGAGCTTTTCGCCAACATGCTGCGCGCCAGGCGCGAGCTGTTCATCGTCCACAACAAGTGGAACCTGCCCGAGGCGATGGGCATGGAATATGACCAGTACGACACTCCGGCCAGCCGCTGGGTGGTGGTGCATGACGAGACTGGCAAGGTGCTTGCGGGCAACCGCCTCACCCCGACCACGCATGGCTGCGGCATCTACAGCTACATGATCCGCGACGCGCAGCGGGGCCTTCTGGAGACGATCCCGGCGAACCTGCTCTATGATCCCGCGCCGATGGAGACGCATATCTGGGAAAGCTCGCGTCTCTTCGTGGCGCATGACACGCCGGCTGCCATCCGCCGCCGCGTCCATGCCCAGCTGATCGCACAACTGGGCGACACCGTGCGCAGCCTTGGGGCGACGCATTGCCTGACGCTTCTGGCGGCAACCTGGCCGCGCTGGGCTGACCGGGTGGGCGTGAAGATGCGGGCGATGGGGCCGGTTCTGGTGATCGACGGCATCGAGAACCAGGTGGTCGAGATGGACTTCTCGGGCACGCGTCACTGACCTGACAGCGGAGGGCGACCCGGTACGTTCCGGGTTGCCCCGCGCCATGTCGTGGATAGACTGACGCCGAACCGCTGCCGAGGCCAGAGAATGCGTCGACTGCTGCTTGTGCTTGTGCTGGCTCAGGGTCTGGGCCTGATGGTTGGTGCCGAGACTGTGGTTCCGCGCAGTGAGGCAGAGATCAGCCTGTCCTTCGCGCCGGTGGTGCAAAGCGCTGCACCGGCCGTGGTCAACATCTATGCCCAGCAGCTGGTGCGGGACCGGACCAATCCCTTTGCGGGCGATCCGTTCTTTGACCAGTTCTTTCAGGGGTTTGAAGGCCCTGCCAGGGTGCAGAATTCGCTTGGCTCGGGGGTGGTTGTTTCGCAAGACGGTCTGGTGGTGACGAACTATCATGTCGTCAACGATGCGACCGACATCCGGGTGGTCCTGGCCGACCGCCGCGAATATGCCGCCCAGGTCCTGTTGGTCGACCCCCAAAGCGACCTTGCCGTGCTGAAACTGGACGCGGCTGAGCCGCTTCCCTACCTTGGCCTCGGGGACAGCGATGCGCTGCAGGTCGGAGATCTGGTGCTGGCGATCGGCAATCCCTTTGGCGTGGGGCAGACCGTGAGTTCCGGGATCGTGTCCGGGCTGGCTCGGTCGGCTCTGCAGGTCGGCGACGGGACCGGCTATTTCGTGCAGACGGACGCGCCGATCAATCCGGGCAACTCGGGCGGGGCGCTGGTGGACCTACAGGGGCAACTGGTCGGCATCAACACGGCAATCCTGACCCGGGGCGGCGGGTCGAACGGGATCGGCTTTGCGGTGCCGTCGAACCTGGTTGCAGCGGTGGTCAAGCAGGCGAAGGCGGGAAAGGACCGCTTTGTCCGACCCTGGGCTGGGCTGATGGCGCAAGAGGTGGACGGTGCGCTGGCGGAAGCCATGGGAATGGAGCGTCCGCAGGGCGTGACCATCACCGCGATCCACCCGCAAAGCCCCTTTGCTGCCGCAGGCATGACGGGGGGCGATGTGGTTCTGTCGCTGGGTGGCGCCGGGATCAACACGCCGCAGGAATTCGTGTATCGGCTGTCGGTGCTGGGGGATGGCGTTCAGACGGTGACCTACGTCCGGGACGGATCTGAAGTCGATGCCGAGGTTGTGCTGGGCCCTGCGCCGGACACGCCGGATCGCGAGGCCCTCTTCGTGACCGAGGACGTGGTCCTGCGCGGCGCCTTGCTGGCGCGGATCAACCCTGCGGTGATCAGCGAATTGCACCTGCCCTTGAACGCCAACGGGGTCGCAGTGCTGGAAACCGGTGACCTGGCCTATGACATCGGCCTGCAGGCAGGCGACGTCGTGGTGGCGATCAACGGCATAGCGGTTACAACGCCGTCCGAGGCCCTGACGCTGGTGCGGCAAATGGCGCGGCGCTGGCGGATCGACCTGATCCGGCGCGGCGAGCCGGTCAGCTTGCGCTTCCGGCTTTAGTCGCGCAGCTTCGCCCGCTAGGATGGGCCATGGCCGACCTATTCGACATGCCCAATCAGCCCGACAGCGGACCCCGCCCGCTGGCCGACCGGCTGCGGCCGAAGTCGCTGGGCGAAGTGATCGGGCAGGAGAAGGTCCTGTCGCGCGAGGGTCCCTTGGGCGCGATGCTGGCTGCAGGGTCCTTGTCGTCCCTGATCCTCTGGGGGCCGCCGGGGGTGGGGAAGACCACGATCGCTCGGCTGCTGGCCGACGAGACGGACCTGCATTTCGTGCAGATCAGCGCGATCTTCACCGGGGTGCCGGAGCTGCGGAAGGTGTTCGAGGCGGCCAAGTTGCGGCGAGGGAACGGCAAGGGGACGCTTCTGTTCGTGGACGAGATCCACCGCTTCAACAAGGCGCAGCAGGACGGGTTCCTGCCGCATATGGAGGACGGGACGATCCTTCTGGTGGGCGCGACCACCGAGAACCCGTCCTTTGAGCTGAACGCGGCGCTTCTGTCCCGCGCTCAGGTCATCGTGCTGGAGCGGCTGTCGCTCGCCGACCTGGAGCGGCTGGCGCAGCGGGCGGAACAGGAGTTGGGCCGGGCGCTGCCGCTGTCGGGCGAGGCGCGCGAGGCAATGCTGGAAATGGCCGATGGCGATGGCCGGGCGCTTTTGAACCTGATCGAACAGGTTGCGGCCTGGAAAGTCGAGGGCAGCCTCAGCCGCGACCAGCTGGCGCAACGGCTGATGCGGCGGGCGGCGAACTACGACAAGTCGGGGGATGGGCACTACAATCTGATCAGCGCTTTACACAAATCGGTGCGGGGGTCTGACCCCGACGCGGCGCTGTACTGGTTCGCGCGGATGCTCGAAGGGGGCGAGGACCCCAGGTTCCTGGCGCGGCGGATCACCCGGATGGCGGTCGAGGACATTGGTCTGGCCGACCCACAGGCCGAGGCAGTGTGTCTGGATGGCTGGCAGACCTACGAACGCCTCGGCTCTCCCGAGGGAGAATTGGCGCTGGCGCAGGCGGTGGTCTACCTCGCGCTCGCGCCCAAGTCGAACGCGGTCTATGTGGCCTACAAGGCGGCCCGGGCGGCAGCGCGCGAGACTGGGTCGCTGATGCCGCCGAAGCATATCCTGAACGCGCCGACGCGGATGATGAAGGACCAGGGCTATGGCGCGGGGTACGCCTATGACCATGATGCCGAGGACGGGTTCTCGGGGCAGAACTATTTCCCAGAAGGGATGAAGCGGCCCGTGTGGTACCTCCCGCCCGAGCGCGGGTTCGAGCGAGAGTTGAAGAAGCGGGTGGAATACTTCGCGAAGCTCCGGGCGAAACGGCAGGAGGGGTAGGGTCCAAATTTCTTGAGTAAGAAATTTGTCAAAATCCTTACTCAAGGATCTTGGTCCCTGGCCCCACTCGTGCGCAAACATTGACTTTCCTCCCGCCCCGCCGCAAAGGGAGCCCATGTTGCAGAACCTGATCCAGGTCGCCCTTGGCGGGGCCATCGGCGCCTCGTTGCGCTATCTGACCAATGTAGGCGCGATGCGCCTGTTCGGTCCGGGTTTTCCCTATGCCACGCTGATCGTGAATGTGCTCGGCTCGTTCGCGATTGGGGTGATCGTCGTCGTCCTGGCGCGCAAGGGCGGCAACCACCTGGCGCCCTTCCTGATGACCGGGATCCTGGGGGGCTTCACGACGTTTTCGGCCTTTTCGCTGGACACGCTGAACTTGTGGGAGCGTGGCGACCACACGACGGCGCTGGTCTATGTGGTCTTCTCGATCGCGCTATCGCTGGCGGCGATCGTTGCTGGTCTGGCGCTGGCGCGGAGCCTGACATGACCGTCCAGATGCTGACCGTGACCGAGGACGAGGGCGAACAGCGGCTGGACAAGTGGCTGCGCCGCCGCTTTCCGCAGCTGAACCAGGTGGCGGTCGAAAAGCTGTGCCGCACGGGGCAGATCCGGGTGGACAGTGGCCGCGTCAAGGCGTCGGACCGGGTCTTGCCGGGGCAAACGGTGCGGGTGCCGCCATTGCCCGACGCCGCAACCCGGACCGAGGCGCGCATCCAGGGTGTCTCGGCGGCAGATGCGCGGATGATCCAGGCGGCGGTGTTGTGGAAGGACGAGCACATGATTGTGCTCAACAAGCCCGCGGGCCTGCCGTCGCAGGGTGGCTCGGGTCAGGGCGACCGGCACGTGGACGGTTTGGCCGAGGCGCTAAAGTTCGGCTACAAGGAAAAGCCGAAGCTGGTCCATCGCCTCGACAAGGATACCTCGGGCGTGTTGATGCTGGCGCGGACCGACCGGGTGGCGCGGGCATTGTCCGAGGCGCTGCGGCACCGCAATGCGCGCAAGATTTACTGGGCGGTGGTCGCGGGCGTGCCGCATCCGCGCAAGGGCTCGATCAAGTTCGCGCTGGAGAAGGCGCCTGGCCGGGGCAGGGGAGGCGAGGGCGAAAAGATGCTCTGCGTCCATCCCGCGAAGATGGCCGAGCATCCGGATGCCAAGCGGGCGCATACCGATTACTTCACACTGTGGTTCCTGGGCACGCGGTTGTCCTGGATGGCACTGGAGCCGGTGACGGGCCGCACGCACCAACTCCGCGCGCATATGGCCGAGATCGGGCATCCGATCATCGGCGACGGCAAGTACGGCGGGTCTGAGACCGAGAACCTGGGCGACGGCTGGGGCGCGGGCGCGGGGGGGGATCTGTCGAAGAAGCTGCACCTTCATGCCCGCAGCCTGACCATAGAACATCCGATCACCAAGGTGCTGCTGACCTTCACCGCGCCGCTGCCCGAACACATGGCGCGGACCTGGAAGCTGCTGGACTGGAAGGAAGACGACGTCCCCGCCGACCCGTTCGAGGTGATCCGGTGAGCGTCTGGGCGGCGCGGCGGTTCTGGACGACGGCAAGTGCCGTGCCGGCCGAGGGCGGCTTCACCGTGCAGCTGGATGCCCGTCCAGTCCGCACGCCGCTGAAATCCCCGCTGATCGTCCCGAGCCTGGCCCTGGCCGAAGCCATCGCTGCCGAGTGGCAGGCGCAGGAGGGGAAGGTCGATCCCGAGACCATGCCCTTCACTCGGACGGCCAATTCCGCGGTCGACAAGGTCGCACCGCAGTTCGCGGCGGTGGCCGACATGCTGGCCGAATACGGTGGCAGCGACCTTCTGTGCTATCGCGCCGAGGGGCCGGAGGACCTGGTTGCCTTGCAGTCGCGCGGCTGGGATCCGCTTCTCGACTGGGCGCGGGCTGACCTTGGTGCCGCGCTGACGGCGACGGCGGGCGTGATGCATGTGGCGCAGCCGACCGAAAGCCTGAGCGCGCTGCGCCAAGCTGTCCATGCCCTGACGCCGTTCCAATTGGCCGCTTTCCACGACCTTGTCGCGCTGTCCGGTTCGCTGGTTCTGGCCCTGGCGGTGACCAGGGGCAGATTGACTGCCGACGAGGCCTGGACGCTGTCCAGGGTCGATGAAGACTGGCAGATTTCGCTGTGGGGAGCGGACGAAGAAGCCGCGGAAGCGGCCCTGCGCAAGCACGCCGCCTTTTTGCAGGCGGACCGATTCTATCGATTGTGTGGGTGACATTTCTGCCCAAGGACTGCGCAAGGACGATCTGCAAGGTAGTTTGCCTGCCATAACCTTAGGCAAACAAGCATTTTTCCCGTTTCCGTCACACCCCGCTTGACCAACAAAAGCGCTTTCGCCGAAACTGGTGCCAGTGGACAGCGGGGCTGTCTGCAAGCAACAGACGCGGGACCCCGCGCCACAAAAAATCCTGGTCCGTCAGGGGCCATCCACTCAGGAAGAGGTAAGAATGAAAAAGTCCGTATTCTTCGGCGCGATCGCGGCCACCACGCTTGTGGCGGGTCTGGCCGGCGCAGCCACCCTTGACGACGTCAAGGCGCGGGGAGAGCTGCTGTGCGGGTCGAACACCGGTCTGACCGGCTTCGGCGCACCTGATGCCAGCGGCAACTGGGCCGGTTTCGACGTTGACCTGTGCCGTGCTGTGGCTGCGGCCGTCCTGGGCGATGCGAACAAGGTCAAGTTCGTGCCGACCACTGGCGAAACCCGCTTCACCGCTCTGCAGTCCGGCGAAGTCGACCTTCTGGTCCGCAACTCGACCTGGACCTCGTCGCGCGACAGCGAACTGGCGCTGGATTTCGTGGCGGTGAACTACTACGACGGCCAGGGCTTCATGGTGAAGAAGGACCTCGGCGTTTCCTCGGCCAAGGAACTTGATGGCGCCACCGTCTGCATCCAGACCGGCACCACGACCGAACTGAACCTGGCCGACTTCTTCAAGCAGAACAACATCAGCTACCAGCCGGTCACCGTGGCCGACGACTCGGAAGCGCAGCGTCAGTACCTGGCCGGCGCCTGCGACGCCTACACCACCGACGCCTCGGGTCTGGCCGCCAGCCGTGCGACCATGCCGGATGCGGAAAACCATGTCATCCTTCCCGAGATCATCTCGAAAGAGCCGCTGGGCCCGGTCGTACGTCACGGCGACAACCAGTGGGGCGACATCGTCCGCTGGACCTACTACTCGCTGCTGATCGCCGAAGAAAAGGGCATCACCCAGGCCAACGTCGAAGAAGTGCTGGCCTCGACCGCTGACGAAGAGGTCAAGCGTCTCTTGGGCGCTTCGGGCGACATGGGTGTGAAGTTCGGCCTGGACAACGCCGCGTTCAAGAACGCGATCCTGGCCGTCGGCAACTACGGCGAGATCTTCGCGCGCAACATCGGCGAAGGCACCTCGATCAACCTGGCCCGCGGCCTGAATGCGCTGTGGACCCAGGGCGGCCTGCAGTACGCTCCGCCCTTCCGTTGATCACAGGTCATCCGGGGGTGCCTTCGGGCGCCCCCGTTCTTCTTATTCCAGACAATACGACCGCATGGCCTGAGGCTTGACCTCGCCGTCACCGGAAATTCGGGACTGCCAGCGGGAAACAGGGGGTAGCCATGGCAATGGCAACGGACGTGCCGAAGGACAGCTTTCGGCTCTCGATGCTCATCTACGATACGCGGTACCGGTCCTACACGATCCAGATCGTGGTTCTGATCCTGTTCGCGCTGGCGGTGGCCTGGCTCTTGAACAACACCGTGCAGAACCTTGCGGCGCGCGGGAAGGAGTTCAACTTCGGCTTCCTGTGGCAGCGGGCGGGCTATGACATCGGCCAGCAGCTGATCCCTTATACGAACGACTCCACGCACTTCCGCGCTTTGCTGATCGGGCTTCTGAACACGCTTGTCGTGGCCGTCCTGGGCTGCATCTTCGCTACCATCCTGGGCGTGATCATCGGCGTGTTGCGGCTTTCGGGGAACTGGCTGGTGAGCCGGCTGATGACCGTCTACGTCGAGATGTTCCGCAACGTGCCGCTGCTGCTGTGGATCCTTCTGTCCTACGTCATTCTGTCCGAAGTGACGCCCCAGCCGCGCGATTTCCGGGTTACAGACGAGATGATTGCCGCCGGAGAAGAGCCTGCGGCCTCGATGATGTTCTTCGATACGGTTGCGGTGACCAACCGCGGGACCAACATCCCCTCGCCCCTGTTCGAGCGGGGCTTCGGCACGCTGGACCTGGGGTTCATGACGCTGAACCTGAATTTCTGGGCCATCGTTGCGGTCATCGCGGCCTCGGTCTTCGTGAACCGGCGCATCCTAGCCTCGGCCCGGGCCACGCAGGAGTCGACGGGGATCCGGCCGGTGACCTGGTGGAAGTCGATCCTGGTCCTGTTCGCGCCGGTGATCGCCCTTGTCGTCGCGATGGGCTTTCACCTGGAAATCCCCGAGCTGAAGGGCTTCAACTTCCAGGGCGGCATTCTGGTCGCGCACAGCTTTACCGCCCTGCTGATCGCTTTGGCCCTGTATACGGCGGCCTTCATCGCCGAGATCGTCCGGGCGGGCATTCAGGCCATCAGTCGCGGCCAGTCCGAGGCGGCCTTTGCGCTGGGCCTGAGGCCGAACCGGACGATGAACCTGATCATCCTGCCGCAGGCCTTACGGGTCATCATCCCGCCCCTGATCAGCCAGTACCTGAACCTGACGAAGAACACCTCGCTGGGCATCGCGGTCAGCTATCTGGACCTGCGCGGTACGCTGGGGGGTATCACCCTGAACCAGACGGGGCGCGAGCTGGAATGCATGCTTCTGATGATGCTGATCTACCTGTCGATCAGCCTGATGATCTCGGCGGTGATGAACATGTACAACCAGTCCGTTCAGCTGAAGGCGCGCTAAGATGAGTGATACGCACGCCCAAACCGTCACCTTCGTCCGTGAAACCATGCTGCCGCCCGCGGCCCCTCCTGTGGGCGAGCGGGGGGCGATCAAATGGATGCGAGAGAACCTGTTCTCGTCGCCGCTCAATATTGCGCTTACGCTCCTTGGCGCGTTGGCGATCTATGCGATCGCCGCATCCGCGCTGCCCTGGTGGCTGAATTCGGTCTGGAACGCCGAGAGCCTGTCGCAGTGCCGGGAGATCGTGGCCGCCAGTGCCGGTCCCGATGCGACCGGGGCCTGCTGGGCCATGATCCGGGAACGCTGGCACCAGTTCCTGTTCGGCTTCTACCCGCCGGCGGAATACTGGCGGCCAGTGTCTGCCTTCGGGCTTCTGTTCGCGGCACTGGCGCCGGTTCTGTTTGCGGGACAGAAGCGCAATCTGACGATCCTGCTGGGCTCTGTGCTGGCCTACCTCGTGCTGACGCTCTATCTCGCCTCGGCGCCGGGCATCGCCTTCGGGCTGGCGGTCCTTCTGGTGGTGGGCATGATCGCCTTGGCCCAGGTTCAGCCGGGCAAGCTTCTGTGGTTCACGCTGATCTATCCGGCGCTGACCTTCTGGCTGCTCTGGGGCGGATCGATCTGGTCGCCCATCGTGGCCATGGCGGGCTTTGCGCTCCTTTACGGGGTCTTCCGCTTTGCCTCTCCGCTGATCGGTCTGGCGCCTGCCGCCGGGGCAGGCGTCGTGGCGGCGGTGCTCTGGTGGCTTTACGTTGATGTCCCGGTGGTGAACCTGCTGCAGTCGGCGCTGCCGTTCGGGATCGAGGCCGTCGCCTCCGACCAGTTCGGCGGCTTCCTTCTGGCCATCGTCATCGGGGTGACCGGGATCAGCTTCTCATTGCCCATCGGCATCCTGCTCGCACTCGGCCGTCAGTCGGACATGCTGATCGTCAAGACGCTGTCGGTGGGCTTCATCGAGTTCATCCGGGGCGTGCCCTTGATCACGCTGCTCTTCACCGCCTCGCTCCTCCTGCAGTACTTCCTGCCGCCGGGAACGAACTTCGACATCATCCTGCGCGTCATCATCCTGGTCACTTTCTTTGCCGCCGCCTACCTGGCCGAGGTGATCCGCGGCGGTCTGGCGGCGCTTCCGCGCGGCCAGTACGAGGCGGCGGATGCGCTGGGGCTGGACTACTGGCGGGCGCAGCGGCTGATCATCCTGCCGCAGGCGCTGAAGATCTCGATCCCGGCGATCGTTTCGACCTTCATCGGCCTCTTCAAGGATACCACTCTGGTCGCCTTCGTGGGTCTCATGGACCCCTTGAAGGGCGTCACCCAGATCGTCCGTGCCGACATCGACTGGAAGGGCATCTACTGGGAGCCCTACATCTTCGTCGGCGCGATCTTCTTCCTCATCTGCTTCGGCATGTCGCGGTACTCGATGTACCTGGAACAGAAGCTGAAGACCGATCATCGTTAAGGGCACAGACATGGCAGACGCAGCAAAGATGCAGGTCTCGGACGAAGTCGCGATCCAGATCACCGGGATGAACAAGTGGTACGGTCAGTTCCACGTTCTGCGGGACATCAACATGACGGTGCAGCGGGGCGAGCGGATCGTGATCTGCGGGCCGTCGGGATCGGGGAAATCGACGCTGATCCGCTGCATCAACCGGCTGGAGGAACACCAGCAGGGTCAGATCATCGTCGACGGGACGGAACTGACCAACGACCTGAAGAACATCGACAAGGTGCGGTCAGAGGTTGGGATGGTGTTCCAGCACTTCAACCTGTTCCCGCATCTGACGATCCTGGAAAACCTGACGCTGGCGCCGATCTGGGTGCGGAAGGTGCCGAAGCGCGAGGCGGAAGAGACCGCGATGTACTTCCTGTCGAAGGTGAAGATCCCGGAACAGGCGCACAAGTATCCCGGTCAGCTTTCCGGGGGCCAGCAGCAGCGGGTGGCCATAGCGCGGTCGCTGTGCATGAAACCGCGGATCATGCTGTTCGACGAGCCGACCTCTGCCCTTGACCCCGAAATGATCAAGGAGGTCCTCGACACCATGATCCAGCTGGCCGAGGAGGGCATGACGATGCTTTGCGTCACCCACGAAATGGGCTTTGCCCAGGCGGTGGCGAACCGGGTGATCTTCATGGACCAGGGCCAGATTGTTGAGCAGAACGAGCCGCGCGAGTTCTTCAACAACCCGAAGAGCGACCGGACCAAGCTGTTCCTGAGCCAGATACTCGGGCACTGACCTTGCACTGACCCGGGCGGTTGCCGGGGTCAGTCAAACAGGTCGATTTCCTCGTTGATCTCGTCGATCACGGCCAGTCGCTGGCGGGCGGGCTCACCGGCCAGGCCGATGAAGGCCACTGCCAGAAGTCGGACGAGGCTGGCCAGCGTGGTGTGCGTCGGTAGCGCGCCGTAAGTCGCAACGTGGCTGCCGATCACCAGGCGCGAAAAGCGCTGCGCTCGGGCCAGGTAGCGGTGGTCGGTCAGGGTGATGACGTTCATGCGCGAGGTGCGGGCATAGGCGGTAAGTGCGGCCTGAAACTTCGGGCGGGGCTCCAGCGTAAGAAGCAGCAGCACATCACGCGGGCCGGTCATTGCCAGGTCTTCGGCCCAGGCGCCGGGGCTGGCGGCCAAGAGGTGCACGTCGGGCCGTAGCCGGGCAAAGGTCAGCCGCGCCAGCCGTGCGAGGCCTTCTTCGGCGCCGAACCCCATGCACCAGACGCGCGGGGCGTCGAGGATCAGGCGCGCGGCCTCGGTCAGCACATCAGGGCGCATCTCCTCGAAGGTGCGGGTCAGGTTCAGCAGCTCCAGCTCCAGGTGATCGGCGATCGACCGACCCAGCGCACCGGGTTCGGCGGGGGTCTGCGAGTAGGCGTAGGGCTGGGTGCGGTTCCTTTCCTCGCGCGCCTGAGTGCGGGCCTCGTCAAAGTCGGTGTAGCCAAGGTTGCGGAAGAATCGCGCGGTGGTGGCCTTTGATACACCCGCCAGGGCCGACAATTCCGTAGCGCTGTGGGTTTCGATCAGCGTCTGATTCTCAAGCAACAGGACGGCCAGATTCTGCTCGGACTTGGTGAGCCGAGAAATTCTTTCCTGAATTCTTAAGGTTAGCCGTGTCGCCATCTGCCCGAATGTTGCGCATCAGCGCGCTTGCTTTCGTGAAACTGTCGTTCCAAAGTAATGAAACAGTGAAACGACGCAGGTCGATCATGTCGAAATCCAAGATCATCCGCCAGCAGATTTGGTCAAAGCTGCATCACGTAGCCAAACCCGACACGCGGTTTCACCTGAACTTCGCCGAGGTGATCCCGGACTTCGAGGGGTCGGAGGCCGCGACCGAGCATCTGGTGGCGATGCCCGCATACCGGGACACGCGCTTTGCCTTCATCACGCCGGACAACTGCCTGGTGGACCTGCGCCGCCGCATGATCGCCGAGGGCAAGCCCTTCGTGATGTCGACCTACGGCATCTACCGCGGTTTCCTTCTCATGGAACCCGGCATGGTGCCGAAAGGGGCCGAACTTTACGCCGCCTGGCTGGACGGGATGGAGCATTTCGCCCGTCCGATCACGCTGGAGGAGATCGCCCGCCGCGGGCGGTTCGATTTCATGGTCACCGGGGCCTCGGCGGTGTCGGTCGACGGGGTGCGCTTTGGCAAGGGGCATGGGTTCTTTGACCTGGAATGGGGCATGTTCACCGACCTGGGCCTGGTGGACGAGACGACCCCGGTGGTCGCCGTAGTGCATGACTGCCAGCTGGTGCAGGAAAAGCTGACCCCGTCCGAGACCGACATCCTGGTCGACTGGATCGCCACGCCTTCGGGTCTGCACAAGGTCGCGCGCCGCGCCAAGCGGCCGTCGGGCGTGAAGTGGAACCTGCTGGAGCCGAAACAGATCGCCGAAACCCCGCCGTTGCAGGAATTGCAGCGGCTGCAAGGGATTGCCTGAACACCCCAACCCATCAACCATAGGACCGCTGCCATGAGAGTCTCCCTGTCCCGCCGTTCCTTCCTGTCCACTGCCGCCGCTGCCTCGGCCCTGCCGTTTGCGCCCCGGATGGCGCGGGCTGCCACGCCTTTCGCGATGCAGGCGGCCTGGATCAACGATGCCGAATTCGCCGGCTACTTCCTGGCCATGGACCAGGGCTACTACACCGCCGAAGGGCTGGAGCTGACCTATCTGCCCGGCGGGCCGGACGTCATCCCGGAAAGCACCATCGTGGCGGGTCGGGCGGACCTGGCGCTGACCACGCCGGACACCACGATCAAGGCGATCACGGACCAGGGGGCCAAGTTCAAGATCATCGGCGCGCAGTACCAGAAGAACCCGATCGGCATCGTCAGCCTGAAGAAGAACCCGATCACCAGCCCGGCTGAAATGGTGGGCAAGACCATCGCCGTGCCGCCGGTCAACACGATCAGCGTCGAGGCGGTGCTGGCCGCGAACGGAATTGACCGCGCCAGCGTCAACATCGTGCCCTACGCCTATGACCCGACGCCGCTGGTCAAGGGCGAGATCGACGCGAGCCTCGATTTCACGACCAACGTGCCCTACACGATTTCGCAAGCGGGCGAGGAGGCGACGTCCTTCCTGCTCTATGACTTCGGCTACACGATCTACAACGACACGGTCGTGGTGACCGAGGACGTTCTGGCGTCCAAGCGCAAAGAGCTGGTCGCCTGGCTGCGCGCCAGCCGCAAGGGCTGGGACGAGAACTTCGTCGATCCCGCTGCCTGGCCGCCGAAATGGGCCGACACGCACTTCGCAGGCACCGGGCGGACCATCGAGAACGAGATCTTCTTCAACACCGCGCAGATGCCGCTGATGCTGGCCGATGGCGGCATCTTCTCGATGACCGAAGAGGGGATCGCTGCCAATATCGAGGCGCTGTCCAAGGTGGGCATCAAGGCCACGCGCGAGATGTTCGACACGACGCTTCTGGAAGAGATCTGATGACAGCACCCGCAGGGATCGCCTTGTCCGGCCTGTGCAAGACCTTTCCAGGTCGCGGCAGGTCGGTCGAGGCCCTGCGGGATGTAAGCCTGGACTGCCCGCCCGGCAGTTTCACCGCGCTGATCGGCCCGTCGGGCTGTGGCAAGTCGACGATCCTGCGCGCGGCCCTGGGGCTGGAACCGCTGGACGCAGGTTGGGTGGAAATCGGCGGCCAGGCCCCGGCGCAGGCGACGGCGGGCGGGGTGACCGGCGTGGCCTTCCAGGACGCGGGGCTCTTGCCCTGGCGCAGCGTCGCGCGGAACATCGCGCTGCCGCTGGAGGTGCTGGGCCGCGACACGGGCCCGGCGGCGGGGCGCATCCGCGACCTGATCGCGCTGGTTGGGCTGAGGGGCTATGAGGACGCCTTGCCGGGCGAGTTGTCGGGTGGCATGCGCCAGCGGGTCGCCATCGCCCGCGCCCTGGTCAGCGAGCCGCGCGTGCTGTTCCTGGACGAACCCTTTGGCGCGCTGGACCAGATCCTGCGGCGGCAGATGAACATCGAATTGCAGCGCATCTGGGCCGAGACCGGGGTGACGACGCTTCTGGTGACCCACGGGATCGATGAGGCGGTGTTCCTGGCCGACCGGGTGGCGGTGATGCAGGCGGGTCCCGGGCGCATTGTCGAAGTGGTCGAGATCGACCTGCCGCGCCCGCGGGCGCAGTCCTTGTTCTCGGCCCGGCATTTCCACGAGCTTTGCGACCGCATCGCCCGGGTGCTGCATGGCGGCTGACCTGCGCCGCTGGTTGCCGCCCGTGCTTCTGCTTCTGGCGTGGGAGCTGGTGGGGCGCTTCGATTTGGTGGCCTCGGGTGCGCTGCCGGCTCTGTCCGAGATCCTTGCGCGGCTGTGGGTGGACCGGGCCGATTACCCGGCGCATGTGACGGCGACGCTGATCGCCTCGGGCGCGGGGTTCCTGATCGGCAATGCGCTGGCGGTGCTGGCGGGGCTGGCCTTCGTGCTGTCGCCGGTGGCCGAGCGGCTGTCGCGCGGCATCAACATCGCGATCTTCACCCTGCCGCCCATCGCCATCGCGCCGATCCTGACCCTGACGCTGGAAGGGATGACTCCGCGGATCGTGCTGGCGGCGTTGGGGGTTTACTTCGTGACCATGCAGGCGACAGTGACGGGCCTGACGCAGTACGACACGCGCGCGGCCGATGTGGTGCGGGCTTATGGTGGCGGGCGGGGCGCGGTCATGCGCCTGGTGCAGCTGCGCGCGGCGGTGCCGGCGATCCTGTCGGGGTTCCGTGTCGCCGCGCCGAATGCCGTCCTGGGCGCGATCCTGGCCGAGTTCGGCGGCGGCGGGCGCTTTGGTCTTGGGGCCTATCTCCTGGGCTCGCTGGGGCGGGCAGAGCCGGACCGGCTGTGGGGCATCGGGTTGGTCGCCACGCTGATAGCGGGCCTGTCCTATGCGGTCTTCGCACTGATTTCGCGCCGGATGCTGGGGGCGTCCCGGGCACTGAGCCTGAACCCCTCGCCCCAGGCACGGCAAGAGATGCCGCGGGCGGCTCCGCTGCTGGCGCTTGGGGCGGTGCTGATGCCGTTCCTCTTGTGGTGGGCGATCCTGCGGGCGATGCAGGTGCCCGACATGCTGGGCAAGACGCCCTGGGCGGTGGTGGAGTACCTGTTCCTGGCCGACAGCGCGCCGGTGGCGCAGGAAAAGCTTCTGGCGGCCCTGGCCGAGACGCTGCCGATCACGCTGGTCGGCATGGCGGCGGGGCTGGCCTTTGCCTTCGGGCTTGCGGTGATGGGGCGGCTCGCCCCTTCGGTGACGCGGGCGCTGTTGCCGGTCGCGCTGGTCACCCAAACGATGCCCCTTGTAGCGCTGACGCCGCTTCTGGTGCTGCTTCTGGGGCGTGGCACGGCGGTGACCTTGTGGATCACCATCTCGGTCACTTTCTTCCCGGCCTATGTGATGATCGCGCAAGGGATCGCCCAGGTGCCCCGTGCGGCGCTGGAATTGCCACGGGCCTATGGCGCCTCCGCCTGGCGCGAGCTGCGGCTGGTGACGCTGCCGGCCTCGGTTCCGTGGCTCTTCGCCGCTATGCGCCTGACCGCGCCGCGTGCGTTGTTGGGGGTGATGATTGCCGAGTGGCTTGCAACGGGGCGGGGGCTGGGCAACCTGTTGAACCAGTCGCGCGGCTATCTCGACTTCGGGATGATCTGGTCGGTGGCTGTGGTCAGCGTTATCCTGTCCGTCGGGCTGTACCTTGCCGCGCTATGGGCGGAACGGTTGATCCTCGGTCGCATGGGCATGGTGGCGCGGGATTGACATTGGTACGGGCTGCCGGACGTCGCGGGAGAGCTGCGAGAATGCAGCCTCTTGCAGAGCGGCCTTCCACAATGCCTGGGTCCCTGCATGAGACGGGCGTCATTCGGTACAGACCCGCTATGGCAAAGCCCACAATACCGACACGAGCACGTCTGCCAACGGAAGAACTTTGCCCATCGGCACTGGAATGGCCCCCTCAAGCCGCCCACTCGCCCTGCGCCCGGCATTTTCCAGGAGGTTAATCATAGAGGGGAATGCCGAACAGCCACCAAGTATCCAGCGATTTTTGGGGCTATTGGCGGACCCGGAGCGATTCGAACGCCCGACCCTCAGATTCGTAGTCTGATGCTCTATCCAGCTGAGCTACGGGTCCGCAATGGCGGGCGATGTAGACCCGTGCGTGTCCAGATGCAAGGGCGAAATCACGTAGCGGCGTCGGTTGTGCCCTTCGGAAGATGGATCGCGAATTCGGTACCGTCGCTGTCGCTGCGGGCCAATTCCAGCCGACCGCCATGGCCGCGGACCAGTTCGGCGGCAATGGCAAGGCCAAGACCCGTCCCGCCCTTGCGCGCGCCACCCTGGAAGGCTGCAAACAGGTGTTCGCGCGCCTTGGGCGGCAGGCCGGGGCCGGTGTCCCCGACCCGGATCCACCATTCGGCCTCATCTTCACCCGCCGAAATCTCGATGGTGCCGGGTTGTCCCGTCGCCTCGATGGCCTGGCGGGCGTTGCGGATCAGGTTCGACAGCACCCGGTAAAGCTGTTCGTTGTCCGCGCGGATCATCATGCCGGGGGCCACGTCGATCAGACAGGTAATCGCTGTATCGGCACCAAGGCCTTCGCCCTCGACCACATCGGACGCGAGTTGCGCAAGGCTGAATCTGCGCAGCTGCGGTGGCGGCTCTTCGGCCTTGCCGAAGGCCAGGGTCGTTTCGCATAGCGACACAGCCCGGCTGATCGAGCTGACCAGCTTCGGGGCCGAGCGCGCGACTGCGGGATCGGCGCTGCCTTCGATGCGGTCGGCAAACAGCTGCGCCGTGGTCAGGATGTTGCGCAGGTCGTGGCTGATCTTCGCCACCGCGCTGCCCAGCTGGGCCAGCCGTTCCTTTTGCCGCAGCGCGCCGGTCAGCTGGGTCTGCATCGACTGCAACGCCTCTTCGGCGGCCAGAAGCTCCTCTACGTCGGCATTCGGTTCGATCACCCGCCGCGCGTCTTCGGGCGCTTCGGCATAGGCCTGCATGTGATGCACCACACGCCGGATCGGCAGTACGAGCAGCCGCTGCACCGCAAGGAACAGAAGAAAGGCCGTCACCACCGAGATCAGCGCCGACAGAACCAGGATGCGCAGCCCGTAGTCGACCATTGCATCGCGCAGTGGCTTCGTTTCCATCGTCACTTCGATCAGTGTGCCTGCGTCCTGCACCGGATAGCCGATCACCCGGATGATCCGGTTTTCCGGGTCAAGCAGGATGCTGAAGGCGTCCCGGATCAGCTCCCACGCCCCCGCCATCCGCAGGTCGTAGGACGCGTGGATCTCTCCCGGCACCGGCGAGGACAGGACCAGCTGACGTACCTCGTCCCGGCGCAGGACGACGTTGTAGACCTCGGCATTGGCCAGAAGCTCCTTCTCCAGTTCGGGCGAGACCATGTCCTCGGCCGCAAGCTGGGTCAGCGCGGCGATCTGCGCTTGCTTGAGGCGGGTCAGCATGAAATCGGCCCGGTAACGCGCGATTGAGGGCACGAAGATCAGCACTTCGGCCAGCATCACGAAGATGACGGTCAGGATCAGGAAACGTCCCGAAAGCGTCTTGAGAAATCTCTTGCGTCTTTCGGCCACCCGAACCTTCCTTGACCGGCCTTAGGGAACCCAGCGTTGGACGAACCGCACCAGGCGCTTCAACGTCGGGCTAGCAAACAGCTTCGGGCTAAAATAGGCACCGGCCGCGCGTTTGGAAACCTCTCCCAGCGTCGGGTAGGGGGCGACCATTCCGGCGATGGCGGACATCTTGAGCCGCGCCGAAATCGCAAGCGACCAAAGGCCGATCAACTCGCCCGCCTGGGGACCTGCGATGCTGGCACCGACGGGGCGCCCCTTGACCACCATGACCTTGATCAGGCCCTTGGTCTTGCCCTCGGTCTGCGCGCGGTCGTTGTGGCTGAACTCGGCCCGGACTACGGTCAGGGTATCGCCATGGGCGGCGCGGGCCTCGGCCTCGGTCAGGCCAACCTGCGCCAGTTCAGGATCAGAGTAGGTCGCGCGGGGCAGGGCACGCGGATCGGCCTTTGCGGGCAGGCCCAGGACGGCCTGACGAATGACGATACCTGCGTGCCAGGCGGCGACATGAGTGAACTGCAAGCCCCCGGCGGCATCGCCGATCGCATAGACCCGGCGGTTCGAGGATCGCAGCCGCGCATCCACGGTCACCCCTTTCGGCGTGTAGGCGACCCCCGCAGCTTCAAGGTTCATCCCGTCAAGCGCCACCTTGCGCCCGACTGCAATCAGCAGGTGCGAGCCCATGATCTGCTGCCCGTCCCCCAGCGTGACCTCAACCGCCCCCGCCTGCCCGGCAAACCGCACGACCGGCTGGCCTTCGACAAGGCGGATCCCCTCGGACTGCAGGGCATCGATCACCACGGACGCAAGCTCCGGGTCCTCGCGGCCCAGGACCTTTGCGCCTTCGATCACCGTGACCTCGCAGCCCAGCCGCCGATGCGCCTGCGCCATCTCGACGCCGATGGGGCCACCGCCGATGACGATCAGATGCTGGGGCCGCTCGCGCTGGTCGAAGATCGTCTCGTTCGTCAGGTAGGGGACCGTATCGACCCCCTGGATCGGCGGGACCAGCGCGTGGGACCCGGTGGCGATCACGAAGCGGCGGGCGCGGACAATCGTATCGCCCGCCTGAACCTCGCGCGGGCCGGTAAAGCGGGCGAAGGCGCGGATCACGGTGCAGCCAAGGCCTTCGAACCTTTCCTGGCTGTCGACGGGGGCGATCTCTTCGATTACCGCGCGCACGTAGTCCTTGACCGCGCCGAAGTCGACCTGCGGATCCACCGCCGACACCCCGCGGAAGCCCCGCCGCTGTGCTTCGGCCGCCTTCGCCGCGGCGATCAGCGCCTTCGACGGCACGCAACCGGTGTTCAGGCAGTCGCCCCCCATTTCGTTCGCTTCGATCAGGACGACCCGCGTGCCCATCTGCACGGCCCCGGCGGCCAGTGAAAGCCCCCCCGACCCGGCCCCGATCACGCAGATGTCCGTATCGATCCGCTGCATTCAGCGCGCTCCCTTGACGGCCCGCAGGAGGATCGGCAGTGCCGCAAGGGCAGCAAGGCCCAACAGCGGCAACAGGACGGGCGGGGTGAAGATGATGCCAAGATCGGGGGCCTCGCCGCGGGCGAAGACCTCGCCCAGGCCTGCCCCGACCGACGTGAAGACCAAGGCCCCGGGGATGATCCCCAGATAGGTCGAGACGGCGAACCGGTTGAGGCTCGTGCCGACAAAGGCCGGGATTAGGTTGGCGATGAAGAAGGGCACCAGAGGCACCAGTCGCATCAGGAACAGGACCGACCATTCGTTCTCGCGCAGCGCCGATTGCAGTCGGGCCGCCTTTCCACCTGCGGCATTGACCTTCCGCGACAAAGCCTCGCCAAAGCCGCTGCGCGCGGCCAGGAAAACCAGGATTGCACCGGTTCCTGCGCAAAGAACGTTGTAAAGCACGCCCGGGAACAGCCCGAACAGGAAGCCGCCGGTCAGCGTGGCGATGGTTCCCCCGGGAAGGCTGAGGGCGACGATGGCGACATAGGCGACCAGGAATGCCAGCAAGGCCCAAAGATAATGCGCATCACGGAAGGCCAGAAGTTCTTCGCGGTGTCGGGCGAGGGCTGCAAAGCTCAGCTCGTCGCGCAGCGCGACCGCGCCGATCAGCGCAGCGGCCAGAATCACCAGGATCGGCAGGCGACGCAGCCAGCTGCGGGAAAGGGCGGGGGACGGGGCCTTCTGCATGGCAAGACCATGGCCCAGGATCGCACCCGGCGACAGGGTTTTCACGCGGCCTTGATGCCGGGCGCACCCAAGGCGGGCCTGTTGAAACATTTCCCGGGGTCGCGCGGCGAAATGTTGCAGGAAATCCGCCCGGGCGACGTTGACTTGCGGCAAGTCCGACCGTAAAGGACGGGCTTCAAGTTACGGGCCCCCCCGAATCCGCTATGGAGTCCGATCGGGGTTTGGGTCAAGTCTGATGGAGAGCCGCGATGAAGCGCACCTTTCAACCGTCGAACCTGGTTCGCAAGCGCCGCCACGGCTTCCGTGCGCGCATGGCCACCAAGAACGGCCGTCTGGTCCTGGCTGCCCGCCGCGCCAAGGGCCGTCACAAGCTGACCGCCTGATCTTTCGCCCCCAGGGGCGTCGGTTTGCGAATGACACCGCCGGAGACCCAGGGCCAAGGCACCGCCGCCGAAGCGCCCGCAAGGTCTCCGGCGGTTTCGCTTTGCGTCATGGCCAAGCGGGCGGACTTCCTGAAGGCCGCCTCGGCCCGGCGGCAGGGCACGGGTGGGTTCCTCTTGCAGGCCCGCGACCGGGCGGACGGCGATCCGCAGACGCGCGTGGGCTTTACCGCCTCAAAGAAGATCGGCAATGCCGTCCTGCGCAACCGTGCCAAGCGCCGATTGCGGGCACTGGCGCGCGAGGTCCTTGCGCCTGACGCGAGGCCCGGTTGGGACTATGTTCTCGTGGCGCGGCCCGAGGCCACGGTTTCCCGCCCATATGCCGACCTTTGCGCCGATCTGCGGCAGGCTCTGGCGACCGTCCACCGGGGGCGGGCGTGACACCGCTGGCGCAAATCGTGGCGCTTCCGGTGCGGGCCTACCGGCTGCTTCTGTCGCCCTGGGTTGGCCACGGCTGCCGCTTCCAGCCTACCTGTTCCGCCTATGCGCTGGAGGCGCTGGAGCGGCATGGCGGGCTGAAGGGTGGCTATCTGATGGTCCATCGGATCTGCCGCTGTCATCCCTGGGGCGGGCATGGCTATGACCCGGTGCCGGGCGCTGACCCGGATCACGACGCGGGGCGGTAGGACTGGGGTCAAATTTCTTGAGTAAGAAATTTGTCAAAATCCTTACTTAAGGATTTTGGCTCTTACTCCATCGTCGCGATCAGGGCGCGCAGGGTTTCAATCCCTTCGCCCTTTTCGGAACTGGTCACCACGATCTCCGGGTAAGCGGCCGGGTGTTTCCCCAACGCGCCCTTGACCTGTTCGATCACCGCCTCGCGTTCGGTGCGATTGATCTTGTCGACCTTCGTCAGTACCGCCTGGAAAGTCACCGCGCTGCGGTCGAGGAGCGTCAGGATCTCCTCATCCACCGCCTTGACCCCATGCCGCGCGTCGATCAGCACGAAGGCCCGGCGCAGGGTCACCCGGCCCGACAGGTACTGCTTCAACAGCGCCTGCCATTTGGCGACCACGGCCACCGGGGCCTCGGCATAGCCATAGCCCGGCAGGTCGACGAGATAGCGCTCCTCACCCAAGGCGAAATAGTTGATTTCCTGCGTCCGGCCCGGGGTGTTCGAGGCCCGCGCGAGCGTCTTGCGGCCCGTCAACGCGTTGATCAGGCTGGATTTGCCCACGTTCGACCGCCCGGCAAAGCAGACCTCCAGCCGGTCGGCCGGGGGCAGGCCGGACATGGCCACGACGCCCTTCACGAATGTCACCGGGCCGGCGAACAACAGCCGTCCGGCCTCGCGCGCCTCGTCCTCGGGCTCGGGCGTCAGAGAGAAGGTCATCGCCATCAGCGCACCTCGTCCCCGACAGTGACCCTGCCACCCGCAATCACCCGGGCGAAGACCCCGAAATCGGTGTGGCCATAGCCTGCCTCAAGCGCGCCCATCGTATCGGCGTCCTGCACCCCGGTCATGGGGTTCGCCCCAGTCGCGCGGCAGCGGCCGATCGGTTCCTCGATACGCAGGCGGGCCTTGCCCACGGTGATCTCCTGCCCGATCTGGTCAAGCTCGCTCCAGGGTGCCCAGCCCTCGACCCAGATATTGCCACGGAAGCGGTGCGGCGACAGGTCCTGGCCCATGCGCGCCGAAAAGTCCGCTAGCGACGAGACCGAATTGATCGAGACCAGCGGCTGGTCCTGGTCGGTCAAGGCCTGGCCCAGCACGCGGATCACCCGGGCGGGTTCGGGGCGGTTTTCGGGCCAGAGCGGGCGCAGCCAGTCGATCAGCCGGGCCGCATCCGCAGGATCATCCGGGCGGAAGGTTTCGGTCGGGCGGCGCGGATGGCTGAGGGTGACCTCGCCCGCCGCAGGGTCCGAGGCGCAGGAGATCGCCATCAACTCTGCCGAACCCCAGCCGCGCAGGAACTGCAGCTTCGGCGCCCAGGTCGGTGGCTCGGTCAGCCGGGCGGCGGCGTGGGCCACGGCCCAGACCCGGTCAAAGGGAAACGCCGCACCCTCGGTCAACACGGCCTCGGCCACCGGCTCATAGCCCGCGGACTTGATCGGGTGGCGCACCAGTTGCGCGATGCGCGCCCCGTGCGCGGCGGTCACTTCTTCCCCTTCTTCGGCGCAGGTGCGGGCGGGGGCGGGGTCTTGGGCCCATTCGCCTTTGCCGCCACCTTCGCCGCCTTCGCCTCACGGATGTTGCCGAAGATGTCCGGCCGTTTGCCGTGGCTCCACATGATCAGGTACTGCTGGATGAAGGTGATCGTGTTGTTGGTGATCCAGTAGACCACCAGGCCCGAGGCGAACCCGCCCAGCATGAACATGAAGACCCAGGGCATCCATGCGAAGATCGAGGCCTGCACCGGGTCGGTCGGCGCCGGGTTCAGCTTCTGCTGCGCCCACATGGTGACGCCCAGCAGGATCGGCAGGATGCCGATGAAGATCAGGTGCAGGATCGATCCGGTCGCCGGGGCGTCCCAGGGCAAGAGGCCGAAGGCATTGAAGATCGACGACGGGTCGGGAGCCGACAGGTCCTTCAGCCAGCCAAAGAACGGCGCATGCCGCAGTTCGATGGTGACGAAGATCACCTTGTAGAGCGCGAAGAAGATCGGGATCTGGATCAGGATCGGCAGGCAGCCCGCGGCGGGGTTCACCTTCTTGTCCTTGTAAAGCTGCATCATCTCGCGCTGCATCTTCTGCCGGTCATCGCCCGCGCGTTCCTTCAACGCCTCCATCTCGGGCTGGAGTTCCTTCATCCGCGCCATCGAGACGTAGGACTTGTAGGCCAGAGGCAGAACCAGCGTCTTCAGCACGAAGGTCAGCGCGATGATCGCCCAGCCCATGTTGCCGATCAGCGCGTTCAGCCAGTGCAGGACGGCGAAGATGGGCTTCGTGAGGAAGAAGAACCAGCCCCAGTCGATGCTGTCGATGAAGCCCGGGATGCCGCCTTCATTCTCGTAAGCGCGGATTGTTGCCCATTCCTTGGCACCCGCGAAGAGGCGGATGGTCGAGACCGTCTCACCCCCGGCAGCAAGGCTGACTGCGGCCGGGCGCACGTCAGCCAGATACTCGTTGCGCGCAGGATCATACTTCAGAACCTGCTTGTAGGGCTGGCCCTGCTGCGGGATCAGAGTGGTCATCCAGTAGTGGTCGGTGAATCCGACCCAACCGTCCGTCGTGGCCTCGGTCACCTGCGCCGGCATGCCCTCTCCGGGAACGACTTCGAATTCGGTCAGGTCGACATAGTCGGTCTCGGTCAGCTCGCCATCAGCACGCTGTATTGCGCCCTCGTGGACCACAAAGATGTTCTGCAGCTTCGGCAAGCCCTGGCGGGCGATCAGGCCGTAGGGCTGCAAGGTCACCGCATTGGCCGAGCCGTTCTGGACACGGTCGGTCACGGTGAACATGAAGTCCTCGTCCACCGAGATCTCGCGGGTGAAGGTCAGGCCCTTGGCATTGGTCCAGCCCAGCGTGACTGGCTGGCCCGGGGCAAGGGTGGTGCCGCCCGTCTGCTGCCATTCGGTCATCGGTCCGGGGACGTCGGCGGATTCAAGACCGGTGCCATGCGACCAGCCGAACAGCGCGAAGTAGGGCAGGGTCTCACCGGCGGGCGACAGCAGGCGGACAACTGGTGCGTCCGGTTCAATGGTCTCGCGGTAGCCCTTCAGCGACAGGTCGTCGATCCGGCCGCCAAGCAGCGAAATCGAGCCCTCAAGCTTCGGCGTGTCTATCGCCAGGCGCGGCGCTTCGGGAACCGGTTCGGCCTCGGACTGGGCGGCGGCGGTATCGGCGGTCGTCGCGGTGGCCGGGGCGTCGGCGGTGGTTGCCGCGGCATCGGTGGTCGCGGTCTGCACGGGCGGTTCGGGCGGTGGGAACAGCACGAACCAGATAAGCATCACCGCCGCGCTGAGAACCATCGCCAGGATCAGGTTCTTGTTGTTCTGCTCTTCCATCTGCCCGCCACCATGCCGATCAACCGATCAGCGGTGCTTCAACGACAGCCCTAGGCAAAGGTCAAGCAGTTTCGCCCGGAAAGACCGGGCCAGCCGATCAATTCTGAAGGTTCCCGGGGCCAGGCGCGACCATGGGCCTCAGCCCTTGCGTTCCAGCCGGTAGCTGCCTTCGGGAAGGTTCAATGCCGCCGCCAGATCGCGCAGCTGGGTCATCGACAGGGTGATCCGCAGGACCTCGTCGGTCTGCGGGTCGGCCTGTTCGACCGTCACGCAATCCTCGAAGGCGTTGATGACGATGTCTTCCAGCAGGGGCAGGTCCTCGCCCTCATCGACCAGGGTGATGACGGTGGCGTCGAATTCGTGCTCGATGGTGAACATGGGGTGCAGGCTAACCGGGCCGGTCCGCTTCGGCAACCGGCAAAGCCCGGGATGACAGCTTGGTGAGCCGCCCTTTCCCTTCCCCGGCGATTTGCTACCCTTCCGCCATCCCGCCGAGGTTCCCGATGCGCAGTCCCCTGACACCCCTTCGATCCCTTGCCCTGGCGCTTGCGCTTGGCGGCTGCGTGGCCTCCTCCCCCGCCCCGCTTCCGGCCCCGGTCCCGCCAACGGAAGCGGCCGCTCCGGTCCAGCCGCCCCGGGTTGCGGCGGAAAACTTCCTGTCCGTGGTCGCCCGGGTCGAGCCGGTGGCCGAGGACTATTGCCGCAAGCAGAGCGTGGCGCGGAACTGCGACTTCCGCATCGTGGTCGATGACCGGCCCGGCCAGCCGCCGAACGCCTTCCAGACGCTCGACCGCGCCAAGCGTCCGGTGATCGGCTTTTCCTTGGCGCTGATCGCCGACGCCCGCAACGCGGACGAACTGGCCTTCGTGTTGGGGCATGAGGCCGCGCACCATATACGTGGCCACATCCCCAAGCGGCAGGACCAGGCCTTGTCGGGGGCACTGCTGGCCGGTGTTCTGGCCCAGGCCAGCGGACTGTCGCCCGAAGAAGTGCGCGCCGCTCAGAACATCGGGGCCGAAGTCGCGGCGCGCAGCTATTCCCGCGAGTTCGAACTGGAAGCCGACGCGCTGGGCGCCGAGATCGCCTTTCTGGCCGGTTATGACCCGGTGAAGGGCAGCGGCTTCTTCGACCGGCTGCCCGACCCGGGCGACCGGTTCCTGGGCAGCCACCCCCCGAACGCCGAACGCAAGGCCCTGGTCGTCGCCACGACCCGCCGCCTGCGCGGCCTTTGATCTGCGTCAAGGCATCCGGGCCCTGGGACGCGCAGCATGGCACCAGAACCGGAGGTGTCGGCAATGATCGGGTATCCAGAAGCGCCCAAGGCCTGGTGGCTGACGCGCGGCATGGCACGGATTTCCGGGGTCAACCTGCCGCGCGCGGTGGTCGAAGGCTGGCTGCAACGCGAGGAGTTGGAAGAGCTGATTGCCCGCTGTGCCGCCTGCGGCAAGGGCGACCGCTGCGAAAGCTGGTTGGGGCAATCGGGCGCGGCCAATGCCATGCCCGACTTCTGCCCGAACAAGGCCGGGATCGAGGCACTGGGCTGACCCCGCGCCCTCTGGCCCCGGACAGCGCGGTCCTCTAGCATCGCTCCATGATCGTCCTGGAAGACCTGATCCGTGACCGTGGCTCGCGCTATGCTGCGGCCATCGGGACCGTGCATAGCAAGGCCGAGATCGACGCCTTCCTGGCCACGCTCTGCCAGCGCCGCAAGTTCGCCAAGGCCACGCATCATTCCTGGGCGGCTGTCCTGGCGGACGGTGGCCCCTTGAAGAATGACGATGGCGAGGCCGGCGCGGGGGCGGTGATCCTGAAGATGCTGGAGCGCGAGGCCGTGGCGGACCGCATCGTCGTCGTCACCCGCTGGTATGGCGGCGTGCAACTGGGCGGCGACCGATTTGCCCATATCGTGACCTGCACCCGCGCAGCCTTTGCCGCCGCGCGCTCCTGAACCGCTTGGCGCGGGGCTGCGGCGGGTCTAGCTTGGCCCGAAACGGGGGGAGGGACATATGCGCGACATGCTGCGGGCCGAGGGACGGCGGCTGGCCAATACGGTGATCTGGTCTTTGGAGGGTTTTCGCGCCGCCTGGTCCACGGAAAAGACCCTGCGGCAGTGGACCCTGGCCAATGTCCTCTCCGCCGCACTGGCGTTCTCGCTTGACCTGTCGCCGGCTGAACGCGCGTTGATCCTGGCGCTGGGGCTCTTGGTGCTGGCGGCGGAACTGATCAACACGGCGATCGAGGAAGTGGTCGACCACATCTCACCCGGCCCTGACCCTCGCGCGAAGAAGGCCAAGGACTGCGGCTCGGCCTGCGTGGCGCTGGCGGCAATCGCAGCGGGGGTGGCCTGGGTGGTGGTCTTGGTGGGGTAGTCAGGGCAGCGGCTGGACCTCGACGATGTCGTACAACAAATCCTCGACCGGCGTTTCGCGTTCGTGCGCGCAGGCCCCGCGCTTGGCGATCTTTCCGTACAGCGAGAATTCCTGACCGCTGTCCGACGGTGCACTCCAGACCGATTCCAGCAGGCAGGTTTCCTCTCCCCATTCGTGATCCGCGCAGATCGCGTCCACCAGGCGGACAGCGCGGACGTAGGGGCAGTGATAGACCGCATCCAGGTCGGCGTCCGAATAGGCGGGTGCTGTGCCAGCCGCCATCCGTTCCCGCAGCGCGGCAAGCCGCTCTTGCACCTCGATGACGATCCGGCCGACCTGGCGTTCCTGGTAATTCGCATAGACGGCGGCGTTGGTCAGCAGGTCCATCGCCCAGCGGTCCGCCGCCAGCGGGTCGGGAGCGGGCGACTGTATGTGGTCGACCGCGAACTGAAGCACTGCACTGTCGCGGGGGACAAGGACCAGCAACTGCCTTGCCCGCCGATCCAGCTCTTCCGCCTGGCGCTGCAACAGCGCCTCCAGTTGCTGCGCCGCGTCCTGACGTTCGGCCTCGGTCGGGTTGAGGTTGTATAGAACCTGGTAGGACAGGAAATCGGCCTCGATCTGGTACAGGTCGATCAGGTCCTTCAACGGGCCGAGGCCGCCCGGATCGCGGTCCGCGGCCGTGTTGGCAGCTGCAAGGTCCCGCGCCAGCATTGCCTCAAAACCCGCCTTGTCCGGCAGGGGCCCGGACTTCAGCAGTTCCGGAGTCCAGGCCAGCGCGAGGACCGTCGACATCCGACCCTCGGCCGTGAACCGCGCCACAAGGGGTTCGACGCCTTCATAGGGCAGGACATGCTCGCGGGCCAACTCCAGGGCCTCATACTCCAGGTGCGGCTCTCCGGCCTTGGGCGCAAGGATGGTGATTGCCCAGTCCCGGGTGGCGCCAGCAAGATCGGCGCGAATGACGGCCTGGGCGAAACAGGTATCCGCGTCGAAATCGGCGACATCGGTCACGGTGCCGGCGAAATAGGCGCAAAGCGCCTGCATGAGCTCTTCGGACCCGCCCCATTTGGCTGGCAGGGCGGCAGCCGTCAGCACCAGACTGTGCTGGTTCGGCTCCAACGCCATGATCCGTTCCAGCTCGGCAATGGCATCATCGCTGCGCCCGGCGCTTCGGTTGATCAGGATCACCGCATCGGACGCCGGAAGATAGCGCGGGTCCAGTTCCGAGGCCTTCCTGGCCAAGGCAATCGCTTCAAGAAAGCGACCCTGCGCTTCCTCCAGCAAGGGGGGATAGGTATGCCGGCGAATGCGCTCTCCCCGGACCTGAAAACCCTCGCGGTAGACCGACCAGGCCCGCGCGGTCAGCGCCACCGGATTGTCGGGATCGGCCTCGACCCAATCCTTGGTAAAGGTGCGCAAATCTTCGTGGCTGCCGCCCAGCATCCACATCATGTCACGCCGCTGTCGCGCCGTGTCTGCCGCCGCAATGATCGCTTCGGCCTGCGCCTTGTCACCCGCCTGCGCGGCAGCAAAGAGGTCGTCCATCGGATCGGCAAGGGCAGGGACGACGGTAGCAAAGCAAACAAGGAACACAGAAAGCAGCCTGGACAATTCGATACCCTTGAATGCGAACGGTGAGGGCGGATTTCAGCCATAGCGATAGTGCGTGATCCCGGATGAAATGGAAGGGGCATTTTGCCGAGGGCCGTCTCCTTGGGGGATGACACCCTGTCACTTGCCGCGTGAGTGGCGGTGGGGCAGGGAACAATCGTGGGGCCGCGGAGTTCTTTCGAAACCCCAACCAGAAAGAGGCCACCATGCAAGACGCATCCTTTGCTGACCGCGCCACCACGTCCACTTCGGGCAGCGCGACCCCCTGCACCATGGTCTCCAACTCGGACGTGAACGGAACCGAGGTGTACAGCCGCTCCGGCAACTACCTGGGCGAGATCGACCATCTGCTGATCGACAAGCAGTCCGGTCAGATCGCCTATGCGGTGATGAGCTTTGGCGGCTTCCTAGGGCTTGGCGCCAAACACCATCCGGTGCCGTGGAAGAAGCGCAGCTACGACACCAATCGGGGCGGCTTCGTCATCAACATCACCCAGGAACAGCTGACCGGCGCGCCCGAATGGGGTGACAACTGGTACGAAGACCGCGACTACCGGCGCCGCAACTACGACTATTGCGGCGTGTCGCGCTACTGGCTGTGACACAGGGTGTCGGCAAGGGCGTTCACGGCAGCACTGCCCAACCGGACTGCGACCATTGATAGAGTCTGTCCGATCCGGGATAGGGATGCGCGGCCACCGCCTCGCGGCTGTAGCCTTCCAGCATGTCACGCCCCTCCTGGTCAGCGGCCGATGCCGCCAAGAGCTCGCCGCGTGCCGGACAGGCCGCAACGATGCCTCCGCGTTCTTCGGCCAAGGTGCTCCAGACTTCGGGCAGAAGCATGAGGCTGCATTCGTAAAAGCCGTCAAGCAGCACGCCCGCCACCCAGGGCGCCGCCGAGTAGTCCTGAACCACGAGGTCCGCCGCCCGCTTGCGCAGGTTCGTGCGGGCCTGGTCCCGCAGGAAGGCCGCGTCCAACCCGCTGTCCAAGATCATCTTCTCTGTCACATAGGCCACCGAGCTTGGGGCATCCAGAACCAGGTATTCGGATAGACCGGGGGCAATCTCGACGGTCCAGAGATCCATTTCGGATGCAGCTGGCGCCCGCGCCAACTCGCTTGACGTGACCACAGGCAAGATGAACTGCACCGAGGCTTCACTAAGGTCTGACGAAGACGTCATTGCTGCCGAGACCTGCGACACGAAATCCACGATTGCGGCATCCTGCGCGGCCATGTCGTCCAGGGTGCCCAGCGTCCGGTCCAGGTTGTCGGGCGACAGCGCATATTCGGTGCCGTCCGACGTGGTGACGATCAAGAGCAGCTCACTGCGGTTGATGGATGCCGAGACCACACCCGGAAGGTCAACCGCGGCCTTGCGCATCCGCTCCAGGGTGGCAAGCGGTTCGGCCAAAAGAGGTGTGACCGGCAGAAGGATAGTCATCAAGGCAACCAGCGCGCGGCCATGCCTTGCCTTGGCCCTGGGGTTTGGCGCGAACAGATCATTCCGGTGATCCTGCGTCACAGATCATCCTCCCCCGACATACCCGACCTGTCTGTGACGATCGCGCGCTTTGCAATGCGCCGTCACTGTCGCGCCCTACAAGCCCAGGTCGATCTCTTCGTACCGCAGGCTGTCGATCGGGGCCGTGCGCTCAACCTCGCAGACACCGCGCGCCTCTGCCTTCCGGATTACGCTTTCGGGACCAGAGAATTCCTCTTCAAACGACAGGCCGACTTGCTGGAAGCACAGGATAAGGTCTTCGTCGGCCGCTTTGCAGGCGGCTTCCAGGTGTCTCAGCGCGCGAATGTAAGGGCAGTCAAAGGCCTTGGTCAGGACCGCATCGTCGTAGGTCTGCGCCTTGCCGGCGGCACTCTTCCGCTCCAGCTTGGACCGGTCGAACTTGATGCCGATTACCATATCATTCAGGACAAAATGGCGATAGTTCGAGTACAGCACTGCATTGGAGTAAAGCCCCTGCCGCCACAGCGCGCTTTCCAGCGGGTCCGGGAGGTGATCGTGCAGTCGTGTCGCCGCAAAGAGCAGCGCGTCGCGGTTCCGTGGCAGGGCCTTGATCAGCTTAAGGGTCCGCGCCTTCACGTCGTCATCATACTCGCGCGCCCGCAGCATCACCACCGTGTGCTTCTCCACGATGTCATCAGGCGGGGGGATCTGGTAGTAGCCTGCCGCGCGCAACTCCAGGGTCGTTGCAAGGCGATAAAGCTCGGCCAGCCGGGAAATGGTCTTCGGGTCGCCGGGGTCGCGATCCGCGGCCACCTTGGCTGCGGCAAGATCCCGCTGCAAGGCGGCCTGCACGGCTTCGACATCGGTCAAGGGGTCTTTGCCCGGTTCGTACGGCTGGTACACGATTTCGGGTCGGCCCGAAAGCGCGACGTCGACCGTCAAGCGGTCTTCGGCGATCAGCCGGGCCCTAAGCCGATCCGCCGCCTCTGGCGCCAGGTGGTTCCGGGCCGCGGCCATTAGAACGGTTTCCTCCATCAGCGGCTCGTCCACATACTTGCCGATCTGCCCGTAGGCCCACTCCAACTGATCTTCGCAGCAGTTGCTTGACCTGTAGATCGCCTCGATCACGCACATTTCCGACGTATAGCCGGTCGCGTCCGGCAGCTTTTCGGCATAGGTGTCGCAGAGGTCGGTTTTGACCCCGATCCGCCCCAACCAGTCCTTGCGGACCGAGGTTGCAGAAATGACAAGACTGTGCCGGTTTGGGGTAGTTTCCAGAATGCGGATACCTTCTGCGTTGCTGCGAGCCATGTTGTCAGACACCTCGCCAATGATATTCACCGCGTCCGAGGCGGGCAGATAGGTCGGATCGGCTGCAAGGGCCCGTTCGGCAAGGGCAAAGGATTCGCGCAGCATCGGCCACGCTTGCCTCAGCGATGCTGGCCAGCTGTGCTGGTTCGAATCCACGCCCCGGATCAGAAAGGCCTCCCGGTACAGCGACCAGGCCCGCGCGGTCAGCGCCATTGCGTTCTCCGGCTCGGCCTCGGCCCAGGCCCGCGTGAAATCGCGCAGGTCAGGGTGACTGCCGCCCAGCATCCGCATCATGTTGCGCTGCAATTTCGGGCTGTCCGCCGCCTTAAAGATCTCCTCGACGCGCGCCGCGTCATCTGCCAAGGCGGCGCTGAACAGGTCGTCCATCGGATCGGCCAGGGCAGGGATGGCAAGGGAAAGGTACAGAACGACTGTGGACAGAAACCGGGGCAACTTCGACACCTGTGAATGAGAACCGCGCAAGGTGATTCAACCTTTGGCGATTGTGCCCGATTTGCCGTGAAAAGGAAGCAAGATCGCGCCTCAGGCCAGTCGGCCCCAGAGGTCGTATTCCCCGGCTTCATCCACCTCGACCTTTACGATGTCCCCGGGCTGCAGACCCTCGAACCCCTCGTCGATGAACAGGTTCCCGTCGATCTCGGGTGCGTCGGCCTTGGTGCGGCAGGTGGCGCCGTCTTCGTCCACCTCGTCGACGATCACCTCCAGCACTTTTCCAACCTTGGCGGCCAGTTTCGCCTCGGAAATGGCCTGGGCCTTTTCCATAAAGCGATCAAACCGCTCCTGCTTCACTTCCGGAGCCACGTGGTCCGGCAACTCGTTCGACCGCGCCCCGGCGACGTTTTCGTACTGGAAGCAGCCGACCCGATCCAGCTGCGCCTCGTCCAGCCAGTCGAGCAGCGTCTGGAACTCCGCCTCGGTCTCGCCAGGATAGCCCACGATGAAGGTCGACCGCAGGGTCAGGTCGGGGCAAACCGCGCGCCAGGCGGCGATCTCGTCCAGCGTCTTCGCTGCCGCCGCCGGGCGGGCCATGCGTTTCAGCGTGTCGGGATGGGCGTGCTGGAAGGGGATGTCGAGATAGGGCAGCACAAGCCCCTCGGCCATCAGCGGGATCAGGTCACGGACATGCGGGTAGGGGTAGACGTAGTGGAGCCGCACCCAGGCCCCCAGTTTCCCCATCTCGCGCGCGAGGTCGGTGATGTGGGCGCGCACCTCGCCGCCCTTCCAGGGTGACAGGTCGTGCTTGCGGTCGACTCCATAGGCCGAGGTGTCCTGGGAGATGACCAAAAGCTCGCGAACCCCCGCCTCGACCAGCTTTTCCGCCTCACGAAGCACGGCGTGGGCGGGGCGGCTGACCAGACGACCCCGCATGTCCGGGATGATGCAGAACTTGCACTTGTGGTTACAGCCCTCGGAAATCTTCAGATAGCTGTAGTGCCGGGGCGTCAGCGAAACCCCGGTCGCGGGCAGAAGGTCGATGAACGGATCGGGCGCGGGCGGCACGGCCGCATGCACCGCGTCCAGCACGCTTTCGTACTGGTGCGGGCCCGTCACCGCCAGCACCTTCGGATGCGCCCCGGTGATGTACTCCGGCTCCGCCCCAAGGCAGCCCGTCACGATCACCCGGCCATTTTCCTGCAGCGCCTCACCGATGGCCTCCAGGCTTTCCGCCTTGGCGCTGTCCAGGAAACCGCAGGTGTTGACGATCACCGCGTCTGCGCCCTTGTAATCCGGGCTGATGGCATAACCTTCCGCCCGCAGCCGCGTCAGGATGCGTTCAGAATCGACCAGCGCCTTGGGGCAGCCCAAGGAGACCATGCCGATGGTCGGCTGGCCCTCGCGCCTCGTGTCGGGGACAAGGGCGCGGGCAAGGTCGGGGCGAAGGAGCGGCGGGTTCTCGGACATGGGGCGCCCTATACCGCGCCACGCGGGTTCAGGAAAGCCCAAGGCGCTCTCGGCCAATTGATGCCAGTCGGGCCGCCCTGACTTGGCAACCCGGCGCAGCGGGGCATAAACTTCGGCAAAACAAGAAAATCTCCGAGGAGCTGAGCATGCGCTGGATCGTCCGGGTCGGGATCGCTTTGGCAGTTGTGGTCGTGCTGGCCTTCGGCATGCTGGCCGTCGTTCCCTCGGAACGCATCGCTCAGGCGGTGTCGGGTCAGTTCGAGGCGATGACCGGCCGCAAGCTTGAGGTGCTGGGCGAGATCAAGCCCCGGCTCTGGCCCAGCCTTGGCGTCACCACCGGTCCGGTCAGCATCGCCAATGCCGATTGGGCGGAAAGCGGTCAGCCCCTGTTCCGGGCCGAGGGACTATCGATCGACGTCAATCTTGGTGCGCTCATCGGCGGAGACGTCCGGATTCTGGGGCTGACGGCGGACCGGCCGGAAATCCACCTGGAACGCGCGGCGGACGGGCAGGCGAACTGGGTCTTTTCGGCCAGTGACACAGGCGAGGCCGGCGGGGCAGGTGCGGTGCCGCCACCGGCAACCGGCTTCACGCTGGACCAGGGGTCGATCACCGGCGGGCGGCTGCAATACGACGACCGGCAATCGGGCCGTTCCATCGCGCTGGACGAGATCGACGCGACCCTGGCCATCCCCGATTTCTCGGGCCCCTTCACCCTGACGGGAACCGCCCTGTCCGGTGGGCAAGAGGTGGCGCTTGATCTGGCAGGAGAGGTCTTTTCCGCCTTCGCCATGGGCCGGGTCGTGCCGCTGAAGGCCAGCCTCGTGGCCGGGGGGACCAAGCTCGGCTTTGAAGGGCGCGGCGGCTATGCGCCCCTTGCGGCCGAGGGCGCGCTGGTTGCTGACCTGTCCGACCTTCCGGCGCTGGGGTCCCTGCTGGGCACCGATCTCTCCCGACCGAACCCGGGGCTGGGCCATGATACCTTGCAGGTCAGCGGGCAACTGACTCTGGACGGCACCGGCGCCGCTTTCCTGCGTGGGGCCGAGATCATTGCGGACGCCAACCGGATCAAGGGCGACCTGGACCTGACCCCGGGCGAGGCGCGACCGAAGCTCAAGGCTCAGTTGGCTGCCGGGGCGATCACCATCGGCACCGGCCCCGATGGCGACATGGGCGGGGGCGAGGTCGGGGGCATGCAGGCCGAAGGTTGGCCCGAGGGCGCGATCGATGTCAGCGCGCTGGGCGTAATGGATGCCGAAATCGCCCTGGCAGCGCCTTCGGTCGATCTGGGTGTCCTCAAGCTCGGACAGACCCGGGTACTGATCACCGTGGATCGCGCCCGCGCCGTGACCGAAATCCGCGAAATGCAGGCCTATGGCGGCCAGATCAGCGGCGATTTTGTTGTGAACGGTCGTGGGGGCCTGTCAGTCGGGGGCCGCCTGACCCTTGCCGGCCTGCAGACCGAGCCGCTGTTCACCGATCTTGCCGGCTGGGACCGCCTGGTGTCGACCGGTGACTTCCAGGTCGAGTTTCTGGGCGTCGGCAACTCTATCGCCGCGATCATGAAAAGCCTGAAAGGCCAGGGCGACCTGGAGCTTGGCAAGGGTGAACTGCGCGGGCTCGACATCGGCGGCATGCTGCAGACCCTGGATCCTGGCTATGTCGGCGAGGGGCAGAAGACGATCTTCGACGGGCTGGCCGGGACGTTCAGCATCGCGAGTGGAGTGCTGTCGAACAGCGACCTGAAGCTGGTGGCGCCCTATGTCACCGCATCGGGCGCGGGCGAGATCGGGCTGGGGGACCGGACGCTGAACTACCGGCTGCGGCCCACGGCGCTGGCAAATGCTGACGGGACGGGCGGGGTGATGGTGCCTTTGCTGATCACCGGACCCTGGGCCAAGCCGCGTTTCAGGCTGGACCTCGAATCCATCGCGCGTGAGAAGATGGAGGCCGAAGCCAAGGCCGCCGCCGCCCGGCTTGAGGAAGAGGCCAAGGCCGCCGAGGCTGCCGCCAAGGCCGAACTCCAGCAGCGTCTGGAGGAGGAACTCGGGGTCGAGGTCGCGCCCGAGGAGTCACTGGAAGATGCCGCGAAACGGGGCGCGCAGGACGCGCTGGAGGATGAGGCCCGCAAGGCGCTGGAGGATATCCTCGGCGGCAACTGACCCCCGGCGCGGATTGCTTTGTGACGGGCACAAGTCTTCCCGTTGAAGCCGCCCGCAACCCGTGCTGAGACTGCAGCGGGCGGTAGGGGGAAGCAGCGGATGCGGGTCTTCATCAACGGGTTCGGGCGGATCGGGCGGTCGGTGCTGCGGGCCTATCTCCTGTCTCCGTCGAAGTGGCCGGGCCTGGAGATCGTCGGAATCAACGACATCGCGGCGGCCGAGATGTGCGCCTACCTGTTCGAGTACGACTCGGTGTTCGGGCCGTGGAAGGGTCAGGTCGCGCTCGAGGGTGGAGCGTTGGTCGTCGATGGTCGGCGGCTGCCGCTGCATCGGACGGCGGATCTGTCGACCCTCGATCTGGCTGGAGTCGACCTGGTGATGGAGTGCACCGGCCGGGCCGAGGCGCGAGAAGTGGCCGAGCGGGGGCTGCGGGCGGGGGCATCCCGCGTGCTGATTTCGGGGCCGTCGGGCGCGGCGGATGTGACGGTGGTGCTGGGGGCAAATGACGGGGTGCTGGCGGGGCAGCGGATCGTTTCGAACGCGTCCTGCACGACGAACGCTCTGGCCCCGCTGGCGCGGCTGATCAACGAGAGGTGGGGGATCATCGCGGGGTCGATGACGACGGTCCACTGCTATACCGGCAGCCAGCCGACGGTGGATGCGCCCGCAGCGGACTATCCGAGAAGCCGGGCTGCGGCCTTGTCGATGGTGCCGACCACGACCTCGGCCGCGCGGCTGCTGGACGGTGTGCTGCCCGAGATCGCGGGGCGGGTCGTCGCCCAGGCGGTGCGGGTGCCGGTGGCCTCTGTCTCCTGCGTGGATTTCCATTTGGTCACCGAAAAGCGGCCCTCGGTGGAGGAGGTCAATGCGGCCTTCCGGGCGGCGGGCGGGGTCATCGGGGCGACGGACCGGCCGCTGGTTTCCACCGACCTGCGGGCGCGGGCGGAGAGCGTGGTGATGGCCTGTCCGGAGACGAAGGTGTCCCAGGGCGGGATGCTGCGGGTCTTCGGCTGGTACGACAACGAGTGGGGATTCTCGAACCGGATGCTGGATATGGGCCTCCGGATGGGATGAGTGTCCACGGTGGACAAACGCTGAGACGCGTTTGATTCCAATAACTTGGTCGCGGACGTTAGGGATTTGGAAAGGTTTGCTTTTCCACGCTTCCGGGCGGCTCGTCGGGGACTTCGCTCCTCCTCGCTGGGGCGGCTCGTCGTCGACTTCGTCGCTCCTCGCGGGCCATCCGACGAGGAGACGAAGTCGAACGAGGAGGCGTCAGAGGGGCTTGGTGAAGAGGATCCACTCCTGCGCGTCGACCTGCCAGTCTTCCTTGACGACGGGGCGGCGGGCCACTTCGGAGAAGCCCTTGGCGCGGTAAAGGCGGACCGCGTCTCGGTGGGTGTCCTCGGCGATGAGGCTGATGGTCTTGCGGCCCGCGGCGCGGGTGACCTCCTCGGCCTTGGCGATCAGTGCCGACCCGAGGCCCTGCCCGCGAAACTGCGGGTAGGTCGCCAGCACGTTCAGGTACCAGGACCCGGGAGCCATGTTCTCCAGCTCGATCAGCGGCACGAACAGCGGCTGGGTGTCGGGCGCGATGGGCTCTGGCTCCAGCGCGGCGGGGTAGCCGAGGAGGCAGGCGGCGACCTGACCGTCAACCTCGGCCAGCCAGGCGTTGCGGTAGGAGAAATTCCCCGTCTCACGCGCGGCGCGTTCGCGGCCCAAAGCCAATGGATCGCCGTCCGGTCCGGCGGTCTTTTTCCAGAAGTGCAGCGGCAGGTCATCGGCGGCCATATTGATGAAGCGGACCAGATGGTCGGCGTCAGAGGCCTTGGCGTCGCGGATCAGCATTGGCACCTCCTGTTCAGGGACGGTTGAACCAGCGCGAGGGCGGGCGTGCAAGGCGGAAACCGACAGGTTCTGGCCGGTTCCGGCGCTTGCCAGTCGCTGGGTGCGGTCCTACGAAAGGGAAACCAAAGGGAGAACCGCCATGACCGACACCGTTTTCCGCTTTCCCGCCCCCGGACCCGAGCCGATGACGACCGATCTGGAAGGCTGGGTGAAGACCCAAGGCACGCCCACGATGAAGACCTGGGTCCAGCACACCAGCGCCGATGGCAGCGTCATCAGCGGGACCTGGGAGGCGACCGTGGGCAGCTGGCACGCGTCCTACAAGTTCTACGAATTCGTGCACCTGATCGAGGGTCAGATCACCATCACGCCCGACGGCGGCAGCCCGGTCACGATGAAGCCCGGCGATGCCTTTGCAGTGGAACCCACGTTCAAGGGCACCTGGACGATCGACAAGCCGGTCCGCAAGCATTTCTGCATCAAGCTGAAGTAGTCAGATCCAGACCGGCGTCGTCGGGTGCGGCTGGCCGGGGCCTGCGAAGAGCGGCAGCAGGTTCTTCGGCCCGTATTTCACCTTCTTGCGCGACTTCACCAAGTCCTCTGGCGAAATGAAGCCGTCCTTGCCGAAACGCTCGACGACGCTCCAATGCAGCTTTTCGTTGATCGTCTTCAGGGCCTTGCCGTTCGGCCCCTGCGGTCGGTAGAGCCGTTCGAAGGCCTTCACGGCGACATCCGCCTCGCAGACCCGGCGGATCGTCGGCGTCAGGCGGTCCTTGGCGGACCAGCCCTCGCGCGAGTCATGCGTGGGGCCGAGGACGTCCAGCGCAGCGCGGGTTGGCAAGAGGCCGGGCGTCGTCTCGTCGACCTGCAGGCCCGCCGCCTTGGCGCGGTCGATCATCCACAGCAGCGGGATGTCGGCGAGCGTCCGGTCGTTGTAGCCGCCGCCCACGTCGGAATGGCAGCCCGCGAACCAGACCTGTTCGATGGTCGATCCGGGCGGGGCCTCTCCGGTCCAGAGGGTCGGGACGAATTCGTCGCGCTGTTCGTCGATTGCCAGCGCATGGACCCCGTGCTTGACGATGCGCGAGGGCGAGGTGTCGTGGAAGCCGTGGATCACGCCCGAGATCTCGCCCAGGACGCCCACCGGTATGCCAAGCGCGCCAACGGTGTCCCAGACGCCCAGGAAGTTGACCGTGATGTCTTCATGCGTCTCGATCTTGCGCTTGGCGTAGCGCTTCACGAAGTCCTGCGGCGAGCGTTTCTTGAACTCGCGGTAGTAGGACCAGGCGGTGGAGAGGTGGCCGAGGCTTTGCCGTTTCAACAGACCCGCCGAGCCGAGAAGCCCGGTCAGGGAGCGTGCCGCGAAAGCCCCGCGCGAAAAGCCGAACAGGAAGATCTCGTCGGCCGGGACGTCGTTGCCATTTTCGTCCTTGTGGGCCGGGACGTAGTTCTGCGCGAGGAACAGGTAGGCGGAACGGATGATGTCCTCGGTCCCTGCGCCGGTCGCGCCCGCGACGAGGCGCTCGATATGGCTGCCGCTGGTGCCGACGCCGCGCAGGTAGAGGCAAAACTGCGGTACCCCGTCGGCCCCGGAATTGGCGCGGATCGCACGGGACAGGCGGGCGACGTTGGTTTCGGCCCGTTCGGTGTCAGCGGCGTTCCAGGTGCCGTCCAGGCAGATGACAAGGCGCTTGTGCATGGGTGAATCCTTCGCTGAAATTGCGGCACTGGCCCGCGAAAATGCCGGTGCGGGCCAGAAGCAAACCTGCGCCCGGAGCCAACGCCTGTCAACGCCGCCGCCGTCAGCGTTGCGTCAATCCATCCCGTCGTCGGGGATGTTCAGCACGGTTCCGCAGGCCTTGCAGTGCACTGCGTCGTGGTCGTGGCGGCGGAGCCCACAGGTCGGGCAGGGGAAATGCGCCTTCGGGGGCCGGAGGACCACCTGCACCAGCCGCAGGAACAGACTGATCCCGAAGATCATGATCGCGACCGACAGCAGCTTGCCAGAGTTGCCAACCAACGTCACGTCGCCGAACCCGGTGGTCGAGAGCGTGGTGACGGTGAAGTACAGCGCATCGACGTAGTTGGTGATCTTGTCGTTCACCGGGCCTTGGGTCTGATAGACGAGCGAGGTCATCGCGAAGATGAAGATCAGCAGGTTCAGCGCGGCGCGGATCGTCATCTCGTGCCGGCGAAAACCGCTGATGTCCTTGCGCAACTGGTCCAGCGTCTGCGGTGAGTGGAAGACGCGGTAGAGCCGCAGGACGCGCAGGAACGCCAGCCCCTCGCCCCAGATCGGGAACAGAAGCGAAATGATCACCAGGATGTCGGCAATGCCCCAGAAGCTGGCGATGTCTTTCAGTGGCCTGCGCGAGATCATGAGCCGCGCCACGAAGTCGGCGAGGAAGACGCAGCCGATGGCGACGTCGATGCGGACATGATGCTGCCCGCGTTCCAGGAAGGATGAAGTCACCAGCCAGCCGACGGTCAGCAGGTCGAAGGCAAGAAGCGCATAGCGGAAGCGATCCCCCGTCGGGCCTTCGCCTTCATAAAGCGTGCGCAGGCGGGCGCGGAGGGGGGTGTCGGTCATCGGGGTCCTGCAATGCGCGTTATGGCAAGACTAACCGGGCCGGTTCAGGCTGTCAGGGGGAAAGAAGCCGCGGCCCTCCCGGTCGGGGAGGGCCGCGGCTGGTGTCAGTGGTCGGCCTGCGCGGCGGCGGCCTTGATCGCCTCGGTCTGCTCTTCGGTGCCGTTGAAGAAGGCGTTCAGGATCACGGCGGTGATCGAGGCGAGGAGGATGCCGGATTCGATCAGCGGGTGGATGTCATGCGGCATCCACTGCTTGAAGTTCGGCGCGACGAGGGGGATCATCCCCATGCCGATCGAGACCGCGACGATGAAGAGGTTGTTGCGGTTCTTGGCGAAGTCGACTCCGGCCAGGATGCGGATGCCGGTGGCGGCGACCATGCCGAACATGACAAGGCCCGCTCCGCCCAGGACCATGGTCGGGACGGATTCGACCAGCGCGCCCATCTTGGGAACCAGGCCGAGGACAATGAGGATGACCCCACCTGCGACGCAGACGAAGCGGGAGCGAACCCCGGTGACCCCGACGAGGCCGACGTTCTGGCTGAAGGACGTGTAGGGGAAGGTGTTGAAGATGCCGCCGATCAGCGTGCCGAGACCGTCGGTCCTGAGGCCCGCCGACAGCATCGGTCGGGTCACCGGCTTGCCGGTCATGTCTCCCAGCGCCAGGAACATGCCGGTCGATTCGATCATCACGACGATCATGACGAGGGTCATGGTGATGATCATCACCAGGTCGAAGGTCGGCATCCCGAAGTGGAAGGGCGTGATCAGGCCGAACCACGAGGCATCGGCCACCTTGTCGAAGGTCATCTTTCCAAGCGCCACGGCGATGACGGCGCCGATGATGATGCCCAGAAGGACCGAGATGTTGGCGACAAAGCCCTTGGCGAACCGGGCGATGAGCAGGATCGAGACCAGCACGATGGCCGAGATGCCGATGTTGCCCAGAGGTGCGTAGGCCGGATTCATCATCGTGGCGGCGGGGGCAAACTTCGGCGGCAGCTCGGTGACGCCGGTGACGGTGCCCGCGGTAGCGCCTTCGGTCACGGCCTTCAGCCAGTCGGCATGGGCCGGGTCGACGATCATCGGCGCGGTGGGGCCCACGGGGTTGCCGAAGATCCAGTTGATCCCGATCCGCATCAGGCTGACGCCGATCACCAGGATGATCGTGCCGGTCACGACCGGCGGGAAGAAGCGCAGCATCCGGGAGACAAGGGGCGCGATGATGATCGAGATCACCCCGGCCGCGATGATCGCGCCGAAGATCGCGCGGGCGCCCTCGGAGCCGCCGTTCGCGTTGGCCATGGCGACCATCGGGCCGACGGCAGCAAAGGTGACGCCCATCATCACCGGCAGCTTGATCCCGAACCACTGTGTCGCGCCCAGGGACTGGATCAGGGTGACGATGCCGCAGACGAAGAGGTCGGCCGAGATCAGGAAGGCGACGTCTGCCGGTTCCAGTTTCAGCGCGCGCCCGACGATCAGGGGCACGGCGACGGCGCCCGCGTACATCACAAGGACATGCTGGAGGCCGAGGGTGAAAAGCTTGGGTGGCGCGAGAATCTCGTCCACGGGATGCGTGGTTGTCATGTGGTCTGTCCTTTTCCCTAGGGGCTGTTGTCTTCGCGCCGTCTGCACACTGCCCCGCGTGCGCTCCGGTTAAGGCAGGCCCGTCAGGGGGCCTGAACCGTCCACGGTTCGGTGAAACGGTGTTCCATGAGGTTCGGGGTGGTCCCGATGCGGTCGACCACGGCGAAAAGGCCGGGGGCATGCAGCGGCGTGAGGACACCGTGCCAGGTGCCGCGATGCAGGTTGATCCCCTGCGCGCCATTGGTCAGAAAGGCTTGCGGCACGGCTTCGGGACTGGTGGCAACGATGACGAGGAAGGGGTCCGAGGTCATCGGGATGAAGGCTTGCGACCCCTGGGGGTGGCACTCGATCAGGTCAAAGGCATAGGGCAGCGACCGCGCCTCGGCCTGGAAGATCGAGATCCCGGCGCGGCCGTCCGGTCCGAAGTCGAGCTTCGCGCGGTCGTGGTGGCGGTGGCACATCCCTTCGTTGATCAGGCGGTAGTCGCCGGTGGCGTCGAGGATATCGCCGAAGGGGGCGAAGGCATCCGCGGTCAAGGGCAGTGGCTGGATCACGCGCATGCATACCCCATGAATTTTCGCAGAAAATTCATACCGGGGACGAGTTTTCTGCGAAAACTCGGGCTCATTTAGCCGCTCCGAAAGCGCCGGGGCCGCGCAGCTTGGCGTGGCGGTTCACGTCCTTGTAAAGGAGATAGCGGAAGCGACCGGGACCCGCAGCATAGCAGGCCTGCGGGCAATAGGCGCGCAGCCACATGAAATCGCCCGCCTCGACCTCGACCCAGTCCTGGTTCAGCTTGTAGACGGCCTTGCCTTCCAGGACATAGAGGCCGTGCTCCATGACATGGGTTTCCTCGAACGGGATCACGCCGCCGGGCTGGAAGGTGACGATGTTGACGTGGGCATCGTGGCGGAGGTCGTCGGGCTCGACGAAGCGGGTGGTGCCCCAGCGGTCGCCGGTGTCGGGCATCCAGCGGACGGGGACATCGCGTTCGTTGATGACGAAGGCTTCGGGGGCAGCGACGCCGGGGGCGGGCTCGTAGATCTTGCGCAGCCAGTGGAAGCGGGCGGGTTGGCTGCCTTCGGCGAGAAGCGTCCAGCGGGTGCCAGCGGGAATGTAGGCGTAGGAGCCTTCCTCCATCTCGTACCCGGTGCCGTCGAGGGTCAGGGTGGCAAGGCCGCCGGTGAAGAACAGCCAGTGTTCGGCGCCGGTCTCTGGGTCGGGCGCGTCAGAGCCGCCGCCGGGGGCGACTTCCATCACGTATTGGCTGAAGGTCTCGGCAAAGCCCGACATGGGGCGGGCGATGAGCCAGAGTTTTGTGCGAAACCAGCCGGGGAGGAAGCTGGTGACGATCTCGGAAAAGCAGCCCCGGGGGATGAAGGCATAGGCGGTGGTGAAGACCGCACGCTGGGTCATCAGGGCGGTCTGGGGCGGCAGGCCGCCAGGCGGGGAGTAATAGGGGCTCACGGCAGCTGATCCTTCAGGCGCAGTTCGGCGATCCGTTCCACCTGCCTGCAGGCGGTGGCGAATTCGGTTGCGGTGTCGTTGGTTATCCGGGTCTCGAAGGCCTGCAGGATGGTGGCCTTGGTGTTGTCGCGGACGGCGATGATGAAGGGGAAGCCGTGCTTTGCGACATACTCCTCGTTCAGCCGCTGGAAGCGGCTTCGCTCCTCGTCGGTGAGCGCGTCCAGCGCGGCGGAGGCCTGCTCGGCGGTGCTTTCGGGCGTCAGGCGTTTCGCTGCGGCGAGCTTGCCTGCAAGGTCGGGGTGGGCCTTAAGGACCTTCAGGCGCTCATCCTGCGAAGCCGTGCGGAAGATGCGGGTCAGCGCGTTGTGCAGGCCGGTGGCGCTGTCATGCGCGGGGCCAAGCTCCAGGTCGAAGGCGCAGTCGGCGATCCAGGGGGAATGTTCGAAAATGGAACCATACTTCTGGACGAAGCGTTCACGCGTCATTTGCGAGGGGCGTTCGAACCGCTTGTGAGGGTGGGTCTTTCGCCAGTGGTCCGCAATGTCGATCCGGCGCGGGAACCAGACCCCCGTGTGGGATTTTGCATAGTCGAGGAACCGCTTCAGGCCCGCGATCTTGCCGGGGCGGCCGATCAGGCGGCAGTGGAGGCCGATGGAGAACATCTTGGCCTGGCCCGCCGCGCCCTCGGCATAAAGCGTGTCGAAGCTGTCCTTGAGGTATTGGAAGAACTGCTCGCCGGTGATGTAGCCCGGGGCGGTGGCAAAGCGCATGTCGTTGGCTTCCAGCGTGTAGGGGATCACCAGCTGGTCATGGTCGCCATATTCGCGCCAGTAGGGCAGGTCGTCGTCGTAGGTGTCGGAGATCCAGGCGAGGCGGCGGGTTTCGGCAGTCAGCCGCACCGTGTTCATGCTGCAGCGGCCGGTGTACCAGCCCTGGGGTGGTTCGCCGACGACTTCCTCGTGCAAGCGGAAGGCCTCGGCAATCTGGGCGGCCTCCTCGGCCTCGGTCATGTCGCGGTGGTCGACCCATTTCAGGCCGTGGCTGGCGATTTCCCACCCGGCGGCTTTCATCGCGGCGACCTGCTCGGGGTTGCGCGCCAGCGCGGACGTGACGCCGTAAATGGTGACCGGTATCGACTTTTCGACGAAAAGTCGGTGCAGGCGCCAGAACCCGGCGCGGGCGCCGTAGTCGTAGATCGACTCCATGTTCCAGTGGCGCTGGCCGGGCCAGGGGGCGGCCCCGGCGATGTCGGAGAGGAACGCCTCGGACTGGGCGTCGCCGTGGAGGAGGTTGTTCTCGCCGCCCTCTTCGTAGTTGAGGACGATCGACACGGCGACCTTCGCCCCGCCCGGCCAGCGGGCGTCGGGGGGATTGGGGCCATGGCCACGAAAGTCGCGGGGGTAGCGGTTCACGGGGGGCTCTCCTTTGCGGCGAGACTAGGGGAAGATCGCGGAAGATATTTTCAGGATTTCACGAAAAGTCATATGCGAGGAAGCCCGGGTCGCGCCGGGGGCAGTTTCGTGGTCAGATAGGCGGCAAACATCTGGAGGGTGCACAATGGGACGGCTGTCGACGCATGTGCTGGATACGGCACGGGGCAAACCTGCGGCGGGCGTGAAGATCATGCTGTACCGCATTTCCGGGCAGAGTCACCGCAAGGTGAACGATTTTGTCACCAATGCGGATGGCCGGACTGATGGCCCGCTGTTGGAAGGTGCGAAGCTGAAGGCGGGGGTTTATGAGCTGGTCTTCTGTGCGGGCGACTACCTGCGCGCCACAGGGCAGTCAGGACAAGACATTCTTTTCCTTGACGAAATCCCGATCCGCTTTGGCGTTCCCGACGCCAGCCAGCACTATCATGTGCCGCTTCTGATCTCGCCCTTCGGCTATTCGACCTATCGCGGGTCCTAGCGGCTGTCTGTTTCCTGCCCAGAAAAGGTCTTGAAACCGTCACTTGCGGAAGATTGTGCTCGCGTCTTATCTGGCGATGCAATTTTTTCGGCTCAAGGGAGAACCGCATGTTTCGGATGAATTCATATTTGGCTGCGCCTGCCCTGGCGTTTCTGCTGAGCGGGACGGCGCATGCCGCGCTGACCGCCGACCAGGTCTGGCAATCGTGGAAGGATGCTGGCGCACTGGTCGGTCTGACGATTTCGGCCGCGACCGAGAACAATTCGGGCGGCGTGCTGACGCTGAACGGCGTGTCGATTGCCCCGGAAGGGATGGCAGGCCTGACGATCTCGGACATGACCTTGACCGAGCAGTCGGATGGGTCCGTGGCGATCGCCCCGGGTGCTGACATCGGCATGGCGATGACGGGCGACACCGAGGGCTCGGTGAAACTGACGCATGACGGGCTGACCATCACTGCGCGCGAGGCCGATGGCGGCATGGCCTATGACTATGCGGCGGCCAAGCTGGATGTGGTCTATGACACGACCTATCCCGGCATGTCCTTCGACGGCAGCGAGGCGCCAACGGTGACCTCGTCCGGCAATGTCGGGTTCAGCAACCTGTCGGGCAGCTATTCCGACACCCCCGGCACCAACCGTGTTTTCGGGTTCGACATCAAGGCCGACACGCTGGCCTACACCACCAACCTGGACGATCCCGGGATGGAGATGAAGCAGACCTCGACCAGCGAAACCGCCGGGATCGACATGTCGATGCAGTTCGCGCTGCCCTCGACGATCGCGCTGGCGGCCATCGCCTCGCCGGCCGATTTCGCCACGGCGCTGAACGAGGGGCTGAGCGTCAACCTGTCGACCAAGCAGGGCGAGTCGAAGGGCACGATGAAGCAGGAAAGCGCCTTCATGCCGATGGACCTGATGATCGGTGCGGGTGGCGGCGAAGGCACGATGGTGTTCAACAAGGACACCTTCGCGGTCAAGTCGTCGGGTACCGGGCTGAACATCGAATCCGGCGCGGGCATGCTGCCGGTGCCGGTGAAGGTCACTTCGGGCCCGATGCAGTTCGACATGACGACGCCGGTGATCGCGACGGAAGCGCCGGGGGATTACTCGTTTGTCCTGAAGCTGGCCGATTTCAGCCTGAACGAGGAAGCCTGGGCGATGTTCGACCCGAACGCGGCGCTGCCGCGCGACGCCGCGCAGATCGCCATCGACATCTCGGGCAAGACCACGATGGACCTGCCCGCGCTGGTCGCCTCGGAAGAAACCGGCGTTCCTTACGTGCCGGCGCTGGAAAGCCTGAACATCACCGAGCTTGGCCTGAGCGTCGCGGGTGCGGCGCTGGCCGGGACCGGGGCCTTCACCTTCGACAACTCGATGGGCATGCCGATGCCGCTGGGCGAGGCGAACATCACCGTGACCGGCGCCAATGCGCTGATCGACGGGCTGATCGCCACCGGCCTGATGGCCGAGGAAGATGCCATGGGCGCGCGGATGATGATGGGCATGTTCATGGTGCCGGGTGCCAACCCGGACGAGCTGACCTCGAAGATCGAAGCCAAGGAAGGCATGCAGATCCTGGTCAACGGCCAGCCGCTGCCGATGTAAACCGGCCTTTGGGCCTGAAGGGGGCGGGGCTTCGGTCCCGCCCTTTTTCGTTCGGGCGGTGGGCGGACCGCCCACCCTACGCGGTCTTGCGCAGCTCTTCCCGGATCTGTGCGGCCATGAAATCGGTGAACAGCTGCACCTTGGGGTCCTTCAGCCTGCGGTGCTGGCTGAGCGTGGAAAGCTGGACGGCCAGCGGCAGCGTGGCGGTGGCGACGGGCACCAGGCGACCTTCGCGCAAGGCATCGGCAACCTCGAACAGCGGTTTAAGCACGATGCCGCGACCATCCAGCGCCCAGCCGGTCAGGACATCGCCGTCGTCTGACTCGAAAGGCCCGGTGATCTCGAACCGGCGGGGGCCTTCCGGGGTCTGCAGCGTCCACTGGAATTCCTTGGCACCGGGAAAGCGCAGGTTCAGGCAGTCGTGCCGGTCACGCACCAGCGCCTCGCCATCGGCAGGCATGCCACGCCGGGCGATGTAGGCGGGGGCGGCGCAGAGGAGACGCGGGCAGTCGGCGATGGTGCGGACCTTCAGCGTCGAGTCCTCCAGCAGGCCCAGGTGGAAGGCCACGTCTATGCCTTCGGCCACCACGTCGATACCGCGGTCGGACAGGCGCAGGCGGACGTCGATCTGCGGGTAGAGGTCCTTGAAGGCCGGGACGCGGGGCGCGATCAGGCGGCGGCCGATCCCCAGGGGGGCGGCGACAAAGATCGTGCCGCGGGGGTTCTGCGTCACGTCCATCACCGCGGCTTCGGCGTCGTCGATCGCCTCCAGCACGCGCCGCGCGCCGTCATAGAAGATGCGACCGTTTTCGGTCGGTTGCAGGCTGCGGGTGGTCCGGCTGAACAGGCGCACGCCGAGGTGCTTCTCCAGCTCGGATATCCTGGCCGAGGCGACGGCGGGCGAAGTGCGCTGGTCGCGGGCAGCGGCGGACATGCTGCCCAATTCATAGACACGGACGAACATGCGGATGTTGTTCACATAGGACATTCTTCGTCCATGCTTGAAAGTGATGCGGCGTTTCTATGGATTAACAGAAAGGTCCGGCTGAGGATAGCGTTTCGGCAATGGCGATGGGGCCGCGATGCCCAAGCGGAGGCGAGACACGAATGTATGACTGGGTCGTCTTGTGGGAATGGGTCGAGATCGCGGCGCGCTGGCTGCATGTGATCACCGCCGTGGCCTGGATCGGGTCCAGCTTCTACTTCATCGCGCTGGACCTTGGTCTGCACCGCGACCGCAACCTTGCCAGCGGCGCCGATGGCGAGGAATGGCAGGTCCACGGCGGCGGGTTCTACCACATCCAGAAATACCTCGTGGCGCCAGCGTCGATGCCCGACCATCTCGTCTGGTTCAAATGGGAAAGCTATGCCACCTGGCTGAGCGGTTTCGCCATGCTGGTGCTGGTCTACTACCTTGGCGCCGAGATGTTCCTGATTGACCCGACGGTGATGGAGCTTGAGGTCTGGCAGGCCGTTGCGATCTCGCTGGGCTCTCTGGCCTTCGGGTGGGTGGCCTACAACACGCTGTGCAAGGTCTTCGTGAACGCGAACCAGACGGTGCTGATGGTGGCGCTGTTCGTGGTGCTGGTGGGGATGGCCTGGTTCTATGCCCAGGTCTTCAGCGGGCGCGCCGCGCTGCTGCATCTGGGGGCGTTCACGGCCAGCATCATGTCGGGGAACGTGTTCTTCATCATCATGCCGAACCAGCGGGTCGTGGTGGCCGACCTGAAGGCAGGCCGCAAGCCGGACCCGAAATACGGCAAGATCGCCAAGCAGCGGTCGACCCACAACAACTACCTGACGCTGCCCGTGGTCTTCCTGATGCTGTCGAACCATTACCCGCTGGTCTTCGCGACCGAGTGGAACTGGGTCATCGCCAGCCTGGTCTTCCTGATGGGCGTGACAATCCGGCACTGGTTCAACACCAAGCACGCGCGGAAGGGCAACCCGCACTGGACCTGGTTCGTCACGGTCCTTCTGTTCCTGGCCATCGCCTGGCTGTCGACCGCACCGATGCGCACTGTGGAGGGCGAGGCGAAACTGCAGGGTGCTGCGCTGGTCTATGCCTCAAGCCCCGGGTTCGAGGATGTGGTCGGCATCGTGCAGGGCCGCTGTTCGATGTGCCACGCGGCAGAGCCGGGCTGGGAGGGCCTGCACTGGGCGCCGAAAGGCGTGGTCTTGGAGACACCCGCGCAGATCGCGCATGAGGCGCGGCGGATCTATCTGCAGGCCGGGGTGACCCATGCCATGCCGCCGGGGAACCTGAGCTACATGGAGCCGGAAGAGCGGGCGGCGATCGTGGAATGGTTCCGCAAGGCGGGGACAGAGGACCCGGTCTAGGGCAAGACTTTTCGAAAAGTCTTGCAAATTCCTTCGAAGGAATTTGGCTCAGCCCTCGGATCGGCCGCTCTCCAGCCGGTCCTCATCGTAATGGCGCATCCAGTCGAATTCGGGCAGCCAGCTTTCGCGGCGGATCAACCAAAGCTCGTAAGTCGGGCGGAAGGCGTCGGGGGTGTCGAAGGCGCCGAGGTTGACCTCGACCTCATCGCCGGACCGGCCGAAGACCGAAGAGCCGCAGATCGGGCAGAAGTGGCGACCCTGGTAGTTGCTCGTCTCGCCTTCGATGGCGACGGCGGTGTCGTGGAAGATCGCCGAGGCGTGGAAGAGCGCGCCGTGGTGTTTGCGGCAGTCCAGGCAGTGGCAGAGGCCCACGCGGAAGGGGGACCCCATCGCGGTGATCCTGACTGCACCGCAAAGGCAGCCGCCTGTCATCTGGTCCATCTGACCCTCCCGCTCGTCGATGACTTCGTCACTCCTCGCTGATCTCCCGACGAGGAGACGCAGTCGAACGAGGAGGCCTCAGTCACCCAGTTTCGCGTGAACCTCGTCGAGGTCAACCGGGCCTTTCGGCATCTTGTTCCCCGGGTTCTCGAAGTCATAGCGGAAGAGCTGGAAGTCGCGTTTGTAGATCTCCCACATGAGGTGCATGGAAAGATCGTCGAAATAGGCCTCGACCGGATGGGCGCGTTTCGGCCCGTGGCCTTCGCTTTCGTTGAAGCGGGGGATCACGCCCAGATCGATGGGATGTTTCACCTGGATGTTGTCCAGCACGACCTGCATGCCGGGATTGAAATCCTCGGTGAAGAAGATGTGGTTGTAGCGCCCGCCGTTGACGATGAAGGTCGAGACATGGCCCGCCATCGCCGACCAGTGGATGTCCGGCTCCATCGGCTTTTTCCAGCGGATGGTGTCGCGGGCAAACAGCAGGAAGCGGCGGAAGCTGGCGATCTGGTCGAACTGCTGCTTGCCGTCATCGCCGCCGACCTCGATCCCGTATTTCTGAACCAGCAGAGGCACGAGGTTGCCCCGGTAGCGCTTGCCGTTGCGCTGGATGCCGCAGATCTTGTCGAAGAACGACGACAGGATCCGGGTATAGGGGTTGCGGACGCAGGTGAAGGCGTAGACCTGACGCGCGCGGACAGTGCGTTCGATCACCGGCTGGCTGGCGTCCAGCGCCCATTTGTGCAAACCGCTCGTCGCGTCATGGATGTCGCCGTCGAAGAACCGGCCATGGTCCGAGTAGTACATGATCTGCCCGATGGTCGAGCAGGCACATTTCGGCACCACGCGGTAGACGACGCTTTCGCTTTCCGTCATCCATGTTCCGGGAAAACCCATTAACCGAATGTCCTTTGTTGCACGGCACAGTCCTGATCCAGAGATGTGAACCAGGATTGCGGCAATCAAGCAGACAACTTGGGGCTTTTCAAGGAACCACCGGGCAGTCTAGTCAGACAGGACAGGCTTAGCCGGACAAGCTCGGGACCGATGACGCAAATCGCCTTCATCCTTCTTTGCCACAAGGACCCCGAAGGCATCATTGCGCAGACCCTGCGGCTGACGGCAGCGGGGGACTGCGTTGCGATCCATTTCGACGGTCGCGCAAGCGCGCAGGACTATGCCCGCATCCGGGACGCGCTGGCGGGCAACCCGCAGGTCACGTTTGCGCGCAAGCGGGTCAAGTGCGGCTGGGGGGAATGGAGCCTGGTCGCGGCCACCCTGTCGGCGCTGAAGGCGGCGCTGACCGATTTCCCGGGGGCCACGCATTTCTACATGTTGTCGGGCGACTGCATGCCGATCAAGACGGCCGAGTACATCCATTCACGGCTGGAGGAAGCTGACGTCGACTATATCGAAAGCTTCGACTTCTTCGGCTCGGGCTGGATCAAGACCGGGATCAAGGAAGAGCGGCTGATCTACCGGCACTGGTTCAACGAACGGCAACGGAAGTGGCTGTTCTACACCTCGATGGAGCTGCAGAAGAAGTTCGGCCTGGCGCGGAAGATCCCCGAGGACCTGAAGATCCGGATCGGCAGCCAGTGGTGGTGCCTGCGCCGCCGCACGGTCGAGGCGGTGGTGGAGTTCCTGGCCCGCCGCCGCGACATCCCGCGGTTCTTCTCGACGACCTGGATCCCGGACGAGACCTTTTTCCAGACACTGGTCGCGCATCTGGTGCCGGACCGGGAAATCCGGTCGCGGACGCTGACGTTCCTGATGTTCACCGATTACGGGATGCCGGTGACGTTCTACGACGACCACTATGACCTTCTGCTGGCGCAAGGATTCCTCTTCGCCCGCAAGATAAGCCCCGAGGCACGGGCGCTGAAGGAACGGCTGGGGGCGCTGTATTCCGAAACCGGGCGTGAATTTGTCGTCTCGGACGACGGGCGGCGGCAGTTCGCCTACCTCACCTCGCGCGGGCGGGAAGGGCGGCGGTTTGCGCAAAGGTTCTGGGAAGCCGAGACGAGCCTTGGCCGCAACCGGACGCTGCTCATGGTGGCCTGCAAGAAATGGCACGTCGCCAAGCGCCTGGTCGAACGCGTGCGCGGGGTGACGGCGCTGCCGGCGGTGGATTACCTGTTCAACGAAGAGGCGACGGCGCTGCCTGACCTGGGCGGCATCGAATCCCGGCTGGACAAGCGGATGCGGCATCGACGGGCGCTGGTCAGGATGCTGTTCGACCATTGGCAGACCGACAAGCTGGTGGTCTGCGTCGATCCCGGCAGCGTCGAGCTGATCCAGGACCTGGCCAATGACCGGTCGCATCTGCGGCTGTTGGAAGTCGACTGCCAGTTCACCGACGACTACCTCGTGGGCCATGCCCGGCGCGTCGGCCTCGCTGGACCGCATACCCCGGTCGTGGCGATGGAGCAGCTGTTGCCGACGATCCGCTATGATGTGAGGTTCGAAAGCGACCGGCTGCGCGATCTTGATCTGGCGGCGCATTTCCGGATGCGCCAAAGTGCCAGTGTCGAGGAGAACGCCGCGGCACTGGCCGAGTTCCTGGAGATCCCGGTCGACACCGCGCGCGAGATAGCTGCAACCGATTACCTATTCGTGGATTGAGTGACATGCCCTGGACCTACGACCCGACGAACATCTTTGCCCGCATCCTGCGTGGTGAGATCCCGAACAAGACGGTGATGGACACGCCCCACACGCTGGTGTTCCACGACATCCATCCGCAGGCGCCGGTGCATGTGCTGGCGATCCCGAAGGGGGCCTATGTCAGTTTCGATCATTTCGCGGCCCAGGCATCGGAGGAAGAGCTGGTGGATTTTCACCGTACGGTCGCCAAGACCTGCGCGATCCTGGGGCTGACCGGGGCGGACGGGTTCCGCGCCATCACCAACGCAGGCGCGCACGGGATGCAGGAAGTGCCGCATTACCACCTGCATATCCTCGGCGGTCGGGTGCTGGGCCGACTGGTGGAACGCGCCTGAACCCGCAAGGATCGGGTCGTCGTATGGCGGCGTGCGGGGCATCTTCCGGGGAAAGACGGAGGATGACATGCATTTCGTAGCGATCCCGACAGATGCGGCGCGCCGGTTTCAGGCCGGGGGTGTTGATGCAAATGGGCAGGTGCCGGAACGACGGGTGTCTGATGGGGGCGGCAACCCCTGTCGGCATTGCCTGAAGATGATCCCGGCAGGTGCCGGGATGCTGGTCCTGGCACACCGCCCCTTCCCCGCGCCGCAGCCTTATGCCGAAGTGGGACCGATCTTCCTCTGTGCCGACGCCTGCGCGGCGGGCGGTGGCGAGGCGCTGCCGGAAATGCTCGCCTCGCCCGACTACATCGTGCGGGGCTATGGGGCGGATGACCGGATCGTCTATGGCACCGGGGGTGTCGTGGCGACCGGGGCGATCCCGGCGCGTGCGGAGGCGTTGTTCGGCGACCCTAGGGTGGCCTACGTGCATGTGCGGTCGGCGCGGAACAATTGCTACCAGGTACGGATCGACCGCTAGGGACGGGCGACTTTCAAATTGAGCGCTGACGCGCGAGGCTTTTGTCTCGTCGTCGGCCTTCGCCTCCTCCTCGGGACTGACGAGGGGCGCTGCCCCTCGAGCTCCCCGGGATACTTGGGGAAGAGAAAGCCGCTATCGCCGGAACGGGCTTGGCCGTAGGCCTTTCGTTGCGCTGTCGGTGACGTCGGCAATGCGCTTGGCGCGGGTCTCGGGCGACTTCGCCATCTTGATCCATTCCAGCGTGCCCCGGCGGATCGTACGGGGCTGGGCGGTCCAGAAGTCCGCTGTGCCGGTATCCGCCAAGGCTTGCGTCAGATCGGGCGGATCGATCAGGGCATCCACGTCGTTCAGGAAATCCCACATGCCATTGGCTATCGCGGCGGCGATCTTTGCCTCGCCAGCTGGCGTCATCGCGCCACTTTCGCGGGCGCGGGCGACATGGGCCTTGTTCACTGCGGACCAGGCGGATTTGGGGTTCCGGGGCGCGATCATCAGGCGCGAGCGTTCTGCGTCGAGCGTCCGGGGGGTGCTGTCGATCCAGCCCCAGCACAACAGCTCTTCGACCAGGGTCTCATAGGGCAGATAACCAGGGTGGGGTTTCTTCCACAGCGCCAGCCAGGTCGCCCGGCCGGTCGCATGGTTCACTGCCAGCCAGGCGCGCAGGTCGGCGCGAGAGTGGATGGTCAGAAGGGGCGCGTCATCAGCTGCGGCCATGCTCGGCCTCCCAGGCCTTGAGCCAGCGTTTCGGGGCCGCGTCACGCCATTGGCTTAGCAGCCGCGCCTTTGCCCAGCCTTCGTCGATGTGCCCCGCGCGGACGAGGATCAGGTTGTGCGGCTCGTAATGCGGGTGGAGCGTGAAAGTCTCGGGGTCGGCGGACAGGAGCATCTCGCGTTCGTCCTTGCCGCATTTGAAGACAGCAGCATCGACATAGGGCGACCACCAGCACCACATCTTGCCATGCGCCTTGAGACATTCGTTGCCCCAGGGGAAGTCCACGGTCACCTCGGGCAGGTCGAGGGACAGGGCGAGGGTCTTGAGCTCGGGCCAGGTGTGGATCATGGGTAGAGCCTTTCCCCGCGTTCCAGCATGGCGACGAAATCGGCGAGCCGCTTGGCGCGGGTTTCGGGGCGCTTTGCGGTGGTCAGGCGGTAGTAGATCGCGAAGCGGTTCTGGGCGTTGAGGGTCTGGTAAGTGGCTGTTGCCGTCGGGGTGAGGGCGTCGAGGAAATCCTGCGGAACCTGCGCATCCTTGCCGCCCGCGTAGGCGGCGTCCCAGCGGCCGTCGGCCTTGGCGGCCTGAACCTGGGCAAGGCCCGCGGGGGTCATCCGGCCCTCGGCGATCAGTCTCTCGACATGGGCGCGGTTCTTCTGGCTCCAGCCTGAACGTGCTTTGCGCGGGGTGAACCGTTGCAGCCAGTGCTGGTCGTCGCCGGGGCGCTTCACGCCGTCGATCCAGCCGAAGGCGAGCGCCTCGATCACCGCTTCCTCCCAGGTGATCGAAGGGATGCCACTGGCTTTCTTGTAGAGTTTCAGCACGGCTTCTGGGGCGGTCGCATGGTTCGCCTCCAGCCAGGCGCGCCAGGCCTCGGGCGTGGCGAAGGGGAGGGGGGCGCTCAATGCGCCGCGGCCCAGTTGCGGCCCTTCCCGGCCTCCACCGCGAGGTGGACGTTGAGAGACACGGCGGGGTGGGAGGAGCCTTCCATCACCTCTTTCGCGATGGGGATCAGGCGGTCGGCGTCGGCTTCGGCGACCTCGAAGAGAAGCTCGTCGTGGACTTGCAGGAGCATCTTTGCGTCCAGCCCCGTGATCGATGCCGGCATCCGGATCATCGCGCGGCGGATGACGTCGGCTGCGGTGCCCTGAATGGGCGCGTTGATCGCGGCGCGTTTGGCGAAACCTGCCCCCGGGCCTTTGGCGTTGATCTCGGGAGTGTTGATTTTCCGACCAAACAGGGTCTGAACATAGCCGTTCGACTGGGCGAATTTGACAGTATCGTTCATATAGCCCCGGATGCCCGGGAAGCGCTCGAAGTAGCGGTCGATGAAGCCTTGGGCTTCCGCGCGAGGAATGCGCAGGTTGCGGGCGAGGCCGAAGCCGGAAATCCCGTAGATGACGCCGAAGTTGATCGCCTTGGCCTTGCGGCGGATGTCGGAGGTCATCTGGTCAAGGGGTACGTTGAACATCTCGGAGGCCGTCAGGGCGTGGATGTCGATCCCCTCCTCGAAGGCGCGGCGAAGCTCGGGAATGTCGGCGATGTGGGCCAGGATGCGCAGTTCGATCTGGGAGTAGTCGAGGCTGACGAGCACCCGGCCTTCGGGGGCCACGAACGCCTCGCGGATGCGGCGGCCTTCCTCGGTGCGGACGGGGATGTTCTGGAGGTTGGGGTCGGTGGAAGCGAGGCGGCCGGTGTTGGCTCCAGCGATCGAGTAGGAGGTGTGGACGCGGCCGGTGTCGGGGTTGATCGCCTCTTGCAGCGCGTCGGTATAGGTGGATTTCAGCTTTGCGATCTGCCGCCAGTCGAGGATTCGCGCGGCCAGCTTCGCCCCCTGCGGGTGGCTGTCTTCCAGCGTGGTGATGTCTTCCAGGATGTCGGCGCCGGTGCCATAGGCCCCGGTTTTGCCCTTCTCGCCGCCGGGGATCTGCAGCCGGTCGAAGAGGATTTCGCCCAGTTGCTTGGGGGAGCCGACGTTGAACTTCTCGCCCGCGATGTCTTGGATTTCCTCTTCCAGCTGGACGAGCTTTTGCGCGAAGACGTTGGACATGCCGCGCAACACGTCGCGGTCGACCTTGATCCCGGCCATCTCCATGTCGGCGAGGACGGGGACGAGCGGACGTTCGAGGGTTTCGTAGACGGTGGTGACGCGGGCCCGGTGCAGCCGCGGCTTGAAGGTCTGCCAGAGGCGCAGCGTCACGTCGGCGTCTTCGGCCGCGTATTTCACCGCGTCGTCGATGGCGACCTTGTCGAAGGTGATCTGGCTTTTGCCCGACCCGAGCAGTGTCTTGATCGAGATCGGCTGGTAGCCGAGGTAGCGGTCGGAAAGTTCGTCCATGCCGTGGTTGTGGACCCCGGCGTGCATCGCGTAGCTCATGAGGAGCGTGTCGTCGAAGGGGGTGATCCGGATGCCGAGCCGCGCGAAGATCTTCCAGTCGTATTTCATGTTCTGGCCGATCTTGAGGATCGCGGGGTCCTCCAAGAGCGGCTTCAAGGCGGCCAGCACCTCGGCCATCGGCAGCTGGTCGGGGGCCAGCGCGGTCGCGCCGAACAGGTCGCCGCCGCCGGCGGTGTGGCCGACGGGGATGTAGCAGGCCTTGCCCGCGTCGACGGAGAGGGAGATGCCGACGAGATCGGCCCGCATTTCGTCAAGGCTGGTGGTTTCGGTGTCGATGGCGACATGGCCGATTTCGGTGATCCGGGCGATCCAGCGGTCCAGCGCCTCACGCGTGCGGACGCATTCGTAGGCGGAGAGGTCGAAGGGCAGCTGCGGCTCCTCGTGCGCCTGCGGCTTCTCCTCGCGGGGGGTGACCTGCAGCTGGCTGGTTTCGGGCATGGCGGGGGCGGCGATGCCCAGCTTGTCGGCTACGCGCTTGGTCAGCGTGCGGAATTCCATTTTCGTCAGGAATTCCATGACCTTGTCGCCCTCGGGCAGGCGGATCTCCAACTCGTCCAGCGTCGTGTCCAACGGCATGTCGCAGGTCAGCGTCACCAGCTGGCGCGAGATGCGGATCTTGTCGGCATTGTCCACCAGCGCCTCGCGGCGCTTGGGCTGCTTGATCTCATGCGCGCGGGCCAGCAGCGTATCGAGGTCGCCGTATTCGTTGATGAGGAGGGCTGCCGTCTTCAGTCCGATCCCGGGCGCGCCGGGGACGTTGTCGACGCTATCACCGGCAAGGGACTGCACGTCGATCACCCGCTCGGGGGGCACGCCGAACTTTTCCATCACCTCCTCCGGGCCGATGGCGCGGGATTTCATCGGGTCGAACATGTCGACGCCGGGCCGGATCAGCTGCATCAGGTCCTTGTCCGAGGAGATGATGGTGCAGGTCCCCCCGGCCTCGACCGCGCGGCAGGCGAGGGTGGCGATGATGTCGTCGGCCTCGTAGCCTTCCGTCTCCAGGCAGGCGACGTTGAAGGCGCGGGTGGCTTCGCGGGTCAGCGGGAACTGCGGGCGCAGGTCTTCGGGCAGTTCGGGGCGGTTCGCCTTGTACTCCGGGTAGATCGTGTTGCGGAAGGTGTCGGCGGAATAGTCGAAGACCACCGCAAGGTGCGTCGCGGCCTTGCCGTTCGAGGTGGCACGGGACAACTCGTTCCACAGGATGTTGCAGAAGCCCGCGACCGCGCCCACCGGCAGCCCGTCGGACTTGCGTGTCAGGGGCGGCAGGGCGTGATAGGCGCGGAAGATATAGGCCGAGCCGTCGATGAGGTGCAGGTGGTGGCCTTTGCCGAAGGTCATGCGTCGTCTCCCGAGTCGAGGGGGAAGATTGGCAGAAGGCGCGGGGAAGGGCTACCCGGTTTGGCCAGTGATTTGGTCGAGCGACAGGGTGACCGACCAGTTGGCGGGCGTCCAGAGGCCGAAGGGGATGCCCGAGGCGCGGAAGGTTTCGCCCAGCCAGACGTTGCAGGTGCGCAAGAGGCTGAAATGGCCGCGGGCGGGGAAGAAGGCGTCGGTGCCGGTGAAGCCCGGGTGGTCCAGTCTGGCCTGGCTGGCGAAGGTGTCGAACAGCTGGCCCAGAAGCGCCTGGAACTGCGCCTCAGAGAGGTTGAGATAGCGAAGGTTCTCCAGCGGCGGCAGGGCGCCGAACGCATCCAGCCGGATCACGGCGTCATCGCCCGTCGCGGCGGTCAGGACGGCGCTGGCGGTGATGTCGGCATAGGTGCCGGCGGTGGTGTAGAAGGCGGCCGATCCCCAGCCGATGACGAGCCACTCGGCGTCGGGGTGGTTGAGGGGCACCCCGGCCGCCTCGGCAAAGGCGAAACGGGTGCGAATCTCGGGCGCAAGGGGCAACAGGATGTCGGTGTGGATCGGGCCCTGGATCAGGGCGATTTCCCGGCTGGGCGGGCCGGAGAGGTCAGGCCCGGGGCCGGGGATCAGCGGCAGGATGACCGAAGCCAGAAGGTAAAGGACCGGCAGGGCCAGCAGTCCGGCAAGGAGTCTCAGGGCTTTGCGCATTTGGTCCGGGCTGAAGGGTCACCGCAAAGTGGCGGATTTCGCGGTCAGTGCCAAGGCATGGGTCCAGGGCTTGACGCGCGTCGCGGGCTGGCGCATGGTCACGCCCATGCTGCACCTGATGAACCCCGTTTCGTTTTATTGGACCTGCGCCACATAGGCGGCAGGGCAGCGTTTCACGACCGAAACAAACCCCGGAAAAGCCGCCCGCGAGGGTTCGGCCACCAGGTTCATGTTTCCCTCGCAAGGCGGCCCCCAGCGAAGGAAACCTGAAGATGACGACCCTGACCCCTGAAGTTCCCCTGACCTTGCGACCCGCCGTGGCCGCGGACTTGCCCGAAGTGCATCGCATGCTCATCGCGCTGGCCGCCGAGCATGGCGAGACGGCGACCATCACGCCTGCGCTGATCGAGCGGATCGCCCTGCAGGGCCGCGCAGCGCGGCTTCTAGTGGCGCACCGGGGCGACAGCCCGCAGCGCCATCCGGTGGGCTATGTGCTGATGCTGGTGGGGCGCAACATGGTGGCGGGGGCGGCCTGGGGGTTTGTCGAGCAGGTCTATGTCCAGCAGCCGGACCGCAAGCGCGGCATCGGGCGGGCGCTGATCCAGGCCGCGCGGGCCGAGGCGATGGCAGCGGGCTGCGCGGGCGTCACGGTGGCGACGCGGCCGGACGTGGACGGGGCGGCGCTGGTGTTCCGCGCCTCGGGCCTGTGGGATGCGATCGAAGAGCCGGACTATGCCGCGGCCTGAGGCCTAGTGGTCGTCGTGCGCGTGATCGCGGTCGATGACATAGCGCTTGTCGCAGTAGCCGCATTCGACCCAGCCGATGTCGGCGGGGATCGTCAGCCAGACCCGGGGGTGCCCCAGGGCGCCCTCGCCCCCGTCGCAGGCCACTTTCCAGGTGGTGACGGTCTGGGTCTCGGGGGCATCGATCGGCATGTCGGGGGTCCTGTCTTGTCCGCACTGCCTTTTAGCGGCGGAGGGGGCGGGGGCACAAGGGGCTAGGCTTGGTCACTGGCGATGACGGTGCAGGGTCGGAGCGGCAGTTTCAGCACGCGGATACCGGCGGGTTTGAGCGCGGATTTGAGGCGGTCGGAGAGGAAGATGCGGCCTTGGTAGTTTGAGTCGATCCATAGATCGGTGCCTTTTGCCGCATTGGCGTGCACGACCAGGACATCTTCCTGAGCGATACGCGAGTGCCATTTCGCGCTGCCGGGCGCCACTCTCTCGATATTCTCCGACAACTCCGGGATCACCGTCTTCTTGTTCGCGGTGATGTGCAGGATGAACCAGCGCCCCGGTCGAAGGGTCTTCTGGTCATTCTCGTACAGTGGCACCTCGTGGATCAGAGACGTGCCCATGTCGAAGCCGTTAAGAAGATCGCGGAGCTTTTCGGAGATCAGGAGGAGACCACCTTCCATCATGATTAGATCGGGAGTCTTGGTCTTATAGTCTTCTTTGTGATCTCGATATTTGAAGAAAACGTAATCGGGGACGATATTAGGTTCCAACGGGATACCGTCCGGATACAGAAAGGCTCTTGAGCATGCCGCTCTGAGCGGCACAGTGTTGTCCGCAAGGTGGAAATCAATATAACGAAGGTTGATCGTGTGATCGGTAAACGTCGTGTTCCAGATCTTCGGAAGCGCGTCGGTCATAGGGATCCTCGGCCAATGTGAATGTGCTTGGGAAGCGGTTTGTAGGGTGCGCTTCAGCCTACCTCACCGGCGATGACGGTGCAGGGTCGGAGCGGCAGTTTCAGCACGCGGATACCGGCGGGTTTGAGCGCGGATTTGAGGCGGTCGGAGAGGAAGATGCGGCCATAGTAGCGTGGGTCGATCCAAAGGTCGGCGCCTTGCGCAGCTGCGGCATGAACAGCAAGAACATCTTCTTGAGCTACGCGGGAACTCCAGGTTCGCCCAGAAAGACTTGGCTTCACATTCTCCGACAACTCCGGGATCACCGTCTTCTTGTTCGCGGTGATGTGCAGGATGAACCAGCGCCCCGGTCGAAGGGTCTTCTGGTCATTCTCGTACAGTGGCACCTCGTGGATCAGAGACGTGCCCATGTCGAAGCCGTCAAGAAGATCGCGGAGCTTTTCGGAGATCAGGAGGAGGCCGTTGGTTATCATAGCAAGATCGGGAGTCTTGGCCTTGTAGTCATCCTTAAGGTCTCGATAAGCGAAGAAGAGATACTCAGGAATAAGATCTACTGGCAGCGGTTTGCCATCTGGGTACTTGAACCCTTTCGAGCCTTCGACCCGACGCTGCAACGTGCTGTTTGGAATACGATAGTCGATGTAGCGGAGATTGATCGTGTGATCCGTAAACGTCGTGTTCCAGATCTTCGGGAGCGCGTCGGTCATAGGGATCCTCGGCCAATGTGAATGTGCTTGGGAAGCGGTTTGTAGGGTGCGCTTCAGCCTACCTCACCGGCGATGACGGTGCAGGGTCGGAGCGGCAGTTTCAGCACGCGGATACCGGCGGGTTTCAGAGCGGATTTGAGGCGGTCGGAGAGGAAGATGCGGCCTCGGAAATTCGCGTCGATCCACAGGTCTGCGCCTTGGGCGGCATCGGCGCGCACGGCCAGAACATCATTCTCGCGGGCAGCTTTCCATTTGCAGCTACCCACGACCGTCTCTTCCACATTCTCCGACAACTCAGGGATCACCGTCTTCTTGTTCGCGGTGATGTGCAGGATGAACCAGCGCCCGGGGCGACGCGTCTTCTGGTCATATTCGTAAAGCGGCACTTCGTGGATCAGCGTCGTACCAAGATCAAAGCCCGCCAGCAGATCGCGGAACTTCTCGGAGATCAGGAGGAGACCACCTTCCATCATGATTAGATCGGGAGTCTTGGTCTTATAGTCTTCTTTGTGATCCCGATATTTGAAGAAAACGTAATCGGGCACGAGATTGGGTTCTAACGGAATACCGTCCGGATACAGAAAGGCTCTTGAGCATGCCGCTCTGCGCGGCACAGTGTTGTCCGCAAGGTGGAAGTCAATGTACCGCAGGTTGATCGTGTGATCCGTAAACGTCGTGTTCCAGATCTTCGGAAGCGCGTCGGTCATCGGGATCCTCGTCCGCTCCATCGGTTAGGGTCTACCCCCCGATCAGCGCCCCGCGGGATTTGAGCGCGGTCAGCCAGCCCAACCCCTGCGCGGTGCCCTTCGCGGGGCGGTACTCTCCGGCGATCCAGACATGGGCGCAGTGGGCGTCGACCGCATCGCAGAGGTCGGGCAAGGAAAACCCGCCGCCGCCCGGTTCGTTGCGGCCGGGAAAGCCCGCGATCTGGATGTGGCTGATCCGGTGGCGGTGGTCGGCCCAGACCTGCCCCGCGTCACCATGCAGCCGCGCGGCGTGCCAGAGGTCGAACTGCAGCCCGATCCGGGGATTGGCGAGGTCGTCGATGATCCGGGCCGCCTGGTCGTAGTCGTTCAGGAAATAGCCCGGCATGTCGTCGGGGTTCAGCGGCTCCAGCGTCAGCCTCAGGTCCGGGGCCTGCTCCAGCGCCCAGGCCAGGTTCTCGAAATAGGCCTGTTCGGCCTGCGGACCCTTGGCGACGCCCGCCATGACGTGGACCGAGGCAGCATTCAGCCGGGTGGCATACTCGGCGGCGCGCAGGAAGCTGTCGCGAAAGCGCAGCTCCATCCCCGGGACGGCGGCAAAGCCCCGGTCACCGCTGGCCCAGTCGCCCGGCGGCGTGTTGATCAGCGCGAGCGCCATCCCGTTCAGCGCGCGCTCCCATTCGGCCATCGGCTGGTCATAGGGGAACAGCACCTCGACCCCGTCGAAGCCGCAGCGGGCGGCCCAGTCGGGGCGGTCGAGCATCGGGACTTCGGTGAAAAGGAGGGTCAGGTTGGCGGCGAAGCGGGGCATTTCGATCAGGGCAATTCCGAAGAAGGGATGACCGGGAAGAACTGCCCCGAGGACCATATTCCGAACCACTTATGCCCGTCGTGGTCCTCATGGCAACAAAGATCGATCAAGCGGTAAAAGGATTTCCGGTCGATCAGGGCCCAAAGATTGCTGCGGATCAGGATATAGGGTGCGGGCTCGCCGGTGGTCAGGTCACGCTCGACCCGGAGGGGATGGTCGGGGCCAAGCACCGCGACGTCCTCGGTCTTGGTGATGAAGGTCAGGGTCTGGTCCCGGCCCTGGCCCTGCACCTCGAAGTCCTGGGCCAGCAACGGCGCGTCGTCGACAGTGATCCCGACCTTTTCCACCGGAGTGACCAGGAAATAGGCGTCCCCTTCGCGCTTGAGGATCGAGGAGAAGAGCTTGACGAGCGGCGCCCGACCGATGGGGGTGCCGAGGTAGAACCAGGTGCCGTCACGCGCAATGCGCATGTCGATGTCGCCGCAGAAGGGCGGGTTCCACAGATGCACCGGCGGCGCGCCCTTGGCACTTGCGGCCTTGGCAGCCGCGGCAAGCGTATCGGCGTTGGGTGCGGGCATGGACGGGCACTCTAGCGGCAAGGCATCCGGACGCAATCGGGCATCGGACCGGGCTGGCATCACAAACCCGCCAGCCCGAGTTCCGTTCCCTGTGTCCGGACGGGCCTAGCGGCGGCGGTCGCGCCGGGCGCTCATCGGCTGGAAGGCCACGCCGACATGCGCCTCACAGTAGGGTTTGCCGGGCAGCGAGGGCAGGCCGCAGAACCAGAAGTCCTCGGTCGCCGGGTCGCCGATCGGCCACTTGCAGGTCCGCTCGGTCAGTTCCATCAACGTCAGCTTCTTCGCGCGCTTTTCCACTTCGCGGACGGAGGCCAGCGCCTCGGGGCTGATCTCGTTCAGGCTGGGCTGCGGCGGCAGGGGCTGGCCCGCCGGGATGATCGCCTTGCGCACGGGCAGGGGCGTGACGTTCGACGCCGTAGCGGCAGCCGGGGCGGCCGGGGCGGGTTGGCGCGGAGCCTCGGCGCGCGGGGCGGGTTCCGGGCGTGCAGCCGGTTCCGGCTTGGCCGCCGCCGGGGCCGGGGCGGGTGCCGCCTCGTCCTCGTCATCCTTGCCGCCGACCCGGTTCGACAGGCCCAGCCGGTGCACCTTGCCGATCACCGCATTGCGGGTCACCCCGCCCAGTTCCTTGGCGATCTGGCTGGCCGACTGGCCCTCGTTCCACATGCGCTTGAGCGTCTCGACCCGCTCATCCGTCCAGGACATCCCGTTCTCCGCCATTCAGAAGTTGCCGGGCATTCTATCCGCCCGGGGCAGGGGGCCGCAAGGGCGGGCAAGCGAAAGGGGGCTCAGGCCCCGTCTTCCGCCCATTCGACCATCACGATCCCGGTCGTCTCGACCCCGCCGGTGCCGGTATACAGCCCCCGGGCCGGGGTGTTTTCGGCTTCCGTGAGCACCCAGCTCACCTGACAGCCCAGCTTGCGCCCCTCGTCCCGCAGTGCCAGGACCAGCGCCCGGCCGATCCCCTGGCGCTGGGCCGCGTCGTTCACGCCCACCTCTTGCACGAACAGGTTGCGCGGCTTGTCGGGGTGATCCAGCACCGTTCCGCTGGCGAAGCCCACGATCCAGCCATCGCGTTCGGCGACCATCAGGATGTTGCGCGGATCGGCGGCGTCGGGGCTGCCCAGGAACTGCCGAGTGCCCTCACGCGTTGCGGGCAAGTCGAAGACATCCGCCGCCAGCACCTGCTCGGCCTCGCCCGGGTCCACCCGCCTGATCCGCCAGTCTGCCATGCTGCGCCCCTGTCATGTTGCCGTCTCTGACAGGTGCAAGCCTAACCCCGCCCGGGCCTGTCAACCAAGGCTTGCCTGACTTGTGCGAAGCCCGCACCGGCCTATCTTGCCCCAAAGGAGACCGCCATGCCGCTGACGACGCATCCGAATCCCGACCTGACGGTCCAGCCCGACGGCTATACCCACTGGAATTCCGCCCCGAACCGTCGCCACGGCTTTCACAACCTGCACCGGCTGACCCGCTATGCGCAAAGCTACCGGGCCGCGCGGGTGTTGGACCTGCGGCTGGCGACCGACACGACGATCCCGCTGCGAGAGGATGTGCAGCGGCTGACCGGCCTGCCCTGGTTTTCGGCCATGGCGGTGACCGAAGGCAACCGCGTCCTATTCGAGCGCTACGCCCCGGATTTCGGACCTGACCGGCCGCATTCGATCATGTCGATTTCCAAGATGTCGACCAACCTGATCACCGGCCGGCTGTGGGAGGATGGCAAGCTGAATCTCGACGAACCCATCGGCGCGATCCTGCCCTGGATCGGTGCCGGGTATCGGGACGCGAGCCTGCAGGACGTGCTGAACATGAACGTGAAGAACGGCTATGACGAGGATTACAGCAATCCCGCCTCGACCGTCTTCCAGCACGAGGCCGTGTCCGGCATGCGCCTGTCGGACGGGCCAGAGCCTGCGGACCGCGACTTCATCGCCGGGATCGGTCTTGCGCCCGGCGCGCGGGATACGGTGAACGACAGCGGCAGCTACCTGTACAAAAGCGCCAACACCGACGTGCTGGCCTTCGCCGCCGAGGCGCGGGGCGGGCGGCCCCTGGGCCTGTGGCTCGCCGATCTCGCCGATGCCGCGGGGGTCGAAGGCGCGCTGCATGTCCTGACCGACCGCACCGGCTTTCCGCTTCTGAACGGCGGGATCTGCCTGACGGCGCGCGACCTCTGCCGCTATGGCGCGATGTTCGTCCGGATGGGGGCGGGCGTGGTTGGGCAGGCCTATGGGTCAGCCGAGTTCATTCGCCGGACCCAGTCCGGTGGCGTCCGCATGGCCCCCCCGCGCGAGCATCTGCGCTATTCGAACCAGACCAACACCGACGGTACCTGGGTCGGGCATGGCGGCTATGGCGGACAGTACATGGTGGCCAATCCCGCGACAGGCCGGGTCGCGGCGTTCTTCTCGGTGCTGGATGACACTTCGGGCTACGTGCAGGACTACTACCCGCCGATCATCGCCATGCTGGCCGCGATCTGCGCCGGAAACTGACGCTAGCCCCGCAACCGCAAGGCCCGCGCCTCGGCATTCCTGACGATGGGAAAGGCCGCGCGGCGGCGGATCAGGTCGGCTTCTGGGACAATGCCGATCAGGGCAGCACGCTCGGCCGCGGTCAGGGCCGCAAGGCCCGAAGGACCCGGGTGAAAGCTCTCCGACAAGGCCCCTTCGGCCAACAACACCTCATGCCGGTCGCACAGCAGGATGACGTAGTCGAGCCCTTCCTGCGGCAAGGCCAGGCGCGCGGTCTGGTCGTCGACCAGCGCCTGGGCCGAGACCAGCACGCGGTCCTCGCCGAAATAGACCGCGGCGCGCCAGTCGTCGATCAGCATGCGCTGTTGCGGCGAGACCGAAAGCGGGCGGCCATTGCCGATGGTCCCGGGGGCAAAGGCGACGGGCCGCAGGCCGGGATGGGCCAGAAGGTCAAGGGCCGCAACTGACCGGCGCCCGACCCAGCGCAGCGGGCGCGAGCCATTGGCCAGCGTCGTCACCAGATCGCCCACCGCCAGATCGCCCGCCGGTCGCGGCCCGTCTGGCGTGTCGATCAGCGTATCGGCGGCGAAACCCGCCAGCGCCTGGGGATCTTCCGGAGGGTCCGCCACGGCACCGTCCCCGGTCCAGCCCGCCGTCTTGCCGAGGGCGACCACCTTGCCGTCGAACCGGATCAGGAACAGGCCCCGGCGGCGCGGCACGGCCTCGACCTGCACCCGCCGTGCTGCTGGCCAGTCCGTCCCGGCCAGGACCGTGGGCTCGGCAAGGACCAGGCCTTCGGGGCCGTCGCTTACGGCAAGCTCGACCGGCGCGGCCTTTGGCAGGAACTCCGGCTCCGCCACGGCGAGGCGCGCAGCCCAGCCTTTCGCCGCCCCGGCCTTCGGCACGGCGAACTGGTCCAGCGCAAACACGCTGACCAGGATGCGCGATGCAGTGATGCCTGTCCCGGACACTCGGCTTCTCGTTGGCCTGCTGACAAGGGACGCCGCGCGCCCCGGATTTACCCCAATCTGCCTTGCCAGCGTTTACAGGTCATTTCCAGCGAAAAGCGGTCGAGGGCCGGACGGACCGTCGGCCTGCAGGAATCCGCTTTACCGAAGGTTCCAATCCCGCTATGCCCCTTGGCATGACCGCTGGACCCCATATCGCGAATATCCTGCGCCGACGCCGTCGCGCCTGACGCCTGTCCCGCCGTCATGGGCGCTTCGGCGCCTGCCCTTTCCCCAAGTTGACATGGCCACTGCCCTCGGGCACCCATTGGCTTTCAGTTCAAGGACCCCGTCCCATGATCCCCTCTGTCCTGCCGACCTACAACCGCGCACCCCTGTCCTTCGTGAAGGGCGAGGGCAGCTGGCTTTGGGCCGAGGATGGCCGCCGATACCTTGACCTCAGCTCGGGCATCGCGGTGAATGCGCTGGGGCATGCCCATCCTGCGCTGGTGGCGACGCTGACCGAACAGGCGCAGAAGCTCTGGCACGTGTCGAACGTCTACACGATCCCGGAACAGGAGCGGCTGGCGAAGCTGCTGACCGAGAACACCTTCGCCGACACGGTGTTCTTCACCAACTCGGGCACCGAAACCGCGGAACTCGCGATCAAGATGGCGCGCAAGCACCATTACGACGCGGGCCACCCCGAACGGGTGGAGATCGTGGCCTTCGAAGGCGCGTTCCATGGCCGCTCCACCGGTGCCATCGCGGCGGCGGGGTCGGAAAAGATGGTCAAGGGTTTCGGTCCCCTCATGCCGGGCTTTGTCCATCTGAAATGGCCGACCAATGACGCCGACCACGCCGCGATCCGCGCGGCCATAACGGACAAGACCTGCGCCGTCATCATCGAGCCGATCCAGGGCGAGGGCGGCATCCGCCCGGTCCCCGACCAGTGCCTGAAGGGCCTGCGCGATCTGTGCGACCAGACCGGCACGCTTCTCATCTTCGACGAGGTGCAATGCGGCATGGGCCGGACGGGCCGCCTCTTCGCCCACGAATGGGCGGGGGTCACGCCGGACATCATGATGGTCGCCAAAGGGATCGGCGGCGGCTTCCCCCTGGGCGCGGTCCTTGCCACCGAACGCGCGGCGTCGGGCATGACGGCAGGGACCCACGGCTCCACCTACGGCGGCAACCCCTTGGGCTGTGCCGTGGGCGCGAAGGTCACCGAGATCATCTCCGACCCCGCCTTCCTGGCCGAGGTCGCCCGCAAGGGCGCGCTGATGCGCCAGGGCCTGGAATCCCTCGTCGCCCACCACCCGCAGGTGTTCGAGGCGGTGCGCGGTGAAGGCCTGATGCTCGGCCTCAAGTGCAAGCCCGCACCCACGGAAGTGGTCAAGGCCGGCTACGAATCCGGCGTCCTGACCGTCGCCGCCGCCGACAACGTCCTGCGCCTCCTGCCCGCGCTGAACATCCCGGACGCCGACATTGCCGAGGCCCTCACCCGTCTCGACCAGGCCGCCACCCATCTGGAGAAGGCCGCCTAAGCCCTTTCTCTTCCCCAAATATCCCACGGGGGTCCGGGGGTGTGAAACCCCCGGCTCTCCGGGTCCAAAAAGCGAAACGACATGAACCACTTCCTCGACATCCACAAGACCGACCCAGCCCATCTGCGGGCCATGATCGACACTGCGCAGGCGATGAAGACCGCGCGGAACGGTCGCCCGAAAGGCTCACCCGACGACCACCAGCCGCTGAAGGGCCACATGGTCGCGTTGATCTTCGAAAAGCCCTCCACCCGCACCCGCGTCAGCTTTGACGTCGGCGTCCGCCAGATGGGCGGCGAGACGATGGTGCTGTCGGGCAAGGAAATGCAGCTTGGCCACGGCGAGACCATCGCTGATACGGCGCGGGTGCTAAGCCGCTACGTCGACCTCATCATGATCCGGACTTTCGAGGAGGCGACGCTCCTCGAAATGGCCGAACACGCCACGGTGCCCGTCATCAACGGCCTGACGAACCGCACCCATCCCTGCCAGATCATGGCCGATGTGATGACCTATGAGGAACACCGTGGCCCCATCGCTGGCCGCAAGGTCGTCTGGTGCGGCGACGGGAACAACGTCTGCGCCTCTTTCCTGCATGCCGCAGGCCAGTTCGGTTTCGACTTCACCTTCACCGGGCCCGAGACGCTGGACCCCGAAGACAAGTTCGTGGCCTTCGCTCGGGAAAAGGGATCGAAGATCACCATCCAGCGCGACCCGTTCACTGCTGTCGAAGGCGCGGACCTGGTGGTCACCGACACCTGGGTCTCGATGCACGACCCCGAAAGCGCGAAGGAACGCCGCCACAACCAGCTGCGCCCCTATCAGGTGAACGAACAGCTGATGTCCCGGGCCAAGCCCGACAGCCTCTTCATGCACTGCCTTCCCGCGCATCGCAACGACGAGGCGACGAGCGCCGTGATGGACGGCCCGCACTCGGTCATCTTCGACGAGGCCGAAAATCGCCTTCACGCCCAGAAGGCGATCATGCGCTGGTGCCTCGGGGTCTGACCCCGGGCCATCCGTCCAGGATCAACGCCGGAAGGGCCAGGCAAACTGGCGCAGGAACTCGGGCGGGACCGGGTCTCCGGCGATTCCGGTTTCCGGCGGCCAGTCGCGCGCCGGCAGGTGGAAGGTCCCGAAAAGCCGGTCGATCCAGGGGAAATGCACAGCAAAGTTCTTGTCCACCGGCACCACCGCGTGATGCCAGTGATGAAAGCGCGGGAGCACCAGAAGCTGGTTCAGGACCGGCACGTCAAAGCGGAGGTTGACGTGATTCAGCGTCGCCTGCACCGCGATGATGACCAGCCAGATGTACAGCGCCTGTTGCGAAAAGCCGATCACCAGAAGCGGCGTCAGGGTCAGCCCGCGTGTGACGATGATGTCCACCACATGCAGCCGCGACCCGGCCAGCCAGTCCAGCTGCCGCGAGGAATGGTGGATCGCATGAAACGGCCAGGCCCAGCGGATGCGGTGAAACCCCCGGTGCACCCAGTACTGCGCCAGATCGGCGACCAGCATCACGCAGAAGACCTCTACCACCAGCGGCAGCCGGTCCGGGTTCAGGCCGGACACCTGGGCATGGATCGTCTGTGCGATCACCGTCGCGGGCAGAAGCGTGAAGAAGGTCATCAGCTCGACCGCGACATGGCTGACAAGGAAATAGATCCCGTCCGTCGTCCACCCCGGCCGGAAGATCCCCTGGTCCCGGTTGAGCGGCAGCGCCCGCTCCAAGGGCACGAAGATCAGCGCCAGAAGGACCACGTTCAGCACGAACCAGTCGACGCCCACCCGGAACAGCGCATCGCCCCCGCCAACCTCGACAGCACTGCCGCCGCTCAGGACTGCCGCCATGCAGAAGACGAGGCCTGCCAGGCCCAGCCGTTTCGACGGGCGCAGGATCACGTTGATGGCCGAAAACAGGAACCCGGCCATGATCGCCAGCGCCAAGAGCGCGCGCATCGTCTCGACCGGATAGCGGGGGGCGGTTTCGGACAGGGTCAGCCACTGGGGATAGTGGAACACCAGAACCGCAACAAAGCTGCCGAACGACAGGAAGAGGCCAAGGAGGCCCGAATACCAGCCGGTGCCAAAGTGCTTGGGCAGCCGGTCGCCCAAGAGGTCCTCGGCCGCCTGGTCAAGCCAGGTCTTCTGCGGATCGGGTGGCTCGGACTCGGTCATGGCACACTCGTCTGTGCAGTGGTACGCGAACGCGGGTCTTCGGCCATCCAGCCTGCCGAGTGTAGGCCCGGACCGGACGCCATCGCAAGCGAGCATCAGCCGTTCCGTCCGCCCGGGGGGCGAGACGTGGCAAAGGTGCCGGATTTTCCAGCTGATCCCACCACTCGACGCGTGCAGGCCCACCGGCTAGGATTCGTGCGAAATGCCCAAGGGAGGCCCCATGCACCGCCGTTCCGTTGCCGTCTTCGACCGTTTCCTCAGCGCGCTTTCCACCATCCTCGACAAGGCCGAGGCGCATTGCACCGCGAAGAACATCAAGCCCGAGGTGATCCTTGCCGCGCGGCTGTTTCCGGACATGTTCCCGCTGGTCAAGCAGGTCCAGCTTGCCTGCGACTTCTCGGCCCGCTGCACTGCACGGCTGGCGGGGGTCGAACCGAAAGGCTTTCCCGACACCGAGACCACCTTTGCCGAGCTGAAGGACCGCATCAGTGCCGCGCGGGGCTACATGGGCAGCTTCCAGGCAGCGGATTTCGCCCATGCCGAGACGCGCGACATCCACTTCAAGGCCGGGGGCCGCGACATGGTGCTGAAGGGGGATGAGTTCCTGTCCTTCTATTCCCTGCCGCAGTTCTTCTTCCACCTGACCACCGCCTACGACATTCTCCGCGCAAACGGGGTCGAGCTTGGCAAACGCGACTACATGGGCGCGCCATGACCCGCGCAGTGCTGGTCATCGACATGCAGGAAGGCATGGCCGACCGCATCCGTGCCGGCCGCCCGACCGCCACCCCCGACGCGCCGGGCCGGATCGCCGCCCTTCTGGCTGGCGCGCGCGCCGATGGCACGCCGGTCATCCATGTCCTGCACGACGACCCGAACCCGGCCTCGCCCTTCCGCAAGGGGGAACCAGGGGCGGAACCCATGCCCTGCGCCGTCCCCAAGACGGGCGAGGCAGTGTTCTGGAAACACGGCTCATCCGCCTTCCACGGCACCGGGCTCGATGCCCACCTGAAGGCAAAAGGCATCACCGAGCTGGTCATCGCCGGGGCCGTCGCGGCCTTTTGCGTGACCTCGACGGTCCGGCAGGCCTCGGACCTTGGCTACCGGGTGCTGCTGCCACAGGACGCGCTTCTGGGCTTTGACCTGCCTGCCCATGACGGCGGCCAGTTGGACGCAGGCACCGTGTTCCGCGTCACGCTGTCCCTTCTTGGCGCCGACTTTGCGACGCTGACCACAGTCGGGGACCTGGCGCCTCAGGCGGCCTGAGGCGAGGCGGGCGGCAGCACCTTCGCCCCGTCCGCATCCGCCGCCCGTGCGGCCAAGAGGGCGACCACCACCAGGACCAGTGACAAGGCGGCATAGGTCGGGCGGAAGCCGACATGTTCGGCCACGAAGCCGATGCTCGACGGCGCGACCAGGATGCCGCAGTAGCCCACCATGGTGACGATGGAGATCGCGCTGGCCGAGGGCAGGCGCGGATGGTTTCCGGCGGCGGAAAACAGGATCGGCACCATGTTCGCGATCCCGAGGCCTGCCACGAAGAAGCTGACGATCACCACCCAGTCATAGGGCGCGACGGCCCCGCCCATCATCCCGGCCGCGCCCAGAAGGCCCGAGATCCGCAGCGTCCTGACCGCGCCAAAGCGGTTGCGCACCGTGTCGCCCAGGAACCGCATCAGCGCCATCGCCCCGGCAAAGAAGGCGAACCCCAGGCCCGAGACAAAGACATCGGACCCCAGTTCCTTCTGCATGTAGATCGCCGCCCAATCCAGCACCGCGCCTTCGGGCACCATCGAGGCGAGCGCGAGGAATCCCAGAAGCCAGACGTGGAAGTCCTTCGGGAAGAGTTTTGTCTTCTGTGCCGGCGCGGCCTCGGTCACTGGCACCCGCGGGGCGTCGGGTAGCAGGAACGGCATCGCCGAGAGGACGATCACCGCGACCACCCCGGCGGTCAACAGAGATTGCACCTCGGACCCCCAATGCGCGATCACCCAGGCCCCGGCCGAGCCGCCGAAAAAGCCGCCCAGGCTCCAGAACCCGTGGGACGAGGACATGATTGCCTTGTGGAGCCGCCGCTCGATTTCGACCGCTTGCGCGTTCATCGCCACGTCCATGCAGCCCGCCATCGCGCCGAAGACCGCCATGAACAGCGCCAGAAGCCACAGGTTCGGCGAAAAGACCACCATCGGCAGCACCGGGATCAGCGCCAGCGAAAACAGCGCCAGGACGCGTCGCCCGCCGTACAGGCTGATCAGCCGCCCCGCGAACAGCATAGCCGACACCGCGCCAAAGCCCAGGACCAGGATCAAAAGGCCCAGCACCGATTCCGTGACCTGGTGGCGGGGCATAAGAAGCGGAATCTGCGGGGCCCAGGCCCCCATGACAAAGCCGTTGGCCAGGAACATCGCCGCCACCGCCCACCGCGCGCGCCGCGCCTGACCATCCGCCTGCATCTTCTGTCCCTCGATTGTTAGCGCCGGTCATATGCCGCTTGCAGGCAAGGGGAAAGGGGCCGCCGATCAATCCCTGTTGCAGCCTTGTAAGGATTCCCGACCCCGCCGTCGGGATTGCCTGCACTGCCAACACCCCGCCGCCATGCTTCACTCCCCGGCAACAAACCCGGTCCCCAATGTCCCGCATCGCGCTTCTGAACCCACGCCACCGATCCATCGGCAGCCGCGTCCCGGGCGAGCTTCTGCCGCCCCTCGGCCTTCTCCGCATCGGCGGCCCGCTGATCGACGCCGGTCACCAGGTCCGCCTGATCAACGCCGACATGGCCCCCAGGTCGCTGCCTGCGATCCTGCACCCTGCCCGGCCCGACCGCGTGCCAGTTCTGGGGGCAAGAGGAGTTGCCGGAACAGGCGCTGTCCCGGGCACATCTACACTGGGCCCGTGTTGCCACTCAGCGATAGCGCCTGGGCACCGTCTTCGCGATGTTCGACGAGATATTGGCCGCACTCCACCCCGTCAGCTTGCGCAGTAGGGCGGCCTCTTCCTTGATCCGCTTGCGGGTCTCGGCCACATAGTCCTGCCCCTCGGCGCAAGTGATCTCGCCCTTGAACGGGTGGTTCAGGACATAGCGGCCCTGGAAATTCTCGCGGTTGTCGGTCACCGCGAACTTCAGGTCCTCGAAGAAGCCTGACTGCGAATAGCGGATGTGCAGGCGGGTGACGAAGACGTTTGGTGTCGCGGCCTCGGACTTCCGCACCCAGTCGACGCCCAGCTCCTTGAACTCGGCATGGGAGAGGGGGTCGTCGGCGCAAGGGTCGCACCAGGCCATGTCCCAGGCATATTCCAGGAAGGCCCCGTTCTGGCCCGCCGCCTTGTCGAACATCGCCCGGTAGAACTGCGGAAAGACCTGGGCCACGAACACCGGCACGTTCACATCCGACGGGATTTCCTTGGTCATGTAGTTGGTCAGCACCGTCCGCCCCTTGCGGTTCAGCGCCAGCACGATCAGGTCCTGCGGACCGTCGCCGTTCAGCTTACCCAGCTGGATCGGCAGCATGAAGTCCTTCGACCGAAAGCGGATCTGCAGCGGCTCCAGCTCCTGCTCGGCCCCGGCGGAATGGCGCGACAGGTTGACCTTCGCCACGAAGAACTTCATCCCGCCGTTGATGTAGCCCGCCAGCGCCGCCTCGGCCCCCTCGGGCAGCTTGTAGCCCTCACCGCGCAGGAATTCGGCCAGCCCGTCCGACTGCCGGGCCGACAGCATCTGGATGTCATAGGACCCGACCGCGAACTCGCGCTCGATCTTCACCCCCAGCGCCCGGGCCCCGTCGCGGCGTTCCGTGCGGGTCGGGCCATCCTCTATCGCAAACTCCACCGCCGGCTCATAGACGACCTGATTGCACGGGTCTTCCTCAAAATACTCCACCAACCTTGGCGCGGTATAGCGGTCCAGATGCGCCACCGTCTCGGGTGACACCGTCGTCACCTGGTTGCGGTTCAGCACGCCCGGCGTCGGCACGATCATCGCGAACTCCGCCGGATCGCCGCGATAGTCCGAGGACATGGTGATGACCGAGGTGTCGTTGACCCGTGTGTAGACCACCATCGAGGCTCGGTTGAACAATTCCCCATCCGCCCGCGCGACGTAGAAGCCGCAGAAGGCCTGGGCGGCGGGGGCGATCAGGGTCAGGACGGCGGCAAACAGCAGGCGGGGCAGGGGGCGCATGAAGGGCTCCTATGAAATGCACTATCCCGGAAGGCTGCCCCCGCCCCAGGTGCTATGCAATGACAAAGCCGCTTTGGCCTTGCCCATGTCCCAAATACTCGATGCGGTCGCTCCTGCCATGCGTTCCGCAAACCGCCCTCAGGTCGCCCTCGGCTTGGCCCGTAGCGTCGGCTCGGCCACCGTCGGGTCCTCCGGCCAGGGATGCCGCGGATAGGCCCCTCGCATGTCCTTCCGCACGTCGGCATATGAGGTCGCCCAGAACCGCGGCAGGTCGGTCGTCACCTGCACCGGGGCTCTCGCGGGGGACAAAAGCGTGACCCGGACCGGCAGCCGCTTGGCACCCACAACAGGATGCACTGTCACCCCGAACATCTCCTGCAGCCTCACCTCGATCGACGGGACCTCGCCCTCATAGTCGATCGGGATCTTCCGCCCCAAAGGTGTCTCGAAACTGCCCGGCACCAGCCGGTCCATTTCGGCCAGCCGGTCCCATCCGATCAGCCCCTGCAGCGCGGGCACCAGATCGAATCCCCGGATATCCGCCTCGGTCCGCACGCCAGAAAGATGCGGCAAGAGCCACTCCTCGGCACTGGCCAGAAGCTCTGCATCCTCCACCCCAGGCCACCCCTCGCCCCGCGCCAGCCGCGCCCGCGCCCTGAGGCGCCGTGCGGCAGGAGACCAGGGCAGCCCCAACATCCGAACCCCCTCAAGCGCCGCCTTCGCTACCGCTTCGACAGGCGCATCCCAGTGCCGGTCATCCAGCACCAGGGCCCCCAGCCGCTCCTGCCGGCGCGACACGACCCGCCCCTCGCGCCTTGACCATTCGCAGACCTCGACCCAGGCGATCCGGTCGGCATAAAGCCCCCGCACCTTCGCCTCGGAAATCGCCACCGCCTGCCGCACCGCCGCTTCGCGCGCATCGCCGTCAAGGTCCGTCGCCACGATCAGCCGCGCACCCGACAGCGCCAACCCCGGCGCCATCGCCGCGCCCTTGCCCCCCGACAAGACCCACCGCGGCGCCTCGCCCTTGCGCCGCAGCCCGATCCGGTCCGGATAGGCCAGCGCCGCCATCTCGGCGAGGGACAGGCCCGTCCGTTCCCCTTTCGGCGCCGATGCCGCCAGCCGTTTCTCCTCGGCCCGCACCCGCTCCACCACGCCCCGGTCCGCCTCCGGCCCCGGCCGCGCCACCGCCTGCATCCGCAGCGCAAGGTCCGGCCCCGCCCCCCGCAGCGGGTCCCGCTCGGCCAAAAGCGCGGCCAAGGTCGCCGCCTCTGGCCCCGCAACCGCCAGCATGTGCCCCAGCCGGGGGTGCAGCGGCAGCGCCGCCAGCACGCGACCATGCGCGGTGATGTGGCCCTTCTCGTCCAGCGCCCCCAACCCCTGCAACAGGCTGCGCGCCTCGGCCAGGGGTCCCGCAGGCGGCGGCGTCAGGAACGGCAGCTCCGTCCCGCCCCACAGCGCCAGTTCCAGCGCCAGCCCCGCCAGATCCGCCACCTCGATCTCGGCAGGCGGGTAGGGGGCCAACCCTCCTTCCTCGCCCTTCGTCCACAGCCGGTAGCAGACCCCCTCCGCCACCCGCCCCGCCCGGCCCCGGCGCTGCTCGGCCTCGGCCTTCGTCACCCGCTCCGTCACCAGCCGCGACATGCCTGAGTTCGGATCGAACCGCGCCCGCCGCGCCCGGCCTGCGTCCACCACCACCCGGATGTCCGGCAGGGTCAGCGAGGTCTCGGCGATGGAGGTCGCCAGCACAATCTTCCGCCCCGGGGCTGTGGCCAGAGCCGCCCGTTGCGCAGCAAAGTCCATTGCACCGAACAGGGGTCGCACCGTCACCCCCGGCAGGCCGGAGAGCATCCCCTCCACCCGCCGGATCTCTCCCTCGCCCGGCAGGAAGACCAGCATCCCGCCTTCGGTCTCCTCCAACGCCGCCTTCACCGCGCCCGCAACCACCGCTTCCAGCCGCAAGGAGGGATCCGGCGGCTTCGGCAGCCACCGCGTCTCCACCGGGAACGCCCGCCCCTCCGAGGTCACGAGCGGCGCGGCGCCCATCAACGCCGCCACCGGCCCCGCATCCAGCGTCGCCGACATCACCAGCAGCTTCAGGTCCTCGCGCAGCGCGCCCCGCACCTCCAGGCACAGCGCAAGCCCAAGGTCCGCATTCAGCGACCGTTCGTGGAACTCGTCGAAGATCACGAGGCCAACACCCGCAAGCTCCGGGTCCGTCTGGATCATCCGCGTCAGGATGCCCTCGGTAACCACCTCGATCCGGGAGGCGCTTGAAACCTTCGCCTCCCCCCGGATGCGATAGCCGACCGTCCGCCCCACCGGCTCGCCCAGCGTCTCGGCCATCCGTTCCGCCGAGGCCCGCGCCGCCAGCCGCCGCGGCTCCAGGATCAGGATGCGCCCCGCGACCACCCCCCGCGCCAAGAGGTCCAAGGGCACCAGCGTCGTCTTCCCCGCCCCCGGCGGTGCCTGCAACACCGCCATCCCGCGACGGGTCAACGCCTCGGCAAGTTCAGGCAACACATGGGAAACCGGCAGCTCGATCATGCCCCGCTTATCGCGCGCAGCCCCCGTCATCGGAAGCCCCGATTTTTCGCCGAAAAATCGTCCTCGCCAAGCCCGTTCCTATCCGGCACAACACCGCCATGGACACGACAGAACGCGCCGCTCTCATCCGCCAAGGCGACCGCCGGGCCCTCGCCCGTGCCATTACGCTGGTCGAAAGCGCGCGGCCTGACCACCGTGATCAGGCGCTGGCCTTGCTGGGCGGTCTCGGCACCGACCGTCAGGCGCTGCGCATCGGCCTTTCCGGCACGCCCGGCGTCGGCAAGTCCACCTTCATCGAAGCCTTCGGTCTGATGCTGACCGGCCAGGGCCTGAAGGTCGCCGTCCTCGCCGTCGACCCATCCTCCGCCCGCTCGGGCGGCTCGATCCTTGGCGACAAGACCCGGATGGAGCGCCTGTCCCGCGACCCCAATGCCTTCATCCGCCCGTCCCCCAGCCAGTCCCAACTCGGCGGCGTCGCCCGCCGTACCCGCGAGGCCGTCGCGCTCTGCGAGGCCGCAGGCTTCGACGTCGTCCTGATTGAAACCGTCGGCGTCGGGCAAAGCGAAACGGTCGTTGCCGAGCTCTCCGACCTCTTCCTCCTCCTCCTCGCCCCCGCCGGAGGTGACGAACTCCAGGGCGTGAAACGCGGGATCATGGAGATGGCTGACCTGATCCTGGTCAACAAGGCCGACGGCGACCTGAAGCCCGCCGCCCTGCGTACCGTGGCCGACTACTCGGGCGCGCTGCAGCTTCTCCGCCGCCGCCCTCAGGACCCGCAAGGCTTCCCCAAGGCGCTGCCCGTTTCGGCCGTGACCACTGACGGCCTCGCCCAGGCCTGGGCGGACATGCAGGCCCTGGCCGCCTGGCGGAAAGAGCACGGCCACTGGACCCGCACCCGCGCCGCTCAGGCACGCCACTGGTTCGAAGAAGAAGTCCGCCAGGGCCTCCTTTCCGCTCTGGCGCGCGAACCGCAGAAGGGCCTGATGGCCAGTCTCGGCACCCGCGTCGCCGAAGGCGCGCTGACCCCCGAAGCCGCCGCCGCCGAGATGCTGCGCCTGCTTGGCCGCCCCGGGTGACCGGGGTGGGCGAGGTGGCTGGGCCCGAGCGCATCTTCGACGGCGATCTCCTTCAGGCCCGGCTCTGGCTGCCGGACCGGCCCACCACTGCGCTCTATGTCACCTTCCGGCAATGGGAGGCCGAGCCCGGCCAGTTCAACGAGAGCGGCCAGGTCCGGCGCGCGCTGACGGCTGGTCTGGCGCATCTTCATGTCCAAAGCCGCTGGAACGACTGGTTCCTGAACGCCGAAACCCCGGCGCTGGAGGCCGCGTTGAAGGCCCTCCGCGCCCGCTTCATGACGGCTCGCGCGCTGGGGTTCTCGATGGGCGGCTACGGCGCCTTGCGCTTTTCCCGGGCGCTGCGCCTGAACCAGGTCCTTCTCGTCTCGCCCCAGGTCTCGCTGCTTCTGCCCGAGGAAGACCGCTACCCCGAGGCTGCTGGCTTTGATCCCCAAGCCGGCGACCTAGCCACCCATGCCCGCCCTGACCTCAAGGGCGTCGTGGCCTTCGACCCGACCCATGCGCTGGACCGGTTGCACGCCGGCCGGATCACCGCGCTTCTGCCCGGCATCCGGCCCGCCAAGCTTTCCTTCGGCGGCCATCCCGGCACCGCTGCCATCGGCCAGGCCGGTGGCTTCCGCGCGCTGCAGCGGCTCAGCCTTTCCTCGCGCCTGCGGGCCCGCGACGTCGTCCAGTTGCACCGCGAGCTGCGCCGAGCCTCTGCGCGCTACTGGCGCGAACGCGCCGACCGCCTGCTCCGCGCGGGTCGTACCACCCTTGCCGCCCAGGCGCTGGACCGGGCAGAGGCGCTGGCCACGGCAACCGCCTAGCCCCGTTGCCACTCCCCCCGGAAAGTCCCGGCATCGCACGGCCTGACCGCTTGACGCTGGCACGGATTCCCCTTACACGCCCCCAATCGAATTCGAGGGCTGGGGATTCCCCGCCTTCCTCCGCTTTTGACGAATCGAAGGAACACCGAAATGTCGCGCGTCTGCGAACTCACCGGCAAGGGGCCGATGTCTGGCAACACCATCAGCCATGCCAACAACAAGACCCGTCGCCGGTTCCTCCCGAACCTGAACGAGGTCACGTTGATCTCCGACGTGCTTGGTCAGTCGTTCAAGTTCCGCGTCACGGCCGCGGCGCTGCGCTCGGTCGACCACCGGGGCGGGCTGGACGCCTATCTGGCCAAGGCCAAGGACGAAGAACTGTCCGCCGCCGCGCTGAAGATCAAGAAGGACATCGCCAAGGCCCAGGCTGCCGCCTGATCCGCTGCGATCCCAGTGAAAAGGCCCCGCCTTCGGGATGAAGGCGGGGCCTTTCGCGTTTCCGAACGGATGATGGGCGGATCGCCCACCCTACCTTGGCCGGCGTAGGGTGGGCGATCCGCCCACCGCCCGTTGCAGGTCAGCCGCCGCAATAGGCTTCGGCGGTCTGGCCAAAGCTCTTGTAGCGATCCCAGAAGGCATCATCCGATTTCGACTGCGAGGTCCAGGTCGCATGCGCGGCCTCGGGGTCCTTGAAGAACTTCGCCGCCCGCCGCTGGTCGCCACCCGACAGCGTCATGTCCGCCGCCTGCTGGATGCAGCCGCACAAGCTGCGATTGCCGCCCCGGTCCGAGGCCATGCAGGCCCGCTCGATCGGACCAGCCAGCGCCGCACCCGAGATTACCGCAAAAGACGCAGCCACTGCGGCCGCAAACAGGAAGGATTTCATTCGCTCTGCCTCTTTGCCGGTCCGAGGGTCGCAGCATGCAACCTCCCTCGCCAGTCGTTTTCTGCCATGCATATTGCCGCGTCCAAGCGATTTTTTCAAGTGTCTCAGTGGTTTGGCGGATTCTTGCCAGACCCCGCAAGCCCTCGCGTACTACTTCGCGCCCTCCTACAAGATGAAGTGGCAAGGCCTCACGGCCTTTCGGCTCCGGCGTTGCCACTGCGGCATGACGGGACAGGCGGTGGCGCGCGCTGTGCGCTGGTGCGGGGACAGGACGCCACGCTGCTTTTCCCTTGCGCATAAGCCCTTTCCGGCCTCCCCGCCGTCAGCTATATGCGCCCCATGATCACGCTCGACCGCATCCGCAATTTCTCCATCGTGGCGCATATCGACCACGGCAAATCCACGCTTGCCGACCGGCTGATCCAGTCGACGGGCACGGTCGCCGAACGCGACATGCAGGCCCAGCTCCTGGACTCGATGGATATCGAGCGCGAACGCGGCATCACCATCAAGGCCAACACGGTCCGGATCGACTACAAGGCCAAGGACGGCCAGTCCTACGTGCTGAACCTGATCGACACCCCCGGCCACGTCGACTTCGCCTATGAGGTCTCCCGCTCCATGCGTGCCGTCGAAGGCTCGCTTCTGGTGGTTGACGCCTCGCAGGGCGTTGAGGCCCAGACGCTGGCCAACGTCTACCAGGCGCTGGATGCAGGCCACGAGATCGTCCCGGTCCTGAACAAGATCGACCTTCCGGCGGCCGAGCCTGAGCGGGTAAAGCAGAACATCGAGGACGTGATCGGCCTCGACGCCTCCGACGCCATCCCGATCTCTGCCAAGACCGGCCTCGGCATCCCCGACGTCTTGGAGGCCATCGTCCACCGCCTTCCGGCCCCCAAGGGCGACCGCAACGCGCCCTTGAAGGCCATGCTGGTCGATAGCTGGTACGACGCCTACCTTGGCGTCGTCGTCATGATCCGCATCGTCGATGGCGTGGTGAAGAAGGGCGACCGCATCAAGATGATGCAGACCGGAGCGGTCTACGGCATCGACAAGCTCGCGGTCCTGAAACCCCAGATGGTCGACATCGCCGAACTGGGCCCGGGCGAAATCGGCGTCTTCACCGCCTCGATCAAACAAGTCCGCGACACCAAGGTTGGCGACACCATCACCCACGAAAAGAAACCCTGCGACCAGCCGCTCCCCGGCTTCAAACCCTCGGTCCCCGTCGTCTTCTGCGGCCTCTTCCCCGTCGACGCCAACGACTTCGAGGCGCTGCGCGACGCCATCGAGAAACTCGCCCTCAACGACGCGAGTTTCACCTACGAGATGGAGACCTCCGCGGCCTTGGGCTTCGGCTTCCGCATGGGCTTCCTCGGCCTCCTCCACCTCGAAGTCGTCCGGGACCGGCTGGAGCGCGAATACGACCTCGACCTCATCACCACCGCGCCTTCCGTGGTCTTCAAGCTCCACATGAAGGACGGCGAGGTCCGCGACCTCCACAACCCCGCCGACATGCCCGACCTCACCTACGTCGACCATATCGAGGAGCCGCGGATCAAGGCCACGATCATGGTCCCTGACGACTACCTGGGCGACATCCTGAAGCTCTGCCAGGACCGCCGCGGCATCCAGCTGAACCTCACCTATGCGGGGTCAAGGGCGATGGTCGAATACGACCTTCCGCTGGCCGAAGTGGTCTTCGACTTCTACGACCGACTGAAATCCGTCACCAAGGGCTACGCGTCGTTCGACTACCAGATCAGCGAATACCGCGAGGATAACCTGGTGAAGATGTCGATCCTGGTGAACGACGAACCCGTCGACGCCCTGTCGATGATGGTCCACCGGGATAGGGCGGAGGCCCGCGGCCGGTCAATGGTCGAAAAGCTCAAGGACCTGATCCCCCGCCACATGTTCAAGATCCCCGTCCAGGCTGCGATTGGGGGCAGGGTGATCGCCCGCGAGACGATCTCGGCCATGCGCAAGGACGTGACAGCGAAGTGCTACGGCGGCGACGCAACCCGGAAGAAGAAGCTTCTGGAGAAGCAGAAGGCCGGCAAGAAGAAGATGCGCCAGTTCGGGAAGGTCGAAATCCCGCAGGAGGCGTTCATCTCGGCGCTGAAGATGGATGGGTGAGGGGTAAACTTAGATTGGCGCACTGGGATATTGAAGTTAATGCGTAAGAAACCTAGTCGTGCCCTGTTTCGGAAGCGGTACAACTCACTGGGTGCGCCTTCCCATTGGAGAAGTTTGCTTAAGAACGCTTTGGTTGCCTTGCTCGCGCTAATTGGAATAAGCGGTGCATATCTGTTTGGGTTGACAGGCAGGTTGGATCTTGGTGGTTCTCTACTGATTGATTCGGCATTTCTTTCTGGTCACGTCTTTTCGTTTTGGATCTTTGTGGTTGGCAATGCAGCAATCTTACGCTTCTCTCTTGCTCTTGCATACCCTCTGAGAGATAGACTTTCAGAAGTACTGAGCACTCGGAGTTCGCGAAGTAGTTCTTCAATTTCTCGCCAAAGAAGAATTGCTGTTTTGGTTGTTCTTGGGTTCATTTTGGCTTTTGGCGCAATATTTTTTTTTCGGAGCTATTCTTAGGTTCTTTCTGCTTCCGGTGGCAATTCTCACCTTCTGTGTAATGGTTTTCTTGGCGCTTGCGTGCTGTGCGATAGTTCATGCAATCATCATAAGCGGGTTTTCAAGAGTAAATTGGAAGTCTCTCATGCACGACTTTGGGAACTACGTGTCCATACTTGTGCAGCCAAAAATGTACTATAGGAATCCGCACATCTTGAGCATGAATGCAGCTGCTGCAGCTTTTCTTGCCATAAGCCTGGGGGATTTAAGATTCTATTCCCTTGCCCAGGAGAAGTACTGCTTTCGCACAGACAAGACTGTCCATATTGGCGGACTAATTGGCGAGACAGGTCGGGCATACGTTATCTATTCTGGGCCAGAAATCGCCCTGCACGTTGGTGTTAAGTTCGAGCAAATGCTCCCAAAGTTTGAAAGGACGCCTGTGCTGTTGATTCCCGTAAATCGAATAGAGTCCATCTACTTGGGAAGTTGCTTAAACCAAGAAGGATGAGTTCACCTTATGGCGTTTTCAAATCGCCCCTCACATCCCCGCCTGAGCCTCATTCGCCTCCTGGCTGATCGCCTCCCCGGCGTTTTCCACGTCCTGACCCGCGCCCACGATGGTCTCGCAGGCGGTCGCGCCCAGAAGGGCAAGCAGAACGAACAGTCGGGTCATCGGTCATCTCCAGGAATGGTGTGACCCCCTCAACCGCCCCCCGCCGCGCATGTTCCCGAAAACGAAACAGGGCGCACCGCAGCGCGCCCCGTAGGTCGGGCTTCAGACCGACTCTCCCGATGATTACTTGCACACCCCGAGGTCGTCGCAGAACACCCCCGCCGCGCCGCCGATGACCGCGCCGGTCACCTTGTTGCCACCAGTGACGTCCGCCACCACCGCGCCGCCTGCCGCTCCGGCCAGGCCGCGTTCGGCGTCGGTGTCGAGGCACCCCGACAGGGCCACGGCACAGGCCAGAAGGCCCACAAGTTTCACAGTCTTCATTGCATCCCTCCAAGGTTGATCCGCCCGATCCTGCACCGGACCGTGAGGCCCCTGCACCCGGGATCGCGTCGGGCCGGGCTGGGTCGGCAGTCTTCCACCCATCTGAACAAGGCAAAGCGGCGAGCCTTTGCCGATTTGCCGAGCAAAGGGTTAACGAATTTCGACATGACCGCGCGTATGCATGGGATGCATACGCGATGCATACCGGATGTAGACGCTTAACCCCCTGTTAACCATGCCGTGTCATCCTTCGCCGCATGAAGCACCTCATCCCCTTGATCCCGCTTGTCTTTCTCGCCGCCTGTGGGGCCTCTCCGCACCCGGAGTTCTTTGGCGCCACAAGAACCGACGTTAACCTTAACGGGCGGGACTACACCGTCTTCCAGAAAGGTGAGCGGGTAGAGGTCATCCGCCTCGGCTACGCCACCCGGGGTCAGCATCAGGAAATCCGCGCCACGATGATCGAACTCATCCCTCGCGTGACCGGCTGCAAGCTGCGGGAAAGCACGCTGCAGGGCGACAGTGGCGAGATGCGCGGGTCCCTCGACTGCCCAAAGCAGCCTTGACTCGACTGGCAAAACCCCGAAGAAGCAGGCACCGCAACGGGGGCCTGCCATGCGCCAGATCGACCTTTCCCGCACCCTGCCGCAGGCGCGGATACCCGAGCTCCCCAACCCCTATTTCGGCAAGGTCCGCGACTGCTATGACCTGCCTGATGGCACGCGACTGCTGATCTCTTCCGACCGGATTTCTGCGTTCGATCAGATACTTGCGGTGATCCCCTGGAAAGGACAGGTCCTGACCCAGCTGGCGCGCTACTGGTTCGACCACACGGGTGACATCGCGGCTAACCACGTCCTCGGCTACCCCGACCCGAACGTCGTCCGTGCCAAGCGCGTCACAATCCTGCCGGTCGAAATCGTCGTCCGCGGCTACCTCGCCGGGACCACCTCCACATCGATCCTGACCCAGTACAAGGCTGGCGCGAGGGAAATGTACGGCCACACCCTGCCGGAGGGCCTGAGGGACAACGAGGCCCTGCCGCAGGCCATCATCACGCCGACCTCCAAGGCCTTCGACGGCGGGCATGACGAGCCCCTGACCGCTACCGAAATCCTGCAGTCCGGCCTGTTGACCGCCGCTCAGTGGGAGGAGGTCAGCACCAAGGCGCTTGCCCTGTTCGCCCGCGGTCGGGAGATGGCGGAAAAACGGGGTCTTATCCTGGTTGATACCAAATACGAGTTCGGCACCGATGCCGAGGGCAACATCCTCCTCGCCGATGAAATCCACACCCCCGATTCCAGCCGCTACTGGATCTCGGAAGGCTATGAAAATGCGCTGAACTGCGGCACCAGGCCCCCGAGTTTCGACAAGGACGTGATCCGCTCCTGGGTCGTTGCCCGCTGCGATCCCTACAAGGACAAGGTGCCGGATATCCCCTTGGACATGATCGAGAAAACCGCGATGGTCTACATCGACGCCTTCGAGAAGATCACCGGCCAGCCCTTCCTTCCGGATACCAGCGGCACCACGCCCCTGGACCGCATCCGGATCAACCTGAAGCCCTTCTTCACCGCCTGACTTGTTTGCGCTAACAGTAGACCCGACAAAGGGGGACACGACATGATTCTCAGCTGCGGCGAAGCCCTGATCGACATGCTCCCCCGCACCTCCACCGAAGGGGAGGCCTGCTTTGCCCCCTACGCTGGCGGCGCGGTCTTCAACACGGCGATCGCGCTTGGACGACTCGGAGCGCCATCGGCATTCTTCTCGGGCGTTTCCAATGACATGCTGGGTGAGATCCTGGCCGATACGCTGACGGCATCCAAGGTCGACACCCGCTATCTGGCGCGGTCGGACCGGCCCACGACGGTGGCCTTCGTCAAGCTGGTCGACGGCCAGGCAACCTATGCCTTCTATGACGAGGCGACGGCGGGGCGGATGCTGTCGACTGACCAGCTGCCGGTGCTTCCCACGGACGTCTCCGCGCTGTTCTTCGGGGGCATCAGCCTGGTCAACGACCCGGCGGCCAGCACCTACGAGGCGCTGCAGGCCCGTGAAAGTGCTTCCCGCGTGACCATGGTCGACCCCAACATCCGCCCCGGGTTCATCGCCGGAAAAGAGACCGCGTACCGCGCCCGGATCGATCGGATGATCGGGCGGGCCGACATCGTCAAACTGTCCGACGAAGACCTGCACTGGCTGGAAGGGCAGGGCGACCTGACCGCGCTTGCGCGGGGTATCCTGGCCAAGGGGCCGAAGGTTGTGTTCATCACCGAAGGGGCCAACGGGGCCCGGGCGGTGACGGCCACGCAGGATGTTTTCGTGGCGGCGCAAAAGGTTACCGTGGTCGACACCGTCGGCGCGGGCGACACGTTCAACGCGGGCGTCCTGGCCGCGCTGCACCAGGCAGGGGCCTTGACCAAGGCCGGGGTTGGCCAGCTGTCGGATGCCACGCTGACCGCTGCCCTAAGCCTTGGCACCCGCGCGGCAGCCGTCACGGTTGCCCGCGCCGGGGCCAACCCGCCCTGGGCTCATGAGCTGTGAGGGCGGTCGTTCAGCGCGTCAGCGAGGCTTCGGTCCGGGTCGATGGCCAGCTTCTAGGCCATACCGGCCAGGGCTTCCTGATCCTGGTCTGTGCGATGGCGGGCGACAGCGAGGCGCAGGCTGAAAAGCTGGCCACGAAGATCGCCAAGCTGCGGGTCTTCAAGGATGACCAGGGCAAGATGAACCTCTCGCTCCGCGATATCGGCGGCGGCGCGCTGGTGGTCAGCCAGTTCACCCTAGCGGCTGACCTGCGCGGCAATCGCCCCGGCTTTTCCACTGCCGCCGCGCCGGCCGAGGGCGAGCGGCTGTATCTTCATTTCAGCCAATGCCTGGCGAAAGAGGGCGTACCCGTCGCGAATGGCCGGTTCGGGGCCGACATGGCGGTGAGCCTGGTCAACGACGGGCCGGTGACCATCTGGATGGACACCGACCAGCTTTAGTTGAACGGGTTGCCCGGCGTCCGCTTGGTGATCGCGTCGCCGCATTCGACCAGAGCCGAGATCGACGCGCTGGACCCGGCCAGCGAATAGTTCTGCACATCCGCGCCGTCATCGTCCCGCAGATACAGCCGGTTGCCGCGCGCAACCTCGGTGATGAAGCTGACGCCGTCGTTGCTGTCCGGCAGGTAGAACAGCACCGAATTCTGGTAGAGTTCCGCGCCGGTCAGGCTCCACGGGGCGCGGCGGTCGATCTGCACGCCCAGGTCGGCGGTCTGGCCCTCGCCGAACTCCCATGCGGTGGAATAGAACTGCAGCTGCACCGCGCCATCCGGGAAGGTCCAGATCGAGAAGCTTTCGCCGGGCGCCTTCACTTCGGCCACGCAGCCGACCGACCCGTCATCCCAGCCGACGATCGAGACCTCCCAGTGCTTGTGCGCGAACAGAACCTCCGACTGCTGCGCCAATGCCACGCTCGCAGCCGAGGCGATACCGAAACCAACGGCAAGACCCAGACCAAATTTCATCATCCGATACCCTTAATCGATCCAGTTTTCGCTTTTTCGCGCCAAGGCGCGATTCAGGCAAATGAATATTTCAGTCATTTTCGAGGCGGGAAACCGGCCTGACGGCAGGTTCAGGCCGCCCATTCCCAAGGGTTCGAGAACTGACCCAGCACCGAGGCAATTGCCGCATCCTCGACCGGCGCCTGTTTCTGCAACTGGGCGACGAGGCCGCGCTTCTTGTCCTCGATCACTGCGGAAACCCGCGCCGGAAGGCCCGCTTCAGCCAGGGCGGCGTCGTAGGTGCGGGTGATCGCCAGGCGCCGCAGGTCGGGCTTGAACACCTTGCCCACGGCGGTCTTCGGCAGTTCCGGCAGGATTTCCAGGTACTTCGGCACCGCTGCGCGTTCGCTGATGTGTTTGGCGGCGTAGGCCATCAGGTCGTCGACTGTGGCGGACGACCCCTTCACCAGCTCGACATAGGCGCAAGGCAGCTCGCCCGCATGGGCGTCCGGCTGGCCGATGGCACCGACAAAGCCCACCGCCTCATGGCCCATCAGCGCCTCTTCGATGATTGCCGGGTCGATGTTGTGGCCACCGCGGATGATCAGGTCCTTGGCGCGGCCCGTGATGAACAGGTAGCCATCCGCATCGATCCGCCCCAGGTCACCGGTGCGCAGGAAACGCCCTTCGGCGAACAGCTCGCGATTCTTGTCGGCCTCGGTGTAGGTCGAGCCCTCGAACACGCCGGGGTTCGAGATGCAGATCTCGCCCACTTCATCCACCGCGCATTCGCGGAAGTCGGTCGCGCCCTGCTTGGTCAGGATGCGGACGTTGGTATAGGGGAACATCAATCCGACCGAGCCGATCTTCTTGACCCCGTCCGGCGGGTTGATCGAGACAAGGCAAGTGGCTTCGGTCAGCCCGTAGCCCTCGACGATCTCGATTCCGGTTTCCTTCTTGAACCGGTTGTAAAGCTCGATCGGCAGGGGGGACGAGCCCGAGAAGGCGTTCTTCAGGCTGGAGATATCGGCATTCACTGGGCGCTGCATCAGGGCGGCCAGCGCCGTGGGCACGGTGATCAGGTAGGTGACCTTGTAGCGTTCGATCAGCTTCCACAGGTTGTCGAAGACGCCCTCGCCGCGATAGCCCTGCGGGGTCGGGAACACGACATGCGCGCCGGAGCCGATCATCGACATCAGGATCGGATAGCAGGCAAAGACGTGGAACAGGGGCAGCGGGCACATCACCACGTCGGTCGGCTTGAACAGCAGCGAGGTGCCCAGCCAGCCGTTGTAGATCATGCCGCTGGCCTTGTGCTGCGCGACCTTGGGCATCCCCGTGGTGCCGCCGGTGTGGAAATAGGCGGCGACGTGATCCTTTGTCCGGTCGGCAAAGGTCAGCTTGTCGGCGGGCATCCGTGACAGCTCGGCCCGGAAATCCTTGATGTTCGCCGTGTGCTGCGGCGGGTTCTTCGGCCGGATCAACGGTACGATGACCTTCTTCAGGCCCGACAGATAGGGGACAAGGTCCACTTCCAACACGGTCTTGACGTTCGGCGCGAACTGCACCGCTTCGGACACCTTCTGCGGCAGGTCGGTCTTCGGGAAGGCCTTCAGCGTGACCACGACCTTGGCCTTTGTCTCACGCAGGATCGCGGCGATCTTCTCGGGTTCCAGAAGCGGGTTGATCGGGTTCACGATCCCGGCGACTGCACCGCCCAGAAGCGTGACGACCGTGTCCATCGAGTTCGGCAGGACGAAGGCGACGACGTCCGTCTCTCCCACGCCCAGGCTGCGGAACAGGTTGGCGGCCTGGGTGACCTGGGCATGAAGCTCGGCCCAGCTCAGGGTGACCTTCTTCGTCTCGGGGCCGGACAGCAGCTGAAAGCTGACCGCCGGTCGCGCCCCGTGGGCGGCCTTGGCGCGGCTGAGGTACTCGTAGATCGACCGGGCCTGGCCGCGATCGGCCCAAGGCTTCTCGGCTTCAATCGCACGCAGGTCCGCTGCCGTGGCGAAATTCGTCATCCCATCCTCCCCTGGTACGCACCGCTGTTGCCGCGGGCTTTTCCTGAACATGGGGATGGCAAACGACTTTGTGAAGTCGGATTGTCCCGACTGGCGCCGCAGGACGCTACGTCAGAGCGCGCCTTCGGTGAACTGCAGCCGCGCAAGCCGCGCATAAAGCCCGTCTTCGGCGACCAAAGCGTCATGCGTGCCCTGCGCGACGATCCGGCCCTGATCGAAGACCACGATGCGGTCCGCGCGCTTTACCGTGGCCAGCCGGTGCGCCACGACCAGCGTCGTGCGGCCCTCGGCCAGCTTCTCGACCGCCGCCTGCACGGCGCGCTCGCTTTCGGCGTCCAACGCGCTGGTTGCCTCGTCCAAGAGGAGGATCGGCGCGTCGCGCAGGATCGCGCGGGCGATGGCCACCCGCTGCTTCTGCCCGCCCGACAGCATCACGCCGCGTTCCCCAAGATAGCTGTCATAGCCCTGCGGCAGCGCGGTCAGGAAGTCATGCGCGGCGGCCGCCTTCGCTGCGGCCTCTACCTCGGCGTCTGTCGCGTCCAGCCGTCCGAAGCGGATGTTCTCGCGCGCCGAGGTGGCGAAGATCACCGGGTCCTGCGGCACCAGCGCAATGGCGCGGCGGAAGTCGGCTCGGGCCATGTCCGGCAGTGCAAGCCCATCCAGAGTAATCTTGCCCGCCTGCGGATCATAGAACCGCATCAGAAGCTGCAGGATCGTCGTCTTGCCTGCCCCCGACGGACCGACCAGCGCGACCGTCTCGCCCGGCTTCACCTGCAGGCTGACCCCGTTTAGCGCGCTCGCCTCCGGGCGCGCCGGATAGCGGAAGGTCACGTCCTGGAAGGCGATCTCACCCCGCACCGGGCGGGGCAGGGCGGTCGGGCGCACCGGGTCCTTGACCGAATCCTCGGTGCCCAAAAGCTCCACCAGCCGTTCCGTCGCGCCCGCCGCGCGCTGCAACTCGCCCCAGATTTCCGACAGCGCGCCCACCGCGCCGGCCACCATCACCGCATAGATCACGAACTGGATCAGCGCGCCCACCGACATCGTCTCGGCCCGCACATCCCGCGCGCCGACCCACAACACGCCGACGATCCCGGCAAAGGTCAGGAAGATCACGATGACCGTCATCACCGCCCGCGTCTTGATCCGCGCCTTGGCCGAGGCAAAGCTCTTCTCGGTCACCTCGGCAAACTGCCCACGCGTCGCGCCCTCATGGGTGAAGGCCTGCACGGTCTGCACCGAGGTCAGCGCCTCGGACGCCGAGCCCGACGAGGCCGCGATCCAGTCCTGGTTTTCCCGCGACAGGGCGCGCAAGCGGCGGCCCAGCACCACGATCGGCACGATGATCGCCGGGACGATCAGCAGCACCAGCCCGGTCAGCTTGGCCGAGGTCAGGAACAAGAGGACCAGCCCGCCGACCAGAATCAACACGTTGCGCAACGCGACCGAGACGGATGACCCGATCACCGACAGGATCAGCGTGGTGTCGGTGGTGATCCGGCTCAGGACCTCGCCGGTCAGGATGCGTTCAAAGAAGGCGGGCGACATGCCCAAGACCCGGTCGAACAGCGCGCGGCGGATGTCGGCCACCACGCGTTCCCCCAGCCGGGTCACCAGATAGTACCGCAGCCCCGTCCCGATCGCGAGAAGCGCCGCGATGACCAGGGCGGCGACGAAGTACTGATCCAGCAGGGCGGCATTGGCGTCGTTGAACCCATCCACCACCCGGCGCACGGCCAGCGGCAGGACCAGGCTCACCGACGCCGTCAGCACCAGCGCCAGCAGCGCCAGGCCCAGAAGCAGGCGATACGGCCAGAGAAACGGCACCAGACCGCGCAGCGCGCTGACCCGTTTCGACTTCGGCCGATCTTCGACCGCAGAGCTGTCCGACATCCACCCGCCCCATCCCGTTCGGGCAAGGGTTTAGTCTGCCCAAGCCGCCGCGACAAGCACCGGGCCTCTGACAGCGGGGCCTTTCCCCCACCCACGCACCGTGGCACCTTGGCGGCATGACCGCGACCCAGCACTTTTCCGCCGAAGACGGCGCGCGCATCGCCTACCGCGACGAGGGCCAGGGCCTGCCCCTGCTCTGCCTGGCAGGCCTGACGCGGACCATGGCTGATTTCGACTATCTGGTTCCGCATTTGCCGCCCGTCCGTCTGATCCGGATGGACTATCGGGGCCGGGGTGCCAGCGACTGGACCGGGGCCGCCACCTACACTGTGGCGCAAGAGGCGAAGGATGCCCTGGCGCTGCTCGACCATCTGGGGATCGCCAAGGCCGCGATCCTCGGCACCTCGCGCGGGGGGCTGATCGGGATGCTGCTTGGCGCCACGGCGCGCGACCGCCTGCTGGGCCTGATCCTGAACGACGTCGGGCCAGAGATCGCCCGCGACGGCCTGGCCCGCATCTCCGACTATGTCGGCCGCAACCCCGCCGGAAGGGCGCACCAGGCCTACGCCGAACGCCTGTCGCGCAGCCCCGGCTTCGACGGCGTCCCGATGGCGCGCTGGCTGGAGGAAGCTCGCCGCCTGTCCATTGAGACCCCGGACGGCCTGCGCATCCCCTACGACCCCGCCCTGCGTGAGGCGTTCCTGGCCGCCTTCGAAGGCCCGCCGGTCGACCTCTGGCCGCTCTTCGACGCCCTGCAGGGCCTGCCCCTCGCCCTGATCCGCGGCGCGAATTCCGACCTCCTGACCGCCGAGACCACGCAGAAGATGCGCGCCCGCCGTCCCGACATGGCCTTCGCCGAGGTCCCGGGGCGCGCCCACATCCCCTTCCTCGACGAACCCGAGGCCGTAGCGCTGATCCGCGCCTTCCTGGGAAACTTGCCATGAACATCGACATGATCGAGGCCGCCGCCGCCCGAATGGCAGGCCACGTGCGCCGCACGCCCTTCCTCAACGCGCCGCTCCTCGACAAGGCCTTGGGCCGCCGCGTCTTCGTCAAGGCCGAATGCCTGCAGGTGACCGGCAGCTTCAAGGCACGCGGCGGCTGGTCCGCCGTCTCGGCCCTTGACCCGCAGGCCCGCGCCAGGGGCGTGATCGCCTTCTCCTCCGGCAACCATGCCCAGGGCGTGGCCTATGCCGCCGCCGCGCATGGCGCGCCTTGCGTGATCCTGATGCCCTCGGACGCGCCGCATGTGAAGATCGCCAACACCCGCGCCTATGGGGCCGAGGTCGTGCTGTACGACCGCGCCACCGAAGACCGTGACGCGCTCGGCGCCCGCCTTGCGGCCGACCGCGGCCTGACGCTGGTCAAGCCCTTCGACGACCCCCAGGTCATCGCGGGGCAGGGGACCGTCGGCCTGGAACTGGCCGAACAGGCGGCGGAAGCCGGTGTGACCGAGGCCCCGGTCTTCGTCTGCTGCGGCGGGGGCGGGCTGTCTTCGGGCATCGCTTTGGCACTTCACGCCCATGCCCCCGGCCTGCAGGTCCGCACCGCTGAACCGCAGGGTTTCGACGACATGGCCCGGTCTCTGGCCAGCGGTCAGCGCCAGAAGAACCCCGCCACCACCGGCTCGATCTGCGACGCGATCCTGACCCCCAGCCCGGGCGAGTTGACCTTCCCGATCCTCTCGCGTCTTGCCGGGCCCGGAGCCGTCGTGACCGACGATCAGGCCCTGCGGGCGATGGCGCTGGCCTTCACCCATCTGCGGATCGTTCTGGAGCCGGGGGGCGCCGCCGCCTTGGCCGCCGCGCTGTTTTCCGACGACCTCCCCGACACGGTCATCGCCGTCGCAACCGGCGGCAACGTCGACCCCGCCACCTTCGCCATGGCGCTGGACCTCTTCGCGTGACGCTCGTCTGGCTGGAGGACCTGCGGCTGAACGCCGAGCTGACCGGTCCGCCAGACGCGCCGCCCGTCGTCCTGATCCATGGCTTGGGAACCGACCTGCGTCTGTGGGAAGGCCTGTTGCCCCACCTGCCGCGCCAGCGCACATTGCGCCTTGACCTGCGCGGCCACGGGCTATCGGACACGCCCCCGCCGCCCTACAGCCTTGGCACGCTGATCCGCGACGTCGAACGCTTGATGACCCATTTCGCCCTGAAGAACGCCGTCGTCCTTGGCGCGGGCGAGGGCGGGCTGATCGCTCAAGGCCTGGCGGTGAAGCGCCTCGACCTCGTCCGGGCGATGGTCCTGACCGGCTCGGCCACCCGCTTCGCCAACCCCTCGGTCTGGGACAACCGCCTCGCCCGCTTGCAGGCCCAGGGCCCCGATCTCGACGCCGAATGCGCCCAACTCCTCGGCCCGAGCTGGAAGGCCAGTCCTGCGCTGCCAACGGTCCACAAGATGCTCACCTGCACCCGCCCCGAGGGCTGGCTCGGCCTCACCGCCGCCGTCGCCACCGCCGATCTCTACCAGACGACGGCCGCGCTCACGCTCCCGACCCTCATCCTCGCCGGCGCCGACGACCGCAAGACCCCGCCGGACCTGCAGCGCGAACTGGCCGACCTCATCGCCGGCTCCCAGCTCCATCTCCTGCGCGGCGGGACTCATGTCTCGATGCTGACCCACCCGGACGGCTTTGCCGAGGCCCTGGTGGGGTTCCTCATGCGGATTGGCCATGTCTAATTGACGTTATCAAATATCCTAGCACAGCGGACCTGCATTTCTTGGCCCAAACTTGCACAAATCCCACCTTGCCCCGTTCGAGATACCTGTTCTCGGCCCCAGCCAAGTCGTGTTCCATCCGCGCCATTTCCTGTCGCGAATGAAGGGTCCGCTGCAGGCCAACGCCCCTACCTTTCCCTTCGACAAATATCCCACGGGGGTGCGGGGGTGTGAAACCCCCGCTCCTCGGCCAGCCAGAGGGGACGGGCCATGAAACTGAAGGACCTCGAGATCTTCGTCGTCGCGCCCCCCTTCCCCGGCTGGGGCGGCCGCTACTGGATCTTCCCGAAGCTCACCACCGACAATGGCATCGTGGGCTACGGCGAGTGCTACGCCTCCACGGTCGGGCCGAAGGCGATGAAAGCCGTGATCGAGGACGTCTTCGAACGCCACATGATGGGCGAGAATCCGGAAAACATCGAGTTGATGTTCCGCCGCGCCTACTCCTCCGGCTTCACCCAGCGCCCCGACCCCACCGTGATGGGCGCCTTTGCGGGGCTGGAGATCGCCTGCTGGGACATCCTCGGCAAGGCGCGCAGCCGCCCGGTCTACGCCCTTCTGGGTGGCCGCATGAACGACCGCATCCGCAGCTACACCTATCTCTACCCCGAACCCGGCAAGGAAAGCGCGGAATTCTGGGTCGACCCCGACGCCGCCGCCGAGGCCGCCGTCCGCTTCATGAACCTGGGCTTCACCGCCGTGAAGTTCGACCCCGCCGGCCCCTACACCATCCGCGGCGGCCATGAGCCCGCGATGTCCGACATCACCCGCTCCGTCGCCTTCTGCAAGGCGATCCGCGAAGCCGTGGGCGACCGTGTCGACCTCCTCTTTGGCACCCACGGCCAGTTCACCACCCCTGGCGCGATCCGGATGGGGCGAGAACTCGAACCCTACAACCCGCTCTGGTACGAGGAACCGATCCCCCCAGATAACCTCCTCGAATTCGCCGAGGTCGCCAAATCCGTCCGCGTCCCCCTCGCAACCGGGGAACGCCTGACCACCAAGTACGAATTCGGCACCCTCCTCCGCGCGGGCGGCGTCAAGATCCTGCAACCCGCGCTTGGAAGGGTCGGCGGCATCTGGGAGGCGAAGAAGATCGCCGCGATGGCCGAAATCTTCAACGCCGAGATGGCCCCGCACCTCTACGCAGGCCCCGTCGAATGGGCCGCCAACGTCCACTTCGCCGCCTCGATCCCGAACCTCCTGATCGCCGAAACGATCGAGACCGGCGGGGCCTTCCACCAGAAGCTGATCAAGAACTCGATCAAATGGGAGGACGGCTACATCCTCCCCCCCGAAGCCCCAGGCCTTGGCATCGACTTCGACGAGGACGTGGCCCGCGCACATCCCTTCACTGGCACCGGCCTGCACCTGCAGATGCAGGAAGCCCCCTGCGACTACCGCCACGGCAACCGCTTTGAAGGCGGCGCGCCAAGCTCCAAGACCTGACCACCTGTCCCGCGGATGCGCCGTCCGAGTGGCTCGATGCCGCGAGGACGGCTCCCTGTCTGAAGAAAGGCGGGAAGAAAATGGCGGGCCCAGGAGGACTCGAACCCCCAACCTCGGACTTAGAAGGTCCTTGCTCTATCCAGTTGAGCTATGAGCCCGCACGCCCGACCTTTTGCAGAAGCCGAAGGCCTCAGGCAAGCGCCTTCGTCATGAACAGCGAATTCGGGTCATCCCAATAGCCCTCGAACGGCCCGCATTCGGCAAAACCGGCCCGCTCATACAGCGCTCGCGCCGCGACGAAGGTCGGTTGGACCCCGGTCTCCAGGCTCAGCCGCAGAAAGCCGTCCTTCCGGGCCTCGGCCACCAGGTGATCCAGCATCGCCTTCGACAAGCCCCGTCCCCGCGCCTCGGCCAGGACATGCATCGACTTGATCTCGGCATGGGTGGCATCGATCCGCTTGTAGGCCCCCATCGCCAAAGGCTGACCCGCATCGCGCAGCACAAAGAACCGGATCCCCGGCGCCGCCAGCGCGCCCTTGTCCATCATGTGGATCGATTCCGGTGGGGTATCGGCATGCATGTCAGCCGTATGGCGTTCGAACAGCAGCGACAGGTCCGGGGTCAGCGGGTGCTCTTCGGCAATGGTGATCGGCATTCGGGGTCCCTCCGGCGCCATTCCTGCCGCGCCGTCCTGCGGCTGGCAAGCGGAACCCGGCCAGTTGCCGTAAGGGCAGCTTCTCCTTACTCGCGCCGACGGAAAAAGCGGGCATCCTTGTCGCACGTCCAGATCGGAGGCCCCGATGCGCCACGTCCTCGCCGCCCTCATCCTCCTCTCGCAGCCGCTATCGGCCGAAACCCGACAGCATGGCAACGTGATCTTCGACGTGCCCCCGGGCTGGGTCCTGGGCGGCACGCGCGAGGATGGCTCACTCATCCTGCGGTCGGACCTGCCGGGCGAGGAATGCGAATACTGCTGGATCTACATCACCCCCGGCACCAGGACGGGCGGTCGCGTCGACCAATGGCTTGAAACCCAAGGCGCACGTTTTGTCGACGCCGATGACGCGCCCAATGTCACGGTGATGGTCGCCCCCAAGGTCCAGAACCTGAACGGACGTCCCTCTGCCATGCTGGGCCAGACGGTCGACGGCGACCTGCAGATCCTGTTCGCTGTCCAGCTTTTCGGCCGGATGGAGCTGATCGCCTTTGACGCCCCGGCGTCGGACGAGGCCGAGCTGGCCGAAGCCATGCAAGTCTTCCAGCGCGACGTCGGGCCGCTGCTCGAAGGCGCGCGTTATGTCAGCGAGGGTGCTGCGCCCCTGCTGCCCGAGGCCGCGCCGGGGCCGCTGGACGGCCTTTACTGGGGCTTCTCGACCTCTTGGGTGATGGGCCTGGATGGCATGATGTCGATGCAGATGGACCACCAGTTCCTGACGTTTTGGCCCGACGGACGGTTCTACGACGGCACCCCGCCGCAGGGGTTGGGCGGCCTTGATCCGGCACCGGCCCTCGACGTGGGCGACATGTCCTGGGGCAACTACCGGATCGAAGGAGACAGCGTTCTCCTGACCTATGCCAGTGGCGACACATCGGAACTGTCGATGAGCGGCGAAAGCCTCGGCCGGGGCGAGGCGACGCTTTACCAGGTCGAACCCCTGCCGGACGGCACCCGAGTCGACGGCTCGCTGTCGACGTTCTTCTACTCGGGCTTTACCCCGGGCAGCGGGGTCGAGGGTGGCGTCTCGGCTTCGAACTATATCGCCTTCAACCCGGACGGGACCTGGACCCGCGACCGCTCCGGCGGGGCCTCGGCCAGCTTTGTCGATGGCGGCGGGTCCACGACCGGGGGCTTCACCACGGGCAGCAGCGGCAGCGATGCCGGCCGCTACGAAGTGAAGGACGGGATGATGATCCGCACGCCAAACGATGGATCGCCGCCGGAAACGGCGCTGATCTTCAAGGTCGGAGATGACATCATGATCGGCACGCTGACCCTGGCCAGCGGGGCTGAAAAGTAGGGTTCAGTGCGTCCAGGCGCCCTTGCGGTCGGTGGCGAAGTTCTCGCCATAGCCGCGCGGCCGGATCACAGCCTTGCGCGGCTTCGGTTGCACCAGATCGTATTCGATGCCCTTTTCCGCCGCATAGGCCTCGGCCGCCTCGCGGGTCTCGAACCGCAGCCGGACCTGGGCCTGGGTGTCCGACGATGACGTCCAGCCCATCAGCGGATCGACCTCGCGTTCCGACGCCGGGGCAAACTCCAGCACCCATTGCTGGGTCTTGGCGGTTCCCGACTGCATGGCGGTCTTGGCTGGCTGATAGATGCGGGCGCGCATGAACTGCTCCTTGGGACGTGGCCCGTGTTATTCCGAAGCTTTGGGAAAAGCGCAAGCGCCAGATTGTCCGGAAAGACTGCCGGCCAGTGTCAGAGAGTGTGGGTGGGGTGGGATCTGACGCCAGCCGGCAGGTTCAGTTGCTGCTTGCCCGATGATCTTGGCCGATCCCCGCGCGCAAATCAACCGTAAGTTGTGTCTGCGATAAAGATTCTTTTAACGGTTTAACGGGCGTCAGCCGGCGGCCCGCCCCAGCCGCAGAATCTGATAGCGGTTGTAAGTCTTGAACGCCTCGGACGTGCGGGTGGTCCCGGTCAGGCGCTGCATCAGGTTCTCGCGCCGCTGCTTCGACAGGAACAGGCCGATCACCTTGCCCAGCATCCAGTGCGCCGAAGGCTTCTTGCCGTGAATTTCCTCGGACACCCGCGTCACGCCATGCCCCAGCACGTGGAAGAACGATTGCTCCAGGTCGATCGAGGGCGCGACGGCCTCGGTAATGTCCTCGCGGGCCTCGATGGTGAAAGGTGACCCCGCGACAGCGGCCTCGAACGCGGTCAGAAAATGCCCACCTCCCGGCTGCGGACCGCCCGCCGCGCGCCCGCGGTAGGCCTCGGTCCGGAAGCAGTCGGCGATCAGGACCTTCCCGCCGGGTGCCAGAAGGCGCGCGCATTTCGGCAGGCTTTCGGCCAGCGGAATGTACTGGAAGCTTTCGGAAAACAGGCAGAGGTCGAAGGGTCCCTGACCCTGGTAGGCCTCGAAGGTGCACTCATGGACGGTGGCGCCCTTGGCCGTCTCGCGGCAGCGCGCGGCCAGGAAGGCCGAGGGCACCACGATGTCGACCGTATGCCCCAGCGCCAGAAGCTTCTTCGCCGTCTCGCCCGCGCCGCCGCCGATGTCCAGGATGCGCAACCGGCCTTCGGGCAGATAGCCGAACAGCTTGGCCGAATAGTTGTCCTGCGCCGCCCGCAGGTTGCCTGCTGTGACCTCCAGCCCGGTCCACAGCCCGTAATGCAGGTTCTCCGCCCCGGTCAGCCAGCGAATGAACGCCAGCCCGACATCCAGCCCCACGGCCCGCGTATCGATCTTCTCAGCCATGCTTCACACCTCTCGGGCTGCCTTAGCCGCTTCCCGCCGCATCGGCAACGGTTTCACCCCTAACAGCGGATCGCCGCTTGAACCGGAACAAAAAAGGATCAAATCTGATCCGTCCCCATCTGCCCCGACTCTCATGAGGCGCGCACCATGCCGCACAACAACGCCAACGCCCTGACCGAACGCCCCGATGTCCTGACCAAACCCAAGCTGGAAGGCGGCCGCAAGTTCGTCATGTCCACGCCCTTCCAGCCCGCCGGCGACCAGCCCACCGCGATAGCCGAGCTGACCGCCGGGGTGAACGCGGGCGAACGTGACCAGGTCCTCCTCGGCGCCACCGGCACCGGCAAGACCTTCACCATGGCCAAGATCATCGAGGAGACCCAGCGCCCGGCGATTATCCTCGCGCCCAACAAGACGCTCGCCGCGCAATTGTACGGGGAATTCAAGGGCTTCTTCCCCGAAAATGCCGTCGAATACTTCGTCAGCTATTACGACTACTACCAGCCCGAGGCCTATGTCGCCCGGACCGACACCTATATCGAGAAGGAATCCCAGATCAACGAACAGATCGACCGGATGCGCCACTCGGCCACCCGGGCGCTGCTGGAGCGCGACGACGTCATCATCGTCGCCTCCGTCTCCTGCATCTACGGCATCGGATCGGTCGAGACCTATTCCGCGATGACCGTCGACCTGATCGTCGGCCAGCTTTACGACCAGCGCAAGGTGATGGCCGACCTCGTCGCCCAGCAATACCGCCGCCTGGAAACCGCTTTTCAGCGCGGCGCGTTCCGGGTGCGGGGCGACAGCCTGGAGGTCTGGCCCGCCCACCTCGAAGACCGCGCCTGGCGGTTCTCTTTCTTCGGCGAGGAGCTGGAGTCGATCACCGAATTCGATCCACTCACGGGCGCCAAGACCGACAGCTTCCAGAAGATCCGCATCTACGCGAACTCGCACTACGTCACGCCGCGCCCCACCCTTCAGCAGGCGATCAAGGGCATCAAGGAAGAGCTGTTCCACCGCCTGAAGCAGCTGCAGGAGGAAGGCAAACTGCTTGAGGCGCAACGCCTGGAACAGCGCACCAACTTCGACCTGGAAATGCTAGAGGCAACGGGCAGTTGCGCGGGGATCGAGAACTACTCCCGCTACCTCACCGGCCGCGCCCCGGGCGAACCGCCACCCACGCTGTTTGAGTTCATCCCCGACAACGCCATCGTCTTCGCCGACGAAAGCCATGTCTCGGTTCCCCAGATCGGCGGCATGTACCGCGGCGACTTCCGCCGCAAGTTCACCCTCGCCGAACACGGCTTCCGCCTGCCGTCCTGCATGGACAACCGCCCGCTGAAGTTCGAGGAATGGGACGCCATGCGCCCGCAGTCCGTCTTCGTCTCCGCCACCCCCGCGGCCTGGGAGATGGAGCAAACGGGCGGCGTCTTCACCGAACAGGTGATCCGCCCGACGGGCCTTCTTGACCCCCAGGTCGAAATCCGCCCCGTGGAGATGCAGGTCGACGACCTTCTGGACGAAATCCGGAAAGTCTCGGCCCGGGGTCTGCGGACCCTCGTCACCGTCCTGACCAAGCGGATGGCCGAGGACCTGACCGATTACCTCCACGAACAGGGCATCCGCGTGCGCTACATGCACTCGGACATCGACACCATCGAACGCATTGAAATCCTGCGGGATTTACGGCTGGGAGCCTTCGACGCGCTGGTGGGGATCAACCTCCTGCGCGAAGGCCTCGACATCCCGGAATGCGGGCTGGTGGCGATCCTGGACGCGGACAAGGAAGGCTTCCTGCGGTCCGAGACCTCGCTGATCCAGACCATCGGCCGCGCGGCGCGGAACTCGGAAGGCCGGGTCATCATGTATGCCGACCGGATCACGGGTTCTATGGAGCGCGCGCTCGCCGAGACCAACCGCCGTCGCGAAAAGCAGATGGCCTACAACATCAAGCACGGCATCACGCCCGAGACGGTGAAGAAGAACGTCGAAGATGTGCTGGCGGGCCTCTGGCAGGGCGATACCGACATGAGCCGCGTGACGACTAAGGTCGACAAGCCTATGGTCGGCCAGAACCTCGCTGCCCATCTGGATGCGCTGCGCGCCCAGATGCGGAAGGCCGCCGAGAACCTGGAGTTCGAGGAAGCCGCCCGCCTGCGGGATGAGGTCAAGCGGCTGGAGGCGGTGGAACTGGCCGTCGCCGATGACCCGTTTGCGCGGCAGGAGGTCATTGAAGAGGCAGTCACCGAAGCCACTAAGATGGCCGGGCGGAGCACAGCGGGAAGGGCGGGGCAGCGGGGCGGGAAGCGGAGCAGGGGGCGGAGGTAAGTTGCAGGCAGACTGGGAACGCTACTTTGCCGAAGCGAGTGAGCGAGTCGAACTCCTTGCCATCAGTCTGCCAACAATGGTTGACGCCGTTACTTCGCCTCCATTGCAGAAGGTTGCCTACAAGTTCCTAGTCTTCAGAGAGACTTTGATCTGGAGAACTGTGGAGCTTGGGAGAGCTACTTGTCGCGAAGTCAGTGAAGACCGAGTGATATCTGCCTTCCTCTTGACGCGCGGGGTTGCCGAATGCGCCGCTGCCCTGAACTATGTGTATCGGAAAATCGATAGTTCGCTCAATTCTGGCAACATCAGTGGCCTAGATGAAGTCGCAATGCGGCTCTTGATGGGGCAAAGGCATGGTAATTGGGCGCATCAAGCGGTCAACGTTCTCACAATGGTTGATGACGTAGAACGGGAAATCCCCGGCTTCCGAGGCTTATATGATGTAATGAGTGAGTATGCGCATCCGAACTGGTCTGGCACTTCACTAGCTTTCTCGGAAATGGACCATGTTAGGCACAGAACACTCATAGGAAAGCAACAGGGCCGACAGAACGCACTCAAGAAGCAGTGCCTCAACCTGCTCAATCTCTCACTCCTCTTGTTCAGCGAAAGGTACAATGCGATTTCAGAAGTGTTTCTTGAGTTCAATGCGTTGTGTTCTGAGAAGTTTGATAAATGGCCGGGCAAAGCCTCAGGGGACTAATGTCTTGGCCATTTGACCACCGTACCTGAGACTGCAATGTTCAACGATGACAGTCAGATTTGCCCAAAGCAAATCTGACCGCGCCCGACCCGCCCCCCGGGGGCGGGCGCGACAGTGTCGCTCCCACCTCCGCGTGCCGGTCGCGGTCAGCTTTGCGCCTCGGCGTAAGTTGCGCAATGATTGCGCTCTGTTGCTCCACCACCAACCCCATCTCGCTTCCCCTCCCCTCGTGGGGAGGGGATGGGCGGGGGGCCCCAACCGCAAACTTGACGGCGGACAGCACCACACCATCTTTCTTCCATGCGCGCCCTTCTCGCCCTTGCCCTCCTCGCAACCCCTGCCCAGGCCTGGGACTTCACCGCCACGCCCATCTGCACCATCCTCAACGACACACCGACCCTGCAGGTCCGCGTGACCTACGACCCGTCCCTGCCTGAGCCCTACGCCATCACCCTGACCCGCCCCGACCCCTGGCCGGTGACCGACACCTTCGGCCTCAGCTTCAACGGCCCCGCCGCGATGACCATCGGCACCGGCCGTCACCAGCTTTCGAACGGTGGCCGGACGCTGACCGTCACCGACACGGGCTTTGGGAACGTTCTGGATGGGCTGGCCTACAACGGCACCGCAGCCGCCCTTGCGGGGGACCTTGCCGTGCCCTTCGACCTGACCGGAGCCCGCCCGGCGGTCGAGGCGTTCCGCGCCTGCGACGTCCTGCCCTCGGCCTGAGGCTCAGAACACGCCGACGATCTCGTACATCACCGGCTCGAACCCTCGACACAACTCGTTGATCCTGCGGTTCCTCTCCCGCATCTCGGGGGTACGCAGCATCGCCTGGTAGTCCTCTCGGGCCCGCCATTGGCTGTAGTTGCAGATCCGGGTGCGCGCGTCGTTCATGTGCAGCCCCGCCGCGATGAACCCGGGCTGGCGGCTGATGCAGTCCTGATAGGCCGCCTCCAGCGCCTCGACCAGGTCAAAGGCCATCGCGGGGGTCGTCTCGAAGGTGGTGATGACGGTTTGTCCTTGGAAATCCTTGACAATCTGCGGCATGTCGTCCTCCCTCTGATACAGTCAGGATGGCAGAAAGCGGGACCAAAGGCATGAAGTTTCTCGACCCGAACGATCCCTTCTTCCGCCACGCCTGGGTCCGCTGGCTGACAGTCCTCATGCCGCTCGGCTGGGGGGCGTTCGAGCTTTTCTGGCTGCAATCGCCGTTCTGGGGCGTCCTGTTCCTGGCGGCCGGGGGCTATGCCGGCTACATGCTGTTCTTCCAGCGCGACCGGGATTAGTCCATCCACTCCGGCTGCGGCAGGCCCACGGCGTCCGGGTTGGACAGATAGAGCGCCCCGAAGGCAAGGGCCGCGACCAACAGAACCGCGAAGGCGATCTTCCAGACCGACCAGGGGCGTTCACCCTGCACTTCGCCGGTCTGGCCGTTGACCAGGAAGCGATAGCTTTTGCCGTTGTACTTGTAAGCCGCCATCCAGACCGGCAACAGGATGTGCTTGAAGGTCTCGTCCGACCAGTTGGTGTCCACATCATGGACGCGCTGTTCATCGCCGCCGATGTCGCGGCGCACGTCCTGCAGGATCACGCTCGACATCCGCTCCTGCGCCTCGCGCCAGCCGTCAGCCAGACCCACCGTATAGCCCTCTGCCTGAAATCCGGCAAGGAATTCAGGAGTATACGCGGTCAGCGCGCCCAGGTCCCAGGGCGTCAGCTCATTCCCCAGCCGCGCGGGCAGGCTGCGCGAGGCCATCACCAGCACATCGTCGAAATCGCGGCTGACCCGGCCCGAGGCGGGATACCACCGGGTACGGCGCACCTGTTCCTGCCGCTGCTCCATCCGGCCATTGACGCGGACGCTGACCGTGCGGGTCTCGTAGTAATGCTCGCCCCGTTCCCCGGTATAGCGGCTGTCGGTATCGGCATCGAAAGTCCAGAACGGGACATAGACCCCATTCAACGCCCGGCCCTTCCGCGCGTATTCCAGAAGCGTGCCCGGCGCGAACCACAGGCTGCCCATCCAGCGGATCATCGCGGCCCGCGCCTCGGCTTCGGTCAGGACAAAGGGCACCAGCGCCTGCGGCTTGATGTGGCGTTCGGTTCCGGTGTCCAGCACCACGGGCGTCGCGCAGAACGGGCATTCGGTGGCATGCGTCGCGCCCGAGACCTCGACCTTGGCCCCGCAGCTGGGGCAAGAGGTCGTGCGCACCTCGACCATGTCGCCGCTGGAAAGGTCGTCCCGCAGTCCGCGCGCCAGGTCCAGCTCCTGCAAGGCCCGCGCCCGCGCGCGAGGAGCCTCGGGCGTGATGGCCTGGACATGGCCGCAATGTTCGCAGGTCAGGCTGGTCTGGCCCGGCGCATAGCGCAACTGCGCGCCGCACTGGGCGCAGGGCCAGCGGTATTCGTCCTGCGGCATGGCTTACGATTTGGGCGGCGGGGGCGGCACGCTGTCCAGAAGCCGGGCCAGGTCGGTCTCGGCGGCCATCTTCCAGCCGTCCTGACCGGGGGTCCAGACCATGGTCGCGCGCGTCAGCCGTCCCTCGGCGGCAGCCCTTGCCAGGTCCGCCTCGCCGAAGGGCCCCGACGTCGCCCCGTCCACCGCCAGATGCCACACCCTGCCCGCCGGCGGCGGTGGTGGGGGAGGCGGCGGGGGCGGGGCGACAGAAGGCTGTGTCCCGCCCCATGGCCCCGCGTTCTGCCCCATGTTCTGCGCCATGGCGGCCCCCATGCCCATGCCCATCCCGGCCCCCATGGCCTGGCCCATCGCCGAACCGGGCTGCGACATGCTTTCGGCCGCGTTGAACTGCATGTAGCGGTTCAGATCGCCCACCACCCCCATCGAGGTGCGCTTGTCCAGCGCCTTTTCCACCTCTTCCGGCAGGCTGATGTTTTCAATGTAGAATTCCGGGATCGACAACCCGTATTCGCCGACCTTGGGCGCAATCGCATTGGCGATGATCTTGCCCAGATCGGTCAGGTTCGCCGCCATGTCGAGGACCGGGTTGCCCGACTTGGCCAGCACCTGGCTCGCCTCTTGCACGATGATGTTGCGGACCTGAAAGCTGATCTCGTCCGCCGTGAACTCGCCGTCCGTCCCCACGATCTCGGTGATGAACTTGCCCGGGTCCGTGACCCGCATCGAATAGGTCCCGAAGGCGCGCAGTCGGACCGGCCCGAACTCGGGGTCGCGGGCCATGATCGGGTTCTTCGTGCCCCATTTCTGGTCGTTGAAGCGGGTGGTGTTGACGAAATAGATCTCGGACTTGAACGGCGACTGGAAGCCGTGGTCCCAGTGCTGCAGCGTGGTCAGGATCGGCATGTTGTTGGTCTCAAGCATGTAGAGACCGGGCTGGAACACGTCGGCCAGCTGCCCCTCATGGATGAAGACCGCGGCCTGGCCTTCCCGCACCGTCAGCTTGGCGCCGTACTTGATCGCCTGGCCCCGCCGGTCGAACCGCCAGACCATCGTGTCGCGCGTGTCATCCAGCCAGGAAATGACATCGATGAATTCGCCCTTGAGGAAATCGAAGACCATGGGACCCTCCGTTTGGGATCAACTTTCGCCGCCGGTCAAGCGGCGCGCAAGCGAGAAGACGATGGGACGGGCTTCCTCGGCGGTCATGCCCGGACGCAATTCGGGACTGTAGAGGATGCGCAGCAAAAGCTCGTCGTGGTCGGTCAAAAGCGCGAACTCCTCGTCGTCGTTGAAGATCGACGGGCGCGCGCGCGGGCTGTCGTTCGGCAGGCCCAGGCCCTGCGTCAGCTCCTCGTGCAGGCAGGACAGGCGCAACAGGTCGGGATGTTCGGCCCGGATCACTGCGAAGGCGCGGGTGTAGGCCCCCGTGGCGTTGTCCGCCAGGGCATAGACCAGGCAATAGGTCGTCTTGGGCATCGCCGTGATGCCAGCGACCTCGGCCGGGCCAAGGCCGGGCAGGGTGGCCCGCACCACCGGTCCCAGCGCCTCACGCTCGTCTTCGGACACGATATGGATGAAGAAGTTCGGCGCGCGTTCGTCCACCATGATCGGGTGGCCGGTGACCTTGGACAACCGGGCCGCAAAGCTGGCGATCCGCGCCCGGTCGGTCGCCTGCCGGTCGGGCGGCACGCTGGCGCCAAAGCGGATGCCGATCCGCACCGGGCCCTCCCAGCGCCGCAGGTCGGATTCGGTCTCCTGCCGGACAAACCCGCCCGACCCACGGCGGTATTCGTCGAACAGCGCGATCCGCATGAAGTTTTCCGCCAGGATCCGGTCGGTGAACTCGATCTCCGATCCGCCGTCGGTGCGCAGCATGCCCTGGGTCAGCAAGGCCTGTTGCACCTGGGCGAAATAGGCCTGGACGGCAGCGCTTTTCGCGGTCTGCGGGGTGGGCACCACGGGCAGGGGATCAGGCGGCGGCGCGACCGCGACCGGGCCCAAGCTGACGCATCCCGCCAGCGCAAGGCACGCGGCGCCGGTGACCAGACCCCTCACTATCCGTCCGCGTGCCATTCCCTGCCGCCGATGCCTCAGGCCGATGCCGGAGGGGTGATCTGACGCGCCCGGGCGGCCGCCAGCGTTTCGCGCAACTCGGCCTCCATCTTCACCAGTTCCGCCTCGGCCGCCGCCCGCCGCGCCTTGCCTTCGTCGGCGATGGCCAGGCTTTCGTTGATCGTCGCGATCAGCGTGGCATTCGCGGCCTTCACCGTCTCGATGTCGAAGACGCCCCGCTCCATCTCCTCGCGCACCACCTTGTTCGCGGCCTGCAGGTTCTCGGCATTGGCCTTCAGAAGCTCATTGGTCAGGTCGCTGGCATCCCGCACCGCCTCGGCCGCCTCTTTCGACCGCTGGATCGTCACCGCCTGCGCAAGCTGCGTCTCCCACAGCGGCACCGTGTTGACGAGGGTCGAGTTGATCTTGGTGACCAGCGACTTGTCATTTTCCTGCACCAGCCGGATCGAAGGCAGCGACTGCATCGTCACCTGCCGCGTCAGCCGCAGGTCATGCACCCGGCGCTCCAGGTCATCCCGCGCAGCGCGCAGGTCGCGCAGCTCCTGGGCCTTTATCACCTTGTCGGCCTCGGGGGCTGCCGCAACCTCGGCCTCCTTGGCCGGAATGGTCTTGCTGTCGGTCTCGGTCAGCTTCGCCTCACCGGCGGCGATGTACAGCGCCAGCTCGTTGTAGAAGGTCAGGGTCTTTTCATACAGGACATCGAGGCTCTTGATGTCCTTCAGAAGCGTGTGCTCGTGGGACAGCAGGTCGCCGGTGATCTTGTCGATCTGGCTTTGGACTTCCTCGTACTGCGCGACGAATTCCGCGAACGGGGCCGCGCGGCCCAGCAGCTTTTCCCACCAGCTCGCTTCACGCCGCAGGTCCAGCTCTTCGGACGCGAACCCCCGGATCGTGGTGACGATCTTGCGAAGCGAGTCCCCCGCAGGCCCCACGTCCTTGTTCTTCACATCCTGCAGCATCGCCTGGCTGATGACCTGCAGTTCCGCCTGGGCCGAGGAGCCGAAGCTGATGATCGACTGGGTGCTGGTCAGGTCGACCTCGGCCATCCGCTTGCGGATTTCCTCGGCCTTGGGCGCAGGCGCGGCCTCCAGCGGCACGACCTCGGCCATGGGTTCCGGCAGGATCACGGCGGTAACCTTCTCGACCTCGGTCAGAAGGGCCTGGGCACTGGATTGGACGGTCTCGGACATCGGGGTCTCCCGTTTAATGGTCAAGTTTCAACCGGTCGCGCAGGACGGCGATTTCCACGTCCAGGTCGCTGCGGCTGTTGGTAAGGAAGGTTCGCGACTTTTCCGCGAAGGTCGTCTCAAGATCGGCCAGCAGAGCCTCATAATCTGCCCGCGTCCCGGCATCGCGGGTCTGGGCATAATGGTCGGCGAACTTCACCGTCGCGTCGCGCGCGCCCATCAGGTAGACCGACAGATACTTCCGCGCCGCCGTCAGGTCGCGCGGATCGCCCTCGACCGTGCGGAAGAGGCCCCGCGCCACGGCGGCGAACTGGTCGACCCGCCGCTCCAGCCCACGGTCGCGGGCCCGCAGGATCGCGTCCTTCATCGCCGCCAGATGCGCCTCGCCTTCCTCGACCACCCGCGCCACCCGGTCGGTCTGGAAGGCATCGACGCCCTCCATCCCCTTGTCGGCCATCGGGTCCATGCCGAACGTCCCCAGATGCAACCCAGCGCCGACCAACCCGTAAAGCAGCGGATAGACCAGCCCCTGGTCTGCGATGATCCCGCCCACCGCCAGCGCCGCCCCGGTCAGGACCGCACCCAGTGCCTTGCGCGGCAGGGCCGGACGCCGCGCCACCTTGCGGGCGTTATACGCCGCCTCCGCCCGCAACCCCTCACGCGTCAGCCAGGCCGACAGCACGATCAGCCCCCCGGAGAGCAGTCCCAGCAGCATCTCGCGCGGGCCATCGCCAAAGGCGGGAAACAGGAACAGGAAGGCGGTCAGGAACAGCACCGTCGTCCGCCACAGGCCCACAGGCCGCGGCTCGGCCAGGACCGGCACGGACTTGCCCGCCCCGCCCCCGCCGGGAGAGTACTTCCCCCCGAACCGTTCCGCCATCACATGCCCCCCGACCAGGCCACATAGGCCGTCAGGGCAACCAGCAGGGTCAGCGACAGGTTCCTCAGACCGGTTCCCGACATGGCATCCCCTTTTCGTGCGTCCGTTGTCCCGACCTTAGCCGAGGTCGGCATCCCTTGCCAGCGCCGCCAGGGGGAAATCGGCGGCATTCCTCCCCGGCTCGCGCCCGGGTCAGGAACAGCCGACTTGCAAGGAATCGGCATCGCGCGCAGAGTTCGCGAATTGGAAGGCAGATTTTGATCACGTCATGATTTTGCATGGAGTGTCCGATGCTGGATGCCGAAAACACTGCCAATACCGACAGCAAGGGTCGCCGGGGCGAGGAACGCGCCTGGGGCGCGCATATGGCCGGTCTTCGGGCCAGCTATCACCGCCACGTCATCCAGCACCCTGACAGACAGGACAAGCGGATCGAGGCGCTTCTCGACCCTGCCGTGGCCGACCAGCCCGCGAACTGGCGGAACTGGGAAATCCCGAACGAGATCGAGATCCTCTTGGTCCAGCTGAAGCTGGGGGCGGATCTGGACGTGGCGCTCGACAGTGCCTTCCTGACTGCCGAAAAGATCGCCGTGCCCTCGGGCGCGGTCCTGGCCAAGCGTCGCGATCCCCAGGCCGGGGATGAGGCCAAGCAGGCGCTTCTCGCCAAGCTCCTGCGCGACACCCACAACCGCTATGCCGAACGCCGATCGGAACGCGCCGAACGGGCGCATGTCGCGCGGCGGATGACCTACCTCGGCTTCGGGCTGACCGGGGTGATCGTCGGGGTCTTCCTGGTCCTTGGCACCGGCTGGTTCGCTGTTGCGGTCGAAAAGATGCCCTTCACCGACCTGGTGAAATACAACCTGATCGTGACCACCTTCTTCGGCTTCCTCGGCGCCTATCTCTCGCGCCTGATCGCCTTCCAGAACACCGCCGTCGCCCTGTCGGTGGATGACCTGGAGAACGGCTATTCCTGGCACTTCCTGATGGTGCGGCTTCTGGTCGGCGGGCTGTCCTCGGTCATCCTCTACTTCGTCATCTCCGGCCATCTGATCGGGGGCGAGCTGTTCCCGGCCCCCGACGACGGGGCCAGTGGCGGGTTCGGCGATCTCTGGACCGTCCACAACGGGGCGGGGATGCCTTACGAGGGCCCCTCGGCGAACTTCGCCAAGCTGATCGTCTGGTGCTTCATCGCCGGGTTCTCCGAACGCTTCCTGCCCGACAGCCTGTCGGCCCTGGAAGTCAAAAGCCGCGGCTAGCCCTTCTTGGGGCCAGTGCGCGGGCCGGGCCGCGCGGCTGTACCGCGCGGTCGGGTCGGTCCGTCCGATCCCGGCCGCTCGGCCTTCCGCGCCGGGGGCCGGGTGGCCGTCTTCCAGGCTTCGGACAACTGCTTCAGCCCCTCGCCGGGCTTCAGCAGCTTGCCCTTGGCGGTCGGTTTGGCGTCGGGTTTGGCTGCCGCCTTCGCCCCCGGTTTCGCAGCTGGCTTCGCTTCGGCCTTCCGCCCCGGTCGCGGCCCACCGGGAACCTCGCTTTCCGACAGCCCCAACTGCTCGCGCAGGACCTTGGGCTTCACTTCCTCGACCTCGCCGGGCTGCAATTCGTTCAGGCGGAACGGCCCGTATGAGGTGCGGATCAGCCGGTTCACGGTCAGCCCGATGTGGTTCATCGCCCGGCGGATTTCGCGGTTCTTCCCCTCGCGCAGGCCCACCGTCAGCCAGGCGTTGGCACCCTGGTGGCGGTCCAGCTTGACCTCCATCTTCTGGAACCGCTCGCCGTCGATGGTGATGCCCTTCCGCAACGGCTCCAGGTCGGGATCCGTGGGGTTGCCCTTCACCCGCACCCGGTATTTTCGCAGCCAGCCGGTCGAGGGCAACTCCAGCCGACGCTTGAGTTCGCCGTCGTTGGTCAGGAGAAGAAGGCCCTCGGAATTCAGGTCCAGCCGCCCCACCGACATCACCCGGGGCATGTCCTCGGGCAGGTGGTCAAAGACCGTATCCCGGCCTTTCTCGTCGGCGGCCGAGGTCACCAGCCCCTCGGGCTTGTAGTAAAGCCACAGGCGCGGGGGGTCGGGTTGGCCCACGGGTTCGCCCCGGACGGTGATCTTGTCCTTCGCGGTCACGTTCAGGGCAGGCGAGGTGATGACCTTGCCGTTGACCTTCACCTCGCCCAGTTCGATCAGCCGCTCGGCCTCGCGGCGCGAGGCGATGCCGGCGCGGGACAGGACCTTGGCGATGCGCTCGCCTTCGGGGGTGTCCGCGTCTTTCGGGGTCGCCTTCGGGGCGGGGGGCTTTTCTTTTCCGGCCATGGGGCACATCCTTCGGGCCTTGTTGGCCGGGGTGGCAGGGTATCGAAGCGGGCATGAAAGAGCAACGCGAAGGCTTCCGGTCGTTCATGGGGCTGGCGCTGGAGGAGGCGCGGGCGGCTGCCTCTCGCGGCGAGGTGCCGGTGGGCGCGGTGGTCGTCCGGGGGGACGAAGTGCTTGCCCGGGCGGGGAATCGGACGCGGGAGCTGTCCGATCCGACGGCCCATGCCGAGATGCTGGCGATCCGGGAGGCGTGCCGCGTGCTGGGGTCGGAACGGCTGGTCGGCTGCGACCTTTACGTGACCCTGGAACCCTGCCCGATGTGCGCCGCCGCGATCAGTGCCGCGCGGGTGGGGCGGCTGTACTTTGGGGCGGCGGACCCGAAGTCCGGGGGGGTCACCGTGGGGGCGCGGGTCTTCAGCCACCCCCAGTGCCACCACGTGCCCGAGGTCTATGACGGGATCGGGGCAGGGGAGGCGGAGGCGCTGCTGAAGGGGTTTTTCGCAGGCAAGCGGGACTAGTGTCCACGGTGGACAAACGCTGATGGTCCAATGATTCCAGTAGCTTGGTCGCGGGCGTTAGGGATTTGGAAAGGATTTGGGTTCCGGGGCTTGGGGGTGGCAGCTGCGCGGACCACGAGGGGTCGCCCTGGGGTTGATGTTACTCTTTTCGGGGATTGGCAGGGCTGATTGCGCTGGACTTTCGCACCAGTGGGGGTGGGCCTTATTCGGCAAAACCAGTGGGTTGAACAAGGGGTGGGGGCCGCAAAAGACTCTGGTGGGAAGGGGTTTCGGGGGATTGACAGCCTCCGCCCGCGTGAGGTTGCCTGAGAGCGTGGTTAACGTTTTGGTGCGCGGATGGACGGGGTTGGAGTGAGGGGTGTGGGGAGTTATGGCACGGCAAAAGCGCCGCTGAGGCTCTTCGCCCAAACTCTTAAATCAAGTGCACGGACACTTGGACCGGAAGTCGTGCGAGCGGAGGCTTTGGTGTTTACAAGACTACGAATATTCTTGGCAAGGCTTTCGTGTGGATCAATTTTTCATGTTGCTGCGCTTCTTGTCATCAATTTTTTTCTGCTCGGCATCGTTATTGGTGCGGCTTTAGATGTTCTGACGTTCTTCATGGACTTCGAATCAGCCCAGAGAGCGCTCATGCTTCCAATAGTGTGCCTTTCTCCATTGTTCCTGTTCCCCTTGCTACTTATTGGAGAGAGAATTTGGATGTTTTCTGGCATCTATCGATTAATCGGGGCAAGAGACTACTTCTTTAGGGATAAGATCGTTAGCCTTCTACAGCCGGGAGAAAAGTAATGGTGGAGAGACCTGACCTTGAATTCCGGCGCGTTAGCGGGACAGACTGGGGCAAATTAGATGGGCCATGAAAAGTAGGGGCATGGTATGGACAAAGACGTTTCACGTTCTTCAAGCCATAACTTCTCAAAGATTCTTACTTCTCTTTCGAGACTTGGTAGGGCCGCTCTTCAACTATCTAATTGATTTAGTGTCCGAATTCTGAAATTTCTGAGGAGACCTGACCCAGAATTCGTCGCCCGCCTGTCGCTAAGAATGGACCTTCTTGCATATTGCGACTCAAGCGGAGAGATAAAGAGATACCGCATAAGAAAGAATGGAGACTTTCCGTCGCGTATTGATTTGTACGATACCTTACAATCCATCACCTTCTCTAGGCCTTCTGAAAAGATGCGCCAATTGCTCATTCCTCCGCCCTCCGACGGAAGCGTCTTGCACGATGGGGTCCTTTGGGGTTGGACACCCGATGGCGTCTACATGAGAATACTTATAGGTGATGTCTTAATGCTTCTCACATTCGAAGAAGCGGAAAGTTTACGAGAAGCTGTATTCCCAAGAAACACGATCAATGGAGCAAAATTAGATGGGTGATCCAACCAACAGTAGCTTGATCGGTTTCAACTATGAGAGCCCATTTTCTTTTGGGTTTGGCGCACTGAACTCGACGCTCGACTTCAACTTCAGTGTCCGCGCTCAGCCGGGCAGGGGACTGATGAAAAGGACCGTGGTTGATCGTGGGTAAATGTCCACGGCCAAGCCTTTGATTTCTATAGGGGCAGCTAGTGTGTCCTGCGTGGACAGGCCGCTCAGATCCGGATCGGGTCCAGGACCTCGGGCTCGATCACCTCGATCCCCGGCGGCAGGCCCGCCTTCAGGACCGAGGCGTCCTGGGCGAGAAGGCCGAAGGTCCGGTAGTGACAAGGGATCACCCAGCGGAAGTTGAACCATTTCCGCGCCGCCCAGGCCGCGCGCTCCATGTCCATCGTGTAGTGCCCGCCACAGGACAGGATGCCGATGTCGGGCTGGTGGAACTCGGCCATCCAGGCCATGTCGGCCATGATGTCGGTGTCGCCGGATAGGTAGATCGTGTGGCCTTCCCCAGCGATCATGAACCCAGCCGCGTCCCCTGCGGGGAGGAGGCCCTTGTCCCCGAAGTCAATCGAAGCGGAATGGACGGCATTGACCATCGTCACCTTCGCGCCCCCCAGCATCAGCGTCCCGCCCTTGCCGAAGCCCACCGTCTGAGCAAGGTCGTTCGCGTTCATCCACTCGGACACTTCATGGATGCAGTGGACCTTGATCCCCAGTTTCTTTGCCAGCCGCGCGGCGTCCGAGGCATGGTCGCCGTGGGCGTGGGTCAGGAGGATATGCGTCGCACCCGCGACAGCTTCGTCTTCCTTCCCCGCCGGGAACATCGGGTTGCCGGTCAGCCAGGGGTCGACCAGCAGCACGGCCTGTTCAATTTCGATGCGAAAGCCGGAATGGCCAAGCCAGGTGATCTGCATGGGTCGCTCCTTCGAATTATCTGAGGCGGGCTAACCATTCCGAAGCGACGGAGAGATGACAATGCTGGAGCCGATCGATGCCTATTGTGAGCGGACCTCCGCCGCCTATTGGGCGGAACCGGTGAATGCGGTCACGAATGCGGCCTTCCTGATTGCGGCCTTCGTGATGTGGCGGCGGACGGAAGGCATGCCCTTGGCGCGGGCGATGTGCGGGGTGCTGGCGGTGATCGGGGCGGGGTCCTACCTGTTCCACACCCATGCCAACGGGCTGACGGCGGCGCTGGATGTCGGGCCGATCCTGATCTTCATCCTTCTCTACATCTTTGCGGCGACGCGGGACCTTCTGGGGCTGGGGCCCTGGTGGGCGGCCGGCGCGGTGCTCGCCTTCTTCCCCTATGCCGCGCTGATGGTGCCGGCGTTCGACCGGGTCTTGCCCGTCCTTGGCTCCTCGGCCGGTTACGCGCCGATTCCGGTGCTGATCCTCGGCTATGCCGCGGCGCTGTGGGCCAGGGCGCCCGCGACGGCGCGGGGCCTTGCGCTGGGCGCTGCGATCCTGGTCGTCAGCCTGACCTTCCGCACGCTGGACGGGCCGCTTTGCGATCTGCTGCCCTTTGGCACGCATTTCATGTGGCACATCCTGAACGGTCTGATGCTCGGCTGGATGATCGAGGTCTATCGCCGCCACATGCTTGCAGTGCGGGGGGCGCGCGGCTAAACGAAGCCAAACCTTTAGGAGAGCCCGATGGCGATCGACATCGATACCGCCCGCAAGGTGGCAAAGCTGGCCCGGATCCGGGTCGAGGAGCAGGACTTGCCCAAGCTGGCGGGTCAGCTGTCCGGCATCCTGGGCTTCATGGAGCAGTTGAACGAGGTCGATGTCTCGGGGGTGGAGCCGATGACCTCGGTCACGCCGATGCGGCTGAAGCGCCGGAAGGACGAGGTCACGGATGGGAACATCCAGGCGCAGGTGCTGAAGAACGCGCCGGATGCGCGCGAGGGGTTCTTTGCGGTGCCGAAGGTGGTGGAATGAGCGCGAACACATGGACCATTTCGGCGGCGCGGGATGCGCTGCGGAAGGGTGAGATTTCGGCGGTCGATCTGACGATGTCCTGTCTGACGGCCATCGACGCGGGCGATGACCTGAATGCCTTCGTGCACAAGACCCCCGAGATTGCCCTGGAGCAGGCGCGGGCGGCGGATGCCAAGCTGAAGGCGGGAAATGCCCCGGCGATGTGCGGGATTCCCTTGGGTATCAAGGACCTGTTCTGCACCAAGGGGGTGCCGTCCCAGGCGGCGTCGAACATCCTGAAGGGGTTCAGGCCGGAATATGAGTCCACCGTCACGACCAAGCTCTTTGATGCGGGCGCGGTGATGCTGGGCAAGCTGAACATGGACGAGTTCGCGATGGGCTCGTCGAACGAAACCTCGGCCTACGGCAATGCGGTCAGCCCCTGGCGCCGGAAGGGGTCGAACGTCCAGCTGACCCCGGGCGGGTCCTCGGGCGGCTCGGCGGCGGCGGTTGCGGCGGACCTGTGCCTGGCGGCGACGGGGACGGATACCGGCGGGTCGATCCGGCAACCGGCGGCCTTTACCGGGATCGTCGGGATCAAGCCGACTTACGGGCGCGTCAGCCGCTGGGGGATCGTGGCCTTTGCGTCGAGCCTGGATCAGGCAGGGCCGATGACCAAGTCGGTGCGCGATGCGGCGATCATGCTGCAGGCGATGGCGGGGCATGATCCGAAGGATTCGACCAGCGCGGATATTCCGGTCCCGGATTTCGAGGCGGCGCTGACCGGGGATATCCGCGGAAAGGTCATCGGCATTCCGAAGGAATACCGGATGGGCGGGATGCCGGAGGAAATCGAGGCGCTGTGGTCTCGCGGCGTCGAGATGCTGAAGGATGCCGGCGCGGTGGTGCGGGATATTTCCCTGCCGCATACCAAGTACGCGCTGCCTGCGTATTACGTGATCGCCCCTGCCGAGGCGTCGTCGAACCTCGCGCGGTATGACGGGGTGCGGTACGGGCACCGGGCGAAGCTGACGGCGGGCGATGGCATCACCGAGATGTACGAGAAGACCCGGGCCGAGGGCTTCGGGGCCGAAGTGCAGCGCAGGATCATGGTCGGGACCTATGTGCTGTCAGCCGGGTTCTACGACGCCTATTACAACCGCGCACGGAAGGTGCGGGCGCTGATCAAGCGGGACTTCGAAGTGGTGTTTGCCGATGGGGTGGATGCGATCCTGACCCCGGCGACTCCGTCTGCGGCGTTCGGGCTGGGCGAGATGGCGGATGCCGACCCGGTCAAGATGTATCTGAACGACGTCTTCACGGTGACAGTGAATCTGGCGGGCCTGCCGGGGATCTCGGTTCCCGTGGGCTTGGACGCGCAGGGGCTGCCCCTGGGCCTGCAGCTGATCGGGCGGCCCTGGGAGGAAGATGCGTTGCTGAATTACGCACATGTGTTGGAAAGCCGCGCCGGGTTTGTGGCCAAAGCGGAAAAATGGTGGTAAGGGGCCAAAAAAGCACCCTTCGAGGCAGTGAATGAGCCGTATGTCCCTTCCCGCCGCTGGCGCAACCACCCTTGCGCTGATGCTGGCCGCCTGTACGCCGACGACCACGGACACCGGGCCGGGCGTCGGGTTCACGGACTACAACAGCTATATCCGTGGCGCGGCCCCGGCGCCGGCGGGTGCTCCGGTCACCGTCCCGCCGCCGGGCGGAGCCTTCGATCCGGCTGCTGCCGCCGCGGCCATCGACCGGGCGCAGGGCGTGGCGCCAGTGACGCTGCCCCCGGCGACCGTGACGCCTACCCCTCTGCCTGCCACCGCGGCCCCCGCTGACAGCACCGAGCGGGCGCGTGGCGGTGCCCCCGCGGGGATCAAGGAAGAATCGGGCGAGGTTGTCCACAACAACACCGGCATCTCGGACGAGCAGGACTTCAACGCCGTCTCGGCGCGGGAGACCATCGAAAGCGACAAGGAACGCATCGCGAGGAACCGGGCGGAATACATCGTGGTCCAGCCGGGCGCGCTGCCGACCCGCCCGGGCGATACCGGGCCGAACATCGTCGAATTCGCGCTGGCAACGACCCATGCACCGGGCGTGCAGATGTACAAGCGGTCGGGCCTTGGCATCCGCGACGTCAATGCGGCCTGCGGCAAGTACTCCTCGCCCGATCAGGCGCAGCAGGACTTCCTGGCCAAGGGTGGCCCGGACCGTGACCGGATGGGCGTCGACCCGGACGGCGACGGTTTCGCCTGTTCCTGGGACCCGCGCCCGTTCCGCACCGCTTTGCAGTGAGAGCGGATTAATTCATGCGGGCGCACCCGTCGCCGAACTTTGGCGACCGGCGGGGCAGGCGGGTCGAACTGGTCGTCCTGCACTATACTGCCATGCCCTCCTGCTCCGATGCGCTGCAGCGGCTGTGCGATCCGGTAGCCGAGGTGTCGGCGCATTATCTGATAGATGCCGACGGAACCGTCCTGTCCCTGGTCGATGAGGGCGCGCGGGCCTGGCACGCGGGCGCTGGGGAATGGCGGGGCGAGGCGGATGTCAATTCGCGCTCGATCGGGATCGAACTGGCAAACACTGGACGCGAACCCTTTGCCGAGCCGCAGATGGCGGCGCTGGAGCGGCTACTGGCGGACGTGATGGAGCGGCACGGGTTGGGGCCAGAGGCGGTGATTGCGCATTCCGACATGGCGCCAGACCGGAAGGGCGACCCCGGCGCGCGCTTTGACTGGCGGCGGCTGGCCTTGCAGGGGCTGGCAGTCTGGCCGGACCTGACGGGTGCCCCCCCACCCCAGCCCTCCCCCACGCGGGGGGAGGGAGGCGCTGGGCCGGATATGGCGCGCTTCCTGGCGGACCTGAGGGCCTTCGGCTACCCTGACGCTGCGCCGGAGGTCCTTCTGACGGCCTTCCGGCTGCGGTTCCGGCCCTGGGGACGGGGGCCGCTGGACGAGACCGACTGCGCGCTGGCGTCAGGGCTGCGGCGGTTTGCGGTTGACGCAACCCGCACGCATGCCTAACTGACCCCCGCGCGGAGGGCTGGATGGCCGCGGTCCCGGAAGGGGTCGAGGAAAGTCCGGACTCCCGTTGGCAAGGGTGCCGGGTAACGCCCGGCGGGGGCAACCCCAGGGAAAGCGCCACAGAGAAGAGACTGCCCTTGTTCGCAGGGGCGATGGTGAAACGGTGGGGTAAGAGCCCACCGCGGGACGGGCAACCGGACCGGCACGGCAAGCCCCACCCGGAGCAATGCCAAATAGGGGCCTCGCGCGGGGGCCGGTCCGTGGTCGAAAGGCCGGGGATACCGCCCGCAGGGACGCCAACGCCCGAGAGGCCCGGGTTGGCAGCTTGACCGCCGTGGCGACACGGTCGGCAGAGGAATGGTCATCCAGAGGGGGCAACCCCTTGGACAGAATCCGGCTTACAGGCTCTCCGCGCATTGGCTCTCGTTTCCCGCATCTGGGGCAGGATCAACTTTGCGTGCGCTTGATCCCGGTCAACGCGTCGTGGGGCGCTGCGGTCCTCAGTGGCGCAGGACGGAAATGCAGCGTGCGTTTCCGCAATGCTGGAGGACCTGAAGATGAAGGCGATTACCCTAATTGTGGTGTTGAGCATGGGCACGGCGTCGGGCGCTTTTGCCCAGGGCCAGCCCGGCTGGGGCGGCGGACCGGGACAGGGATGGTGGCAGGGCTGGGGCTGGGACATGGGACCCGGCTACATGGGCCAGGGCCAGATGGGGCCGGGCTATATGGGGCAGGGCTACGGCATGGGTCAGGGGTATGGCATGGGTCAGGGGTATGGCATGGGGCCGGGATACGGATCTGGACCCGGGGCGGCTCAGGGCTGGGGCATGGGGCAAGGCGGGATGGGTCGCGGGATGATGATGTCCGGGCTTGATGCCGACCAGAGCGGCGACATCTCGGCCGAAGAGGCCGCGGCCCATGCCGAGGCGATGTTCGCCCTGATGGATGCGAACACGGACAGCGCTTTGGAGGCGGGAGAGTTCGGTGCCGGCCGCATGGGCATGATGAGCCCTTGGGGCATGATGCCGGGCATGGAAGAGCGCCACGCCGCGCGCTTCGCGGCAAAGGACGGTGACGGCGATGGCAAGGTGACGATGGCCGAGTTCCTGACCGCCGAGAAGGCGCAGTTCGACGCCGCTGACAGTGACGGCGACGGGAAGGTCACGCCGTGGGAGTTGCGCGCGGCGATGTGGCAATAAGCGCGCCGATAGCGGTTGACTCTGCCGACTGCATGGCTAAAAGGCGGGCTTCAAGGATTTCACCGGGGGATACGGATTCCCCGATGCAGAGGAAACGACCATGGCAAAGCCCGCCACCATCAAGATCCGCCTGAACTCGACCGCGGGCACCGGCCACTTCTACGTGACCAAGAAGAACGCCCGTACGATGACCGAAAAGATGGTCATCAAGAAGTACGATCCCGTCAAGCGGGAGCATGTCGAGTACAAGGAAGGCAAGATCAAGTAAGATCTGCCGAACCCGAAGATCAGGGGCCGTGTCCGGTGGGACGCGGCCCTTTTCGTTTGACCTAAGCCCAAGCTGACGCCCGATCTGACCTATGTCATTGACCCGTGCCCTGTGACGGGCGCTTCTGGCGTCGCACAAGGGGGCCAGGTCATGGAACGCAATCACCGGGAAGAGCACTATGTCGCGCGGGTGGGCTGGCTACGGGCCGCGGTGCTGGGTGCGAATGACGGGATCGTCTCGACCGCATCGCTGATCGTGGGCGTCGCGGCGGCATCGGGTCGGTCAGAGGTGCTGGTCGCGGGGGCGGCGGGGCTGGCGGCGGGTGCGCTGTCGATGGCGGCGGGGGAGTATGTCAGCGTGTCCTCGCAGTCCGATACCGAGGCCGCCGACATTCGGCGCGAACAGGCCGAGATCGCGGCGGACCCGGCCGAGGAGTTGCGCGCGCTGGCCGTCATCTACGAGGCGCGGGGCGTGCCGCCGGACCTTGCGCGGCAAGTGGCCGAAGCGCTGCATGCGAAGGACCCGCTGGCGGCGCATGTCCGGGACGAGCTGGGGATCTTCGAGCATACCGAGGCGCAGCCATTGGTGGCGGCAGGAGCCTCGGCCCTGACCTTCGGGGTGGGGGCGGCCTTGCCGTTGGCGGCGGCGGCGCTCGCGCCCGAACCGCAAATCGCGCTTTGGGTAACAGGTCTGTCGCTGGTGTTTCTGGCGCTGCTTGGGGCGGTCGGTGCCAAGGCAGGTGGGGCCGGGGTTGGCCGTGCGGTGATGCGGGTGACCTTCTGGGGCGCCGTAGCAATGGCGGTGACCTGGGCAGTCGGACATTTCTTCGGCGCGGTGGTCTAGTCTTTTCCGCAATGCGCCCCACATCCGCGCAATGGCGCAGACAATCACCCTTCGCACCGCGGTTCCCACCGACCTGGCCGGGATCGACCGGCTTCTTGGTCGCAGCTATCCGCGGTTGCTTGCGCCCGACTATCCGCCTTCGACCCTGGTGCTGGCGGTCCCGCGCTTTGCTCGGGCGCAGCCAGAGCTTCTAGCGTCAAGCCACTATTTCGTGGCCGAGGACGCCGGTGGCCGGATTCTGGCGGCTGGCGGCTGGTCGCGGCGGAGCCCGACGGGCGGTCGCACGTCCGAAACCCTGGGCCATGTCCGCCATGTGGCGACCGATCCCGACGCGGCGCGTCAGGGACTTGGGCGAATGGTGATGGCCGGAGTGATTCAGGATGCGCGGGATGCGGGGATGATCTGGCTGGATTGTCTTTCAACGCGGACGGCAGTGCCGTTCTACCGGGCGCTTGGCTTTCAGGTAGTGCAACCGCGCGAGCTGACGCTGGCACCAGGGATCGGCTTTCCCGTGGTGCAGTTGATCCTCGATCTGCGAGGCTGAAACGAAAAGGGCCGGTCCTGCGACCGGCCCTTTCGTTACCTTGTCCTGCGGTTATTCGCGGTTGCCCAGGAACTGCAGCAGGAACATGAACAGGTTGATGAAGTTCATGTACAGGTTCAGCGCCCCCATGATGGCCGACTTGGCAAGCCATTCGGAATCCATCGCATGGGCATGGGCGATGTAGTCGTTCTTGATGTTCTGCGTGTCATAGGCGGTCAGACCCGCGAAGATCAGCACGCCGATCACCGAGATCGCGAACGCAAGGCCCGAGGAGCCGAGGAAGATGTTCACCAGCATCGCGACGACCAGGCCGATCAGGCCGATCATCAGGAAGCGGCCCATCCCCGACAGGTCACGCTTGGTCGTGTAGCCGTAAAGCGACAGACCCGCGAAACCGGCTGCGGTCGCCAGGAACGTCGTGGCGATCGAGGTGTCGGTGAAGACCTTGAAGATCCAGGCCAGCGACAGACCCATCACCGCCGCGAACACGTAGAAGAACAGCTGCGCCGCCGCCGCCGACAGGCGGTTGATCAGCGCGCCAAAGGCAAAGACCATGGCGAGAGGGGCGAACATCACCACCCAGCCCAGGATGTTCGGGCGCAGGGTCAGCGGATCGCGGAAGATCGCCAGAAGTGCGTCCGACGTGCCGACCGCCCAGGCAACGCCGGCCGTGACCAGCATCGCCACGGACATCAGCCCGTAGACCTTGTTCATGTGGGCGCGAAGCCCTTCATCAATCCGTACGCCGGCGCCTACGCCAACGCTGCGGATCGTTTCGTACTGAGCCATAGAAGCCTCCGATGTTGTCCCGAAGGGCAACGCCGGGGGAACCGGCGCGACCTCGTGCACGGAATATTGGGAACAGCGAAGCCCATTTCAAGCACCCCGCGCGCGAGAGAGCCCCGAAAACTGTCAAATATTCAGGCCTTCCAGTGCGACGGAGCGTCCCAGACCGGGCGATCGGCCTCGGCCTCGGCATCTTCGCGGGACAGGCCGATGTCACGGAGGAGATGATCGTCAAGCCGCACGAGGCTCTTGCGCGAGCGGGAGACGGCGGCGAGGGCCAGAAGACGGGCAGGCAGGGTGCGGAGAAAACCTTTGGCCAGGACGGGGTGACGAGCGATCAGGCGGGTGGACATGGCGGGCATCCTTTCATTTGCTTTGGTGATGGGGCGATGCGGTTGCATCAGGATGCTTGAACCATGCGCCTTTCTGCGGCATAATGGAAACGAATGATTGTGACCCCTTCCATCAGGATCCGTGATATGCCGCGCAACCTCGACCTGTCCGCCCTGCGCTCCTTCGTCACTGTCGCCGATGTCGGTGGGGTGACGCGGGCGGCGGGTTATCTGAACCTGACGCAGTCGGCGGTCTCGATGCAGATCAAGCGGCTGGAAGAATCGCTTGGGATGTCGCTGTTCCTGCGCGCGGCGCGGAAGCTGGCGCTGTCGCCCGAGGGTGAGCAGCTTCTGTCCTATGGCCGCCGGATGCTGGCCCTTAATGACGAGGCCTTGTCGCAGCTGGCGGCGACCTGCTGCCAGGGCGAGATCCGTCTGGGCGTGCCGCATGACGTCGTCTATCCGGTGATCCCGGGGATCCTGCGGCGCATGGCGCAGGCCTATCCGCGGGTGCGCATCAACCTGGTGTCCTCCTTCACCTTGCTGATGAAGCAGGACTTCGCGCGCGGGGCCTTCGATGTGATGCTGACGACCGAGGAAAGTCCCGACGCCGGGTCCGAGGTGCTGTCAACGCGCGATCTGGTCTGGGTCGGGGCGATCGACGGCAATGCCTGGCAGCGGCGGCCCCTGCGGTTGGGGTTCAAGGACACCTGCATCTTCCGTCCCCGGGCGCAGGCCGCGCTGGACCAGGCCGGCATCCCCTGGGAGATGGCGACCGGTGGCGAAAGCGAGCAGGCGGTCGAGGCGACGGTGGCTGCCGATCTTGCCGTGTCGGTGCGGATGGTGGGCAGCATCCCCGATGGGATGGCGCCGATTGCTGGTGACAACCAGTTGCCGCCCGTGGGGGACATGAAGCTTGGCCTCTACCGCGCAAACCGCCGCAAGGACGAGGCGATGGACCTGCTGGTATCGGAACTGCGCTGCGCCTACGGGGCGTAAGGCTCAGTCGCCCGCGCCGACCCGGATCACCACCTTGCCGGTGGCCTTGCGGTTGCGGATCAGGTCCAGGCCCTCGGGGAAGGCCTCGAACGGCAGGACGTGGCTGACATGCGGGCGGATCAGCCCCTCGGCCCGCCAGCGCAGAAGTTCGGCCATGCTGGCGGCAACGCGGTCCGGGGCGTGCGATTCAAACCCGCCGTACCAGAAGCCCGAGACCGTCAGGTTCTTCACCAGCAGAAGGTTGGCCGGAATCTGCGGCACCTCGCCCGAGGCAAAGCCGATGGCCAGAAGCCGCCCCTCGGGCTTGCAGGCGCGGAGTGCCGCGTCGAAGGCAGGGCCGCCCACGGCATCATAGACCACGTCCACGCCACCCTCGGCCCGCAGCGCCGCCTTCAGGTCCGGCGCCTCGCTGTCAATGAGCACATCCGCCCCGGCAGCCCGCGCCACCTCAAGCCGGTCAGGCCCCCGGGCCGAGGCGATCACCCGCGCGCCCAGCCGCTTGCCGATCTCGACTGCAGTCAGGCCGACTCCGCCCGCCGCGCCGGTCACGAACAGCGTCTCGCCCGCCTGCAACCTTGCAGTGTGTGTCAGTGCCAGATGCGAGGTGCCATAGGCGATGGGAAATCCGGCGGCCTCATCAAAGCCCATGCCGTCCGGGATCGGCACCAGACGGCCCGCCGCCAGCACAACCTGTCGGGCAAGCGCCCCGGCAGGGCAGGTTGCAAGCACTCGCGTACCGGGCGAAGGGCTGTCGGTGTCCGGTCCAAGGGACAGTACCACGCCCGACAGTTCCATGCCCGGAACATAGGGAAATGGGTGCCGGACCTGGTACTTTCCCTGAATCGCCAGAGTATCCGCGAAGTTGAGCCCGACTGCTTCCACCTGGACAACGATTTCGCCTTTAACGGGTACTGGCGGGCTGATATTGACCAGAACGGGCGCTAATCCCTGCTCTTTGACCTGCCAAACCTGCACTTTTGTGCCCTTTCGAGGTGGTTGTTTCTACTACCTGCAGTGTAGGCTTTGTATCCCGCCTACAGTTTCTTGCAACGCAATGATCGCGGGAATCGCATTCTGCAACGAGTTGTTAAGAAGTTGTGCAAAATGCAAAGCAAAACGCAATACCACTCTAGGGCGAGTCCTGATTCGGCATGACTCGTTCCGCGGGCTGGTGAGGACAACCACACCGTGTGTTATACGGCCGAATAATTGGACTTATCCAAAAGGACAGGTTTTGGCACCCCGAAAGTTTTTTTAATGCAAAGTGAACATGCGTCCAACTTTGGCACGGAATGTGCTTATAGAACTGCGAGGGGAACGGACACTCGTTATTGGAGTACATAATGAAGCATCCCGTAGACGCACATGTTGGCAAGCGCATCCGTCACCGCCGTTGGATGGTGGGCATGACCCAGCAGCAACTGGCTGACAAAGTGGGCATCAAGTTCCAGCAGATTCAGAAATACGAGACCGGAATGAACCGGGTCAGCGCCTCCCGGCTGTGGGACGTGGCCGATGCGCTGGGCGTTCAGATCTCGTTCTTCTTCGAAGGTCTCGCCGAAGGCCAGGTCGGTACGGCCTATGCCCACGGCGACATGATGTCGGACAAGGAAGCGCTGGAACTGGTTCGTTCCTACTACGCGATCCCCGAAGCGCAGCGCCGCCGGCTGTTCGATCTGGCCCGCGTCCTGTCCGAAGCTGCCTGACTGCCTTGACCTCGTCCCCGTGCGCGGGTTAGCGCCCGGGGACTGGGCTGAGAGGCCCGAAAGGTCAGGGAGAGGATCATGCGGGTTTCACCGGCGCTTGCGGCTGATTTGGTCGCTACCGCACATGAACTGGCAGACGTGGCACGCGTCGCGACGCTGTCGTTTTTCCGGACCCGCTCGCTTGAAGCAGAAAACAAGGAAGTTGACCGGTTCGATCCGGTCACCGCGGCGGATCGGCTCTCGGAACAGCGCATGCGCGAGGTTCTGGGGCGTCGCCGCCCGCAGGATGGCATCCTGGGCGAGGAATATGGCACCGTGGCCGGGACGACTGGCCTCACCTGGGTGCTGGATCCCATTGATGGAACCCGGGGTTATCTGTCCGGCACCCCGACCTGGGGCGTGCTCATTTCGGTTCGCGATGCCGAGGGCGTGCTCTACGGCATCATCGACCAGCCCTACATCGGCGAAAGGTTCGAAGGCGGGTTGGGACGCGCCATGATGCGCGGGCCGATGGGCGAGGCGGCGCTGGCTGTCCGCCCGGCCCGCCCCTTGGCCCAGTCCATCCTGTTCTCGACCTTCCCCGAGGTTGGCACGCCCGAGGAAGGCGCGGCCTTCCGGCGCGTGGCCTCCAAGGCCAAGCTGGTGCGCTATGGGACCGACTGCTACGCCTATGCGCTGATCGCGGCTGGCCAGATCGACCTGGTGATCGAGGCGGGGCTGCAGGCCTATGACGTGCAGGCCCCAATCGCGGTGATCGAGGCGGCGGGCGGGATCGTCACCGACTGGCAGGGCGGCCCGGTGCTGGACGGGGGCAGGGTGCTTGCCGCCGCGAGCCGTGAGGTCCACGCCGAGGCGCTACGGCTGTTGAACGCTTAAGCCTCCCGGCTTTCGCCCCGATTGCAGACCCGCTATATCTGACCTACCGTGCGTGTCCTTCTCCCTTCTGACGTGCGGTCCCCGCAGCTGTTCGGGGGGCATGGTGCCGGGCCGAAGGGTGCGCGAAAGGTGCACCCGTGTCCGATCTCTTGATCCGCAATGCCGATGTTGTCGTCACGATGAACGCTCGCCGGGCCGAATTGGCCCGGGCAGATGTCCACATCCGCGACGGTGTGATCCGTGCGGTCGGGTCGGGTCTGGTCGCCGGCGAGGCCGAGGTGATCGACGCGACCGGTTGTGTCGTCACCCCGGGCCTCGTGAACACGCATCACCACCTGTACCAGACCCTGACCCGCGCCGTGCCGGGGGGGCAGGATGCGCTCCTGTTCGGCTGGCTGAAGACGCTGTACCCAATCTGGGCGCGGTTCGGGCCCGAGGAAATGTTCACCTCGGCCCAGGTCGGGCTGGCGGAACTGGCGCTGTCGGGCTGCACGATGACTTCGGACCACCTGTACCTGTACCCCAACGGGTCGCGGCTGGACGACACCATCGCGGCGGCCGGGGAGGTGGGATTGCGCTTTCACCCGACGCGGGGGGCGATGTCGATCGGGGAGAGCGCGGGGGGCCTGCCACCGGACAGCCTAGTGGAACAGGAGCCCGCGATCCTGGAGGACATGATCCGGGTCGTCGACCAGTTCCACGATCCGCGCCCCGGGGCGATGGTGCGGGTGGGTCTTGCGCCCTGTTCGCCCTTCTCGGTCAGCCGGGATCTGATGCGGGACGCAGCCCTGCTCGCGCGGGACAAAGGGGTGATGCTGCACACCCACCTGGCCGAGAACGACGAGGACATCGCCTATTCCCTGGCCCAGTTCGGCTGCCGACCGGGCCAGTATGCCGAGGACCTGGGCTGGACCGGCGCCGATGTCTGGCATGCGCATTGCGTGAAGCTGGATGGTTCGGAAATTGAACTTTTTGCTCGATCACTGACCGGCGTTGCCCACTGCCCGTGTTCGAATTGTAGACTCGGATCCGGCATTGCCCCGGTCCGCGCGATGCGGGATGCGGGGGTGAAGGTCGGCCTTGGTGTCGATGGCTCGGCGTCGAACGACGCGGGCAACCTGGTGGCCGAGGCGCGGATGGCGATGCTCCTGCAAAGGGTGGCGAAGGGGGCCGACGCGATGGGCGCGCGCGAGGCGCTGGAGATCGCGACGCTGGGCGGGGCGCAGGTGCTGGGTCGGGATGACCTTGGGTCCATCGAGCCGGGCAAGCGGGCGGACCTGGCGATCTGGGATGTCTCGGGGATCGAGGCTGCGGGGTCCTGGGACCCGGTCGCGGCGCTGGTCCTCTGCGGGCCGACCCGGGTGCGGCATCTGATCGTCGAGGGCCGTCCGGTGGTGCGGGACGGGCAGCTGGTGACGCTGGACCTGCCACGCGTGGTGGAACGGCAGCGGCAGTTGGCGGCGCGACTGGCCGGGTAACGTCAGGGTTTCCCGCCCTTTCGCCGGACCGGGAAGGGCGGCATGGTCGGCGCATCTGATACGGAGACCCGAATGCGCCTGATCCCCAGCCTTGCCCTCCTCTGTGCCCTTGCCCTGCCCGCCGGGGCGGAGACCGTCCTGTCCGAAGCCAGCGGCAATTGGGCCGGGTCGCAGGGCACCGGCTTCAGCTTCCTCGCCCGCCTGACCCAGAACCAGGACAAGACACGGCTGACGATCTGGGGCGGCAATCCGGGCGAGGCGGCAGTGGCGACTGGTGACCCGCAGTTCGACAACCCGGAGATCGCGCTGGGCGCCTTTGCTACCAAGCAGGCGCTGGAAGTGGTCGAGACCGGAGAGGCCAGCATCCTGCAGATCGTCACCGAATATGCCGACGAGGAAGGGACCGGGCGGGTCGTCACCCAGCTCCAGTTCATCGACAACCAGTTCACCGTGGTCGGCTACTATCATGCCGGGGAATATGTCGGGCAGGCCTTCGAATGCGATGTCGACCTGTGGAAGATGACCGCGACCGAGGACGGCAAGACGCGCGCGCTGGAGCCGGTCGGGTTCGAGGCGCTGAATGCCTCAGACTGGATTTGGTCCTCGCCCTACGACCGGGGCTTCTGCACCCGCGCCGAGTAGGGTAGAACGGCGTGCCAGGAGGCCGCCCATGTCCCACGATTACAATGCCCAGCGGCGCGACACGTTCCAGACCTTCCGCCAGTCGAAGGGGGTGAGCCTGCCGAAAACGGCGGTGGTGGAGTTCGCCTTCTTTGTCGAGGAGCTGGACGCCTCGTGGCCAGCCTTCGAACGGGCGCTGCGGCTGGCGGGGTTTTCCACGCGACGGCTGAAGGACGGGGAGACGCTGATCGCCTCATTCGGGCCGATGCCGGTCACGCCGGAGGCGATCTGGGAGCGGGAACATGCGGCGACCGAGATCGCGTTGAAGCATGACTTCTACCCGGATGGGTGGGAGCTGGCGGAGTAGGCTGTCCACGCTGGGCGGGGTTTTCGGTTCTTTTGAAATCAAGGGGTTGCTCGGGGCCGTTCAGGTGGTCTTTACCATGCTGGCCGGGTTCCCCCCTCCCCGGCCCTCCCCCCATTGGGGAGAGGGGGCGCAGGGTGACCGGTCAGTGCCAGGCGGGCGGCCGTCGCGTTTGCTGGGCGGCTGTCAAATTGAGCGCCTGCGGCGCGCGCCTTTTGTCTCGGCCTTGCGCGTGAAGGACGCGCAAAACCTCGGGGAGCCTCCGGCGGGAGTATTTGGGACATGGGCAAGACCCATTGGGTCGGTCAGGGCAGGCGTTTGCCGTGCACCCAGACTTCGGCAATGGCCCGGTCATCGCCCATCATGATCGTCGGGAACAGCTGCTGCCACAGGTTTTCCGCGCGGCGGGTGGCCTGTTCGATGGCGGGGGTGGAGGCGAGGTCGACGACGATCAGGTCAGCCTCCATGCCGGGGGCGAGGTTGCCGATCTTGTCCTCGGCCCGGAGCGCGCGGGCGGAGCCTTGGGTCGCAAGCCACCAGAGCTGCGCGGGGTGGAGGGAATTGCCGCGGAGTTGGGCGACTTCGTAGGCGGCGGCCATGGTGGGCAGCATCGAGAAGTTCGAGCCGCCGCCGGTGTCGGTGGCGAGGCCGACACGAAGCCGGGTCGCGAGGGTCATGTCGAAGAGGCCGGAGCCGATGAACGTGTTGGACGTCGGGCAGTGGACAAGGCTTGCCCCGGCTTCGATCAGGCGGGCGCGCTCGCGGTCGGTCAGGTGGATGGCATGGCCGTAGACGGCACCTTCGCGGAGGAGTCCCTGCGCCTCGTAGGTGTCGAGGTAGTCGCGGGATTGCGGGAAAAGCGACTGGACCCAGGCGATCTCATCCGTCTGCTCGGAAAGGTGGGTCTGCATCAGGCAGTCGGGGTATTCGCGCCAAAGCTGGCCGAGGACGTGAAGCTGCTCGGGCGTGGACGTGGGCGAGAAGCGCGGGGTGATGACGTAGGACAGGCGGTCTTGCCCGTGCCACTTCTCCAGCAGGCGTTTCGAATCGTCGTAGGCCGATTGGGCGGTGTCCAGCAGGCCCTCGGGCGCGTTGCGGTCCATGCAGGTCTTCCCGGCAAAGACCCGCATCCCGCGGGTTTGTGCAGCGGTGAAGATGGCGTCGACGGATGCGGGGTGGATCGTCGCATAGGTGCAGACGGTGGTGGTCCCGCGCGCGAGGACGAGGTCGAGGTAGCGGTTCGCGATCTCATCCCCATAGGCCGGATCACTGAACCGCATCTCCTCGGGGAAAGTGTAGGTGTTCAGCCAGTCGATCAGCCGCTTGCCCCAGGACGCGATCATCGCGGTCTGGGGATAGTGGACATGGGCGTCGATGAAGCCGGCCGAGATGAGTTTGCGCCCGTGGTCGTGGACAGTCGCCTGCGGAAAGCGGGCGCGCAGGTCGCTGGCGTCACCCACAGCGGCGATCTTTCCGCCATCCACCGCAACGGCGCCACTGGTGTTCACACGGGCGGCGTAAAGGCCTTCGATGAAGGGGTCGCCCTTGTAGCTTAGGACTTGGCCCAGGATCAGGTCGGTCATCGTGCCCCCATGCAACCGGGCCAGCCTAGAGGGTTTCGCGCTTGGGGTAAATTTCCCGGTATCGATCATGGCTTGAAACTGTTTCGCAAAAGCGCGAAGGCGCGGAAGCAGGCAACCGGCTTTGCCCTTGCCCGGAAAACGGCCTAAGGTCGCAAGACAGCGGGAGGCGCGCATGACAGAGACGACGGTCAGGACGACGCCGGACGCGATGGATGCGGCGACGCTTGAGGCGACGCTGGACGCGGCGCTGGATGCGGCCCGGTCGGGGGATGCAGCGCGGGTCGAGGCGCTCTTGGACCCGGTGCACCCGGCCGACGTCGCCGACCTTCTGGAGCAGGTGAGCGAGACCGACCGTGAGGCGCTTTTGGCCATGGGCTCGGCCGTCATCGATGGCGAGGTCTTGTCCGAGATCAGCGATGCGATCCGCGAGGACGTGCTGGACGCACTGCCCGACGAGGTGGTGGCCGAGGCGCTGCGGGAACTCGACTCCGACGACCTCGTCGACATCGTCGAGGACCTGGAGGCCGAGGACCAGGGCCGCCTTCTGGGGGCGATGGATGCGGCCGACCGGGTGGCGGTCGAGGCGGCGCTGGCCTGGCCGGAGCAGTCTGCTGGCCGGTTGATGCAGCGCGAGCTGGTGGTGGCGCCGGAACACTGGACCGTGGGCGAAGCCATTGATTTTCTTCGCGGGGCCGACCACCTGCCGGACCAGTTCTATCACGTGATCCTGGTCGATCCGCGGATGACCCCGGTGGGTTATGTGACGCTGGGGCGCATCCTGTCTTCGGGCCGCGACGTGGCCTTGAAGGCGATCACCGAAGACAGTTTCCGCACCGTGCAGGCGACCGAGGAAGAGGCCGACGTCGCCTATATCTTCAACCAGTACCACCTGATTTCCTGCCCCGTCGTCGATGGCTCGGGCCGGTTGGTGGGGGTCATCACCATCGACGACGCGATGACCGTGCTGGACGAGGAGCACGAGGAGGACATGCTTTTGCTGGCCGGGGTGGGCGAGGAAAGCTCGATCTCGGACGGGGTGCTGGATACGGTGAAGGCGCGGTTGCCCTGGCTACTGGTCGCGCTGGTGACGGCGAACCTGGCAGCGCTGGTCATCGCGCAGTTCGAGGCGGTGATCGCGAAGATCGTCGTGCTGGCGGCGCTGATGCCGGTGGTGGCCTCGATGGGCGGCAATGCGGCGACCCAGTCGCTGACGGTGGCAGTGCGGGCGCTGGCGACGCGGGACCTGACCGGGTCGAACGCGGGGCGGGTGATCTGGCGGGAAGTGGTGGTCGGGCTGGTGAACGGAGCCGTCTTCGCGGCCGTGATGGGGGGCGCGGCCTGGGGGCTGTTCGGGGCGCCGATGATCGGGGCGGTGATCGCGCTGGCCTTGGTCATCACGCTGGTCGTCGCGGCGCTGGCGGGGGTTCTTGTGCCGCTTCTGCTCGACCGGCTGGGATTCGATCCGGCATTATCCTCGGGGACCTTCGTGATCACGCTGACCGATGTGATCGGGTTCCTGGCGTTCCTTGGGCTGGCGACGGTGATGCTGACATGACGGATGGGAAGGCTGAGGCGCGGGCGGAGGCGTTCTCGCGGCGGGCAGAGGCGTTTGCGCAGGGCCAGGGGCAGGCGGCGGAGATCCTGGCGGATTTCCTGGCGCCGCAGAAGGGCAAGGTGCTGTCGGGCTATATGCCGATGCGGACCGAGATCGACCCCTTGCCCGCGATGTCGGCGCATCAGGGGCCGGTGGGGGTGCCGGTGATCGTGGCGAAGGCCACGCCCCTGCGGTTCCGGGAGTGGTCACCGGGGTGTCGGCTGGTGGAGGGAGCGTTCAAGGCGATGATCCCCGAGGAGGGGGCCTGGGTGGAACCCGAGGTGCTGATCGTGCCGCTCCTCGCCTGGGACCGGCGGGGGTATCGGCTGGGCTATGGCGGGGGGTTCTACGACCGGACGCTGGCAGGCCTGCGGGCGCGGGGGCCGGTCATGGCGGTGGGGTTCGCCTTCGCGGCGCAGGGGGTGGATGAGGTGCCGACGGACGCGTTCGACCAGCGGCTGGATGCGGTGGTGACGGAAAAGGGCGTCACGGTCTTCGCGTGACGCCCAAAATTCTTGAGTAAGAATTTTGACAAATTCCTTGCTTAAGGAATTTGGGTCCCTAGTGAGCAATGTCCTCCTGCCGGACGAACATGTTGCCCCAGGCGCGGTCGATAAGCTCGGGCGTCATCTGGTAGGGGATGTTCTCGAACTCGCAGACTGCGATCATCTGGTCGATCAGGAAGACCGGCTGGTAGTTCGCGTAGTTGTTCTGGATCGTCGGGAACTTGACCTTCATCAGGTGCATCAGCGCGGTTTCGTCCAGCGGCATCTTCTTCTTGCGCGCGACCATCGCGAAGATCTTCAGGAAGTTCTCTTGGCTCGGCCCGTCGATCTTGATCTTGAAGAAGATACGGCGAAGTGCGGCGCCGTCGAAGATCTGGTTCGGGTGGAAGTTGGTGGAGAAGATCACCAGCGTGTCGAAGGGGACGGTGAACTTTTCGCCCGACTGTAGCGCGAGGATGTCACGGCTTTCTTCCAGCGGCACGATCCAGCGGTTGACGATCTTCTGCGGCGGTTCGGCCTGGCGGCCAAGGTCGTCGATGATGAAGATGCCGCCGGTGGCCTTGAGCTGCAGGGGCGCCTGGTAGGTGCGGGCCGTCGGGTTGTAGTTCAGGTCCAGCATGTCAAGCGACAGCTCACCGCCGGTGATGACCGAGGGGCGTTCGCAGTAGACATAGCGGTTGTCGAAGCGGTTCGAGGTGCGGCGCAAGCTGTTCGGGTCATCCACAGCCATCTCGGCCGAGGAGTGCACGATCGGGTCGTAGACGCTGATGATCTGGCCGGAATACTCGATGGCGCGGGGGACGTAGACCTTGTCGCCAAGCGCTGCACGGATGCCGTGCGAGATCGAGGATTTGCCGTTGCCGGGCGGGCCGTAGAGGAGGATCGAGCGCCCCGAGGTCACCGCGGGGCCGAGGTTGTCGATCAGGTCGGGCGGCAGGATCAGGTGGCCCATGCCGGACATCAGCTGCTCACGGTTCAGCCGGATATCGCGCACCGACTGGCGCTTGATCTGCACCGAATACTGGTCCAGCGGAACCGGCATCGCGCCGTAGTATTCCGACTGCGACAGGGCGTCGAGCGCGCGCGCCTTGCCGGCATCGGTCAGCTCGTAGGACATTTCGTTCGAAGCCGTGGCCGACATCGTGCCCATCGCGGTCAGAAGCTTTTGCGTGCGGGCAAGGTCGACCAGTTCCTGGGTCAGCGGGACCGGCAGGCAGATCAACTTGGACAGCACCGTGACCTGCGACTGGTTGGTGCGGAACATCGACTTCAACAGGATGTCCCGCATCATGATGACCGACAGGCCGGTATCTTCCAGCGAGCGGGGGGAGGGCGGCGGTTGCACGCCCGATACCGGGGCCTCAGCGTTCATGGGCAAGCTCCGTAAACAATCCAGCAAAGTTCAGCGGATTGAGTCGTAAACGTGACTTGTGTCAGCCCTGTGGCCAGATGGCGGCAAGAAGGTAGAAGATCACGATCGCCGAGAGCGCCAGACCAAAGGGAAAGTACCGCCGCTTGGTCCAGCTTTCCCAGTCCGGCGTGGCGTTCCGGACCCAGGGAAGGCTGCGCAACAGGCGGTGCAGAGCCAAGGAGCCGATCATGCTGACGAAGATGATCAGCAGGATTTCCCCGATGTTGCCGCCGACAAAGATCCCGGCCATCGCAGCGGCGAACTTGGCGTCCCCCGCCCCGAACGTGCCGGTCAGGTACAAAAGGAACCCCGCCACGAAGACGATGGCCATCAGCGCAAAGCCCCAGGCCCAGACCGTCAGCGTGGGCGCGACGTACCAGCCGAGGAGCGGCCAGACCGCCGCCATCGCCAGGACGGAGGTGTTCGGGATCTTCATCCGCTTGAGGTCCGTCAGTGCCGCCCAGATCGCAATGGGCAGCACCGGGACCAGAAGGATCAGCGCATCGGTCGGGGAAAGGATCGCTTCAGGCATCAGGTTTTCACGTTCGCATCAAGGGCTTCCAGGCTGCGCACGGCGGCCTCGAAATGCTGGGGATGGGTCTCGATCGCCTGGTTCAGCAGGCCCTTGCCCACCGAGACATCGCCCTGCTTGATCGCAGCCAATGCCATGGAATACAGCATCTCGGCCCGTTCGGTCTGGGTCATCTTCACGACCGGCAGGTCGTACTTGCGCTGGGCGGCGCGGGCCAGGACCAGGTTGTTCTTGGCGGTGAACAGCGAGGGGTCGTAGGTCAGCGCCTCGGTGAACAGCTTTTCGGCCCCCGGCGCATCGCCGCGGGTCAGCTTGGAAAAGCCCCAGTTGTTCAGAACGCCTGCGGGCGTGGTGGTCAGGCCTGCCGCGATTTCATAGAAGCTGTCGGCCTTCTTCCAGTTCTTGTCCGCATCTGCGACCATCGCTTCCAGCCGATAGCGGTCAAAGCTTTCGTGGGTCGGCGGGATCTGGTTCAGCTCGGCCTTGGCTTCGGGCCACTGGTTCGACCGGATCAGCGCATCGGCCAGCAACACACGGTCTTCGGGGGTGGCTTCGGGGTGCGCCACGGCCTGACGCCAGACCTGGGCAGCCTCGGTCGGCTTTTGCGCCCGGATCAGCGACCGTGCAAGGCCGCGCATCAGGTCGATCCGGTCGGGGTTCTCTTGCAGGGTGCGGGTGAAGTAGCTGACCGCCTCACCAGGGTCGGCGACCGTCATCATCACGTCATTCAGGTTGGATTCGTCGATGACGTTGACGTCCTTCAATGCCCGCTGGACCTCGGCGTCAGAATTCTTCTGACAGGCTGACAGGGCGACTGCGCCGCTGAGGCACAGCACTACGAAAGCCGGATGGCGCATGTTAGCGTCCTTTTTGTTGACTGCCCGTAATCTTTAACGAATTGCCGCCTAGAGATCGGAGAGTAGGACGAACTTGCCCTTTTCCTGTCGGACCAGACGGAACCCGCTGCTTTCTTGTTCTTGGGGTTGATCATACACATTCGCCTCGCTTTGCGCGATAGCGAGCATCAGATTTTCGCGGATCGAGTCCGTTTCGCCACTATCCAGCGCGAAGGCCCGCTGGAAATAGACCCGCGCCTCGCCGACGTCGCCCTGTTCCATCTTGACGACGCCCAGGTTGTTCAGCGCGGGCACGAATTCAGGGTCAAGCTCAAGCGCGCGTTCAAGAATCTGCTCGGCCTGCCCCAGGCGGCCGAGCGCCAGGTTGGCCGAGCCGATGGCTGACAGGACGTCGGCGCTGATGCCGGATTCACCCGCGCCGCGCAGATAGGCCTTGAGTGCCAGCTCATGCTCGCCCGCCTCCATCAGCCGGTGGCCGACGGTCATGCCATCGACACCGTCACGGCTGGCGTCGACGCCAAGGGGGCGGTTCCTGGAAACGTCACTGGCCGGCACACAGCCGGCCAGAAGCAGCGCAGAGCACAGTGTCAGAAGGACTGCTTCGCGCAAGTCACGTCCCGTTCTTAAAGCCCACCCGCAAGTTGCGTGAGCATTGTCACCATTCCGTAGACAGAAGGCCCGATCAGAATGACCAGAAGCGGCGGAACTGTAAACAGCATAGTGCCGAGGGTGAGTTTGGTCGGCAACATGTTGGCTTTCTCTTCCGCCCGCATGATGCGCTTGTCGCGCATGTCGGCCGAATAGACCCGCAGAGCGTCGGCTACCGAGGTACCGAACGTGGCCGACTGGATGATCGTGGTGACGAAGGAGGCCACGTCCGGCACGCCCACGCGTTCGGCCATGTCCTTCAGGACCGAGATGCGTTCCTTGCCGGCCTTGACCTCTTGCGCGACCATGTCGAATTCATCGGCCAGCGCGGGGTAACCGGCACGGCTTTCCTTGCCGACGCGGATGATCGACTGGTCAAGCGACTGGCCGGCCTCGACGCAGACGAGCATCAGATCAAGCGCGTCGGGGAAGCCCTGGATGATCTCGGTCTGGCGCTGCTTGACGCGTTTGTTCACCCAGTAACGCGGGATGTAATAGCCGATGGCGCAGGGCAAGAGGCTGTGCAGCAGGAGGTCGACGCCCGTCATCTCCTGGCTGAGCGACTTGATGAAGGCGACGATCAGCCCGCCAATCAGGAAGATGATCGCCAAGAGGAACTGGACGGCGTGGAACATCCGGACGGCGTTCTTGCCGTTGTAGCCCGCCCGCAGCATGTTCAGCTTGGCGGCCGACAGCTCTTCCTTCTTCTGCGGTTCCAGGAAGTGGGCGAACTTTTCAAGCTTGTCGACCTTTTCGGTCTTGCGCAGTGCCCGCTTCTTGTCCTTCTCGCTGGGGACGCCATGGTCCTTCAGCTCGCGGAAACGGTCGCGCTGGCGCTTCATCACGATGGGCAGCGCCATCAGGATCAGCAGCATGCCCAGCAGGCCGACAGCCAGCAGCGGGGCCATCGGACCGAAACGCTCGGTCATGCCCGACATGAGGTTCGAGAAGAATTCCATAGCCGACCTACACTTTGATGTTGGTCATCACCTTCATGTAGATGATGTTGATGATGAGGAACGTGACGACGAACAGCGCCGCCGGGATATAGGCCGAGGTGCCCTTGACCTCGTCGTAGTAGTCGGGCTGGACCACGTTGATCATGATCAGCGCGACGATGGGGAAGCCCGACAGGAACATGCCGGACCATTTCGCTTCGGCCGTGATGGCGCGGACGCGGCGGAACAGCTTGAAGCGCGCGCGGACGACCTTGGACAGGCCTTCCAGGATCTCGGCCAGGTTACCGCCCGACTGCTGCTGGATCGACACGGCGACGGCAAGGAAGCGCAGGTCCTGGCTGTCCATGCGCTCGGCGAAGGCCTTCAGCGATTCCGACACGTCGCGGCCATAGGCGGCTTCGTCCGAGATGACGCCGAATTCGGACCCCAGCGGGTCAGGGATTTCCTTGGCGACGATGCCGATGGCGGTCGAGAACGGGTGGCCGACGCGCAGCGACCGGACCATCAGTTCGATCGAGTCGGGCAGCTGTTCCTCAAGAAGCGACATGCGCTTTTGCGCCATCCGGTTCACCCAGAAGAACACGCCGCCCACGCCCATCACCACGCCCAGGACCACGCGCAGCCCGAATTCGGCGGCGGTGAAGACCGAGAGGAGCATGAAGGCGATGACCGACACCAGGGCCATGATCCCGATCAGCGCCTGGGGCGAGAAGGCGATGTTCGCCCGCTGCGCCTTCTTGGCGAGCATGGAATAGAGCGGAATGTTCCGCGCATTCAGGTGCTGGTTCATCTCCTTACGGAGCTGTTCCAGAACCTGTTCGCGGTTCGCGTTCTTTTCCAGAAGCGTCAGGCGGCGGCTGACCCGGCTGTTCAGGCTGATCGATTTGCCGAAGACGATCAGGTAGATCCCGTTGACGATCACAACGACCGCCACGAAGATCATGATGTAGATTAGGGGTGCGGCACTGATCTGCATGGCTTAGACAATCGGTTCGTAGATAGAGGCCGGGAGGTCGAAGCCCCACTGGCGGAAGCGGTCGGAATAGGCGGACCGGATGCCGGTCGCATTGAAGCGGCCGATGATCTTGCCCGACGGCTCGACCCCCAGGCGTTCAAAGCGGAAGACTTCCTGCATCGAGATGACTTCGCCTTCCATCCCGGTGATTTCGGTCACGGATGTCATGCGGCGGGTCCCGTCCTGCAGACGGCTGGCCTGCACCATCAGGTTGACGGCGCTGGCGATCTGGCTGCGGACGGCCTTCAAGGGCATTTCGATCCCGGCCATGGCGACCATGTTTTCCAGACGGCTGATCGCGTCGCGCGGGTTGTTGGCGTGGATCGTGGTCATCGAACCGTCGTGGCCGGTGTTCATGGCCTGCAGCATGTCGATGACCTCTTCACCCCGGGTTTCCCCCACGATGATGCGGTCAGGACGCATACGAAGCGCGTTCCGCAAGCAATCCCGCTGGGTCACCGCGCCCTTGCCTTCGACGTTGGCCGGGCGGCTTTCCATCCGGCCCACATGGACCTGCTGGAGCTGAAGTTCGGCCGTATCCTCAATGGTCAGCACGCGTTCGTGGTTGTCGATGAAGGACGACAGCGCGTTGAGCGTGGTCGTCTTACCGGAACCCGTACCGCCCGAAACGATGATGTTCAGCCGGCAGGACACGGCGGCCTGCAGGTAGGCGGCCATTTCCTCGGTGAAGGCGCCGAAGCGGACCAGGTCCTCGATCTTCAGCTTGTCCTTCTTGAACTTACGAATGGACACCAGCGAGCCGTCCACCGCGATCGGCGGGATCATGCAGTTGAAACGGCTGCCGTCCTGCAGACGGGCGTCGCAATAGGGGTTGGATTCATCGACCCGGCGGCCCACGGCGGACACGATCTTGTCGATGATGCGCAGAAGGTGGCGTTCGTCGCGGAAGGTGACATCCGACAGCTGCAGCTTGCCCGCGCGTTCGATGAAGATGCGCTTCGGCCCGTTGACGAGGATATCGTTGATCGTCTCGTCCTTCAGGAGCGGCTCCAGCGGGCCAAGACCCATGACTTCGTCGTACAGTTCCTGGTTCAGCGCCAGGCGGTCATCCTTGTTCAGCGCGACCGACATGTCGTCCAGCGCTTCCGAGGCGAGCGAAGCGATTTCGGACTTGAGCTGCTGCTCGCTGGCCGATTCCAGGGCCGAGAGGTTCAGGTCTTCCAGAAGACGCTTGTGAATCTCGACCTTAAGCTCGGTCAGGCGTTCCTTGCGCTTCTTTTCCTTGTCGGCAGCGACGGCCTCGGCCGCAACACGCTGCTGAGCGGCAGGCTGAGCCGGGGCGCGGGCGGCAAAGGCGGCCTTGTCAGTGGCCTGTGAGACCGGAGCCAAGCCCCCCTGGGGCGCGCTTGCACCGGCCGGCGAGTCTTTCTTGAAGCGGCTAAACACGGGTTGATCCCCCTAGATCAGGCTTTGGCGGTTTCGGTGGCTTTGTTCAGGTCGTACAAGGACTTGGCGAGCTTTTGCAGTTCCTTGCGCAGCGGGTTCTTGTTCGCGCTTTCGGCGATGGGCAGGCCGTGGTCGTTGGCCTGGGTCACCTGTTCGCCGCCATCGGGCAGCTGCACCTCGATGGCGATGTCCAGGCTTTCCGCCAGGCGCTTGACGCGGGCCTTGGCCGACAGGTCGGTGAACTTTGGCGCTCGGTTCAGCACATAGCGCACCTTGTCGTGCGGCAGGCCCTCGGCCTTCAGCGCGCGGACAAAGCGCAGGATGTTCTGGGCCGAGCGCAGGTCCAGCTCCAGGAGCGCGAAGTAGACATGGGCGCGGGTCAGCACGGCCTCGGTCCAGGCGACGACGGTCGAGGGCATGTCGACGATGACGAAGTCGAAGTTGGCCTGCGCGGTGTCGAGGATGCGGCCCACGTCTTCGGGCGTCACGACTTCCAAGGGCAGCATGTCGGCCGGAGCGGTGAAGACATGCAGCTTTTCGTTGAAGGTCAGCATCGACTTGACCAGCGAGTCGGCGTCGACGGCGGCAGTGTCGGTCAGGATCTCCAGCACGGCCTCTTTCCGGGGCAGGTCGAGATAGGTCGCGACCGAGCCGAACTGCAGATCGAAGTCGATGACGCAGACGCGCATGCCTTCGGTCTCCGGGATCAGGCACAGCTCCCACGCCAGGTTCGCGGCGAAAGTGGTGGCGCCGACGCCGCCGGCCATGCCGTGCACCGGCAGGATCACGCCGTTGCGGTCGCCCTTGGCCTTGAAGACCGGGTTGAACATGCCGGTTTCCGGGTCATAGCCGTCCGGCATGACCGGCGCGGGCTTGCGCAGACGCTCGATCGCGTCGTGCAGCGCGCCTTCGGGTAGCGGGTAGGGGACGAAGTCATCGGCCCCAAGCTTCAGCATCTGGTGCAGGACTGACGGGCTGACCTGGTTGGCGATGAGGAGGACCTTGATCTTCTTGGCCTTGGCGGCCTTGATCACGTCGTTCATCTTCGACAGTTCGGATTCGTCTTCGCTGTCGACGGCGATGGCGACGAACTGCATCCCGGTGCTGTCCGGCTGCTTGAGGAAGACCAGCGCGTCCTCGAAGTTGAGGTCGCCCCAGGCTTCGCCCAGTTCGGTTTCCATGTCGTCGATCAGAAGATCGAATCGCTGCACGTCACGCGAAATCGTGCAGGCGAGGATCGGTGCCGGATCGCTCTGAACTGTGGCTTTGCTCGTCATCTCGCGTCAGATCCTTTCGGTGCGGGCCATTTTGTACATATTTTGCAAGCAGTTAGATCAAAGATCGGCGTTGACTTCTACTTGCGGAACATTGGACCCCAGTACTCATCCTATGAGGGGGACCTTGTTCAAGAATGGTGGCGATATTTGGGCTAAAGAAGCTTCTTTCTGGGATTATCACGATTCTGGAAACGAAGAGGCCGGGTCTCTCGACCCGGCCTCTTGCGCTGTTCTGGCAGAGTTCTGATCAGCCGCCGCCGCCGGCGCCGACGCCGTCCGCCTGCTGCCCCTGGTGTTGCCGGGTGGCGCTGAAGATGTAGTCGCGCCAGATGATCTGGGCGTACTTGCCGTTCAGGACCAGCGGGTGGGACTTCACGAAGCCCGAGACCTCGGTCACCGTACGGCGGTTGCGCACTTCCGCAGCGGTGGTGTCGATCAGCGGCCGGGTTTCGCCGTAGGAGACGACAGCCTCAAGCCGCGAGCGGCTGATCCCGAGCGAGGTCAGGTAGGCGACCGCCGCCTGGGCGCGGCGCATGCCGAGCCGCTGGTTGTAGCCGGTCGAGCCAACCCTGTCGGCGTGACCGAAGACACGGAAGCGAACCTCGGGGAACTGCTTGATGAAGTTCGCCTGCTGCTGAAGGATCTGCTGCGCCTCGGCCGAAAGCTCGGCACTGTTGAAGGCGAAGTTGATCGTGTTCGGCACTTCGGCGGCGAACCGTTCGGCCAGGGCGACGGTGTAGGACAGCTCACCCGTCTGGATCAGCGTGTTGTTCATCGTCGCGTTGCCGAAATGGCCCTTGTCGACCTCGGCGCCGAGTTCACGGTCCCAGGAGACCGAGGACTCGCCGCAGGCAGTCAGCGCCAGAAGCGCGGTGGCCGCGAGGAGTTTGGGAAGCATCATGGTCATCGCCTTACTCCATCACATAGCCGTAGGAAGAGCTGAAGTCCTGCCGGGCCACTTCGGCTGCGGCACCCTTCTTCGGGGTGGACGCCACGTCGCCGAACAGGAACAGTTCGCGTTCCGTCGGGATGCGGATCCGGTCGGTCGGCAGCGCCAGCGCCTCGCCTGCCACTGGGGTGACAAGGTGGGGGGTGACGATGATGACCAGTTCGGTCTGTGCCCGCTGGTATTCCGCAGACCGGAACAGTGCGCCAAGGATCGGAATGTCGCCGATCCAGGGCAGCTGGGTGTTCAGGTCGCGGAAGTCGTCCTGCAGAAGGCCCGCGATCGCAAAGCTCTCGCCATCGCGCATTTCCACCGTGGTCGAGGTTTCGCGGCGCTTGAAGGCGTCGATCTCGAAGCCAGCGACCGAGATCCCGTTGGCCGGGTCGATCGAGGATACCGCCGCGTCGATCGTCAGGTTGATGATGTCCTGGTCGACCACCACCGGGGTGAAGTTCAGTTCCACACCGAAGGGCTTCCATTCCACCGTGACGGTATCGTCGTCCTGCGACACCGGCACCGGATATTCACCACCGGCAAGGAACTTGGCTTCCTGGCCGGACAGGGCGGTCAGGTTCGGTTCCGCCAGCGTGCGGACCAAGCCCTTGGATTCCAGCGCTTCCAGCAGGACCGAGAATTCCAGGCCGCCGATTGAGCCGCCGAACCCGAACCCACCTGCGGCGTCATCACGCAGGGTGATCGCGCCGCCGAAGGGGTTGTTCGAACCGGAGAGCCACGTCCCCGTTTCGCCGAACATCCTGCCGCCATCCCGGACCCCGATCGACGACGAAAGGTTCTTCGACACCGTGCGGTTCACTTCGGCGAAGCGCACCTTCAGCATGACCTGCTGCGTCCCGCCGACCACCATCAGGTTCGACACCCGGTCGGGGGCGTAGCGGAAGGCGAGATCAAGCGCCTTGTCCAGCTTCGCCGTCGAGGAAACCTGGCCCGACAGCACGATCCCGTCGTTCGCGGTGCGCACTTCGATGTGCTCGCCCGGAAGGATCTGCTGCAGCCGTTCCTTGAATTCGGCGATGTCGGGCGTGACGTGCACGTCGACGTTGGAAATCAGTTGCCCATCCGGCGACAAAAGCGTGAGCGTTGTGCGCCCGGGTGCCTTGCCGAGGACATAGATCGAGCGGTCCGACAGCGTCGAGATATCGGCGATGGCGGGGTTCGCAATCGACAGCTCTGCAAACGGAGTGTCGCTTTCGACGACAACGGCCCGGTTCATCGGAACGTTGAGTGCTTCAGTGGCTTGGCCCTGCATGACGCGCAGAACCTCGGCCGAAACCGGGGTCATTGCGGTCGATGCGAGACACGCACCGAGATAACCTGCTACCAGGAGTCGTTTCATGTTCATTGTGATCTGCCCTTTCGACCACGCCTCGTTTGGGTCTTGAACGCCCTTATCGCAGGCACAATGAACCAGGCCGGGTTTTTTTGCAAGAATCAATGCTTTGTGCGGTGACCTTGATGTGGATAAACTGCAACAGGTCGCAAAGGATTGGAAAAATGCAAAGGCGCGGCCCCAGATAATGTGGCCGCGCCTTCGGTTCTCGGACGCCGGGAAACTATTCCTGGCAGGGGATCTCGATGTCGGTTTCGATGACCTGACCGCCGCTGCGCTGCTTGGCGAAGCACTTCTTCTTTTCCTCGACGACCACCTCGGGGGCGACCACGACCTCTTCGATGCCAAGCAGGGTCTTGGTGTCGGTTTCGACGGTTCCCTCGACGATTTCCGTGGCGTCCGCCGCCAGCGAGAGCGTCAGCTTGCCCGTGGCCTGGGCCTGCGCGAGGCGCGCAACCTGTTCCGGCGTCGCGGCGACAGTTACCGTCTGCGCAACAGTGTCAGAGCTGACCTGCCCCTCGTTGATGGCGTTGTCGACCGCGATCACCAGGACGGCGCTTTCGATCTGCCGGGTGATCCCGCCTTCGACGCCCGAGACGTTGCCGGTCCACAGGATGTCGATGTAGTCGTCCGGCTTCACGAAGTTCGAGATGCCCGAGTTGGTGCCGACCGTGATCGCGAAGGCGCGCTTGCCCTTCTCCAGCTTGGAGGTGAGGTTCGACAGCTCACCCGGCTCGGTCACGCGGCTGGCCAGCACCGGCTCGAACGCCTCGGTCGTGCGCATGATGTAGCGCGGGCCCGGGGCGTTTTCCGGGAAGAGGACGGCCTTGTCGCGGAAGATGGTCTCGGGCAGGCTCTTTTCCGGCCAGTAGATAGCGACGACATCCTCTTCGGCCAGCGGGTCACCGTATTTCTTCGGCTTGGCGAAGACGAAGACCTCGACCAGCTTGCCCGCCTTGGCGTTGAAGGCCCGCTCGTTCTGCAGCGCGTTTTCCAGGTCGGCCATGTAGCCCTGGATCATGTAGACGGCGACGCCGGCCAGACCCATGCCCACGATCAGGACCAATGCGAATATTGCTCTCATTTTTCAACCTCGTCTTGCTTGCAGCGGGTTATTGTTTCCGGTTTAGCCTGTTTGGCGACCTTCTAATTAATGAGGGGCGCCCCATCAACCGATGCTGGCGCCCCTCTTTACAGCGTGGTCGGCCTGTGGCCGGATTGCCGTTCTGGTCAGTCCATGAAGTCCTGAGCATCCGAAACTTCTGTCGCGATGGCCGCGGCCAGGTCCGAGACCGGACTTCTGAACAACGGAAAGATCAGCATCGCTATGGTGATGATCGCGGCGGTCAGCACGACCCAGTCAACCGTAACGGCACCGGTTTCGTCCTTCAGAAAAGTGGCAAGGCGCTGCATCAAGACACTCCGGTCAAACCTGCTTCGTAACAATACAACTTTGCAGGGTGAATGCGGCGAAACTATAGCAGCGGTCAGGCATTTCGCGGTTGAGGAAAAGGGCTGTTTTGGGCAGCAAGGCCGGGTTGTCGGCCCGTGGAAGCCCCCCCCGGAAAAGGCGAGGGCCGCACCTGATAAGGTGCGGCCCAGGTGACGATCAAGTCGTCAGATCGATCAGCAGTTGGCGCCGTTCGAGGTCATGCAGGTCTGGGCTTCGCCCATTTCGGTGTCGATGGCAGCAGCCAGATCCGAAACGGCCGGGCGGACCCACGAGAAGATCAGGAGGCCGAGGCCCACGACGGCGGCGGTCAGAACCACCCAGTCAACGGTCACGGCGCCGGCTTCGTCTTTCAGGAAAGCGGAGAACTTGGTCATTTCTGGTCCCTTTCTAAGGAGTTGTCTGTCACTTCAACCGCTTCGATCAGGCCAGGTCATTGCCGTCTTCGTTCGGTATGAACACATATAGCCGTGCAAACGTGGCGAGAGTTTGGAAGCGAAAGGGAATTTGTGCGCCGCACCAACTATTTGCGAAGAATTTATCTAAACATCAGAAAGATAACGGAATTTTTTCTGTTTCGTCGGCGCGGTCGAGATTCTCTGGGCAAGATCGCGGCGCGGAGCGGCCAATCGGGGCAGACTTGTGCCGTCACGGTGGATGCGCCGCACGTTGGGTCAGAGACGACGACTGGGTGCAGCTGCGGGGCGACGGCTTGGCACCCATCGCGTCGAAACCTGGCGCTGAGGGAAGACAGGCTGCGAAAGGTGCTGAGGGAAAAGGGGATGCACAAAAGGCAAGGGCCGCACCTTTTCAGGTGCGGCCCAGATGACGATCAGATCGTCAGATCGATCAGCAGTTGGAGCCGTTCGAGGTCATGCAGGTCTGGGCTTCGCCCATTTCGGTGTCGATGGCAGCAGCCAGATCCGAAACAGCCGGGCGGACCCACGAGAAGATCAGGAGGCCGAGGCCCACGACGGCGGCGGTCAGAACCACCCAGTCAACGGTCACGGCGCCGGCTTCGTCTTTCAGGAAAGCGGAGAACTTGGTCATTTCTGGTCCCTTTCGGAGGTTAAAGCATCACTCAACCGCTTCGATCTGGCCATCCTTGGAGCCCGTGTCGTTCGGTATGGACACATATAGCCAACCAAACGTGGCAGCAGTTTGGACGCGGATCGCAGAATCTGCGCGGATCGCAGAAAAATGCGTGATTCCTCACAAGGCACGGAAAACAAAAGAAAGAATCCTTAGGAATCCCTTCACTCTTCCATGCTACGCCGTGGTTTTTCGGTCAATTTTGGCGGAATTGCCATGATTGGGCCGGAAAAGTTCTGGCGGGCCCCGCCGGATGCTGCGATTCTGCCCCCATAACAACGAGGCGAGCAGGCCCCGAAAATGCAGAAGACAGGTTTCTGGTGCGCAGCGATTCTCTGCGCTGCCGTGTGCTTTCCGGCTGCGGCCGAGGATGGCTCGTTCAAGCGGGTGAAAGTGGCCGATCTAAAGCCCGGCAAGCGGATCACCGTGCAGATCGACCCCGAGGAGCAAGCGCGCTATCTGGCGGCGCTGCCCAAGATCGATCCCACTCCGAAGCCGCGCGAGGAAGAGCCAAAGATCGCTGATAATGCGACCGGCGAGCCCGGCCCGGCCCCGGCATCCTCCTATGACTGGTACTGGGAAACCGTGCCCACCGGCATCGGGGCCGCGGCCGACCGGTTCGACCTGGCGCTGGCGACGCTTTCGCAGGGACCTGGTGGCACCGTGGTCGGTGCCCCGCGCATGCAGCATCTGCAGGAAGTGTCGGAGAAATACGGCAAGGACATCCTGCGTGCGACGCTGGATACCAATGTCTCTCCGGCGCTGGTGCTGGCGGTGATCGGCATTGAAAGTGCAGGGAAATCCGACGCGGTCAGCCATGCGGGTGCCGTCGGGCTGATGCAGCTGATCCCGGCCACGGCAGAACGGTTCGGAGTGAAGGATTCGACCGATCCAGTGCAGAACATCGAAGGCGGGGTCGCCTATCTGGACTGGCTGCTGGAGGAATTCGACAACGACCCGGTGATGGTGCTGGCGGCCTACAATGCGGGCGAGGGTGCGGTCCGGGCCAATTCTGGCGTGCCGCCCTATGCCGAAACGCGGGATTACGTGCCGAAGGTGCTGGCCGCCTGGCAGGTGGCACAGGGGCTGTGCGTCAGCCCGCCGCTCTTGGTCACCGATCCTTGTGTGTTCCGGTCAACGCTGGCGGGCGGCTGAGGTCAGACGAAGACGTCAGCCCATTCCGGGTGTTTCTTCCGGGTCGCGTTCACGAAGGGGCAAAGGGGGACGACCTTGAAACCGTCAGCCCTCGCCGCCGCGACCATGGCTTCCACCAATGCCAACCCCGCCCCGGTGCCCCGGAAGCTGTCCGGGACGCCGGTATGGTCGGCGATGATGAGCGTGGGCGTGGTGACCGAATAGGTCAGCTCGGCCTCTTCCCCGCCGTGGCGGATCACGAAGCGGCCTTTGGACGCCCCGTGTTCGCGGGTGACCTGGTGGTCAGACAAGGGTTGCCTCGGTGGCGGCACGCACCTCGGCCTCGGTCACGCCCGGGGCGCATTCCACCAGCTTCAGGCCGCCCGGCACCACGTCCAGCACGCAGAGGTTGGTGATGATCCGGTTCACCACACCCTTGCCGGTCAGGGGAAGAGTGCAGGATTTCAAGACCTTGGACTCACCGTGTTTCGAGGTGTGGTCCATCACCACCACGACGCGGCCAACGCCTGCGACAAGGTCCATCGCCCCGCCCATGCCCTTGACGAGCTTGCCGGGGATCATCCAGTTCGCGAGATCGCCGTTTTCCGCCACTTCCATCGCTCCCAGGATCGCCATGGCGATCTTGCCGCCGCGGATCATCGCGAACGACTGCGCCGAATCGAAATAGGCGGTCTGCGGCAGTTCGGTGATCGTCTGTTTTCCTGCGTTGATCAGGTCGGGGTCTTCCTCGCCCTCGAACGGAAACGGGCCCATCCCCAGCATCCCGTTTTCGGACTGCAGGGTCACGCTGATCCCTTTGGGGATGTAGTTCGACACCAGCGTCGGGATACCGATGCCAAGGTTCACATAGGTCCCATCGCGCAGTTCCTGCGCCGCGCGGGCGGCCATGCCGTGACGGTCCCAGCCTTTGGTTTCCTCGGCCATCATGCGTTCTCCCGCTTGCGGACGGTCCGCTGTTCGATGCGCTTTTCGTGTTTGCCGGTGATGATGCGGTGGACATAGATCCCCGGCAGGTGGATCGCGTCGGGGTCCAGGGACCCGAGCGGCACGATTTCCTCGACCTCCACCACACAGGTTTTCCCGCAGGTGGCGGCGGGGACGTTGAAATTCCGCGCGGTCTTGCGGAAGACGAGGTTCCCCGACGGGTCCGCCTTCCAGGCCTTCACGATCGACAGGTCGGCCACGATCCCGCGTTCCAGGATGTAGGTCTTGCCGTCGAAGTCGTGGTGTTCCTTGCCCTCGGCGATTACCGTGCCGACACCGGTCGCGGTGTAGAAGCCGGGAATGCCCGCGCCACCCGCCCGCATCCGTTCGGCCAGCGTCCCTTGCGGGTTGAATTCCAGCTCCAGTTCCCCGGACAGGTACTGGCGCATGAATTCCGCGTTCTCGCCCACATAGGACGAGATCATCTTCTTGACCTGCCGGGTTTCCAGCAGCACGCCAAGACCAAAGCCGTCGACGCCCGCGTTGTTCGAGGCGACGGTAAGGTTCTTGGTGCCTGCATCGCGGATGGCAGCGATCAGCAGTTCGGGGATGCCGCAGAGGCCGAAGCCTCCGGACGCGATCAGCATGCCGTCGTGCAGAAGCCCGTCGAGGGCCGCAGCGGCGCTGGGGTAGACCTTGTTCATTGGATTCTCCTCCCGGTTCCTTGGGGGAACGGACTGCGCGCGATCCTGAAAGATTGCGCCGGGGGCTACCATCCGTAAGAATACGTATATGGCTACGTAGAGGGCAGCAATGCGCGACTATGAACGGCTGGCCTTCCTGCACGCGCCGGATGCGACGCTGATCCTGGCCGACCGGGTGATCCTGCGGGCGTCCCTGCGGGTCGAGGCGGTGTTCGGCTGGGCCCCGAGGGAGCTTGAGGGGCAGTCGATCCGTCTGCTGTACCCCGGCCAGACGGACTATGAACTGATTGGCGAGAGGGCGCGAAAGGCGATGCAGGCGGCCCCGGTCTATCGCGACGAACGCTTCATGCGGCGGAAAGACGGGCAGGTGGTGTGGATGGAGGGGCATGGCACGGCGCTCGACCGCGACGACCCGCAGCGTCTGGCGGTCTGGACCTATCGGCCGCTGGAGAGGGAGGGGACCAGCACCTTGACCCCCACCGAACGGCGGATCGCGCGCTATCTGGTGAACGGCTTCACCTCGAAGGAGATCGCGCTGGCGATGGGCTCCTCCCCCCGGACGGTCGAGGTGCACCGGGCGAACATGATCCGGAAGATGGGGGTCCGGAACAGCTTTGAACTGGTCAGCCGATTGCTGGCGGGGGTGGGCTGACGGGGGCGCTCGTCGAGCATTTCATGCACTCCTCGCGGAAGGGCGCCCAAGCGAGGAGTGCACGAAGTGCTCGACGAGCGATTCCTTAGCCCTGACCGAGAAGGCCCCAATGCAGGAAGGCGGTGGCGTTGTGCTGGATGTAGTCGATCTGCACCTTGCGCGCGTCGTCGCCCTTCCAGAACTGGCCGTCGGCGTACCAGTCCAGCTGCAGGCCCAGGTTTTCGGCCGCATGGGCGCGGATGCGGGCGACAAGGTCGGGCGTCAGCAGCCCTGGGAGGTCGCGGGACAGAAGGAGGACGCGGGTCAGCGCCTCGGTCCGGCAGGCGATGGGGGTGGACTGGCGGCGGGCGCGGTAGTGGGCGTCGGTCAGGATCGCCTCCATCAGCCCGGTCAGGTAGGCCGACCCCAGCGCCTCGGGCACCACGCCGCGGGCGACGGCCTCGCAGGCGGCATAGGCCATCCAGTGGCTTTGTTCGGCAAACCCATAGCCCTTGCGCATAAGCGTGGTGGTGACGCGGGTCAGGTCGGGGGTGGTGGGGCCGGACATCAGCAGGCCGAAGATCGCCTCGCCGGTATAGTAGTCGGACCGGAAGGGCAGGACCGCGCCGGTCACAAAGTCGCGCTTGTGGCGGAAGTCGTCGCCGTCGATTTCGTCCAGCGCATAGGTACGCATCCGGGCCATGGTTTCCGCCAGCGGATGGGGCAGGGCGTCCGGTGGCAGGACCAGCGCGGGGATCGCCGCGACCTCGGTCAACGCCAGCAGCCCCAGACCCAGGCCCCCCAGCTTGACCGCGCCGTTGCCGACCAGGCCCAGGCTCGGCCGGTCGGGCGCGGCCCAGGGCGGCGGGGCGAGTTTCCGGCCCAGATAACCGGTGGCCCGGGCGATGGCGGACAGAAGGTCGGGGTTCGCGCTGCCGGGCCTTGTGTTCACGGCGCGGGCCATGAACCACAGCGTCCCGCAATGGCGCAAAAGGTTGTAGCCGTCCGAGGCCGCTGCAATATCACCCGCCTCATGCGCATAGACGAAGCGGCCCTTGGCCAGCACGATGCGGGCCAGATGGGCCAGGGACGCCGTCACCACGGCATCGCTGGCGGGCAAGGGGTGCGCGGTTGCTGTCATCGCGCATCAGGCTAGACCCGCAGCCGCCGACATGGCAAGGAGCGGTCTTTTCCCGGCCGAATCCAGCGGCTATGGTCGCGCGGCTGCTCGCGTGGTGAAATGGTAGACACTGGGGACTTAAAATCCCTTGGCCGGAAGGCCGTGCCGGTTCGAGTCCGGCCGCGGGCACCAATACAGACTGGTGGGGTGGTCAGCTGCCGTCGCGCAGGTCTTGCGGGGCCTTGTCGTGCAGTTGCGCTTGGCTGAAGGCCACGCTGCAGCCCTGGCCGGTCGGCGACTGCGCGATGAAGTCGATGGCCGTGACCGGCGCGGGCAGCGCGAAAAAGCGCAGGAAATCCCAGCGCGTGCCGTCGGTCGAGATGTGGAAGGCGTGGGCCTTGCCGGTCCAAAGCGTGCGCAGCCACAGTCCGGGGCCAGCGACCAGCGGGCCATTCGCGTCGTCCGACCTATCGCGGGTCACCACGCTGACGGCCATCGTCCGCAGGTCCGGCGCGCATTCGAAGGCAAGCTTGGCCCAGGCCACGCCATCAGTGCGCAGGACCAGCGCGCCAGCGTCGAACCCGGCGCGGAAGGTCGGCTGGACATGGGCGCTGACGGCCCAGGAGGCTTGGCCGACAGGCAGGCGCAGGCCCGGCAGGCGGTCGGTGCCGGGGCCTCCATCCGGGGGGACAAAGGCATCGGTGCCGGGGCCCGCATGGATCACGGCGGCATCGGGGCGGACTTCGACCTGGCCGAAATCGGTGCCGACGCGTTCAAGCGCTGCAAGGTCGATGGGGCGCATGGGACACCTCTGACTGGCCTTTGGCCAAGCCTAGTGTCCCGCGACCTTTGGCGTCAAAGGGTGAAAAGGAAACGGCCCGGGAATGACCCCGGGCCGCTGTCGTGATGTCTTGAAGGTCAGGCGCGCAGGTCGAAGCGGTCGGCTTCCATCACCTTGACCCAGGCCGAGACGAAGTCGCAGACGAACTTCTCGCGGTTGTCGTCCTGGGCATAGACCTCGGCATAGGCCCGCAGGATGGAGTTGGAGCCGAACACCAGGTCCGCCCGCGTCGCCGTCCACTTCGTAGCACCCGTCTTGCGGTCGGTAAGCTCGTACAGGTTGGTCCCCTTCGGCACCCACTTGTAGGCCATGTCCGTGAGGCCGGTGAAGAAGTCGGTGGTCAGCGCGCCGACGCGGTCGGTGAAGACCCCGTGCTTCGTGCCGCCATGGTTGGTGCCGATCACCCGCATGCCCCCAATGAGGCAGGTCATCTCATGCGCCGTCAGGCCCATGAGCTGCGCCCGGTCGAGGAGGAGTTCCTCGGCCGTCACCGCATAGTCCTTCTTCATCCAGTTGCGGAAGCCGTCGGCTTCGGGCTCCAGCACGCTGAAGCTTTCGGCATCGGTCTCTTCTTGCGTCGCGTCGCCGCGACCGGCGTGGAAGGGGACCTTCACGTCAACGCCAGCAGCCTTGGCGGCGTGTTCGACGCCGACGTTACCGGCCAGCACGATCACGTCAGCCAGCGAGGCCCCGGCTTCCTTGGCGATCGGTTCCAGCACCGACAGGACACGCGCCAGGCGGGCGGGTTCGTTGCCCTCCCATTCCTTCTGCGGGGCCAGACGGATGCGGGCACCGTTCGCGCCGCCCCGGTTGTCCGACCCGCGGAAGGTCCGGGCCGAATCCCAGGCGGTGGTGACCATGTCGCTGACCGAGAGGCCGGAGGCCGCGATCTTCGCCTTCACGGCGTCCACGTTCCAGGCGGTCGAGCCGGTGGGAACCGGGTCCTGCCAGATCAGGTCCTCGGCCGGGACCCACGGCCCCAGGTAGCGGACCTTCGGCCCCATGTCGCGGTGGGTCAGCTTGAACCAGGCGCGGGCAAAGGCGTCGGAGAACGCGGCCTGATCCTTGGCGAAGCGTTCGCTGATCTCGCGGTACTTCGGATCGACCTTCATCGCCATGTCGGCGTCGGTCATCATCGGCATGCGACGGATCGAGGGGTCCTCGACGTCCACGGGCATGTCCGCCGGATCGATGTTGATCGGCTGCCACTGCCAGGCGCCTGCGGGGGACTTCACCAGCTCCCAGTCGTACTTCAGCAGCAGGTGGAAATAGCCGCCATCCCATTTGGTCGGGTTGGTGGTCCAGGCGCCTTCCAGCCCCGAGGTGATCGCATCGCGGCCGACCGACCGCGCCGAGTGCACGTTCCAGCCAAGCCCGCCTTCTTCCAGCGCGGCACCTTCCGGCTCCGGCCCGATCAGGGCGGCGTTGTTGTTGCCATGCGCCTTGCCGACGGTGTGGCCGCCGGCGGTCAGCGCGACGGTTTCTTCGTCATCCATCGCCATGCGGGCGAAGGTTTCGCGCACGTCATGCGCGGTGCGGGCCGGGTCAGGCTGGCCGTCGACGCCTTGCGGGTTCACGTAGATCAGGCCCATGACCACGGCGGCCAGCGGGTTCTCCAGCGAGGTGCGGTCTTCCTTGGTCGGATAGCGCTGGTCGGTCAGCCATTCCTTCTCGGACCCCCAGTAGACGTCCTTTTCGGGATGCCAGATATCCTCGCGCCCGAAGCCGAAGCCGAAGGTCTTCAGGCCCATCGATTCATAGGCGATGGTCCCGGCCAGGGCCATCAGGTCGGCCCAGCTCAAGCGGTTGCCGTACTTCTTCTTGATCGGCCACAACAGGCGCCGCGCCTTGTCGAGGTTGGCGTTGTCGGGCCAGCTGTTCAGGGGGGCAAAGCGGTGGTTGCCAGTGCCCGCGCCGCCCCGGCCATCGGCCATGCGGTAAGTCCCGGCAGCATGCCAGGTCATCCGGATGAAGAGGCCGCCGTAGTGGCCCCAGTCGGCCGGCCACCAGTCCTGGCTGTCGGTCATAAGTGCTGTCAGGTCGCGCTTCAGCGCGTCGAAGTCCAGCTTCTTGACTTCCTCACGATAGTTGAACCCGGTAAAGGGGTTAACCTTGGTGTCATGCTGGTGCAGGATGTCGAGGTTCAGCGTCTTCGGCCACCAGTCCGTGACCGTCTGCGTGGTCGTGGTGATCGCGCCGTGCATGACCGGGCACTTGCCCGACCGTCCAACGTCATTGCCGTCCATCTTGCTCTCCTACCTGGCTGGTTCCGCGGATGAAAAACACCACACGCTCCGCGCCCCGAGGGGCGGCAAGCGAGTCGGTGGATCACGTCGTGACATCATCGCTAGCACCTTGCGGCGATAATAGGAATTTTCATTTTCCTATCGTCGCGATATGCTCAGCCTATGACAAAGATCACCCTCAAGCACCTGCGCTATTTCGACGCGCTGGCAAGGCATCGCCATTTCGGGCGGGCCGCTGAGGCCTCGGCGATCTCGCAGCCCGCGCTGTCGTTACAGGTGAAAGAGCTGGAGGATATCCTGGGCGCGCCGCTGGTCGAACGGGGGGCGCGGCAGGTCAGCCTGACGGGCCTGGGCGAAGAGGTCGCGGCGCGGGGGCGCGAGGTCTTGCGGGCGGTGGATGAACTTGGCGCGCTGGCGCGGGCCTCGACCGGGCCTCTGGCGGGGCGGCTTAGGCTCGGGGTGATCCCGACGGTCGCGCCCTATCTGCTGCCGCAGGTGATGCGGGAGTTGTCCGGGCGGTTCCCGGACCTGGACCTCCGCCCGCGTGAGGCGGTGACGCCCAAGCTGCTGCGCGACCTGCACGAAGGGCGGCTGGACCTGGCACTGCTCGCGCTGCCCGCGTCCGAGCCGTCGCTGGTCGAACATCCGCTTCTGGACGAGGAATTCCTGCTGGTGCGGCACGAAAGCGCCGATGGCCATCCGATCCCGCTGCTGGCGGACCTGCCCGCCGCGCCGCTGCTGCTATTGGAGGAGGGGCACTGCTTCCGCGATCAGGCGATTGCGGCCTGCAAGATGCCACGCGGTCCGGCGGGCGAGATCATGGAAGGCTCGTCCCTGTCGACCCTGGTGCAGATGGTGGGCGCGGGCATCGGGGTGACGCTGATCCCCGAAATGGCGGCGGACGTGGAACGCCGCTCAGCCCCCGTGGTCCTGCACCGCCTGCCCGAGCCGCGCCCGGGGCGGCGGATCGGGCTGGTGTGGCGGCGGTCGAATCCCCTGTCGGACCGGTTCGTCGACCTGGCCGAGGGGTTGCGGGGGGCTTTGTCCGGGTGAACTCCTCGTGCGCCTTCGGCTTCTCGTCGTGGAGCGCAGCGAGGAGTGCCGAAGGCAATCGACGAGCGGTCCGTCAGGCGCCCCAGGTGCGTTCGAGGAGCCTGAGCCAGTTGCCGTGGGCGATCTTGTCGATCAGCGCAGGTCCAAGACCCATGTCGCGCATCGCCTGGATCAGGACCGGCAACCCTTCGACCCCGCCGATGTCCCTGGGTGTCGTCGCGCCGTCGTAGTCGGACCCGATCCCGACATGATCCTCGCCCGCCAGCTTCAGCATGTGCTCGATGTGCCGCTTGACCGGGTCGAGCGTCATCTCGGGGCTTTCCTTGCCATCGGGGCGCAGGAAGCAGGTGGCGAAGTTCAGGCCCGCCATGCCGCCGCTTTCGCCGATCGCCTTCAGCTGGCGGTCGCTGAGGTTGCGGCTGGTCGGGCAGACAGCATGGGCGTTGGAATGGGTGGCGACAAGGGGCGCATCCGACAGCTTGGCCACGTCCCAGAACCCGGCCTCGTTCAGGTGGCTGAGATCCAGCATGATCTTCAGCGCGTTGCATTCGCGGACCAGTGCCTTGCCAAGGTCGGTCAGCCCCGGCCCGGTGTCGCCGGTCGAGGGATAACGGAAGGGCACACCATGACCGAAGATGGTCGGGCGGCTCCAGACCGGGCCTACGGAGCGCAGGCCCATGGCATGGAACAGGTGCAGCGCGTCGAGGTTCGGGCCGATGGCCTCGGCCCCTTCGAAATGGATCACCCCGGCCACCGCCCCGGCTGCCATGGCAGAGCGGATCTCGCCAGCCGACCGGCACCAGCGAAAGCGGCCCTCTGACACACGCTCCATCCACAGAAGATGGCCCAGCATCTCGACCGCAACCGGTTGCGCGGCTTGATGCGGAATGAGGTCGGGCAGCGGGAAATCGTAGGGCGGATTGTCCATCTTCCGCTCAAGCGCGTTCAGGTCCTCGTATTCGGGCGAGGGGATGTAGACCGCGAAGAAGCCGCCTGCGAAGCCCGATGCCTGCATCCGGGGCAGGTCGAGGTGCCCCGCACCTTCGCCGTGCAACCACAGCTTCGCTCGGTTTTCACCGGCAGCAGCGATCTTCAGGACGATGTCGTTGTGGCCGTCGAAGACGGGAACGGGGGCGGGCATGGGGCAGGGGCCTTTCGCTGGACAGGGTCGCAGTCTTTCGCCGAAGCGGCGGCAAGGCAAGGTTGAACCTGCGCGGATTTGCCGGGTTGACGGGGCGGATGGGCGCAGCCTAGGCAGGGCCATGGGATCGCGGATCATCCATCCTTGGCGCATGGTGCTGCTTGCCGTGCTGACCGTTGCCATGGTGGCAACGGGCTGGGCGCATCGGGCGGTGGGGCCGACCAGCGACCAGCTGGCCTTCATGGCAGCGACCGGGGCGACAGCCGCCGATGTCTGCGGTGATGTGGGGCAGGGCGACCGGCACGCCGATCCCTTGTGCCAGGCCTGCCAGATCAGCGGCGGGGCGGTCCTGCCAGACCCCGTCGTCGCCTCCGCCTTTCTGGACCTGACGCCCGCCGCCGGCCTCGCGCCCTTGAGTTCCAGCCGTTTCGTCGCCCGGGTCCTTGACCTGTCGCGTGCGCCGCAGGGTCCTCCGACCGTCTGAGCCATTCCGCCAGCGATACCGGTGCGGTCCCATGAGGGGCCGCCGTGACCCAACACAATTCCCGAAAAGGACCTGTCCGATGAAACGGCTTCTTGCCCTTGCCACCGCCCTCATGCTTGCCGCGCCCGTGATGGCGCATGAGATCACTGCGGGCGATCTGCAGATCATCCACCCCCATATCCCGCAGCCCGCCGCCAGCGCCAAGGCCGCCGGCGGCTTCATGGCCATCGTCAACAACGGCACCGAGGTCGAGCGTCTGCTTGGCGTCGAAAGCGACATCTCGATGAAGTCCGAGGTGCATGAAAGCAAGGTCGACGCGAACGGCGTGGGTACCATGGAACATGTCGACGCGGTCGAGATCCCGCCGGGGCAGACGGTGAATCTGGAACATGGCAGCTATCATGTGATGTTCATGGGCCTGAAGGGCACGCTGACCGAAGGCGAGATGCACAAGGCCGTGCTGATCTTCGAACGCGCGGGACGGGTAGAGATCGAGTTCCAGATCGACCCGCCGATGGGCAAGGGCGGGATGGACCATTCCAAGATGGACCATTCCGACATGCAAGGGGCGGAAGGCCATGCCGGCCACTCCATGCAGGGCGACTGAACCACCGGTCCTGCCGTTGCAGTTTTGACTCCCCTCGGCGGCCGTGAGTTCCCGTCACGGCCGCGACCATTGCGCTGTTCGGGCGATTCGATGAAGAGTCCCGCATCCGACGGAAGGGGCATCCTATGGGGCTGCAACGAACCAAGATGGAACGCGCGGGCGAGGTCACGTTGAGCTTCGACCCCGCCCGCACTGCCGATGACGCGCATTTGCGGTTCATCGGGCGGCTTCGCAGCCCCTGGGCGCGCGGCAACTGCCCGAAGAACCCGGCAGAGGCGCGCGAGGCCACGGGCACGCATGACCCGCTTGAGGCGTTCCGGGTCGAGGTCGACCCGCCGTTCCGGCCCGGCCTTGCGGGGCTGCAGCCGGGGCAGCCGGTGATCCTGCTCTACTGGACCGGGGCCGCGCGGCGCGACATGATCGTCCTCAACCCGGCCCACCGCGCCAGCCCGACCGGTGTCTTCGCCCTGCGCGCGCCCTCGCGCCCGAACCCGATTGCCATGGCCGTGGTGCGGCTTCTGGCGCTGGACATGGCCGAGGGGGTGCTGACGGTCGACGCGCTGGATGCCTTCGACGGCACGCCGCTTCTCGACATCAAGCCCTGGCTGCATTCGGTCGACATCCCTCCTGCACAAGGCTGACCGGATTTACCGCCCCCAAGGCCTGCGCTACACCGTGCGGCAAGGCGAAGGGAACGGACATGCAGGGCTTTCGGACGGAACCGGCACGGGACAATTATGACGTGGTGATCATCGGCGGGGCGATCATGGGATCGTCGACCGCCTGGTGGCTGACCCAGATGGGTCTCCCGGGCCGGGTGCTGGTGATCGAGCGCGACCCCTCCTATGAGAAGGCCGCCACGGCGCTGAGCTTTTCCTGCATCCGCCAGCAGTTCTCGACCGAGCTGAACATCCGCATCTCGCAGTTCGGGGCCGATTTCGTGCAGTCGCTGCGGGCCCAGATGGGCGGCGACGACCGGGTGCCAGAGCTGAAGATCCAGAACTTCGGCTACCTGTATCTCGCCGATGACAACGCTTTCGCCGATGTCCTGCGTGCCAACCAGAAGGTGCAGGCGGCGGCAGGGGCGGGGACGCGGCTTCTGACCCCCGACCAGATCCGGGCCGAGTTTCCCTTCATGCTGGCCGACGACCTGGTGCTTGGCAGCCTGAACACCAGGGACGAGGGCTATTTCGACGGCTACACGGTCTTCGACTGGTTCCGCCGCAAGGCCCGCGAGGCGGGGGTGGAGTATCTGGCGGACGAGGTCGCGGGGCTGGACGTCGTGGCCGGGAAGGTCACGGGGGTGCGCCTTGCCTCTGGCCGGCGGGTGGGCTGCGGGATGGTGGTGAACACTGCGGGCACCCGGGGCGCCAAGGTTGCGGCCATGGCCGGCATCGCGATCCCGATCGAGCCGCGCAAGCGTTTCAACTGGATGATCCAGGCCGAAACCCCGCTGGACCGGCCCTTGCCGCTGACCATCGACCCAAGCGGAGTCTTCGTGCGGGAAGTGGGCGGCGGGACCTACATGGCGGGCGGTCATGCCGACGTCGACCCGGCAGTGGACCACGACGACTTCGTGATGGACCCCGACATCTGGCTGGACAAGATCTGGCCCGCCATCGCGACCCGCATCCCCGCTTTCGAGGCGGTGAAGGTGGTGAACGAATGGGCCGGGCAGTACGACTACAACACGCTGGACCAGAACGCGATCACCGGCCCGCACCCCGAGGTGACGAACTTCCTGTTCCTGAACGGCTTCTCAGGCCATGGCCTGCAACAGTCCCCCGCCATGGGGCGCGCGACGGCAGAGTGGATCGTCCACGGCACCTACCGGACCCTTGACCTGCGCCCGTTCCATTATGACCGGGTTGCAGCCGGTCAGGCCATGGTCGAGGCGGCGATCATCTGAAGTGCGTCAGTCGGTTTGCAGCAGCGCGGTCGGTTGCTGGACAGAGAAGATGTCCTTGGGTGCGAAGACGAAGACCAGGACACCCACATACACGGCAAGGAACAGGGCAACGGCGGCATAGTTTCTGGCGGGACGGCTTCGCGTCGGCAGAACTTGTGTCATCTCGGGCTCTCCTTGGCAGAGGAACTGTGACTGGGCAGACAGTCGGCAGCGACTCGGGTCCGATCACAGGATGTTACCACCATTACGTGTGGCGTGATGTCCAAAGATTTCGGGATCGGCGGAATTTCTTCCCGCCAATGGACGGCTACGGCAAAAATCCGCCCGCCCCCGGCGCGTTTCTGCGGCTGCACACGAACCTTTTTCTGTCGGACGGGGAGGGCGCGAAAGACGATTCGTTTGATCGCGAATGATCTGTGCAACCTTTTGAGATCGCAGGATTTACCGTGCGGGGCGCTGGAGAGAAAATCGACCTCGCGCGTCGTCTATGCCGACGGCGCGACGCAAGGCCGGTTCTCAAGCTTTGTGCAGGTGCAGCGAACGGCGGAAAATGGCCTAGGTCCGGACGCCCGAGAACCGGGTCTGCCAGTCGGCACGTTCTTCGTCGGTGATCTTGCGGAACAGGTTCTCGGGCACTTCGAAGCCGTGGCCTGCAGGCAGGGTCCGCATCGCGGTCGAGATATCCGAGGGCCAGGTCCAGTCGTCCGACCCCACCGCCTTCATCATCGTCGCGGCGGCGTCCGGGATGAAGGGCGCCGAAAGGATCGCGTAGACCCGGATCAGGTTCAGGGCGAGGCGGACGATGGCCTGGGCCTGCTCGGGGTCGGTCTTGACGACGGACCAGGGCGCGGCGGATTGCAGGTATTCGTTGCCGATCACCCAGATCGCACGCAGCTCGCTGGCGGCCTTGCGGACCTCCATCTCGGCCATGAACTTGGTGTAATCGGCGATCCGCGCGCCAAGGTCGGCGATGAGGGCGGTCTCCAGGGGCCCGAAAGCGCCTCCGGCGGGGACCTCGTTGCCGAACTTCGACACCGCGAACTTGGTGACGCGGGAGACGAGGTTGCCCAGGACGTCGGCGAGGTCCTTGTTCACCGAGGTCTGGAAATTCTCCCAGGTGAACTCGGAGTCGCTCGACTCGGGCGCGTGGGACAGAAGCCACCAGCGCCAATAGTCGGCGGGCAGGATCGACAGGGCCTGGTCCATGAACACGCCGCGACCCTGCGAGGTCGAGAACTGGCCGCCGTCATAGTTGAGGTAATTGAAGGACTTGAGGTAGTCCACGAGCTTCCATGGCTCACCGGACCCCAGGATCGTGGCGGGGAAGCTAAGGGTATGGAAGGGGACATTGTCCTTGCCCATGAACTGGTAATAGGTCACGTCCGAAGCACCCTTGTCGGTGCGCCACCAGCGTTCCCATGCGGCGTCGTCGTGGCCGTTCGCATCGGCCCATTCGGCGGTTCCGGCGATGTATTCGATGGGGGCGTCGAACCAGACGTAGAAGACCTTGCCTTCCATCCCCGGCCAGGGCTGGTCGCCCTTCTTGACCGGGATGCCCCAGTAGAGGTCACGGGTGATGCCGCGATCCTGCAGCCCGTCGCCGTCGTTCAGCCATTTCTTGGCGATCGAGGTGGTCAGGATCGGCCAGTCGGTCTTCGAGTCGATCCAGGCCTCCAGCTTGTCCTTCAGCGCGCGCTGCTTGAGGTAGAGGTGCTTCGTCTCGCGCACCTCCAAGTTGGTGGAGCCGGAGATCGAAGAGCGCGGGTTGATCAGGTCGGTCGGGTCCAGCTGCTTGGTGCAGTTCTCGCACTGGTCGCCGCGAGCGCTTTCGTACCCGCAGTTCGGGCAGGTGCCGGTGATGTAGCGGTCGGGCAGGAAGCGGTTGTCGTCGATGGAGAAGACCTGCTTTTCGCTGACTTCGGCGATCAGGCCGTTCTCGGCCAGTTTCCCGGCGAAATGCTGGGTCAGCTTGTGGTTCCGCTGGCTGGACGACCGGCCGAAATGGTCGAAGGACAGTCGGAAGCCCTTGGCGATGTCGGCCTGCACGGCGTGCATCTCGGCGCAGTATTCCTCCACCGGCTTCCCGGCCTTGGCGGCGGCCAGTTCGGCGGGGGTGCCGTGTTCGTCGGTGGCGCAGATGAACATCACCTCATGCCCCATCGCGCGGTTGAATCGGGCAAACAAGTCGGCGGGCAACTGGGAGCCGACGAGGTTCCCCAGGTGCTTGATGCCGTTGATGTAGGGAATGGCCGAGGTAATGAGGATGCGTGCCATGTCTGCGCCTTGCGGGTGGAGTCCGGCGATTGCTTAGCCCAAGCGTTGCGAAAGGGCCAGCGGTTGGGCGGGGGACGATTTTGTCTCGCGAAAATTCGGGGGATCCGAGTTTTCGTCGAAAACTCGTGGCTACGGGCGGCCGCGGATCATCCGGGTGAGGGTGCCGTCGCCCTCCATCTCGCGCTTCAGGGCGGCCAGCATGTGGACGATGACCATGCCCATCAGCGTCTTGGCAAAGATCTCGTGCAGGATGAACCAGACGAATTCCGAGGTCTCATTGGCTTCGACGATGGCGGGGACGACGAAGGTGTTGGCGTACATCGTGTCGATCCCGCTGGCCGAGGACCCGGCCCAGCCCGCGATGGGGGTGGCGATCATCAGGGCGTAAAGCGTCCAGTGCCAGGCCTTGATGAAAAGCCGCATCCCGCCGGTGGCTTGGGGCCCAGGCGGGGGCGAGACCATGTGCCAGAGGATGCGGAGAAGGACGAGGCCAAGGGCGGTCAGCCCCATGGTCTTGTGCAAACCGTAAAGCCAGAGGTTGGCGAGGCCCGGCTCCATCGAAGCGATGCGAAGACCGAGGGCGAAGAGGCTGACAATCAGCAGTGCCATAGCCCAGTGGATCAGGCGCGTGACCAGGCCAAAGCTGTCGGGCGTGTTGCGCAGGCCCATGTCAGCCCTGGGCGTCGATGCGGGCGGTGATCAGGATGCGGACCTCGTCGCCCACCATGTCGGCCCAGCCCGTCGCGCCGAAGTCTGACCGGTTGACGCGGCCCGAAAGCCGGACGGTCAGGCGGTCGTGGTCGCCCTCTGCGCTGCCTTGCGGGCGGAAAAGCCGGGCGGTGAGGGTGACTTGCCGGGTGACACCGCGAATGGTGAGGTTGCCGGTGACCTCGGCCACCTCGCCCGCCCCCTTGACCGAGGTGCTTTCGAAGGTCATCTGCGGATGGCTTTTCGCGTCCAGCACCTTCGGGCCCCGCAGCGCCTGCGCGGCAAAGGGAAAACTGGCCGTCGCGCCGGTCACGTCCAGCGCGACCTCGACCGTGCAGTTCGCCACGTTGTCGAAGTCGAGCTTCAGGTCCGCCTTTTCCAGCGGGATCGCGCCGGTGATCTTGTCGGGGCCGAAGTCGGTCTCGAACGCCACGGTCGAATTGGCGGCGTCCATCTTGTAGGCGATGGTCGCGGCCTGGACCGGCAGCGTCAGGATCAGGGCGAAAAGGGCGGAAAGGACGGCGTTGGGCATGGCGGCCTCGCTTTGCGGCGAGGGTAGCAGGGTGCAAGGCGGCGACAAAATCAAGCTGTCGTGCGGGGTCAGGGATCGGCAAGGGGCCGCGGGTCCAGCACCTCGCCCCCCGGTGTCGTGCGCAGGGCCCAGCTGGCGGGGGGCAGAAGCCGGGCGCGCAGGCGGGTGAGGGTAAAGCTCTCCTCCTCGGACCAGAGCAGCGCGCGGCTGGGGGCGGGGGCCAGGTGCCAGCGGCTTTCCACGCCTTGCGCGCCGCCCTGGCCGGGCAAGAGGATCAGCCCCAGCGGTGCCGTCGCACCGTCGCGCCGCGCGGCCTCGGCCCCGGATTCGGCGGCCAGGTGCAGGCGGCGGGTGGGCGTCAGGGCGGGGGGCGAGAGAAGCTCGGCGATGACCAGCGGCGCGGCGCCAGAGCGGAGCGCCTCTTCCGCGGCCCAGAGCAGGCCCTCGTCGCGTGAGGCGTGCACCAGGATCAGGCGCGCGGGGTCGGCCAGCAGGGCAAGGCCCGCCGCGTTCAGCCGTTCGGCCACCCAACCGGGGCGGATCCAGACCACCGGGCCTGCCGTTTTGGCCATGATCCGGGCAGCCAGCACGATCCGCGACGGCCCGCACAGCTCATGCACCCGGCCGCGCTGCAGGGTCAGGTCCCCGGCAAGGGGCTGCTGGGCTTCGGGGCGACGGCTCTGGATCGGCAGACTCATGCGGAAAAGCTAGCGTGTTCGTGTAATGTTCTCAAGTGCGGGTCTTTGCCCTGTCACGGAACCGGCCTAGCTTTGCGCAACCAGAAGGAGCTGCCGATGAAGACCCTGACCCTAGGCAAGACCGGCCTGACCGTTTCAGAACTGTGCCTTGGCACGATGACCTGGGGGACGCAGAACACGGAAAGCGACGGCCACGCCCAGATGGACTATGCGCTGGACCAAGGCGTGACCTTCTGGGACACGGCGGAAATGTATCCGGTGAACCCGGTGCGCGCCGAAACCGCAGGGCGGACGGAAGAGATCATCGGGACCTGGATCGCTGCGCGCGGTGGGCGCGACCGGGTGGTGCTGGCAAGCAAGGTGGCGGGCAAAGGCCCGATCCTGCGGCCGGGCGAGGTCACGACCGGGGCCACGCTGCGGGCGGCCTGCGAGGCGAGCCTTAGGCGGCTCCAGACCGATTACATCGACCTTTACCAGCTGCACTGGCCGAACCGGGCACACTACCACTTCCGCCAGTCCTGGCGCTTCAGCCCGCCAAAGCTGGACCGGGCGGCGGAGACCGCGAACATGACCGACATCCTCACCACGGCGCAGGCGCTGGTGAACGAAGGCAAGATCCGCGCCATCGGGTTGTCCAATGAGACCGTCTGGGGTGCTGCGCGCTGGCTGCATCTGGCCGACACGCTGGGCCTGCCACGCATGGCCACGGTGCAGAACGAATACAGCCTTCTGTGCCGCCAGTTCGACACTGACTGGGCCGAGCTTTCGGTGATCGAGGATATGCCGCTACTGGCCTTCTCGCCCCTGGCGACCGGCTTGCTGTCCGGGAAATACGCGGGCGGGGTGATCCCCGAAGGCTCGCGCCGCAGCCTGAATGCGGACCTGTCGGGGCGGGTGACGCCGCAGGTCTTCCCGGCGGTGGCGGCCTATCTGGGGGTGGCGGCGCGGCATGGCCTTGACCCCTGCCAGATGGCCATCGCCTTCTGCCGGTCGCGGCCCTTCACCACGATCCCGATCATCGGGGCGACGACACTGGACCAGCTGAAGACCAATATCGGGGCAGCAGCGGTCACATTGTCGTCAGAGGTGCTGGAGGATATCGCGGAAACCCACCGGGCCCACCCCGCGCCATACTGAGGGCACTTGCAGGCCGGGGCGGTTCAAGGCACTGCTTGGCGCGAACCGGACAGCCCCGAACCGAGGAGCCCGATGCCGCGCCGCCTGTGCCTTGCCGTCCTGGCCCTTTGTGCCGCGTCCGTTCTGTCCGCCTGCCAGACCGGTGGTCCCGGCGGCTTGCCCGCGCCGAAGGATGGCGTAACCCCGAATGCGGTCGTGGGCAGCGAGATCGAGGTGACAGCGCTGGATGAGGCACCGGCTGCCGCGCAGCCCGCGGCCGGTGAGGCGGCGAAACCTGCCGGGCCGGATACCGCGGCGCCTCAGGCGTCCCCCGCCGAGACCGCTGAGCTGGCTGCGGACGGAGAGGCCACCGAAGCCGCGCCCGAAGCCGCCGCCGAACCTGCACCCCAGCCCGATATGACCGAGACTCCGGTCACGCCGAAATCGGAAATGCAGCTCGCCTGCGAAAAGCGGGGCGGGACGTGGTTCAGGGTCGGCAAGGGCGAAAAGCGCGCCTGTGTCCGTCAGACCAAGGATGCGGGCAAGAGCTGTGACCGGGAAAGTCAGTGCGACAGCGTCTGCCTGGCCAAATCGGGCACCTGCGCGCCGTTCAAACCGATGTACGGCTGCAACGAGATCCTGCAGGACAACGGCGCAAGGGTGACCCTGTGTCTCGAATAGTCCTGGCGCTGACCCTGCTGCTGGCCGCCTGCGCGGCGAAGCCGCCCTCAGGCTCTGCCTTCCGCGCCGCCACCGCCCCGATCTGGTCCGCCGCCGCTTTCGAGCCCGCCCGTGTCGCCGGGACTTGGCGGCAGGTCGCGGGCTTCCAGGCTGAAGGCGCGGGCTGCGGGGCAGGGGGGGTCGAGATCACTCCCACAGCCGGCGGGCTGCGGCTGGACGGCAGTCTGTGCATGGCAGGTGTCGCCCGCGATGTGTCGGGCCTTGCTGTGCCTTCAGGCCCAGGGCGGTTGACCGTCGCGGGTGAGGACTGGTGGATCCTCTGGGTCGACAGCGGCTACCGCACCATGGCCATCGGCACCCCATCGGGCCGGTTCGGCTTTATCCTAGACCGGGGAGCGATCCCCGGCGACCGGCTGACCGCCGCGCGCGAGATCTTCGACTTCAACGGCTACCGGACCGAGGCGCTGTCGGCCTTCTAAGGGCAGGGGGCGCATTGTAGGGGCGGACGTTATTCCTGCAGCCGCCGCAGATGCTCGGCGATCTGCACCAGCCGGATCGGCGTCGGTGTGGCGATCCCGTCGCCGCCGTCATAGGGCACCAGGTCCCCCTGCAACAGCGGCCCGAACTCCGGCATGGGTGAGCCCTCGTCCAGATGCCCCGGCCGCGCTCCGGTATAGCCCCAGATCTTCGCCATCACCCGCGTGGCCGGGAAGACGCCCTTGTTCCGCGCCGACAGCCCGGCCAGGTCGGCGGGCTTGCGGTCCAGCAGGGCGGCCGCCTCCCCATCGCCCTTGCCGCCCAGGCCATGGCAGGACGCACAGAAATCGGCAAAGTCCTCGGCCCCGGTGGGCACATCCGGCGTCTTGTCGACACAGGCCGCCAGCAGAAGGGCAGGCAGGATCATCCAGGCATGGCGCATTGTTCGGTCCTCCGTCACGACAGTTGACCGGGGACGTGCCGCCCTTGCCTTGATCTAAGTCACTTGACCCGCCGAAAGCCGGACAATGCGGTCCATCCGGGCGGCAAGGTCAAGGTTGTGCGTCGCGATCAAGGCCGACAGGCCCGTCGCGCGCACGAGCTCCATCAGCACCCCGAACACCTGGTCCGAGGTTGCCGGGTCCAGGTTCCCCGTGGGCTCATCGGCCAGCAGAAGCTTCGGCGCATTCGCCAGCGCCCGGCAGAAGGCCACCCGCTGCTGTTCGCCCCCTGACAGGGCCGCCGGACGGTGGTCGGCCCGCTTGTCCACGCCGACCTTGCCCAAAAGCTCCATCGCCCGCGCCTCGGCCTGCGCCTTTGGCACGCCATTGGCCAGCTGCGGGATCACCACGTTTTCCAGCGCGCTGAACTCTGGCAGCAGGTGGTGGAACTGGTAGATGAACCCCACCTCGTCCCGCCGCGCCTCGGTCCGCGCGCGGTCGGACAGCCCGCCCATCTCGCGCCCATCAAGCCGCACCACGCCGCTGTCGGCCACATCCAGAAGCCCTGCGATGTGGAGAAGCGTCGACTTCCCCGCACCTGACGGGGCGACCAGCGCCACCACCTCGCCCCTGGCCACAGTCAGCGAGGCCCCACGCAACACGATCACCTCCGACGGCTTGCCGCGGTTATACCCCTTTTCCACGCCCTCAAGCGCCAGCATCTCACTCATAGCGCAGCGCCTCGACCGGGTTCATCCGCGCCGCGCGCCGGGCCGGGAAGAAGGTGACGATGAAGGAAAGCCCCAAGGACAAGGCCACCGCCGACATCACGTCGCCGAATTGCAGCTTGGCCGGCAAGGAATAGATCCCGCGGATCGACGGGTCCCAGACCTCGGCCCCGTTGATCCAGTTGATGGCCGACATGATCTGGTCGATGTTCAGCGCGGTCAGGCAGCCCAAGGCCACCCCCGCGACGGTGCCGATCACCCCGGTGAAGGCCCCGCAGATGAAGAACACCCGCAGGACCGAGCCTTCGGTCAGCCCCATCGTCCGCAGGATGCCGATGTCGCGGCCCTTGTTCTTCACCAGCATGATCAGGCCCGACACGATGTTCATCGCCGCGATCAGCACCAGCACTGACAGAATGACGAACATCACGTTGTCCTCGATGTCGAGCGCCCGCAGGAAGGCACCCGAACTGTCCTTCCAGGTCCACAGCATTGCCACCGGCCCCGCTGCCTGCAGGATCGCATTGCCATAGCTTTCGATGGCATCGGGGTTCTCGACCATCACCTCGATCTCGTCCGCCCGGCCCTCCTTGTTGAAGAAGGACTGCGCCTCGATGAACGGCATGTAGATCCGTGTCGTATCAATGTCATAGCGCCCGGCGGTGAAGATGTAGACCACCTCGTAGGCATTGATCCGCGGGGAGAACCCCCCGCCCAGCGGGCTTCTCGGCCCGTCCGGCGAAATCAGCCGCACCCGGTCGCCGACGGTGATGCCCAGCTCCCGCGCAATGCCCGAGCCGACGGCGATGCCCTCGGGAAACCGCGCCAGATCGCCGATCGCGTCCGATCCCGCGCCGATCCGGGGAATGGTGGCGAAATCCTCGGGCGACAGGCCATAGACCTCTGCCCCCGTCGTATCTTCACGATCCGCGACCATGACCTTGCCCTTGATCAAGGGCGCCGCCCGCGTCACCCCCGGCACCTCGGCAATCGCCGCCGCCATCGCCTCGGGCGCGGTAAAGCCCCGGATCAGCTGGCCGTTGTCCCCGACGACGCCGGACGAATAGACCGTCACATGCGCATTGGCCCCGAGGATCGTATCCACGAACTCGGCCCGGAACCCCGCCCTGACCGCCAGCGTCAGGATCAGCGCGAACACCGCCAGCGTGATCCCGATCAGCGAAATCCAGGTCATCACGCTGACCCCGCCCTCGGCGCGGCGCGCGCGCAGGTACCGCCAGGCGATCATGAATTCGAAGCCCGAGAAGGGGGTGGTGCTCTTTGCCATCTGCCTTTTGCCCTTTGCCCGGGGCCGTTTGTTTGCCCGGCAACCTGAGCGAGCCCGCCCGAAACGTCAAGGCACGGACCCGTCATCGCGGATTTCCGCCCGTCTGGCACCTCGGGCCGGGAACTCGCCGCAGGGTTGCGTTACTCTGCCATTGCGGCCCCTGTCATGACACCCACGGCCGCGACCAACAGATAACGAGGGACATCATGCGTTTTTCAACGACCATCCTGGCGCTTGCCGCCACCGGCTTCCTGGCTGCCTGCACCAGCGAAGAGGCCTGCACCCAGGAAGTGGCGACGAAGAAGGCCACTGACCTGACCACCAAGATCCAGGAACTCGCGGCCTCCGATCCGGCCAAGCTGGCCGAACTCGGGCCCAAGGTCCAGGAACTGGCGACCAAGGCCGCAGCGGGCGGCGATGATCTGGACGCCACCTGCAAGGCGCTGGACGAGATGATGGCCGAACTGTCGAAGTGACGCCCCCGGTCCGGGCCGCCAGTCTGGCCTGGCCCGGGCCATTTGCCGATCCAGGGCACGGCACTCCAGCCTTCCAAACTTCAGCAATCCGTTATATAAACGATTCGTTACATAAACGGATCGCTGACATGCCCGATCTCGACCAAAGCTTCGCCGCCCTTGCCGACCCGACCCGCCGGGCCATCCTGGCTCGCCTTGCAGAAGGCGAGGCCACGGTCCAGGACCTGGCCCGCCCCTTCGCGATCAGCCAGCCCGCGATCAGCCGCCACCTTAAGGTGCTGGAGGACGCGGGCCTGATCGAGACGCGCGTCCACGGCACCGCCCGCCCGCGCCGGCTGAAGCCCGACACGATGGCGCAGCTTTGGGACTGGCTCGGCCAGTACCGCGCGCTGTGGGAGGCGCAGTTCCAACGCCTTGATGCGGTTCTCGATGCAATGGCCGACAGGTCGGAGGGACCCAAACCATGACCCAGGCCCGGATCAGCCTCGACGGCGAGACCGATGTGGTGATCCACCGCCAATTCAGCCATCCGCCCGCCAAGGTCTGGCGCGGCCTCACCGAACCCGGGCTCATCCGCCAGTGGCTGTCGCCCGACCTGACCCTCTGCCGGATGGACGCCCGCCCCGGCGGCAGCTTCCACTACGCCTGGCCAGAATTCTTCTTCTCCGGCCCCATCCTCGAAGCCAACCCGCCCCACCGCATGGTCCATGTCGAACACTTCAACGGCGACACCAGCCGGGGCCCGACCGTGACCACGACGCTTTCGCCCGAAGGGTCCGGCACCCGGATGACCGTGGTGATGCGCTACTCTGACGCTGCGGCGCGGGCGAAAGCCATCGAACAGGGCTTCACCGACGGGATCGACCAGGTCTACGGCCGGATCGAGGGCCTCGACCTTCCGGGGTGACCTGCAATCCCTCGCGCCCCGGCACGCCACCCCTCCTGCCCCTATGGCTTGCCCATTCCCAAATACTCCCGCCGGAGGCAAACACCCGAGGTCTTGCGCGTTCTTCACGCGCAAGGCCGAGACAAAAGGCGCGCGCCGCAGGCGCTCATTTTCGCAAGCGCAGGTCCCGGGACCGCCCGCCGACAGGCGCGCACTGCCGCCGTAGGGTGGGCCGTTCTGCGCCCCTAAGGCGCAGGTTGGCCCACCGTCCGCACAAGTTAAGAAACCCCTAACGTCCGCGAGCAACCCTTTGATTGCAAAGAACCATCAGCGTTTGTCCACCGTGGACAGCTCAGAAGTCGGTGGGCGCTCCGCCCTCCTGCTTCCGCCGGGCAACGAACCGCTGCAGCTCCTCCAGGTGCTCCCCCCGCATCGCAGGGGCCTCGAACTCGGCCAGGATCTGCTTGTAGATCCGGTGCGCGCGCTCCACCGTCCAGACCGACCCGTCCGCCTGCCAGGCTTCATAGTTCCGCCAGTCGCTGACGAAGGGCTGGTAGAAGGCCTGCTGATAGCGGTCCTGGGTGTGCTGGATCCCGAAGTAATGCCCCCCCGCGCCGACCTCCTTGATCGCGTCGAAGGCCAGGTCCTCGTCCCGCGTCGCGAAGGTGACCTCCTCGAAGTACCGCTGGATCATCTGCAGGACCTCGCAGTCCATGATGAACTTCTCAGGCGACGCAATCAGACCCCCCTCCAGCCAGCCCGCCGCGTGGTAGACCATGTTGGTCCGGCTCTGCACGGCCGACCACAGGGAATTCGACGTCTCCCACATCGCCTGCCCATCCGGCACGTTCGCCGCGCAGACACCCGAGGCCCGCATCGGCACGCCATAGAACCGCACCAGCTGCCCCGTCATCTGCGTTGCCCGCATGTATTCCGGCGTCCCGAAAGCCGGGGCCCCCGACTTCATGTCGACGTTCGAGGTGAAGGTCCCGATCGCCACCGGACACCCGGGCGCGATGTATTCCAGCAGCGCCACCGCCGCCAAAGCCTCGGCAATCGACAGCGCCACCGCCCCCGACATCGTGACCGGCGCCATCGCCCCCGCGAGCGTAAACGGCGTCACCACCACCGGCTGCCCGCGCTTGGCCATCCGCATCGCGCCGTCCAGCATCGGATAGTCGTGCTTCAGCGGGCTCACCGAGTTGATGTTGGTGTACATCCGGGGCTTGGCCTGGAACTCACTCTCCGTCAGCCCGCCTGCTATGCGGACCATCTCCATCACATCCTCGACCCGCTCGGCCCCGAGGCTGTAGGCATGGACGACCTTGTCGGTCAGCGTCAGCTTCTCGTACAGGCAATCCAGGTGCCGGACGGACGCATGGATATCCACCGGCTCCACCGGATAGCCGCCCGCGATGTGGATGCAGTTGAAATACTGCGTCAGCTTCATGAATTCCTTGAACGTCTCGAAGTCGCCCGAGCGCTTGCCGCGCTCCATGTCCCAAGCGTTCGGGGGCGAGGAGACGTTCACGAACAGCATGTGCTTGCCGCCCATGATCAGCTCGCGCTCCGGGTTGCGAGGCGTGATCGTGAAGGTCTCGGGTGCGCGGGCGACCATCTCCATCACGAAGTCCTCGTCCATCCGGACGTTGGTCCCGTTGACGGTGCAGCCCGCCTTCTTCAGATGCTCGACCGCCTCGGGGTTCAGGAATTCGATCCCGATGTCGCGAAGGATGCGCATCGCGGTCTTGTGGATGCGTTGCACGCCGTCGGCATCCAGCGGTTCGACCGGAGCGTCGGGGTTCACCGGGATCCGCCAGGGCATCTGGTCGATGACCGCCGTCCCCGCGCGGACCTTCATTCCGGCACGCCCACCGGCGCGCTTTCTACGGGCTGGTTCATCAGTCATCTTCGGATCTCCATTACGCATGTCCGAAGATGGGGAAGGGAAACGAAAGGCGTTACCGCGTTAGCGACAAAAACGCGTCGCTTTTCATGTCCCGCCTTGGTTCGTCAGCCCTGAAGCCCGGAAAGCCAGGCCGGAATCTCGCCGATATCGGCCAGGACCACGTCGGCGTGCGGCGCAAGCTGGTCGCGCTCGGCAACCCCGGTCAGCACCGCGACAGTGCGCATACCGGCGGCGCGACCGGCCTCCAGATCGTGGCGGCTGTCGCCCACCATGGCCACGCGAGAGGGCTGGAGGCCAAGTTGGCTGGCGAAGGCCAGGCACATGCCGGGGCCGGGTTTCGGGCCATAGCCGGAATCATAGCCCGAGATGAAATCGAAGCAGTCGGTGATGCCATGGTTCGCCAGATGCTGCCGCGCGGGGGCCTCGGAATCGTTCGTCGCCACCCCCAGCCGGAGCCCCCGGTCGCGGAGCGCCGACAGCAACGGGCGCAAAGGCACGGCCTCGGACATCGGCGCCTGGGCCGCGCTGGCGTCGATCCGGTCGGTCAGCTCGGACACCGTGACACCCGGCAGTTCGACGACCAGCGCAGCCGCGATGTCGGCGGCGGTCGCGGCGATCACCGGGCTGTCGGGCGCAAAGCTGCCGGTCGCGGGATCAAAGCCGATCGCCCGGCCCAGCCGCGCCGTGTGGTCGGCATCCCGGGACACCTGCGCCAGGAACCCTTGCGCCCACCGCCCCCAGCTGACGCGGAAGTCGAACAGCGTTCCATCCTTGTCGAACAAAAGCCCGTCGATCATCACCATTGCTTTCCGGTCAGAGTGGTCAGGTCCAAAACGTCTCGCCCCCGCCCGGCAACGCCATCCGCGCCGCCTGGGGGGCCGTGTAGGGATGACCGTGGCTGTCGCAGAAAGCAATCACCCATTGGTCATCCTGCAGCAGGAAATCCAGCACCGCCCCCTGGAACTCTGCCTCAGCGGCCCGGGCGCGGAGATCGGCAAGGCTTGCCCCGCTCGCGTTAAGAAAAAGCGGAAAGATTTCATCTTCGGTGGCAAGCCAGCCAAGGGCCTGCAGGGCCAGAACCTGTGCGGCTTCGGGGGTCATCGGCAAGCTCTCTGCAAGGAAATCAAATACATCAGCCACCTTCTGCCACCAACGGCGGAGTTTTGCATCACCCGGTAAGGATTTTCTGACGAATCTTAACGGCGAAAGGATTTGTTAACCTTCTTGACGGCAAAATGTCCGCCATCTGGTCGATGAACAAACAGCAGTGGAAGATGCCGGCACGGGTTCTCATCGTTGACGATATAGCGGCGAACCGCATCGTGCAGCAGGCCCGGCTGACCGCGGCCTTCTACCAGCCGTTGCTGGCCACAGATGGCGCGTCCTGCCTGCGGATTGCCCAGGCGGAACGGCCCGATCTCATCCTCTTGGACCTTGGCCTGCCCGACATCTGCGGGCTTGAGGTGTTGCGTCGCCTGCGCCGCGATCCGGCCTGCCGCGATATCCCGGTCATCGCGCTGACCGCGTCCGGCGGCGCGTCGGAACGGCTGGCGGCGTTTGCGGCCGGGGCGGACGACGTGATGGACCAGCCGACAAACGAACGCGTGCTGCAGGCCCGGCTGCGCAACCTGTTGCGGCTGAAGGCCGACAGCAACTTTCCGGTGCAGGATGCCTTGGCCCTGCCGGGGCTTGCCGAAGTGCCTGCCGCCTTCGATCCGCAGGGCACCATTGCCCTGGTCACCCCGCAGCACATGTCGGGCGAGGGGCTGCGCGATGCGCTGGCGGGGCAACTGCGCGACCGTCTGGTCGTGGTCTCGCGGCGCGAGGCGCTGGCCGAGCTTGCGGTGGGCGAAGGCGGCGACGCGGTGCCCGAGGTCTTTGTCCTGCAGGACGACGGGAACAATCCGATGTCGACGCTGCGGCTCTTGTCGGAACTGAAAAGCCACCAGGCGACCCGGCATGCGGCGGTCTGCGTCGTGGGTCCGGCCGGGGCGGGGGATGACGCGGCCATGGCCTTCGACCTTGGCGCGGATGACGCGGTCGGTCCGGGCGTCTCGGCCGAGGAACTGGTCCTGCGCACCCGCGGGCTTCTGCGTCGCAAGCGGCATTTCGACCAGCTGCGCGCCCGGATGCAGGACGGCTTGCGCATGGCGATGCGCGATCCGCTGACCGGGCTTTACAACCGCCGCTTCGCGGTGCCGCAGCTTGCCGCGGTGGCGGACCTCGCGCGGTCGGAAGGCTCGCCCTTTGCGGTCATGGTGCTGGACCTCGACCGTTTCAAGCAGGTCAATGACGTCTACGGCCATGCCGCCGGGGACCAGGTCCTGGTCGAAGTCGCGCACCGGCTGACGGCGCATCTGCGCGACACCGACGTTCTGGCCCGGATCGGGGGGGAGGAGTTCCTGGCCATCCTGCCGCGCACCGGCATGGCGATGGCGCGGCGGGTGGCCGAACGGCTGTGCCAGGTGATGGACGACCAGCCGGTTCGGCTGACCTCGGGCGAGGAGCTGCACGTCACCGTCTCGATCGGGGTGGCAGTTGCCGGTACGGGGGGTGAGGACAGTTTCGGTGTCGAGGGTCTGGTCGAACAGGCCGACATCGCGCTGATGGAATCAAAGGGTGCCGGGCGCAACCAGGTGACCTTCCGCCTCAGCGCGGCCTGACCGGCCCCAGGATCTGTGACCTCAATCCTTCCGGCGACCGTGCAATCCGCGCTCCAGGCGGTCGGCGAAGGCCAGGCGTTCCTCGACCGACATTTCCACCAGACGCGTCTCGATCAGGCTGCGGCCCAGTTCCAGCCGCTCGGCGTTCCGGGTCTCGATCGCGGCCAGCGCGGCCTTCATCGCGGCCGGGTCGAACGGATCGGCGCGCAGCGTGGCCAACAGCGCATCGAACTCGGCGCGGGCGGCTTCACGCGACGTGCGGAACTCGCCCGCGCGGTCCATCAGCCCCTTGCGCAGGGCGCGGCGGTCCTGGTCGCTCAGGGCCTCGCTGAAAGGCCCGAAGGACAGGTCGCGCGGCATCCCCTTGCGCGGGCCGTCGCCCAGCCAGGCGCCCAGCACCAACCCGGCAACGGCGAGGTTGATCGCGACCGAGACGATCAGCGCGGGCTTCAGCCAGCGTGAGGGTTGCCGCCCCGGCGCGGCGGGGGCCACAGGTGCAGAGGGGGAGGTGGGGCCTTGCGGGTCGGTCATCGGGGTCAGCCTTCAGTCGCCAGAAAATCGGCATCGGGGAAGAATTCGGCCACATCGGTGGTTGAGCCGGTCAGGTAGTCCAGCGTCGTCGGGCTAAGATAGCCAAGCGCGATGCCGAAGACCGCCGCCATGCCAAGCCCGGCCAGCGCCGGACCGCCGCCCAGGGCCGCCAGCAACCGCTGAAGGCGGCTGGCCCGGACCGGGGGCGGGGCCACGCGCAGGGCTGCCGGCTGCGGCTGCAAGGCCAAGGCATCGGCCAGCACACGCTCCATCAACGCGTCCGAGGGGGCGGGGGCCGCCCTGGCCGCTGTCGCCAGCAGGCGGTCAAGCTCGTCATCCTGCATCTTGGTCATCCTCATAGCCCAACTCGGCCTTCCGGCCCGCCAGGATCGCCGAAAGCGCGCGTTTGCCCCGCGCCGTCAGGCTTTCCACCGCTTCGACCCCGATCTCCATGATCGCTGCAATTTCGGGGTTCGTCATCCCTTCCAGGTGCCGCAGCACCACCGCCTGCCGTTGCCGGTCGGGGAGTTCCGCCAAAGCCGCCTCAAGTGCCGCCATCCGGTCTGCGTCCTGCAGATGCCCTTCGGCCCCTGGTGCGCCGTCCGCGACTTCGGGGGCGTCGTCCAGTGCCATCTGGCGCTTGCGGCCCCGCGCCCGCTGGCGGTCGATGCACAGATTGGTGGCGACCCGGTAGGCCCAGGTCGTTACCTTGGTTTCGCCTTGCCGCCACTCGGGCGCCACGCGCCAAAGCCGCAGCATGGTCTCCTGCGCCACGTCCTCGGCTTCGGCGCGGTCGCCGGACAGAAGCCGGGACGCATAGGCCAGGACGCGGGGGGTGACACGCTGGGTCAAGGCCAGCGCCGCGTGACGGTCTCCATTGGCATAGAGCACCATCAGCGCCTCGTCCGAGGTGTCATCGCCTGCATCGAAGGCCATCGTCATCCTGCGTCTGGTCTACCCCGGCATCCGTCCGGCGCAAAGCCTCAGTTGTTGTCGTGACCGTGACCGCGGCCTTCGCGGCGCTTGCCCATCCTTTCGGCCACTGCCTCGGCTTCTTCCTTCGAGATCGCGCCGTCGTTGTCGGTGTCGATCCGGGCGAAATGCTGGGCCATCGGACCCTCGCCCATTTCCTCGACCGACAGGGTGCCGTTGCCGTCGTCGTCCATATTCTCGATCATCCGGGCGCTGCGACGGGCCGCCATCTGAGCCATCATGTGCGCCTGCAGTTCTTCGGCGCTAAGCGCGCCGTCGCTGTTCGTATCGGCGGCGGCGAATTCGGCGGCGCGGTGCGCGGCCAGTTCATCCTGGGTGATCTTGCCGTCGGTGTTGGTGTCGATCGCGTCGAACATCTCCAACATCATCGGGCCGCGGCCTTCACCGCTCATGCCACCCATCCCGCGTTCGGCCAGGGCGGCAGAGCCCAGAACCGCGCCCATCAGGGCCAGCACGGCGACAGCGGTTTTCTTCGGTGCAGTCATCTTCATTCTCCAGTTTCGGGCCGCCAACCGGCCCCTCTGCACAGTCACACGGCACAGGCGCGGGTTTCCGTCGCGGGGTTGGCCAGAAATTGCGACACGCGGACACAGGGGTGGTCTTTCCCCTGTGATCGGGCGGCGGGGCGCTGTATGGTCCGTGGGTCCGGCCAGGTGCCGGGCGTTCTGGACCTGCTGCAATGCCGATGACCGCTGCCACCGAAGTTGAAGACCGGCCCTGGAAGCCCGCCGTGCTGCGGGGCTGGCGGCGGCGCTGCCCGAACTGCGGGGCGGGTCCGATGCTGCGCGGCTATCTGAAGGTGCGCGATGCCTGCCCGGTCTGCGGCGAGGAGCTGCACCACCACCGCGCCGACGACGGACCGGCTTACCTGACGATCCTGATCGTCGGCCACCTGCTGGCACCGGTCCTTCTGTTCACCTACACCAAGTGGCGGCCCGAGCCCCTGGTCATGGCGGTGGGGTTCACCATCGGGACGGTGGCTTTGTCCCTGTACCTTCTGCCGCGGCTGAAGGGGGCGATGGTGGCGCTGCAATGGGCCAACCGCATGCACGGCTTTGGTTCCGCCCCGCATGACTGACGAGGCGATCCGCCCAGCCGCAACGGTTGTCCTGTGGCGGGAAAGCCCGGACGGCCCGCAGGTCCTGATGGGCCAGCGCGGCGAAGGCGCGGTGTTCATGCCGTCGAAGTTCGTCTTCCCCGGCGGGCGCGTCGATCCAGAGGATGCCGCCGTACCCCGGCCCGGCTTTCTGACTGCCGACTGCAGCCGCCGCCTCACGCTGTCCAACCCGCCCGATGCCCCCGCGCCGGAAACCCTGGTGGCCACGGCACTGCGCGAGTTGACCGAAGAGACTGGCCTGAACCTGGCCGGGATGGAGCATCCCTCGCTCCGCTTCATCTTCCGTGCCATCACGCCGCCGGGCCGCACCCGCCGGTTCGACGCGCGGTTCCTCCTGGCCCATGCCGACAGCCTGGACGACAACCGCGAGGATTTCAGCCTTGCCTCCGGAGAGCTGCAGCACCTGCGCTGGCTGCCTTTGCCCGAGGCCCGCGCGCTGGACCTGCCCTTTGTGACCGAGGTCGTCCTGGCCGAGGTCTCGGCCCTAGTGGCGGGCCACGATCAGCCCGGCGTGCCGTTCTTCGACAACTCCGGCACCACCCCGCAGTTCCGCCGGCTGGTCTAGCACCCCGCCCTTGTCGACCGGGAACACCGGATGCGGCACCGGGTCCTTGGCGCGGAACAGGAACTGCCGGAAGATGTCGACATAGCTGCGGTACTGGTAGCCCTCGTTCCGGCGCAGGTAGTGGTCGCGGTTGCCGAAGTAGAGCGCGGGCAGTTTGTACCAGGCGACGCCGGGGTGCATGTGGTGGACGACATGGAAGTTGTTGTTCAGGAACAACAGGCTTAGCGGCCCCTGGCTTTCGATCACCACGGTCCGCGCCCGCGCCGCGTCATGCGCGCGGTGTTCGAGGTAAGTGCGGATCTTCAAAAGGCTCCACCCCAGGTACGCCGCCAGCAGATAGGCCCAGGCGGGCATCGTGCCGACCCATTCCAGCCAGGCCCAGACCATGGCAAGGCCCGGCAGGTGCAGCCCCCAGGCCAGCCAGACCCGCCGGTCGCCCTTGCGCATCGCGGCAAGGTCGCCCTTGGCCAGCGCCCAGGTCGAGATCGCGGGGCCGACCAGCATCCGCCCGAACAGCGTGTTGTTGAAGCGTAGAAGCGCCTTCACCGGCCCTGAAAGTCGCGCCCAGACCGCCGGATCAAGGTAGTTCGATTCCGGGTCGTCATAGGGATCGGTCAGCGCCGGGTCGAAATGGTGCTGCAGGTGCAGGTCCTTGAAGCGCAAATAGGGGACAAAGACCGTAAGCCCCGGGAACACCATCGCTTCGGACAACGTTTGCGACCGGAACGGGTGGCCGTGCAGAACCTCATGTGTCAGCGAGGAGAATTGCGCGATGGCCAGCGCGGCGGCAATGAACCCGAGAGTGGGGGACAGCGTCCAAAGCGCGGTGGTTGCCAGCGCCCAGAGGCCGTAGGTTGCGGCGAAGACGATCAAGGTGGGCCATTCGATGGCCCGGACTTCAGTATGCAAGATGGATCTCGAACAGGGTAACGTTTGTGTGACGATAGCAAGTCCACGCTCTGCCGGGTATTCAGGATATTGTAAACTCAACCCAGCAGCCGTTCTGGAAAAACAACAAGTGTCGGATAAAGTAGACAAGCGCGACCGCGCCCTGACTTTCCGCCAGCGCCTGGCCGAGGCGATGACTTCGCGCAAGGTCAGCCAGTCCGCGCTGGCCCGGGCCTGCGGGGTGGACCGCTCGACCATCTCGGCGCTGTTGCAGGACGGCACGCGCCTGCCGAACGCCCAGCTTGCCGCCGACTGCGCGCGCGCGTTGGGGATCAGCGCCGACTGGCTATTGGGTCTCTCGGGCCGCCCGGAACCGATTGCCGACCTCCTCGCCGCCTCGCTGTCGCTGACCGAGGCCCCGCGCGCCCTGATCGACGAACGCATCTTCGGCTGGCACCAGGAGGCCGCGGGTTACAAGATCCGCCATGTGCCTGCGACCCTGCCCGACATGCTGAAGACGCGCGCGCTGGTCGAATGGGAGTATGAGCCGCAGCTGGGCCGAACCGCGGAACAGGCGATCGGCGCCTTCGAGGACCGGCTGCAATGGATGCGCGGGGCGGGGTCGGACTATGAGATCGCCCTGCCGCTGCATGAACTGACCGCCTTCGCCACGGCCTCAGGCTATTACGAGGGCATCTCGGCCGAGACGCGCCTTGCGCAGCTGCGGCACCTGATAACGCTGTGCGAGCAGCTTTACCCCTCGCTCCGGCTGTGCCTTTTCGATGCGCGCAAGCTGTTTTCCGCCCCGGTCACTGTCTTTGGTCCGCTCTTGGCGGTGATCTACCTCGGCCGCCACTACCTTGCCTTCCGCGACAGTGCCCGGGTCGAGACGATCACCCAGCACTTCGACTTCCTGGTGCGCGAGGCCGAGGTTGGTGCGCGCGACATGGCCGGGCATCTGCGGGCCCTGTGCGACAGGGTGCGCTAGGGCTGGCGCTTGCGACTTGGCAACCGGGCGGAAATCCTGACTATGCGGTCAAGGCGGCCCTATGGACAGTCGCAACCGCCAACCGGGGCAACGACAGGAGGCGTGGATGAGCGACCAGATCGCGGCGCGGGCGAAGCTTGCGGGGGCAGGCGCCCTTGGGGGTCTGTTGTTCTGGGCCGTGTTGCGGGCCTTGGACAACGAATGGATCACGGACTATCCGGCACTGGTCCTGCTGGTTGCGATTTCGACGCTGTTCGGCGCGCTTCTGGGCATGGCGGGGCCGATTGGTCTTGGCCGGGCGCTGCCGCGGGCTGTGGGCCTGGCGGCGGTTGTCGGGGGCCTGGTTGCATTGACCATGCTGCGCTATGCGCGTCCGGACGACTTCATTGATGCCGTGATCCCGGTTCTGGCGCTGCTTGTCGTCGCGGCGCTGCCGGTTCCGTTCCTGATCGCCGGGGCAAAGTCCGGCTGGCGGGACTATCCGGCGCTGTTCCTTGAGGCCTGGTCGGTCGTGCTGCGCTATGCCGCTGCGGGGGCGTTCACCGGCCTGGTCTGGCTGGTGATCTTCCTGTCGGATCAGGTGCTGAACATCGTCGGCATCACGGTGATCGGTGAGCTTCTGCGGCATGATCTGGTGCCGCTGGTCCTGTCCGGTGCGATCCTGGGTCTGGGCATGGCGGTGATCCACGACCTGGCCGACCTTCTGTCGCCTTACGTCGTGCTGCGCCTGTTCCGGCTGTTCCTGCCGGTCGTGCTGGCGGTGATGGTGGTGTTCCTGATCGCCCTGCCGTTCCGCGGGCTGGAGGGGCTGGCCGGAGACCTGTCGCCGGCGCTTCTGTTGTTGACCATGGTGGCGGGGGGTATCTCGCTGGTCTCGATTGCCGTGGATCAGTCGGATGCCGAGGCCGCGCAAAGCCCGGCACTCCGCCGGTCGGCGCAGATCATGGCGGTCCTGTTGCCGCTGGTCGCGGGGCTTGCCTTCTGGGCGATCTGGCTGCGGGTGATGGATCGCGGCTGGTCGCCTGACCGGGTGTTCGTCATCCTGGTGGCGGCGGTCGGAGTGGCCTACGGGTTGGTTTATGCGGTGGCGGTGCTGCGCGGCAGCGGCTGGATGGAGCGGATCCGCCAGGGCAACATCTACATGGCGCTGGTGGCCCTGGTGCTTGCGGCCCTGTGGCTGACGCCGGTCCTGAACGCCGAACGCATCTCGGCCCGGGACCAGCTGGCCCGGTTCGATGCCGGGACCACCCCCATCGAGGCGCTTGATCCGACTGCGATCCGGGACTGGGGCAAGCCCGGGGCTGCGGTAATCGCCGAACTGGAAGTCCGCGCGAAGGAGCCTGGGCAAGAGGCCTTGGCGGCGCGACTGGCGGGTGAGTCTCTTGCACCGGCGGTCGATCGCGAGGCGCTGCTTGCCAGCGTGAAGGAGGTGATTCCGGTGCAGCCGGCGACGGCGACCGGCACCCGCGATACGTTACTCGCGGCCGCCTCGGATTCGACGCTGCAGGACTGGCAGCAGGTCTGCAAGGCGGTGCCCACGCCCGACCGACCCGGCTGCCTGATGGTGGTGGGCGATCTCTTGCCGCTGTTCCCGGGCGAAGAGGCCTTGCTGTTCCTGCCGCGCAACGTGGATTATGTCGAGATCGCGGGCCTTTACATCGGCGAGGTCGGTCAGCTGCACACCCGCAGCACAGTCCGGCCGGATGGCACCTTCATTCCAGCCTCCGAGGCCTTCGCGCTGATCCGACAGTATCAGGTGAGCCCACCCCCGCTGACAGGGGCGATGCTGAACCAGCTGGGCACCGGCGAGAAGGGACTCATAATTCTGCCGTGATCTGGCTCCACTGTAGAATTCGTTAACGGTTCCGGGATAGGGTCGCCGCAGAATGATCGACGGTGACTAAAATGGACGCGCTCTTGCTGCGATCCTTACAGAACTACGTGCTGGATACCTTCGGGTCTGCCAGATGGCAGCAAATCTGCCTGCTTGCCGAACAACCAAGCCAGACCTTCGAGCCGATGCTGCAGTATGAGGCCGGGCTGGCCGACACGGTTGCGGATATCGCTGCACGGGTGCTTGACAGACCGGTCGAGGCGATCTGGGAAGACGTCGGGATCTACCTGGTCGCGAACCCCGAACGCGAAGGCGTCCGCAGGCTGTTGCGGTTCGGGGGAGTGTCCTTCGACGACTTCCTGCATTCGCTGGAAGAACTGCCCGGCCGCGCCTGGCTGGCCCTGCCGGACGTCGAGATGCCCGAGGTCACCTTGTCCGTCGTCGGGCCGGACCGGTACGAACTGCAGTGCCGTTCGAATGTGCTGGGCGTCCAGCGCGTGCTGATCGGCGTGGTGACGGCGATGGCCGACGACTATGGGACGCTGTGTCTGATCGATGCGGGGGAGGACGGTTTCATCAATATCTCCATGCTGGACAGCCGCCACGCCGCCGGGAAGACCTTCGAACTTGCGATGCCGGAGCCTTGAGCCATGGCAGACGACCTGATCCGCCAGCGTCTGGACATGTGTGCGGCCACTCTGGCGCGCTTCATGCCAATGCATCTTCTGCTTGATTCCGAGGGTCGCGCGTTAAGCTTTGGTCCCACGCTTGCGCGGATCCTGCAGGGGGCGGCGGTGCCAGGCGCCCGGTTCGAGGATCTGTTCGAGGTACGCTCGCCCGGGGGGGCGGTCACGGTGCATGATGTCCTTGCCCGGAACGGCAACCGGTTCCGGCTGTTCCTGCGGGGCGGGACCCGGACGGCCCTGCGGGGCCTTGGCATGCGCATCCCACAGGATGGCCGCATCCTGATCAACCTGACTTTCATCGAACTGGTCTCGGCCGTCCGGGATCATGCCCTCCTGGCTTCGGATTTCGCGGCGAGCGAGATGGCAACGGACGTGCTTTTCCTCGCCGAATGGAATTCGACCGTCCTGCGTGAGCTGAAGGGTCTGACCCTGCGGCTGGACGGTGCCCGTGTCGCGGCCGAGGAGGAGGCCATGACCGACCCGCTGACCGGCCTGCGCAATCGCCGGGCCGCCGACCTGGAAATTGAACGGCTGAGCAGGGTCAAGGCCGACTTTGGGCTGATGCATATGGACCTCGACTATTTCAAGAAGGTCAACGATACGCTGGGCCACGCGGCGGGCGACTTCGTCCTGGAAAGTGTCGGGCGCATCCTGCTTGAACAGTTGCGGTCCGACGATTGCGCCGCCCGGATCGGTGGCGATGAGTTCGTGCTGATCATCGTTGGCCGCAGCGATGCCCGCACCATGATGACCGTTGCCAATCGTATCATCGCGCGGGTTCGTGAGCCGATGCTGTTTGAAGGTCAGCTGATCGACGTGTCCGCCAGCATCGGGATCGTCCGCTCGACAAACAGCATCCAATGGGACGCCGTCCAGTTGGTGGCGGCGGCCGATCGCGCGCTTTACGCGGCGAAACATGCCGGTCGTGGCAAGGCGGTACTGGCAGAGTGACGCCGGTTCAGCCCTTGGTGGGCACCGGTCCGGGCGGTGCCAGGACCCAAAGGGCGTCGGGCGGCAGCGACACCGAAAGCTCGGTGTCGGGGATCAACGTGCGGGCACTGTCCGGGGTCACCAGGGCCTGAAGGGCAAGGCCCGAAACCGCAAGCTCGACCCGCGTCAGGCTGCCCAGAAACGCCAGCGACCGAACCCGCGCAGTGCGCTGGTTCGGACCGGGGCCCAGGCGCAGCGATTCAGGCCGGATGGTCAGAAGTCCCGGCCCATCGGCGATCCCGGTCGGCAGGTCCAGCGGACCCAGGTCGCAGTCGAATTGGCCGGACCGCGCCGTACCCGAAATGAAGTTGACCCCGCCGAAGAACCGCGCGACGGCCTCGGTCGCGGGGCGGGCATAGAAGGCCTCGGGCGTGTCGTGCTGCGCAAGCCTGCCGTCCAGCAACAGGGCGATCCGGTCGGCCAAGGCCACAGCTTCAGTCTGGTCGTGGGTCACGACAATCATGGTGATCCCGGTCTCGCGCTGCAGCGTGCGGATCAGCTGGCGCATTTCGTCGCGTAGGCCCGGATCAAGGCTCGACAGCGGTTCGTCCAGCAACAGGACATCGGGCCGCAGGATGAGCGCCCGGGCCAGCGCCGCCCGCTGCGCCTGACCGCCGGACAGCTGCACCGGCTTGCGCTGGGCGAGGTCCGCCAGGCGGACGCGGGCCAGCATCTCGCGAACGCTTTTGGCGATCCGGTCCGCGGACAGGCCGCGCATCCGCAGGCCGAAGCCCACATTCTCGGCCACCGTCAGATGGGGAAACAACAGCGGGTTCTGGAACACCATCGCCACGCCGCGCCGTTCAGGCGGCAGGTCGCGGATCGACCGGTCGCCCAGCCGGATGTCGCCTCCATCCGGCGCGATCAGACCTGCGATCAGCTTCATCGTGGTGGTCTTGCCCGACCCCGAAGGGCCCAAGAGCGCCGTCAGGCTGCCGCTGGCGACCGACAGGGTCAGCCCGTGCAGGGCCGCCGGGGCAGCGGCAGAGTAGGACTTGCGCAGCTGGTCCAGGGTCAGCGCGGTCAAGGCCGCAACCCCTCGGCAAAGGCCGCGCCGCGTCCGGTCACGCCCCGTGCCGTGACAAGAAGGATCAGAAGCCCGGGCAGGATGTACAGAAGCCCAAGCGCCCCGGTCAGGTCGTTCCGCCCGGCGCTGGCATAGCTGAAGAGGAGAAGCGGCAGGGTCTGCACCCGGCCTCCGCCGATGGCGAGCGTCAGAAGGTACTGCGACCATGACACCAGGAAGGCGAAGAGTGCGGCTGTCATCAGGCCGGGCAGGATGGCGGGCAGGGTGACCGTGCGAAAGGTCTGCAGTGGCGTCGCGCCAAGGCTGCGGGCCTGCGCCTCATAATCCGGGTCAAAGCGGGAAAAGACCGCGGCCATGACCAGCACCATGTAGGGCAGGACCGGGATCAGATGCGCCAGGATCACGCCCGGCACGGTGCCGACCAGGCCCAGGCGCAGGAAGACTCCGTGCAGGCCGAAGACGATGGCGATACCGGGCAGGAAGGCGGGGGCGAGGAGAAGGAGGGTGACTAGCCGCTTGCCCCGGAACCGGTACAGCCCAAGGGCGCGCCCGGCGGGCACGCCGACCAGGGCGGCAAGGGCCGTGGTGGCCAGCGCAATGCCGGTGGTGACGGCCAGGCTGTGCAGGACGCCCGTCCGGCTGTTGAAGACCTGCGCCCAAGCCTTCAGCGACCAGGCCTGCGGCAGCAGGTCGGGAAACCGCCAGCCATGCGCGAAGGACCAGATGGCCAAGGGCAGGATCGGCAGGACCAGAAATCCGGCAAGGGCCAGGGCGGCAAGCATCCTGAACCGGTCAGCGCGCATCGCGGGTCCCCAGCCGGATGCTGCGCGCGGCCAGCGCCAGAAGCGCCAGCCCGATGGCTCCAATCAGGATCGCCATTGCCATCGCCTGCGGCTGGCGGGTCAGGTCGGTATCGGTCCATTCCTGCCAGGCCAGGACCGGCAGCGCCTTTGGCGCGTGCTGGCCAAGGACCAGCGGCACTTCGTAGGCACCGAAGGCAAAGGCGAAGACCAGCGCCGAGGCCGTCGCGAGGCCGGGCAGGATCATCGGCAAGAGGACATGGCGAACGGCCTGCCAGCGCGTGGCGCCCAGCGAGCGGGCCACGGCTTCATGGTCCTGGCCCAGGGTTTGAAGGTTGGCCAGCAGGACCAGAAGGATGAAGGGCACCTCTTTCCAGACGTAAAGCAGGATGATGCCGATGGCATAGGGGTCATGGGTCAGGACCGGGAAGTCCGCCGGCCTGCCGATCAGGCCTACGGCATGGGCCAGCCGGGCAAAGCTGCCGGATTGCGAGAAGAGGTAAGCGATGCCGATGGCGCCCACGATGTGCGGGATCGTCAGGTTCAGCTGGGCCAGAAAGCTGATGAGGGTCCGCCCGGGAAAGGTCTGCCGCAGCAGCAGGGCGGCGGCCAGCGCCAGGGTGGCGGCGATCAGGGTCGATGCGGTGGCGATCCAGAGCGACAGGGCGAGGGATTTCAGGAACCCCGGCTCGGTCAGGACGGCGGTGTAGGCGGCAAGGTCAGGCTCGGTCAGACCAAGCGCGGGCATATAGCGGAAAGACCGCATCAGGGTCAGGCCCAGCCCGGCCAGGAACAGCCCGCCCAAGAGCAGAAGCGCAGGCGCAAGCATCAGGGCAAGGCGGGGGCGGTCGGTCACGCGGGGCCTTTCGCGGTGAAGTGCAGGCAGCTTGCGTCAAGCCGGGGGGACGGGCAAGCCGGACGCGGTCGGACGGAAGGCCGTCAGTTGCCGACGTACTTCGCCCAGCCCTCCTCGATCGCGGTCAGCCAGTCGGCCTGCAGCTCGGGCAGCGCGGCCTTGGCCAGCTCTGCCGCCGGGATCACTGAGGGATGCGCCTTGATCTCGGCAAAGCCCTCTTGCACCTCGGGCGCCGTACGGCTGACCTCGATGGCGGGGGCCGCGCCCCAGACCGACGGATCGGCCTTCTTCAGCTGCGCCTCGCCCGACAGGAGGAGGTTCTGCACCACCATCGCCGCGGCCTTGTTGGGCGAGTTGAACGGGATCAGCGTATAGTTGGTGTTGCCGATCGTGCCATCCGCAAGGCCGAAGGACCGCGTCGTTTCCGGATAGGCCCCGGCATCCACCGCAAGGCCGAACTGGGCGGGGTCGTAGTTGAAGGTGAAGGCGACCTCGCCATTGGCAAAGAGCTCGTTCAGCTGGGTCACCGTGGTCGGATAGGTCGCCCCCTCGCGCCAGAGGAAGGGCTCGATCTCGTTCAGGATCGCCCAGGTCTTGGCAGCCGTCTCATCAAACTTCGCCTGGTCAAAGGGGCCAAGCAGGCTGTCCGGCCCGCCTGCTGCGTGGATGAAGACGTGGCGCAGGAAGGCCGAACCGGTGAAGTCCGGGGGCGCGGGATAGGTGAAGCGGCCAGGGTTGGCCTGGATCCAGGCGATCAGCCCGGCCATGTCGGTGGGCGGCTCGGCGACCGAGGCACTGTCATGGGCAAAGGCGAACTGCACGGTGTTCCACGGCACCTCGCAGCCCTCGACCGGCACGCCGAAGTCGTTGGCAATGGCGGGATTGTCCCAGTTCACCAGCGCGTCGTTCGGCAACAGCGCGGTGTAGCCGCAGAAGGCCAGGTCAGCCTGCTTCATCGACCGGAAATTCTCGCCGTTGATCCAGATCAGGTCGACCGACCCCGCGTCCCTCACCCCGGCCTCTTTCTCGGTCAGGACCTGGGTCACGATGTCGGCCGCATCGGTGATCGGCACGCGGTTCAGCGTGATGTCGTATTCGGCCTTCAATTGGTCCGCGACATAGCCGGAAACATAGGCGTTGATGTTGTCCGCGCCGCCCCACATGAACCAGTTGACCGTCCCGCCGCGTGCCTGTTCGACGATCTGGTCCCAGGTCATCGCCTTCAGCGCCTCACCATCGGCGGTTTCGGCGCTGGCGGCGGTCGTCAGAAGAAGCAGGGCGGCAAGGCTGCGCAGCATGGTGGCTCCGGTCGGTTTACTGGCCTTGGTTGAAACCGATACGGGTTTGAAATGCCAGTCACATGGCTGTTTTCCAATTGTAACGAACCCCCCGTCTGCCGGGTTCGGTCAATCGGCCAAAGCCGGCAGGGCGGCAAGATCGGGCGTTTCCTGCAACCATCCGGCCAGTCGGCGCAGGTCACGCGCCAGCGCAGCGGCAAGCGTCGGGTCGGTGATCGGCCTGCCCCAAAGCCGGGCCTCCCCCAACACGGCATCGGCCAACGCCTCGGGGTCGGTCAGGCGCTGCAGGCCGGCGAAGATCGCCAGCACCTCGGGCGTGTCGCGCGGTGGCAGGCCGGCGGCCCCGGGAAAGCGGCCAAGGTAGAACAGCACCCAGGCGGCGAGCGAAAGGGTCAGCCCCCTTGGCGCCATCTGATGAGCGGCCAGATGCGCGGCCATCCGGTCCAGGTTGCGGGCGCGGATCTTCGACACCGCATTCAGGCTGATGTCGTGCCAGTGATGCTGCACGAAAGGGTTGGCAAAGCGGCGCAACACCTCCTCGGCGAAGGCCTGCGTGTTGGCGCGCGGCAGGTCGAGGAAGGGCAGGATCTCGCGGTCGAACAGCCGGGTCAGGAACTGCCGGGCGGCGGGCATCTCCATCGCCGCGCCGACAGTCGGCACTCCGGCCAGCAGGGCCAGCGGGCACAGCGCGGTATGCGCCCCGTTCAGGATCGCGACCTTGCGCAGCTTCAGCTGGGTGACATCGGGGACGACGACGGTGCCCGGATCATGGTCAGCCAGCCGCGGGGCCAGGGGCGGCTGGTCCGGGCGCTGCTCGATGGCCAGGAAATGGAACAGCTCGGTCGTGGTCAGGCAGGGGTCGTGGAACCCCAGCGCCGCCTCGACTGCCGCCCGGTCCGCCTTGGGCGCGCCGGTGACGATCCGGTCGACCAGCGTGTTGTAGAACGGCACCCGTGCGTCCAGCCAGTCGAGGAACGCAGGCGGGAGGTCCCAGGCGCGGGCGTGGTCGCGGACGAGGGCCGCAAGCGTGTCACCGGCGCGGTCGGTCAACTCGCAGGGGATGACCTGCCAGCCGGGGGCATCGGGGCCGAGTGTCCGCCAGCGGTGCAAAAGGAGCGCGGTCAACTTGGCGGGAAAGCTTGCGGGCGGGGTGTCCGTCAGGCGCGCCATCGGGTCGAAGACGATCCCGGTCTCGGTCGTGTTCGACAGGATCACCGCGATCTCGGGCTGGGCCGCAAGGTCCAGTACCCGCCCCCAGTGGGCAGAGCAGTCGATCTCTTCCCGCACGACGGCGACGACCCGCGTCTCGGTCACCGGGGTCCCTTCGGCCCCAAGGCCACGCGAGACGACGGTGTAGATCCCGTCCTGGTCGTTCAGGGCCGATCCGTCGCGCCCGCCCACTGACCGCAGGATCACGATGCCCCAGTCGGTGCCCGCCGCCTGGTTCATCCGGTCGATCTTCCAGTCGATGAAGCCGCGCAGGAAATTGCCGCCGCCGAATTGCAGGATGCGCGGCGTCGGGCGCGGGCGGCCGTTCAGGTGGCGGGCAGAGATGCGGTCCATAAGCGGCCTAGCGTTCGATCAGGAATTTCAGCGTCGTCGCCCGGTCGCGTACCCAGGTGGGCAGGGCCTGCGCCGCCTCGGCGAAAGGGAAGACCCGGGTGATCAGGTCGTCAGGCGGGGTTTGGCGCGCCTCCATCCAGGCGATCACCGCGTCGAAATCGGACCGTAGTGCATTGCGCGATCCCAGGATGTCCAGTTCCTTCAGGTTGAAGAAGCGGGTCTCATAGCTGACCGGGGCCTTGGAATAGCCGATGTAGACCACCCGCCCGGCAAAGCAGGCGAGGTCGATGGCCTGGGTGAAGGTGGCGGGAAGCCCCACCGCTTCGACCACCACATCCGCGCCGTGCCCATCGGTCAGGTCGGCCACGCGGGCGGCCACATCCTCTTGCCCCGGGTCGATGCTGTGCGCCGCGCCATAGCTGCGGGCGATGCGGGTCTTGTCGCCGAAGTCGACGGCAATCACGCGCGCGCCCCGCGCCACCGCGCCGATCACCGCGCCCATGCCGATCATGCCGCAGCCCAGGACCACGACGGTGTCCCGGTTGGTGATGCGCCCCCGGTCCGCCGCGTGAAAGCCGACCGACAGCGGCTCCACCAAGGCCAGGTGACGGGGGGCGAGGCGGTCGTTCAGGATCAGCTTGCCATAGGGCAGGACAAAGCGTTCGGACAACCCGCCGTCCTGCTGCACGCCGAGCGTCCGGTTGTGGCGGCAGGCGTTGACCCGGCCGGCGCGGCAGGCGGAACAGCTGCCGCAGGCGGTGTAGGGCATCACGATGGCGCGCTTGCCCGGCGCATAGTCGGCAGAGACGTCGGGGCCGGCCTCAAGGATCACCACCCCCAGCTCATGCCCCGGTATGCGGGGCAGGCTGACCAGCGGGTTCAGCCCGGTGAAGGTCGCAAGGTCCGAACCGCAGAGCCCGATGTGGCGGACATCGACCAGCACCTCGCCCGGACCGGGGCGCGGATCGGGAACCTCGGCCATGCGGCAGGAGTTCACTCCGTCGATCAGCAATGCCTGCATGGCGGACTCCCCTCCGATCCCGGTGCCATTCTGTCATCCCGCCCAGCGGGCCGCCAGCGTCATGGTGGGGGCGATGGGGATCGCATGGCGGGTCGGATCAACAAATGGAAAAGGCCGATCCGGGGGGATCGGCCAATCCTTAACAATTGGTATACGTCCGCGAGCATCCATCTGATTCCAAAAGGTAATCAGAAAATGTCCACCGTGGACACTTTCGGCTTTTCGCGGTCAGAGGATCTCGCTCATCTTCACGACCCGGGCCTCGGCGACCGACTTCAGCGCCGCCTCGGCCAATGCCAGGGCCAGAAGCCCGTCCTCCCCCGAAGGCGAAGCCTTGGCCTTGCCCGCCATCGCATCGATGAAGGCCGCTATCTCGGCTGCATAGGCCTCTGTATAGCGGGTCATGAAGAAGTCATGCAGCGGCGGCCGGGTATAGCCCGCCCCCGTGGCCACCTCGATGCTGACGGGCCGCTGGTTCTCCGCCGCGACCGACCCCGCCGAGCCATGCACCTCGATCCGCTGGTCGTACCCATAGGTTGCCCGCCGCGAGTTCGAGATCACCGCCATCTTCCCCGTGGCCGTCTTCAGCATCACCTGGACCGAGTCGCTGTCCCCCGCCTTGCCGATCGCCGGGTCCACCAGAACCGCCGCCATTGCCGAGACCTCTGCCACTTCCTCTCCCAACAGGAACCGCGCCATGTCGAAGTCGTGGATCGTCATGTCCCGGAAGATCCCGCCCGACCGCTTGATATAGTCGACCGGAGGCGCGCCCGGGTCGCGGCTGGTGATGACCACCATCTCCACCGCGCCGATGGTGCCCTTGTCGATCTCGCCCCGCACCGCCTGGAAATGCGGGTCGAAGCGGCGGTTGAAGCCGACCATCAGCGTGCCCTTGTGGGCGCGGACGACCTCGAGGCACTGCTTCACGCGCGCCAGCGACAGGTCGATGGGCTTTTCGCAGAACACGGCCTTCCCGGCCTTCACGAACTGCTCGATCAGGTCGGCATGGGTATCCGTTGGCGTGCAGATCACCACCGCGTCGATGTCCTTTGCGCCCGCAATCGCGTCGATGGTGCGCACGTCGCAGCCATATTGGTCGGCAATCGCCTGCGCTGCCGCGGGCATCGCGTCGCTGACCGCCACGAGCTTCGCGGCCGGGTTGCCCGTCACCGCCTTCGCATGAACCTTCCCGATGCGCCCCGCACCCAGAAGCCCGAACCTGATCGTCATCTTCTCTCCTTACTCCGGGTAGGCCCCGGCGACGTTCTGATCGAAATCCACCAATGCGCCGGTCATCACGCCGGACGCGTCGGAAAGCAAGTAGCTGGCCAGCTCTGCCACATGGCCGGGCTTGACCAGCATCCCCATCGGCTGCCGCGCCTCGGCGGCCTGCAGCCAGCCATCCTGCGCGCCATGGAAGCGCCGCTGCGTCTCATCCTCGCCCGGGGTGTCCATCCAGCCGCAGTTGATGCCGTTGACCCGGATGCGATGCCCCCGCAGCGCCTGGGCAGCGTTCTTGGTGATGTTCGCCAGCGCCGCCTTCGAGGCCGAATAGGGCGCAAGGTAGGACTGCCCGCAATGCACCACCATCGACAGGATGTTCACGGCGCTGGCGGGATACTTCCCGGCGACTGCCAGCTGGGCGAACCGCTGCAGGGCAAAGAACGGCCCCCGGGTGTTCACCGCGATATGCTTGTCGAAGTCGGCGGGCGAGCAGTCGAGGATCGAGCCCCTCTCGGTCGTCGCCGCCGCGTTGACCAGCGCCGTGACCCGTCCGAAGCGCGACGCCGCGTCGTCGATCAGCGCCACAGCATCCTCGACGACCCCCATGTCGGCCCGCCGGAAATGCGCATCGGCCCCGAGGCTGCGCAGCCGGTGCACCGCTGCCTCGCCCTCGGCTACCCGGCGGCCGGCGACGACCAGGCGGGTGCAGCCATGCGCCACCAGAGCCTCGGCAATCGCCAGACCCAAGCCTTGCGTGCCGCCCGCGATGACGGCGACGGTGTCCTTGTGGTCAGGCATAGGCCACGTCCGATCCGCCTTTGACACCAGTGATGTAGCTGACGATGTCATTCCCGTCCGTCTCGTCCTTCCGCAGGCTCGCGACGATGCGACCCCGACGGAAGACGACGATCCGGTCCACCAGATCGAAGACCTGCCGCAGGTTGTGGCTGATCAGGATCATCGGGATGCCCCGGTCCTTCAGGCCCCGGATGATGTTCTCGACCTGAGCTGTCTCTTGCACCCCCAGCGCCGCTGTGGGTTCGTCCATGATGACGAGCTTGGACGCAAAGGCCGCCGTCCGCGCGATGGACACGCACTGGCGCTGCCCGCCCGACATGTTGCGGATCGGGTTGTCGACGTTGGGAATCTTCACGGCTGTGGTCTTCAGCGCCTCCAGCGTCCGGTCACGCATCGTCTTGCGGTCGAGCCACGAGAATGGCCCCAGCTTGAACTTCACCAGTTCTCGCCCAAGGAACAGGTTCGACGGCACGTCCAGATCGTCGGCGAGGGCCAGCGTCTGGAACACGGTTTCAATCCCTGCTTGCCGGGCCTCCAGCGGACCCGAGAAACTGACGGGCTGACCGTCAAAGATGATCTCTCCGCTCGTCCGCTGCTCCACCGCTGTAACCTGGCGCACGAAGGTGGATTTCCCTGCTCCGTTGTCGCCCACGACGGCCACATGTTCGCCGTCGTGCAGGATGAAATTCGCATCGTCCAAGGCGTGGACACCGCCGTAGTGCTTGGTCAGGCCGCGGGTTTCCAGAATGATCTTTGCCATTGCCCTTACCCCCGCGTCCGCTGACGTTGCCGCCACTGGTCCAGCACTACGGCGCCGACGATGATCGCGCCCTTGACCATCTCCTGGTAGTAGGCGTCGAGCTTGATCGACGTGAAGCCCGAGATGATGACGGAGAAGATCGCTGCGCCCAGGACCGTACCGATGATCGACCCGCGACCCCCGGCCAGCGAAACGCCCCCGATCACCGCCATCGCAATGGCGTCGAGTTCGTACATCACCCCCATCCCGGCCTGGGCCGTCAGGTTCTTCGAGGTCAGCAGCACCGCCGCCACCGCCGCCAGAAGGCCTGCAATGGCATAGACCAGCACCTTGTGGCGGTCGACGTTGATGCCGGACATCCGCGCGGCAGCCTCGTTCGACCCAATGGCATAGCAGCGCTTGCCGTAGAGCGTGTAGGTCATGATGACGTGGAACAGGATCGCCAGCAGGACGAAGACCACGGCGGGGTTCTGGCCTTGCCAGGACAGAAGCCCGAAGGTCATGCCGCCCAAAAGGTCGCCATTGGCGAGGCTGCCGTAGGTCTCGGTCGGAAAGCTGACCGGCTGGCCGTTCGACCACCAACGTGCGACGCCACGGGCGCTGACCATGACGCCAAGGGTCGCAATGAATGGCGGAATCTTGGTGTAGGCCACCAGCAAGCCGTTGATAAGCCCCGCGACCAACCCGCAGGCCAGGCCCACGACAATCGGCACGATCACCGGCAGGTCCATCGCCCATTCGCCGAAGATCGCCTTCGGGTTCGGGTTGCCGTTGACCATCGCGGTCTGCGCGAAACTCATCACGATCATTGCCGTCGCACCGACGACCGAGCCCGACGACAGGTCGATCCCGCCGATGATGATGACCTGCGTCACCCCCAGCGCGATGATCCCGATGATCGCGACCTGCAGGATCATGATGTCCAGCCGCTGCTGGTTGAAGATCGCGTCGACATTGTCGCGCATGTTGAACAGGAAGGACCCGCCCTGCAGGCGGTTCAGGATCTCGAAGATCAGGACGATCAGGACGAGGGCGCCGAACACGTTCCACTCCGGCGCGCGGGTGCGCTTTGCCGGATCATATTTCAGGCCGCCCAAACCATGCGTTGCTTCTGCCACGTCGCCCCTCCCCCAGTGCGCGATAACGGATTCCGGCCGATGTTATCTCATCCGCGCCAGAAAAGCGGGGCGACTGTTGCCAGCCGCCCCCCAAGGTGCCCGGAAGGGGCCTCAGTTCTTCGACAGGTAGCCGTCGATGTTCGCCGGGGTCACCAGTTCGAACGGGATGTAGACCTTCTGGTCGACAGCCTCGCCCGCCGCCAGCTTCACCGCCGCATCAAGCGCGCCGCCGCCCTGGGCCGCCGCGTTCTGGAACACGGTGATGTCCAGCTCACCGGCCTGCATCGAGGCCAGCGCATCCTGGGTCGCGTCGACGCCCGAGACGATGACAGAGCCCATGTCGATCCCGGCGGCCTTCATCGCCTGGATCGCACCCAGCGCCATCTCGTCGTTGTTGGCCAGAACGCCGTCGAAGGCCGCGCCGGTCGAGAGCCAGTTGGTCATCAGCGACTGTGCCTGATCGCGCGACCAGTTGGCGGTCTGCTGGTCGATCACATTGACCTTCACCGCGCATTCACCGGCTTCCATCACGTCATAGTAGTTCTGGGTGCGCTGCACGGCCGCCTGGTTCGACAGCTCGCCCTGCATGACATAGACGCTGACCTCGGTCTTGCCCGCAGCGGCCCACTGGTTGCACTGCTCGATGAAGCCCTGACGCGAGGATTCGCTTTCGTTCGAGGCGACGAAGGCCTGGTTGTCGGGCAGGCTGTCGACGTTGATCGGCTGGCGGTTCACATAGACCAGCGGCACGCCAGCGGCGGCGGCGGCATCCGACATCGCTTGCGTGGCCGAGGTATCGACCGGGTTCACGATGATCGCGTCAACGCCCGAGGCGATGAAGTTGTTGATCTGGTCCAGCTGCTTGGCCACGTCGTTCTGAGCGTCTTCGATCTGCACCGACAGGCCTGCCGCATCGGCCTGTTCCTGGATGCCGTTGCGCAGCACGGTCAGGAAGTTGTCGTCGAACAGCGCCATCGACACGCCGATCCCGTCCGCCATCGCGGTGGTGCCCATCAGCGAGGCGAAGCCTGCAGCAAGAAGCGTCTTTTTCATGTCTCTCTCCCTTGTCGGATGTCCGGCTGCATCCTGAATTGTGCCGGAAAGACCCGTTCTCTCCCCGGGTCGGATATCAGGCCGCGCGCGCTGCGAGGCCGGATCGGATGAATTCGAACGACTTCGCCAGTTCGGCGGCCGGATCGGCATAGGCATGCACCTCGGGCGAAAACGCCTCAAAGCTCACCGGCCCGTTCCAGCCCGCCGCCTGCAAGGCCGCGATCTGTTCCACATTGCCCAGCCGGTCGCCCTTGGTCACCAGCACCCGGTGCGGATCGCGCATTTCGCTGAGGCTAACCTCCTGGTCCACCACGCCCGAGACATGGACGATCCCGGTGTGTTCGGGGAACAGCGGCCCGCCATGGGCGAGCGTGTGGTGGAAGGTGTCATGCACCAGCTTGAACCGGCCCGTGCCGCCGACGGCCTCGATCCCCTCGACCGCTTCCGCCTTGTAGCGCAGGGCGCAGATCTCAAACCCTAGGGGTTCTACCATGCCGACCAGATTGTGATCCTCGAGCATCGGCTTGAGTGCCTTTAGTGCCACGCGCAGGTTTGCCTGGCGTTCGCCATTGCCCATGCCAAGGTTGTCGTTGCGCGGGATCAGGCTGACCGCCTCGGCCCCAGCGGCGCGAGCGATCTTCATCAGTGCCAGCGCTTCTGCCTCCTTGTCCGAAGACCAGTCGTTGAAGCGTTTGACTTCGGCCACAGCCAGCAGGCGCAGCCCGTGTTCGCGGGCGAAGGCCCCGCCCTCGACGGGGTCCATGCCGTCAAACAGCGGCTGGGGCAGGTCATTGCGGACCTCGATGCCCACGCAGCCCAGCTGTTTCGACAGCGCCACCAGGTCGCGGAACGAGAGGCGGGCCACCGTCATGTGATTGAGTGCGAAGTGGATCATTCCCGGCCTCCCAACCGTGACGATTGCTTGGGCCGGACCATCCCCGAGACTCTCCCATCGCGTCAATCCGCCGCGGGGCGATCCCATCATTTCTGACGAAATGCGGGTGATGGTCGTGATTGCTTTTCGTCAGACGCTTTCCGGCAGATACAGGTCGGGAGGCAGGAAATGCTGGCCCTGCACCGGAGTCAGCCCGTCGCTTACCGCCGCTGTTGCCAAGCGCACCAGGTCATCGCACAGCCTTTGCAGCGGCGTGGCGATCACCATTGTCACGTGCCGCCCGATCAGCGCGGCCCGGCTTTCCGGCGTCAGCTCATTGACCACCAGCGCCACTTCGCCCGGCGCCCGCGCCTCGCGGACGGCGGCAATGGCCCCCTCCATCCCGCCGCCGGCGCAGTAGATGCCGCGCAGGTCGGGATGGCGGGACAGCAGGTCCAGCGTCGCCTCATAGGTCAGCTGGCGCGTCTCAAGGTTGATCAGAGTGTCCAGCACCTGGAACTGCGGCGCGTGTTCGCGGAAGTAGCTGCGCACCCCGGTTTCGCGCAATTCGTGCCCGTGCCAGCGATAGCCGCCGACGAAGACCGCGATCTTCCCGGCGTGGTGCGAGGCCGTAGCGATCATGTGCGCCGCAATCCGCCCGACCTTCAAGTTGTTGAGACCCAAGTAATTTTGTCGCACGCCCTGGCCAAAATCATTAAGAAGCGAAAAGCAGGGAATACCCTTGGCGTTCAGCTGCATCACCGCTTCGGTCACCTCGGGATGGGTCACCGCAGTGGCCGCAATCGCATCAACGCGACCGACCATGCCCTCCATCAGCTCGGTGAAGTCCTTTGGGGACTGCGAGGCCGCGAAGGCCACCTGCAGGCTGGCACGGACACCCGTCGCCTGGGTCACCGCCCGTTCCGCCTCGGCCTTGAAGGCCTGGTAGAACGCCTGGCGTTCCTTGTGCAGCACCAGTCCCAGCCGGAGGCGCGGCAGGTCGGCCTGCACCCTTTGCCCAATCAGCGGGGCCGCGTGATACCCGATCAGCCGCGCGGCCTCGTACACCCTGCGCGCCGTCTCCTCGCGCACCTTCTCGCGGCCATTCAGCACGCGGTCCACCGTTGCGCTGGAAACGCCGGCCTCGCGCGCGACATCGTGGATCGTAGGTCGGTTGGCCATTGTTCTGACGAAAACCCATCAAGTTCTGACCCGATGATGATGTATCATGACGAAACCTGCAAGCCTGGCTATTGGCGATCCGATGAAGCCGGCCTTATCCACGACTCGAGGGAGGCACCCCCGCCGGGACGTGCGACAGAGGAGGTCGATGATGGGCAAACGCGACTACAGTCTCTTCGGACCGGACGCCCGGCGCGCGGTGGAGAGCGGACTGACGGCGGCAGAGTGGTATCACACCGAAGTGCCGCGCAAGGTGATGAAGGACCTGATGGCCCGCAGCGACGGCCCGGCGATCCGCGATACCGTCATCCTGTATGGCTGCATGATCCTGTTCGCGGGTATTGGCATCGCGCTATGGCCGTCCTGGTGGTCGGCGCCGTTCTGGCTGGCTTACGGCATCCTTTACGGCTCTGCCTCGGATTCGCGCTGGCACGAATGCGGCCATGGCACCGCCTTCAAGACGCCCTGGATGAACAACGCCGTCTACGAAATCGCCAGCTTCATGATCATGCGCAACTCGGCCACCTGGCGCTGGAGCCATGCGCGGCACCATTCCGAGACCTACTTTGTCGGTCGTGACCCGGAGATTGCGGTGATGCGCCCGCCGGAGGTGGCAAAACTGATCCTGAACTTCTTCGGCATCATTGATGTCCTGAAGTTTTTCCCCATCCTGATCCAGAACGCGCTTTCCGGACCAACTGCCGCTGAAAGGACCTTCGTCCCGCAAAGTGAGTGGGGCAAGGTGCAGCGCGTCGCCATAGTCCACGTGGCGATTTACGCGGCGACCATCGCACTTGCCGTCGGGATCGGCTCGATCCTGCCCCTTATGGTCATCGGCCTGCCCCGGTTGTACGGCGCCTGGCACCACGTCATGACCGGGCTTCTGCAGCATGGGGGGCTGGCCGACAATGTCGTCGACCACCGGCTGAACAGCCGCACGGTCTACATGAACAGGGTCAGCCGCTTCATCTACTGGAACATGAACTATCACGTGGAGCACCACATGTTCCCGATGGTCCCCTACCATGCGCTTCCGAAGCTGCATGAGGCCATCAAGGGCGACCTGCCGCTGCCCAACCGCTCTATCGCCGAGGCGTTCCGGGAAATGTGGCCCGCCATCAAGCGCCAGGTGATGAACGAGGACTACTTCATCAAGCGCGACCTGCCGCCCAGCGCGAAACCGTACCGCGAGGATTTCCACCAGTACGTGCCGGGCATGATGCCCCCCGCCGCCGCAGAATAAGGACTGACCATGCCCTGGATTGACGCCTGCAGTACCTCTGACATCGACGAAGAAGACCTGATCCGCTGGGATCATGCGGGCAAGACATTTGCCATCTATCACTCGCCGGAGGGGGAGTTCTTCGCGACCGCGGGTCTGTGCACGCACGAGAACGTTCACCTGTGCGACGGCCTTGTCATGGGTCACCTGATCGAATGCCCCAAGCACAACGGCCAGTTCGACTACCGGACGGGCGAGGCCAAGCGCACCCCGGTCTGCGTGAACCTGGCGACGTATCCAGTGAAGGTCGAAGGCGACCGCGTTTTCGTCGAGGTGTCGTGATGGCCCCGCCGACCGTCAAGGACCTGATGGACGCCCGCGGCACGCACCAGTTCGCGATGCTGCGGGTCGAGACGCTCGAGGAAGCCGAGGCAGCGGCCCGCGCGGGGGTGGAGCTTCTCTCTGTCCCGCCCGCGATGATCATGGACCGCCGCTTTCGCGAAGTGGCACCGGATGCCTTCGCCTTCCCGGGCGACAATTTCTATGAAATCGGCGGGACCGACGACTTTCTGCGCTGGGCCTTTCCCTTGTTCAAACATGGGGCTGATGGCTTCTATTGCTCGGGTTCACTGGCGACCGTGAAGGCGATGTCCGACCACGGCTTGCCGGTCTGCGGCCATGTCGGGCTGATCCCTTCGAAACGGACCTGGACCGGTGGATTCAAGGCGGTGGGCAAGACGCTGGAGACCGCAAAGCTGGTCTGGAACCAGTGCAAGGCGCTGGAAGAGGCCGGAGCCTTTGCGGTGGAGATCGAGGTCGTCCCGCATTCGATCACCCGGCTGATCGCGGAGCGGACCGGGCTGTTCCTGATCTCGATGGGGGCCGGGGCAGGGGGGCATGCCCAGTATCTTTTCTCGGACGACGTGCTGGGGCAGAACCGGGGGAAGGTCCCGCGTCATGCCAAGGTCTATGCCGACCTGGCCAGCGAATACGACCGCCTGCAGGCCATGCGGGTCGAGGCAATGGGTCGGTTCGTCCGGGACGTTCACGACGGCGATTACCCCGCGCCGCAGCATCTGGTGGACTGTGACAGCGCGGTCGTGGATGGCTTCCGCGATTGGCTAGACCTGGTCGCCTGAGCGAGTAGGGAAGTTAACTTGCAGGTGGACAGGGATAGACGTGGTATTCCTGCTGGCAGAGTGCTGCTTCCGCGACCACAAGAGAATTGAACGGATGGCCTGACAGACATAGCCTTTGCGGGCTTGAACGTGAGGAACATGTCCAACCTTTCGCATCTGCGTGAGATCGACCAGGTCCTGGCGGGGCATGGGATGGGGCGCGATGCGCTGGTCGAACAGTCATGGCGGCGCTGTGTCGAGGAGTATGGGATGGACCCGGCCAAGCCGAGCCCGGCCCATATCGTCACCGAGGCGCGTTTGCGCGAACACCGGGAACAGTCGGAGCGGCTGATTTCCATCGCGCGCAGCGGGCTGGAAATGCTGTTCCGACAGATTGCCGGGCAGAAGTATGTGCTGCTGCTGGCCGATGCCAAGGGTGTCACGGTCGACTACTTCGGTGATCCGAAGTTTGAAGAGGAACTGCGTCAGGCGGGGCTGTATCTGGGGTCGGACTGGTCCGAGGAACTGGCCGGGACCTGTGGCGTCGGGTCCTGCATCATCACGCGCGAGGCGATCACGATCCATCAGTCGGACCATTTCGACCTGACGCATACACCGTTGTCCTGCACGGCGGCCCCGATCTTCGATACGGACGGCAATCTGGCGGCGGTGCTGGACATCTCTCTCCTGCGCTCGCCACAGCCCAAGATCAGCCAGAGCCTGGCGCTGAACCTGGTCAAGGCCAGTGCGCGGCGGGTTGAGATGGCGAACCTGATGGCAATGAACCGTGGCGACTGGGTGCTGCGCTTTTCGACAAACCCGGAATTCCTGGATGTGGACCCCGAGGCGGCGGTCGCCCTGGATGGATCCGGTCGGATCATCGGCATGACGCACGGGGCCGAGCAAGTCCTTTCGCGGCAGATGGACGGGCGTATGGACGGTGTGGCGATCGGGCAAAGGATCGACCGTTTCTTCGATCTTTCAGTCGACAGCTTGCCCGACCTGATGCGCGGACGTCCGACCGAAGACCGCCTGATCCAGTTGCGTGACGGACAGGGCATGTTCGGCCATGCCATCGCGCCACAATCGGAACGGCGACCGGTGCCGGTGGGCGAAGCGGGGCCGTTGCAGGGCATTGGGGGGGGCGACCCGGCGATCCGACGGCTGCAGGCGGATGCCGCGCGGCTGGCCCCGACCGGGATCGCGCTTCTGGTGTCGGGCGAGACGGGGACCGGGAAAGAGCGGCTGGCCCGGGCGATCCATACCTGTCAGCCTGGGAGCCGTCCCTTCGTCACGCTGACCTGCGCCGCGCCGCTGCCTGACCTTGATGGTGTCGCGGCAGCGGCAATGGGTGGGACGCTCTTCATCGACGGACCAGGCGATCTGTCGCTGGCGGATCAGGGACGCCTGCTGCATCTGGTCGCGGGGTTCGCCTATCTGCCCACACGTCAGCGACCAAGGCTGATCACCGCCAACGTCGGCGATCTGGCTGCGATGGTGCAGGGCGGGACGTTCCGCGCAGATCTGTTCTTCCTGCTTGCCCCCGTGACCCTGTCCCTGCCACCCCTTCGGCTGCGGCAGGATTTCGACTGGTTGATCGACCGGATCCTGCGGCAACTGGGGCACCTGCGCCCGCAGAGCTTGCGAATTTCTCCGGCCGCGCGGGCCGAGTTGAAGGCGCGCGACTGGCCCGGCAACCTGCGGGAGCTCGCCAATACGCTGGAGGTCGCTGTAACTTTGGCCGAGGGCGCGGTGATCGACCTGCCCGACCTTCCGTCGGCGCCCTTGTCGCCGTTGAAGGCCACTGCGTCACTTGCCGACGTCCTGGCAGCCTGCCAGGGGAACATGGCACTGGCGGCGCGCAGGCTTGGGGTCAACCGCTCGACCATCCTTCGCCGGGCGCGGCGAGAGGGGCTTGTTGCCTGAACCGCGTTGCGAAGGCTGTTGCGCGTGCAACGGCAACGGCGGGAAAGTTCAGTGCGCGCCCGATCGGTACGGGAATTCCGGTGACAAGCCCGCTGCACGGCTCACCCTGCGGTTGGGAGCAAAAGGGAGGAACAGACATGCTCGACACAACTGCCGATGCCGAGGTGCAGGGGCTGCTGGACACGTTTGGGGCCGCGCTGGAGCGGGGCGACATCGCCGCTGCGACGGACTGCTTTCAGGACGATTGCTATTGGCGGGACCTGGTGACCTTCACCTGGAACATCCATACCTGCGAGGGAAAGGGACAGATCGCCGCGATGTTGGGCGCGCAGCTTGCCGCGACGCGACCCGCGGGCTGGAGGATCGCCGAAGGCGAAACGGCAAGTGCCGATGGCGGCGTGTCCACAGCATGGATCGAGTTCGAGACCGGCGTGGCGCGTGGCTACGGACTGGTGCGCCTGAAGGACGGCAAGATCTGGACGCTGCTGACCACGATGGTCGAACTGAAGGGGCACGAGGAACACAAGGGTTTTTCCCGTCCGCTTGGGGCAAAGCACGGCGCGGGCAAGCACCGCCCGACCTGGAAGGAAGAGCGCGAGGCCGAGGCGCGCGAACTGGGCTACACGAAACAGCCCTATGTGCTGATCATCGGTGGCGGACAGGGTGGGATCGCGCTTGGCGCGCGGCTGCGGCAACTGGGCGTGCCCGCGATCATCATCGAAAAGAACGAACGTCCCGGTGACAGCTGGCGCAACCGCTACAAATCGCTCTGCCTGCATGACCCGGTCTGGTACGACCATCTGCCCTACATCAAGTTCCCAGAAAACTGGCCCGTCTTCGCCCCCAAGGACAAGATCGGCGACTGGCTTGAGATGTACACCAAGGTCATGGAGCTGAACTACTGGGCCCGGACGACCTGCAAATCCGCGAAGTACGACGAGAAGGCCAAGGAATGGACGGTGGTGGTGGACCGCGACGGCCAGGAGGTCGTGCTGCGTCCCAAGCAGCTGGTTCTGGCCACCGGCATGTCGGGCAAGGCCAACATGCCGACCTATCCTGGAATGGAAAGCTTCAAGGGTGACCAGCACCATTCCTCGCGCCACCCCGGTCCGGATGCCTACAAGGGCAAGAAGGCCGTGGTGATCGGCTCGAACAACTCGGCGCACGACATCTGCGCGGCGCTGTGGGAGGGCGATGTCGACGTGACGATGGTGCAGCGGTCTTCGACCCATATCGTGCGGTCGGACACGCTCATGGATGTGGGACTTGGCGGGCTCTACTCGGAACAGGCGGTGCGATCGGGGATGACGACCGAGAAGGCCGACCTGATCTTCGCCAGCCTGCCCTACAAGATCCTGCATGAATTCCAGATCCCGCTCTATGAGAAGATGAAGGAGATCGACGCCGAGTTCTATGCGGGGCTGGAAAAGGCCGGGTTCTGGCTGGACTGGGGTCCCGACGGGTCGGGGCTGTTCATGAAGTACCTGCGGCGCGGATCGGGCTACTACATCGACGTGGGCGCCAGCCAGCTGATCATCGACGGCAAGATCAAGCTGGCGCATGGCAACGTGAAGGAGATTGTCGCGGATGGCGTGGTGCTGGAAGACGGCACCAAGCTTGAGGCGGACGTGATCGTTTATGCCACCGGCTATGGCTCGATGAACGGCTGGGCCGCCGACCTGATCGGCAAGGATGTGGCGGACAAGGTCGGCAAGTGCTGGGGATTGGGTTCGGATACGCCCAAGGATCCGGGCCCGTGGGTTGGCGAACAGCGCAACATGTGGAAGCCCACGCAGCAAGAGGCCCTCTGGTTCCACGGTGGCAACCTGCATCAGTCGCGGCACTACAGCCAGTTTCTGTCGCTGCAACTGAAGGCTCGGATGGAGGGTATCGATACGCCGGTCTATGGCGTGCCAAAGACCTACCATCTGGGGTGAGAAGGACCGGCAGGCACGGCGCAGTCGCGCCGTGCCTGCCTAAGGGTCAGCCGATTATCGGGACGGTGAAATCGCACCTGGCCCAAAGAAGGCGGTCGGCACCAAGCACCGCCGGCAGCCTGCAGAAGCCATCCTAGCCTGGAGTTGGCAGCACGCGCTTCAGGAAGTCACGCGCGGCGGCAAATCCGTCGCCAGAAATGTCGTGTCCGACACCTCCCATGGTGATCCGAATAGCCGGGACGCCGACTTGCGAAAGGGCGGTCATGGTCTGGCCGATTTCATCCGCGGACAGCAGATCATCCTCGGCGCCGGTCAGGATCAGGAAAGGTGGCTTGCTGCGGATCTCGGCGGCGAGGGCGTCCTTGCGCTTCATCCGGCCTGCGATGGCGACGACGCCGGCCAGTTGATCGCGGCGCCGGGGACCGACCTCGTAGGCCAGCCCCGCCCCTTGCGAGAAGCCGAGCAGCACCAGCGCCTGGGAGGGCAAGCCATGCGCCGCAAGCTGGTGGTCAAGGAAGGCGTCAAGCAGCCGGGCCGAGGCGTGCAGGCGCAGGTCGGCCTCATCGGCGCTGGAGCCGTCCAGTTCGGGGATGGTGTACCACATGCGCCCACCGGAGCGGCCCGGGGCGGGGTCAGGCGCGTCCGGAGCAAGGAAGGTGGTGTCGGACAGCGCGGACGAGAGGGTGTTGCCCAGTCCCAGCATGGCCGCCCCGTTCGCTCCGAAGCCATGCAGAAGGACGACGAGGCTGCGGGTCTGGCCGGAACGGGCGGGAAGAATGTGGTGGGTCAGGGTCATGGCGTCGGTCAGGCGATGCTCCTGCGGCGCAGTTGCGTCCAGAGGATGATGAGGGTCAGCACCAGGACAACCGCCTTGACCGGCAGATCGCCTAGGCTGCCTGCGGCAAGGTCAAGCCCAAGGGCGGCGATCTGGATGACCAGGAGGACGAGGGCTGCGACGGTGACGGTGGCGGGCGGCAGCCGCACAATACCCGGTAGGATCAGTCCCAGGGCTGCGAGCCCCTCGATCCCCGCCACCAGCCGCACCAGCCACAGCGGCGCGTCGGGAATCCAGACCAGATCCAGCGCTGCCAGAGTCTCGGGCGATGACATCCCTTCCAGCCAGGCCGCGATGAAGAACGGGATCGCCACAAGGACGCGGATGACCCAGAGGGCGATGGACCAGGCCATGGACTGCGTGACCGTGGCGGACATGCGTCACCCCTTTCGCAGCGCGGGGATCATCCGCGCAAGGGTGCCGTCCTTGCGGACGAACTGGTTGAAGATGGCGGCAAGGCCGTGGGCGATGGCCGCGAAGAAAAGCGCGGTAGACAGCGCGAAGTGTAGACCTCCCAGCGGGGCGATCTCGTTCCAGGTCAGCATGCCGGTGACGACCATCGCCAGGAGAAGGCCGTACAGCGCGTTGTGCATGATGCTGGCAACCATCGCCTGGCCGGGCGAGGTGCCGGGGGCATGGCCGGGCACACCGTGGCGGAAGCGCAGGTAAAGGCGGCCGATGACGGCCAGGAGGATGACGAAGCCGATCGACACGTGGAACCAGGCCCAGGTCATGTCGCCGTCCGCGGCGGGCTGGCCTGCTTCGCGGGCATCGACGACGGCGACGATCGCCTCGTTGAAGCCGATCTGCAGGATGACGCCGATCACGACGATCCAGTGCAGCCAGATCTGGGCGGGGCGATAGGCGGTGGGGGTGGCGGACATGGCGGGGCTCCGGGTTTGGGGAAAGGGTCAGGCGGCGGTGGCACGGGGGCGGAGGTACCAGTACCAGACGCGGTAGGCCTCCAGCGCGATCAGCGGGCCGAAGTGGACGAGCGCAGGCGCAACCCCACCCCAGTCGTTCAGCGCGGCCCAGTGGGCAAGCGTCAGAACGGCGGCGGCATAGGTCCAGCGCTGGAGCCATTTCCACCAGGGGCCCATCTTGCGGACAAACCAGTCATGCGAGGTGAGGGCCAGGGGCACGAAGATCAGGAAGGCGACCCAGCCGGTCCAGATGTAGAACTTGGGCAGGTCCGTGAGCACGGGGTCGAGTGCCGCCTTGTCGATCAGATAGAGGACGGTGTGCAGAAGCCCATAGCCGAAGGCCGCAACACCCAGGTAGCGGCGGTTCCGCTTCATCCACTGCGGCCCGCGCCAGCCGCGGAGTAGCATGGCCAGAGGCGTCGCCATCATCGCGACGATCAGGAACCGCGCCGAGAACTCGCCCGAGGGATGGATCATCTCGTGGATCATCGCCGCGGGGGTATCCGAGGTGAAAATCGCCACGGTCATTGCCACGCCGGGAGCCGCGAACAGCGCCCAGAGGCCGTAGGGGTACATGAGGCTTTTCAGTAGCGAGGGTGCCGGGGCGGTCTCGATGGGGCTTTGCAGGGTCATGCTGCGTTCTCCTTCCGGTGTTCGGTGGCGCGCAGGGCCAGGGTCAGGGTGACGCCTGCGGGGTCTGTCCCGGTGAGAACGCCCGAGCCTGACGATTCCGTCAGGTGAACCCTTGCGGCAGCGAAGGTGTCGGTGTCGGACGTCTCCAGCCGATAGGACAGAAGCCGGGCCGAGTTGGCAGGCGCAGGCCGCGCCCCGGGTCCGGCCCAGAGGTTCATCGCCAGACGATGGGTATAGGACGCGCCTGTTCCCATGTCGGCCATGCCGAAGTCGGGCAGGGTCAGGTTGCGGGCAAAGCCCAGGCGCTCGAACCAGGCGAGGGAAGGATCAAGCGTGGGCACATGCAGGTGCAGATGCGCGACCGTCGCGTCACGGTGCAGGGGAAGGGAGGGATCAGTGCCCTCGGCGGCCGGGAGTTCCGCGAGCAGGTCCAACCGCTCACGACCGCTGTGGGGGCGGCCGTCCGCGTCAAACATGGCGAAGCGGCCGCCGTCAAAGCTGAACCGGCCAAAGCGCTCGGGCGTCTCGAAGGCGATCTCGATGCCATGCCCATCGGGGTCGCTGATGTAGATCGCCTTGGACATCAGGTGATCGACCGGAGAGAACGGAAGGCGGAGGTCGATGAACCGCTGCATCCGGCGCGAGAATTCGGCCTGGCTCGGCATACGGAAGGCCACGTGGTACATGCCGGCGTGGCCCTTCGCGACCGGGCTGGTGGCGCCGGGTTGAAGCACTACAAGCGTCCGGTCAGGGGTGCCAAGGGCGACACCCGGTCCCGGCTCGGGGCGCCGGACGAAGCCTACGACTTCGGTCCAGAACACCTCGGCGCGGTCAAGGTCGGTGACCGACAGGGTCAGTGGGCCCCAGGTCAGCCGTTCGGGAAGGTTGTCGGCTGCGCGTTGCCGGGCAAGGGCGAGGGCGGGCGTGTCCATGTCGGTCTCCTGTTCTTGCGGGTCAGGCGCGGGGCGCGATCGGGGCCTTGCGGGCCCGGCCCCAGAGGACGAACACAGCGAGGACCACGTAGATCAGGTTGAAGGGCAGCGGCTCGAACTCGCCCCGGATGGCGTGGAACGGGATAGCCAGCGCCTGGATCGCCAGCAGGCCAGCGGCGGCCCAGACGGTCAGATGCGGCATGATGCGGGTCGCGGCGGGCAGGATCAGGCCAAGCACACCCAGCACTTCCATGATGCCGATGAAGCGCGGCAGAGCGATCGGGACTTCGGTCATCCAGACCGCGCCCATCTTGGCGGCCTCTTCCGGCGGCAGGAAGTGGAACCACGCCCCCATCGCGTAAAGGCCCGCAAGGGCGATCTGGCCCCCCCAGATGGCGATGTTCCAGCCGCGGCTGGGGGTGGCAGAGGCGGTCGAGGTCATGGTCATGGTCTGTCCCTTCGGGTTCTGGGGCATGGGCCCCGGTTTGTTGTGCCCCAAGAAATACCCGGTCCCCCGCCCCGGATCATTGGCGCGCGGGTGAAGGCTGCATTTCCTCTCAGTTGATGATCTTCGGCATTTCCGGGGGTATTGTGCGTTGATCAGCAATGTCGGCACCTATACGTTGCCTGCCGGAAAACTCGTCCCCACCCGTCGCGCGGCGTGGTTCATCAGGAGGAAATCATGGACAGCCTACTCAGCCTGCGGGTCTTTGCCGCCGTGGCCGAGGCGAAAAGCTTCGCTGCCGTTGCCGAGCGGATGGACCTGTCGGCGGCGATGACCAGCAAGCACGTCCAGCACATCGAGGCCGAGGTCGGCGCACGGCTTCTGAACCGCACCAGCCGCAGCGTCAGCCTGACCGAGGCGGGCGCGATCTATCTGCAGGCTGTGCGCCCCTTGCTGGACGGGCTGGACGAGGTGGGCGCGCGGCTGGCGCAATCGACCATCGACCCGCGCGGGACGCTGAAGATGTCTCTGCCGGTCTGGCTGGCCGAGCCCGGCTTTGTCCGTGTGCTCGCCGCCTATCGCGCGCGCTATCCCGAGGTGACCTTCGATCTCGACCTTTCCGGGCGGCAGGTGAACCTGGTCGAAGACGGCTATGACCTGGCCCTGCGGGTCAGCCCGTCGCTTGACGAGGGGCTGATCGCGCGACGGCTGGCCGATGTGACCTTCCATATCCTGGCGGCACCTGCGCTGCTGGACCGGATCGGACGCCCGCAGGAGGTCGAAGACCTGAACGGAAAACCGTTCCTCGCCTACAGTCCCATCAGCACCGGGGGGCGCGTCCGCTTTGGCCTTGGACCAAACGCCCCGGAAGTTCGCATGATCCCCGTCCTGCAGAGCGCAAACGAGACGGTGCTGTTCCAGGCGGCGCTTGAAGGCATGGGCATTGCCATCATGCCGCATCTTCCTGCCCGCGCGCATCTGGCCGCGGGTCGGCTGGAGCGGATACTGTCCGATCTGCCAGCCCCGACCGTGGCTTTGTCGGCGATCTACCCCGACCGCAGCTATCTGCCCGCCAAGACCCGCAGCTTCCTGGACTTCCTCGCCGGCCCCGAAGGCTTTGGCGGCCCGCTTGGGGCAAACTAGAGACATTCGTGGCCTGGTCGTGCCGGATCATCTCCTCGCGTGAAATCGATCATCAACGAAGCGCCTGATGATCTCCTGCAGATGAACGCCTAACTTCATCGCATCGGGACGCAAGACGCCGGAAGGCACCAGCGGAACCCGGGAAAGACTGAAACCCAACCTGATCCTCCGGTCCGCACTGCTGCGGCACCGACCGGGATCGCTCACTCGAAACCCGCCGTGCCCCGAGGGGCCGCAAAGAAAGGAAGACATCATGTTCAAGAAATCCATCCTCGCCCTGTCCCTGGTCGCCCTGACCGCTCCGTTCGCTGGCGTCGCCATGGCTGGCCAAGGTGCCGACCAGCTGGCTGCGCAGCTTGGCGTCCCCGCCGGTGCCTACAGCGTGGCCCAGATGATCCAGCTGCAGGATGCCCGCCGCGATGGCGACAAGGCTGCCGAGGCCTTCATCCTGAGCCAGGGCAATGACGGCGTCTCGCGCAGCGACAAGTCCGGTGACGCAGCGACCTCGAAAGGGGCCGAGCAGCTGGCCCGTCTGGTCGGCGTGACCCCCGGCGCCTATTCGGTCAACGAGATGATCCGCCTGCAGGACGCGATCAACGAGAACGACGTCGGCGCGATCGCTTTCATCCTGGGCGGCAGCAACGGCGGCGACACCGGAAGCGACATCGGCATCGTGACGCCCGCCAAGGCTCAGCTGGCCGCTTCGCTGGCGCTTGACCCTGCGGCGCACACCACCGCCGACCTCGTGGCCCGCTACCTCGACAGCATCAGCTGATCACCATCCCTGCAGCAGGAATAAGGGGCGCGCCGGGCAACCGACGCGCCCCAGGTCATTCCGGGATCAGGTCGTCCTTGTCCGCCGCTCGGCAAGAGCCTTGACAGTGTTCCGTTTCGCCACGCAACGCATTCGACGTTTGAAGATCGGCTCGGGGTGGACCCTGTCGCACTCCTGTAACCTTTCCGTCGCGCCACTGTAGTGATCGCCTGCTAGCCGTCCCTCAGCTCAACTGAAGGGACGTCTCTCCATGAAACCGCTTCTTGCCTCCGGTCTTTTGGCATTTGGCCTTGCTGCCGCCACGCCGCTTGTTGCCCAGGACACCATCCGTTTCGCCGTCACTGATATCGACGGCATGGAAGCGCTTCAGCGCGAGATGGGGCCGTTCGAGGCGGCCTCGGGCCTGACGGTCGAGTTCTTCCCGGTCTCGGGCCGCACGGTCGCGGTCGAGGCGATGGCGGCGGATCAGATCGACTTCGTGCTGACCGGCCCGGCGGAATATGTGGTGTTCAACGCGCGCCTTGATGCGCAACCGGTCGTGACCTGGGTCCGCCCCGACTATTATTCGACCGTCGTCGTGCTGGATTCGAGCCCGGTCAAGGCGCCTGCCGACCTGAAGGGCCAGAAGATCTCGTTCGGCGAGATCGGGTCGACCTCGCAGCACCTTGGTCCAGTCGATCTTCTTGCCCAGGCCGGCCTCACCTATGCCATGGATTACGAGCCGGTGTTCCTGAACCGCAACGTCGCGGTCGAGGCGCTGATCAAGGGCGAGATCGGCGGGATCGGCCTGAACCGCACCCATATCGACAGCATCACCGAGAAGTTCCCCGACCAGAAGTTCCGCGTCGTGGTCAAGGGCCCGCAACTGCCCGACGACATCCTCCTCGCCTCGGCCAAGGTGGCGCCCGAGGTGGTCGAGACCGTCCGGAAGACCTTCACCGACCATGGCGCCGAGATCCTGGCTGCAATCACCTCGACGGAGGAGAACGCCAAGTACATCGGCGGGACTTTCAACCCCACCGTCACCAACGCCGACTACGACGTGGTCCGCAAGATGTTCGAGAACATCGGCATCACCGAGTTCACCGAGTTCGTGGGCGAGTGACCTTCGGATGAACGCGCCTCTCCCCCCGCAGGCGCTGGCCGGTTCTGCCTTGGCAGAGCCGGTCTTGTCCGTTGCGGGTCTTGCCAAGGACTTCGCTGGTCGCAAGGTCCTGCAAGGCCTAGACTTCGCGCTGGCTCCCGGCCAGGCCACGGCGCTGATCGGGGCGAACGGGTCGGGTAAGTCGACGCTTCTGCGCTGCCTTGTCCGGCTGATCGAGCCGACCTCGGGCCAGATCCGGATGCTGGGCCGTGACGTGCCCGCCCTTGCTCCGCGCGCCTTGCGCCAGTTCCGGGCCGAGGTCGGGATCGTCTGGCAGCGCCACAACCTTGTTCCGCGCCTGTCCGCCCTGTCGAACGTCATCCACGGCGTGCAGGCCCGGATGTCCGGCCCGCGCGCCTGGGTGCAGTCCCTGGCCCCCGCCCCCGTCAGGGCCGAGGCGATGGCCTGCCTTGACCGAGTGGGCCTGGCCGACCGCGCGCTGGTCCGCGTCGACAGCCTGTCGGGCGGCCAGCAGCAGCGCGTGGCCATCGCGCGGATGCTGATGCAACGCCCGGCCTTCATCCTGGCCGACGAGCCCGACGCCAGCCTCGACCCGCAGACGGGCGAAGAGGTGATGTCGCTTCTCCTCAACCTCGTGCGCGACGATGGCCTCTCGCTCCTGGTGATCTCGCACCGGCTGGAGCACACGCTGCGCTATTCCGACCGCATCCTTGGCCTGGCTGACGGCCGCATCACCCTCGACCTGCCGACCGCCCGCGCCAATGCCGCCGGGCTGCGCCAGTTCTTCGACCACGCCGAGGCCGCATGACCACCCTTGCCCCCACCCGGTTCCAGCACCGCAGCATTGTCGAATACGCGGCGATCCTGGCCGTCCTTGCGCTGGTGGTGACGTCGGTTGCCGCCACAGCCCCGGCACCGGACAAGCTTGGTTCGGGCATCGCCCGGCTTTTCGCGCCATCGGGGATGCTGACTCAGATGTTCCCGCCGGACTTCACCCGCATTGTCCCCATCGGCTGGAAGCTTCTGGAGACCCTGCAGATGGCCGTCGCGGGCTGCTTCCTGGGGCTTCTCCTCGCGCTTCCCTTCGCGATCCTGGCAACTGACCGCCTGTCGCCGCACCCCATCGTCCGCCACGCCGCACGCGCGATCATTGCGCTGTTCCGCACCGTGCCGGACCTGGTCTGGGCGATCATCTTCATCATCATCGTGGGCCTTGGCCCCGCCGCCGGGGTCATGGCGATCATGGTCGACAAGATCGGCTTTGCCGGTCGCTTCTTCGCCGAGGCGATGGAGGAAACCGACCCCGGGCCCCAGGACGCGCTGCGGGCCATCGGGGCCAGCCGCCTTGGCATCATCGGGTCCGCCGTGATCCCGGCGTGCCTGCCGTCGTTCACCGCAACCTCCCTCTTCGCATTGGAGAAGTCGGTGCGCGGGTCCGCCGCCCTGGGCCTTGTCGGCGCGGGTGGGATTGGGGTCGACCTCAAGGTCGCCTTCGACCTTTTCAACTACGACGAAGCGCTGGCCATCATCCTGATGATGCTCGCGCTCGTCATCGCCGTGGAACAGGGGTCCGGCTGGATCCGAAGGAAGCTGATATGAACCACATGCTGACCGACACCGCGCATCTCTACTGGAACGCCGAATGGCAGAAGGCCGACGGCACCTCGCCCTGGGCGATGCCGGAACCCTGGGTGATCGACCATGCCAGCACCTTGCCCCACGGCTCGCGCATTCTGGACCTTGGTGCCGGGATCGGCCGCCATGCGCTCGCCTTTGCCGAAACGGGCCATCAGGTCACCGCGCTTGATGCGTCCGAGGCCGCGACCTCGGCGATCGCTGCCGCTGCCTTCGCCAAGGGTCTGACGATTGACACCGTGCAGGCCCCGATGACCGATCTGCCGTTTCCGACTGCAAGCTTCGACCACGTCCTCGCCTGGAACGTCATCTACCACGGGGACGAAAGCGTCGTCCGCCGCACGATGGCGGAAATCGCCCGCGTCCTGCGACCCGGCGGCACGTTCATGGCGACGATGCTTTCGGCCCGTCGCCTGCCCGTTGAACAGGCCAAGGCCAAGGGCCGCGAGATCAGCCGCAATACCTGGGTGTTCGAAGGCCCGGGTGACAAGATCCACCCGCACTACTTCTGCACCGCGCCTGACCTTCTGTCGCTGATGTGGGGGTTCGAGGTCTTTACCCTCTTCGACCGGCCGCATGAAAAGCCCGGCTCCTGGCACTGGCACCTTCTGGCCGAGCGTCTGGCATGACCGCCGAGCTTATCGAAGGCGCCCGCGTCATCCTGGAGGACCGGGTTGAGGTAACCTCGGTCCGGATCGAGGCTGGCCGCATCACTGGCATCGATGTCGCGCGTGACGGGGCTCTGGTCATTCCGGCAAAGGGCCGCACCCTTGCTGCGGCCTTTGTCGATGTCCACGGCGACGCGTTCGAGCGGCAGATCATGCCGCGCCCGGGCGTGATGATCCCGGTCGAGATCGCCCTTCTGGAGACCGACCGCCAGCTTGCGGCGAACGGGATCGCCACCGCCTACCATGCCCTGACCCTGTCGTGGGAGCCCGGCCTGCGCAGCGTAGACACCGGCTGGCAGGTTGTCCGCGCGTTGCAGGCTCTGCGCCCGCGCCTGACCGTCGAGAACCGACTGCAACTGCGGTGGGAGACCTTCTGTCACGAGGCGGAACCGCTGATCGCCCAGGTGTTGTCCGGCCCGGACCGCCCGGCGCTGGCGTTCAACGACCACACGACCTCGATGCTACTGCACTATGACATCCCAGTGCAGGGCCGGCCCTTCGATCAGGTCGCGGACTATCCTGTGACGGCCTTCGACGATCCCCGCTTCCTGAAGAAGATGGCCGACCAGGCCCGTCGCGCCCGTGTCTCGACCGAGGAGTATGTGGCGCTGCTGACCTCGGTCTGGCAGCGTCGGCCAGATGTCCCCGCACACATCGCCCGCATGGCTGCGCTGGCCCGGGCGCAACAGGCGCCGATGCTGTCCCACGACGACAGCCAGGCCGAGACCCGCGCCTACTACCGCGGACTTGGGGCGTCGGTCGCCGAGTTCCCGATGCATGAGCGCGTCTTCCTTGCCGCGCGAGAGGCGGGCGATCCCATCGTCCTTGGCGCGCCGAACGCGATGCGGGGCGGCAGCCATCTGGGTAGCCCGGGCGCGGCTGACATGATCGCGCGAGGTCTCTGCGATATCCTTGCGTCGGACTATTTCTACCCGGCGATGCTGGGGGCGATGGTCCGACTGCATGCCGACCGCGTGGCGCCCTTGTCCGCGCTCTGGAAGCTTGTCTCGCTCAACCCGGCCCGCGCCATGGGCCTGACCGACCGTGGCCGCATCGCCCCCGGCCAGCGCGCCGACCTGCTTCTGCTCGACTGGCCCGAAGGCCAGGCCCCGGCCGCCTTGCGCACCTGGGTCGCGGGCCGCGCTGGCTATTCCGCCCTGCCTTTCGCTCCCCAGCCCGAACCCGCCCTCTGAGGTACGCCACATGTTCGACGCACTCGCCAACTTCGACCAGCTTCCCGCCGCGCCGCAGGTCGATTTCACCTATGCCCATCCCGGACAGTCGCTGTTCCGCCGCAGCCTGATCCGCGCGGTCGAGGCGCTGACCGGCCAGCCCAAGCTCCGGCGGCTGTATCTGGACTGGGCCTGGGGCGACAACCTGCCCGGCGTGCCGGTCTTCGCGGCGGCGCTTCGGCAGCTGAACATCAGGCCGCATGTCGCCGCCGGACAGGCCAATCTGCAGAAGGTCGCATCCAGCGGCGGCCTGCTTCTGGTGGCGAACCATCCCTTCGGCGTGGTCGACGGGCTGACCATCGGCCATCTGGGGATGCAGCTGCGCGGCAACGTCCGCATCCTGACGAACAGCCTCCTCTGCCGGGTGCCCGAGGTCGACCCCTACCTTCTGCCGGTGGATTTCTCCGGCACGCCCGAAGCGCGCCGCCTGACCGCCGAAACCCGCCGCCGCGCGGCCGAGCTGCTTGCGGCCGGTAAGGTCGTCGCGGTCTTTCCGGCGGGAGGGGTGGCCACGGCGAACAAGCCCTTGACCGGGCGCGCGGTGGATTCGCCGTGGCATCCCTTTGTGGGGCGTCTGGCGACGATCCCCGGCGTCACCACCCTGCCGGTGCATTTCGCGGGCCAGAACTCGCGTCTGTTCCAGATCGCCAGCCACACCTCTTACCCCTTGCGCGTTGCGCTGATCTTCCATGAGACCCGGCGCAGGATGGGCCACCCGGTCGAGATGCGGATCGGCTCGCCCGTGTCCGCCGCAGACCTGGCCCACCTGGACCGCGACAAGATCGCCGCCGATCTGCGCCGCCGCTGCATGGAACTGGCCGGCCCGGCGCTGAAAAACCCGGATGAAACCTACGTCTGGCCTCGCCATGTGAAGTGGTAGCGTCACACAAGCTTCATTCAGCCTTGTGATGTCTGTCACAAAGGCCCGCTAGGACCGTCCCAGAGCAAGGCGAAGGGATGACCTATGCTGGATGTGCAGGGCGTGACGCGGATGTTCGGCCAGAAGGCCGCCGTCGACAACATCAGCTTCCAGATCGACCGCCCGGCCTTTATTGGCATCATCGGCCGCTCCGGCGCGGGGAAGTCCACCTTCCTGCGCATGATGAACCGGCTTCTCGACGCGACCTCGGGCGAGATTCGCGTCGATGGCCGCAACGTCCTTGCCCTGAAGGGTGCCGAGGCCCGCGCTTGGCAGTCGCACTGCGCGATGATCTTCCAGCAGTTCAACCTGGTGCCCCGCTTGGATGTCGCCTCGAACGTCCTCCACGGCATCCTGAACCGTCGCTCCACCCTGCAGACCATGTTCAACCTCTGGCCGCGGGCCGACATCCTGAAGGCGCTTGAGATCCTGGACCGTCTTGGCATCAGCGAACAGGCCACCAAACGGGCCGAGGCGCTGTCGGGCGGCCAGCAGCAGCGCGTGGCGATCGCCCGGGCGCTCATGCAGGACCCTAAGATCATCCTGGCGGACGAGCCCATCGCTTCGCTCGACCCGATGAACGCGCAGGTCGTGATGGACACGCTGAAGCGCATCAACGTGGAAGACGGCCGCATGGTCATCGCCAACCTCCACACGCTCGACACCGCGCGCCGTTACTGCGACCGCGTCATCGGCATGCGTGACGGCCGCATCGTCTTTGACGGCACCCCCGACCAGCTTTCGACCCAGGTCGCCCGCGACATCTATGGCGCGGACGAATCCTTCAACGAGGCCGCTACTTCGACCTCGATCCCCGCCGACACCACAGCAGACCGCTCCTACGCGGACCTCATGCTGTCGTGACCCGCCCACAAGTTTTCACGGCCATCCCGGCCACAACCTTCATGGAGCTCCCATGCAAAAGCTGCTGACTGCAACCGCCCTCGTCGCGCTGACGGCCACCTCGGCCCTCGCGCAAGAGATCACCGAATTCAACATCGGCATCCTCGGCGGCGAAAACGCCCAGGACCGCCTCGCCTCGACCGAGTGCCTGCGCGTCAAGACCGAGGAACTGCTTGGCGTTCCGGTCAAGCTCTTCACCCCGGCCGACTATGACGGCGTGATCCAGGGCCTCCTCGGCGGCACGCTCGACTATGCCTGGCTTGGCGCATCCGCCTACGCCAAGGTCTACCTGACCAACCCGGAAGCGGTCGACGTGGTCCTGACCAAGCAGAACACCGACGGCACCACCGGCTACTTCTCTATCGGCTTCGCCAAGGCCGATTCGGGCATCAACTCGATGGACGACGTCAAGGGCAAGGTCTTCGCCTTCGCCGACCCGAACTCGGCCTCGGGCTATCTGATCCCGGCCGCCGAGCTGACCGAAAAGTATGGCAAGCTGGAAGACTACTTCGGCGAAGTGAAGATGTCCGGCGGGCACGAGCAGACCATCGTCGGCGTTGCCAACGGCGACTTCGAAGCGGGCGTGTCCTGGGCCGATGGCCTTGGCAACTGGGAAGACGGCTTCACTTCGGGTGCCTTCCGCAAGGCGGTTGATGCCGGCCTTGTCGACATGAGCACGATGAAGGAAATCTGGCGGTCCAAGCCGATCCCGGAAGGCCCGATGGTGCTGCGCCGCGAACTGCCGCAGGACGTCAAGGACAAGATGGTCGCGATGCTCGACACGATGTGGGCCGATGATCCGGAGTGCGCCTACAACGTCGCTGCGGGCGAGGCCAAGGACTTTGTCCCGGTCACGCACGACCAGTACCTCGGCGTGATCGCCGCCCGTAAGCTGCAGGAAGGCATGTAAGCCATCCTCCGCCGGACCCCGCACTCGCCGGGGTCCGGCCTTTTCATATCCGGAACACCCCATGGTCGATGTCGCCTTCGGACCAGAGCAGGGCCAACGCCCCGATCGGTCCAATCCCCGTGAAGCCTACCTCGACATGGTCCGCCGCAAGCGGATGTACGGGGGCATTCTGCTGGTGCTCTTCATCGCGCTCATGTCTTCGGGCTGGTGGCTGGCGGACGAACGCAACGCCGGCGGCTTCTGGGGTGGGTTGCACCAGACCTTCGACTTTCCCTCTGAAGTTCTTTCCGAAGCGTGGGAAAAGCGTGCCAACCTGCCATCCGTCTTTATCGAGCATGTTCCGGCGCTGATCGAAACGCTGAACATCGCCGCCGTGGCCACGCTTTTGGGTGCGCTGGCTGCCATGTCGCTGTCGCTGCTGGCCACCCGCGGCCTCGCCCGCTGGCCCCGCCTGATCCCTGTCTTCCGCCGCACGATGGACGGCCTGCGTGCCATCCCCGAAATCGTCATAGCACTGGTCCTGATCTACATCCTCGGCGGTGGCCCGGTCCCCGCCGTCATCGCCATCGCGCTCCACACCGGCGGCGCCTTGGGCAAGCTCTTCTCGGAAGTCGCCGAAAACGCCGACCTTAAGCCGATCGAAGGCCTGCAGTCCGTCGGCGCCAACTGGTCGCAGCGCATGTGGCTGGGCGTGATCCCGCAGGTGGCCCCCAACTGGCTGTCCTATGCGCTATTGCGGTTCGAGATCAACGTCCGTGCCAGCGCGATCCTCGGCTTCGTCGGCGAAGGTGGCATCGGCCATGACCTGAAGCTGGCGATGCAATGGGGTCAGGGCAGCTATGACAAGGTCGTGGCGATCTTTGCCCTCCTGTTCCTCGCCATCGTGGTGATTGACCGCATCTCGGACCACTACCGCCACAAGCTGGTGAAGGGCCACTGACATGACCGCTGCAATGCTTTCGCCCGCGCCTGTCGATACCGTGACCCAAAGCTTCGCCCGGCGCACCCGGCTGGCCTTCGCGATCCCGGCGGCGATCCTGGCCTACCTGATCTACGCCGCGATCAGCTTTGACCTTGCGGGACTTGCCCAACGCGCCCGCTTTGACAATGCCGCGATCCTTCTCGGCGACTTCTGGTCGCACAAGACCCATGTCACCCGCGACAACCGGACCGGCACCCTTGAAGTTGCCATCGAAGGCGAGACCAAGGGCACCTACCCCGAGGGCATGTTGCCCGACTGGGTCAAGACCGATGGCAGCACCACGACGATCGACCTCGGCACCGGCCATGTCGTCACTTATGACGATCAGGGCGCGCGCATGGTCGTTCCCGGCTACGGCACCATCGATATCCGCCCTGAAGGCGGCAAGCCGGTGATCACTGCGCCCGAGCCGATCCCCGACTGGATTGCGGTGTCTGAGAACCGGGTGTCCGTGACCACCGACGCCGGGCGTTTCAACTACTCGCGCGCCAAGGTCGAAACCTTCCGCTACCAGGCCGGCTGGGAGCTGTGGTTCTTCACCCTCGACAGCCCGTTCTACGGCAAGGGTTTCGGCGAACTGATCTCGCTTGCCACCGCTGGCGACCGGATCGATCCGGACCGCTCGAACCTTGGGTACATGGTCTCCGAATTCTGGACCAACAAGATGTGGCGGCACGGCGATGTGGCCTGGGCGATCTTCGAGACGATCCTGATGGCCTTCCTTGGCACGATGACGGCGGCGATCGTGGCCCTGCCCCTGGGCTTCCTTGCGGCGCGGAACTTCATGCCGCTTGGCCCCCTGCGTTTCGCCGTGCGTCGGTTCTTCGACTTCATCCGCGGGGTGGACGGCCTGATCTGGACCATCATCCTGAGCCGCGCCTTTGGCCCCGGCCCGATGACCGGCGCCATCGCGATTGCCATCACGGACGCAGGCACCTTCGGCAAGACCTTCTCCGAGGCGCTGGAGAACATCGACGAGAAACAGGTCGAGGGCGTCCAGTCGACCGGCGCAAACTCTCTGCAACGCGCCCGCTTTGGCGTCATCCCGCAGATCACGCCGGTTCTCCTGTCCCAGATCCTTTATTACCTTGAATCAAACACCCGCAGCGCCACCGTCATCGGTGCCATTGTCGGCGGCGGGATCGGCCTCCTCTTGACCCAGGCGATCATCACCCAGAAGGACTGGGAGGAAGTCGCCTACTACATGGTCCTGATCGTTCTCATGGTGATGCTGATGGACAGCCTGTCGGGCTGGCTGCGCCGCAAGCTTATCAAGGGCGACTGATGCCGAAGCTTTCCCCGACCGAGCCTTACGTCCATCCCGGCTGCCAGATCGTCAATTCCACCTTCGGCGCTTACTGTGAAGTCGGCGAAGGCAGTCGCGTGCTGAACTCGACCTTCGAGGACTACGCCTATTGCGACCGGCTTTCGGACATCGCAAACACGACTGTGGGCAAGTTCGCCAACATCGCCGCGATGACCCGCATCGGGCCGACAGATCACCCGATGGACCATGCCAGTCTGCACCATTTCCTCTATCGGTCGGCCTACTATTGGGACGATGTCGCGGATGACGCAGACTTCATGGCCCACCGCGCCAGCCGTCGCACCGTGATCGGGCCGGATACCTGGCTGGGTCACGGCGTCATCGTGAAGCCCGAGGTGACCATCGGCGCCGGGGCCGTCATCGCGTCTGGCGCCGTCGTGACCAAGGACGTGCCACCCTACATGATCGTGGCGGGACTTCCGGCCCAGCCCATGCGCCCCCGCTTTGCTCCGGGCATCGCCGACCGCCTGATGGCGCTGGCCTGGTGGGACTGGAGCCACGACCGGCTGCGGGCAGCACTGCTCGACTTCCGGTCCCTGAAGGCCGAGGCGTTCCTGGAGAAGTATCACGGCTGATCGGCGACGGTCAGCGTCACCCTTTCGCCCGCGAACCAGGTCGTACCAAGTTCCACCGGCACGCCCTTGGGGTCCACGTTCACCGCCACCGTCCGCATCACCGGCGCGCCCGGCCGCACCATCAGCGATACGGCCAGCACCGGGTCAGCCAGCTCTGCCGTCAGCCGCGTCTCGGCGCGGGTGTAGTCCGTCAGCCCCATGGCCGCGAGTGCCCGGGTGATCGATCCAGTCTCGCGGACCTTTTCCAGCAGCCCCGGAAACCGCGCTGCCGGGAAGATCGACCGAAAGGCGGCAACCGGCTGTCCATCGGCCAAAGACACGCCTTCAACCACCAGAACCGGCTCTCCAGCCTTCAGTCGCAAGCCACGCGCCTCGGACGCATCGCTGGCCCGGGTCTCGGACCGGCTGATCCGGCGCGAGGGTGTCTGCCCGGCAGCCAGCACATTCTGGTGGAACCGCACCCGACGGCCGAGCGGATAGTCGGTCGGCCGCGGCGCCACGAAGACCCCCGCCCCTTGCCGGGAATGGACCAGTCCCTGCTCGGCCAACGCTGCAAGGGCATGGCGCACCGTGTGCCGGTTCACCCCGAACCGCGCGGCCAACGCAGCCTCAGTCGGCAGCCGTGCACCGGGCCGGTAGTGGCCCGCCGCGATCTCCTCGGTCAGGGTGGCCGCGATGGCGGACCAGATGGCTTCCTTCAAGCGCTTCTCCTGTCATGAAAAATTCACAACTCTCCGGTTGGCCGCCGGCCTTCCGTCGCGTATGATTTGTATAGTTGTATAGGATACTAGACAACCCCTTGAACCTGTCGAGATGCCGATGACCGACGCCACCCCGATTGATCGCAAGTCCTGGATGGCCACCCTGGCCAAGGCCCCACCCGCGCGCCTTGCAGCGCTGTTCCCCGACTTGCCGCCGCATCACATCCTTCGCCAGCCCGAGATCGGTGCGGTCATGGTTCGGGGTCGGGTCGGGGCGACAGGGGCCGCGTTCAACCTGGGCGAGATGACGGTGACCCGCGCCTCGGTCCGTCTGGAAACCGGCGAGGTCGGCCATGCTTGGGTGCAGGGTCGCGACAAGGCCCATGCGCTACGGGCGGCGGCGTTGGATGCGCTGATGCAGACCGCCCGGGCCGACGACCTGACAGCGCAAGTCCTTCACCCCCTGCAAGCCGAGGCCGAGGCCTCGCGCTCTGCCCGCGCCGCCAAGGCCGCGGCCACCAAGGTCGACTTCTTCACCATGGTCCGGGGAGAGGACAAATGATCGCTACCCAACCGAACGACGCCCTTGAAGGCGGCTTCACGGAAGGACCCGTCCAGTCCGCCCGCGCCTTCCGCGAAATCCTGGAGGCGATGGCGCGTCCCGGCACGATCCGCCGCGTTCAGGGGGCAAGGCCGCCCGAGCCGCTGTCCAAGGCCGCAGGCACCGCACTCCTCGTCCTGACCGACCCGACGACGCGCCTGCACCTCGCGGGCCGCGCCGATTGCGCGTCCGTCCGCGACTGGGTGGCCTTCCACATCGGCGCGCCACTGACCACGGCCGAGGACGCTGACTTTGCAGTGGGTACCTGGGATGCGCTGCAGCCCGTCACCCGCTTCAGGATCGGCCAGCCGGACTATCCCGACCGCTCGGCCACGCTGATCGTCGAATGCGACCGGCTGGTGAACCACGGCCCGGCCCTGACCGGCCCGGGAGTCGAGACGGCAACGTGGCTGAACCTGCCGGAAACCGCCGCCTTCCGCGCCAACCGGGCGCTGTTCCCCTTGGGCTTCGACACGCTTTTCACCGCCGGCGACCGCATCGCCGGTCTGCCAAGGTCCACCCGCGTGGAGGCAATCTGATGTATGTGGCCGTCAAGGGTGGCGAACGCGCCATCGACAATGCGCACCAGTGGCTCGCCGAGGAGCGGCGGGGCGACACGACCGTCCCCGAACTGACCATCCCGCAGATCCGTGAACAGATGGCTCTGGCCGTCAACCGCGTCATGGCCGAAGGCTCGCTCTACGACCCCGACCTTGCGGCGCTTGCGATCAAGCAGGCGCGGGGTGACCTGATCGAGGCGGTATTTCTGATCCGCGCCTACCGGACCACGCTCCCGCGCCTTGCAGGCTCTCGGCCTGTGGATACTGGGGCGATGGCGGTCGACCGGCGCATATCGGCGACGTTCAAGGATTTGCCCGGTGGCCAGGTGCTGGGACCGACCTTCGATTACACCCACCGCCTTCTGGACTTCACCCTGATGGCGGACGGCGGGGCCCCGGTCGCCCGCGACCTGCCCGTCGAGACGCCGCTGCCCCGCGTCCCCCATGTCACCAGCTTCCTCAATCGAGACGGTCTGATCGAGACCGCCGAGGCGTCCGACGCCACGCCCCCCGACCTGACCCGCGAACCGATGGAGCTGCCCGCCGACCGGACGCTCCGCCTGCAAGCTCTGACCCGGGGGGACGAGGGCTTTGTCCTTTCGATGGCCTACTCCACCCAGCGCGGCTATGGTCGGACCCACGCCTTCGTGGGCGAACTGCGCATCGGCACTGTTGCGGTCGAGGTGGACATCCCCGAGCTTGGCTTCGCCGTCGAGATCGGCGAGGTCGAGCTGACGGAATGCGAGACGGTCAACCAGTTCAAGGGCTCGAAGACCGAGCCCCCGCAGTTCACCCGGGGCTATGGCCTGGTCATGGGCCAGTCCGAACGCAAGGCCATCGCGATGTCCCTCGTCGACCGCGCCCTGCGCTGGCAGGAACTGGGCGAGGATTTCACCGGTGCCCCCGCGCAGGACGAGGAATTTGTCCTGATGCACTGCGACAACATCCAGGCGACCGGGTTCTTGGAGCATATCAAGCTGCCGCACTACGTCGACTTCCAGGCCGAACTGGAACTGGTCCGCAAGCTGCGGAGTGAGGCCATGGCGATGCAGGAGGCGGCAGAATGAGGCTAGTCGCCCCCGCCTCCGCCGCCGTCACCTCCATCGCCGGACCAGCTGTCATTTGCATCGGGTCGGCGACCATCACCCTTCTGCGCTGCACCGGCATCAACAGAAGGCACAATGCCGGCGGAGTCGTCGCGCCTCTTTCGATCAGGTTTGGACACCCATGCCGCAATCAGCATGACCAGAACCAGAAGGACCGTGGCGACAAGAGCAACCGTGGCGAAGCTGGGCATGACAGCTCCGCAGCGTGTGACCTTTTCCTAGAATTGGGGCGACTGAAGTGACCGATCAAGCCTACAACTTCGCCTATCTCGACGAACAGACCAAGCGGATGATCCGCCGCGCGATCCTGAAGGGCATCGCCGTGCCGGGATACCAGGTCCCCTTCGCCAGCCGCGAGATGCCGATGCCCTATGGCTGGGGCACGGGCGGGGTGCAGGTGACGGCGGCCTGCCTTGTCCCCGAGGACCGGCTGAAGGTCATCGACCAGGGCGCGGACGATACCACCAACGCGGTCAGCATCCGCCGCTTCTTCCAGCGCACTGCCGGTGTGGACGTGACCGAAGCCACACCCGAGGCGACCGTCATCCAGACCCGCCACCGAATCCCCGAGACGCCGCTCAAGGCGGGACAGATCCTCGTCTATCAGGTCCCGATCCCCGAACCCCTGCGCTTCCTCGAACCGCGTGAGACGGAGACGCGGAAGATGCATGAGCTGGAAGAATACGGCCTCATGCATGTGAAACTGTACGAGGACATCGCCCGCCACGGCCAGATCGCGACCTCGTACGCCTATCCGGTCAAGGTCGAGGGCCGCTATGTGATGGACCCCTCGCCGATCCCCAAGTTCGACAACCCCAAGCTCTCGGGCAACCCGGCGATCCAGCTGTTCGGCGCGGGGCGAGAGCAGCGGATTTACGCCCTGCCGCCCTGGACCGATGCCGTCAGCCTCGACTTCGACGACCACCCGTTCGTGACCTCGAAGGCCCCGCACGACTGCGATCTCTGCGGCGCCAAGGACAGCTACCTGGACGAGGTGATCACCGACGATCAGGGCGGGCGGATGTTCGTCTGTTCCGACACGGATTTCTGCGCCGGACGGCGGGCGCGGGGCATGAAGGGGCGGCTCTGGGCGCCCGAACCGGAGGGGGCGGAATGACGCTGCTGGAAAAGCTTGTGGCCACCGACCAGCCGCTCCTTAAGGTCGAGGGGCTGACCAAACGCTATGGCCCCCGTATCGGCTGCCTTGATGTCAGCTTCGACCTTTACCCCGGTGAGGTCCTGGGGATCGTCGGCGAAAGCGGCTCGGGCAAGTCTACGTTGCTGTCCTGCCTTGCCGGCCACCAGCGGCCCGATCTGGGCCGGATCGCCTATGATGGGCGCGACGTGCTGGCGATGTCGGAAACCGAGCGCCGCCGCCTTGGCCGTACCGACTGGGCCTATGTTCACCAGAACCCGCGCGATGGCTTGCGGATGGGCGTCTCGGCGGGCGGGAACGTGGGCGAGCGCCTGATGGCCGTCGGCGCGCGGCACTACGGCGAGATTCGCGGCAAGGCCACCGACTGGCTGGGCCGGGTCGAGATCGCGGCGGACCGGATCGACGACCGGCCCTCTGCCTTCTCCGGCGGGATGCAGCAGCGCCTGCAGATCGCGCGGAACCTCGTAACCTCGCCCCGACTTGTGTTCATGGACGAACCCACGGGAGGCCTTGATGTCAGCGTGCAGGCACGGCTTCTGGACCTGCTCCGCGGGCTGGCCCGCGACCTTGGCCTGTCGGTCATCATCGTCACCCACGACCTGGCCGTCGTCCGCCTGCTCGCGCACCGACTGATGGTGATGAAATCGGGCCGCGTGGTGGAACAGGGCCTGACCGACCAAGTGCTGGACGATCCGCAGCACGCCTACACGCAACTCCTCGTCTCGTCCGTCCTTCAGGTGTAACCCCATGATCCGCATCGAGAACCTGTCGAAGTCCTTCACGCTTCACAACCAGGGCGGCACGGTGATACCGGTCATGGGCGGCGCGGCCCTGAGCGTCAGTCCCGGGGAGTGTGTCGGCCTCACCGGCCAGTCGGGCGCGGGGAAATCCACCCTCATGCGGATGGTCTACGGCAACTATCTGACCGCCGGCGGCCGCCTGATGGTCGGCGACACCGACGTCGCCACGGCCGAGCCGCGCGAGATCATTGCGCTGCGCCGCCAAACGCTGGGCTACGTCAGCCAATTCCTGCGCGTCGTCCCCCGCGTCCCCACGCTTGACGTCGTTGCCGAGCCGCTCCTCGCCTTGGGCGCTCCGGCAGACGAAGCCCGCGACCGCGCGGCCCAACTCCTTCAGCGCCTGAACATCCCGGAACGCCTCTGGACCCTGTCGCCCACCACCTTCTCGGGCGGGGAGCAGCAGCGGGTCAACATCGCCCGCGGCTTCGCCCATGCCTATCCCGCGCTCCTTCTGGATGAACCCACAGCCAGCCTTGATGCCGCCAACCGCGAGGTCGTCCTGACCCTGATCGAGGAAGCCAAGGCGCGCGGCGCGGCAATCCTGGGCATCTTCCACGACGAAGGCGCGCGGACGCGGGTCTGCGACCGGCTGGTCGACGTGACCGGTTTCACGCCGAGGGTTGCGGCATGATCTTCGCCATTGTCGGCCCATCTGGTGCCGGGAAGGACACGCTGATCCGGGGGGCACTTGCGTCCCGACCCGACTTGCGCCTGGTCCGCCGCGTCATCACCCGCCCGACCGAGGCCGGGGGCGAGGACTTCGACGGTGTCACGCCCGACGCCTTTGCTGCCCGCAAGGCTCGGGGCGACTTCGCCTTGGCCTGGGAGGCGCACGGCCTGTCCTACGGCATTCCGATCGATCAGGTTACCGGCCCCGGCGACCTGATCTTCAACGGCAGCCGCGCTGCCCTGCCTGTCGCTGTCCGGGTCTTCCCGGGTCTGCGCGTGATCCTGGTCACGGCCCCCGACATCATCCTTGCCGCCCGCCTGGCCGCGCGCGGCCGCGAAACCGCGACGGACATCCGCGACCGTCTGTCCCGCGCCAGTTTCGAGATGCCAAAGGGCATTGCCTTCCAGACCGTGATCAACGACGCCAGCCTGCAATTGGGCGTCGCCCGCTTTCTGGCCGCTCTTCAGCCGGTCAGCGCATAGCGGTGCAGAAGATGGAACCGGCCCGCTGCATCCTCGCCGAACAGGCACAGGTCCTCGATTGCGAAGGGGCGCGGCAGGACCGGGGCAAAATACGCCTCCAGCGCCGCGCGGACCGGGTCGGGTTGCTCCAGCCGGTCGGTCAGCGTCAGGTGGAAGCGAAACTCTTCCATCACATGCGGATAGCCCCAGCGGTCCAGAAGCTCACGCTGGCGGGGCGACAGCCGGTCGGGGCGGCGGCGCGCGATCTCGGCTTCGGTCAGGGGCGCGCGGAGGTCGTTCGTGCCCTCGACCACTGCCGCGCCAAGCGCGAGAAGTGCTGCCTCGCAGCCCGTGGGCGTCAGCGCGATGAAACCGTCCAGAACCTCCAGCCGCAGACCATCGCATGTGACAGGAGCGAGGCGACCAGCCAAGTCGGCAACCGTGTCGCGGATCATCGCCTCATCCACCCCTTCCGCCGGACGAAACGGCGCGCGGATCGTGCCGTGAAAGCCGTAACGGCGTGGTTCTGCCGTGATGTCGCGCGGATCGCCGATCCCGGGAAGCACCGGCTGCGGCAGGTCGCGGTCGTTACCCGGCTCGCGACCCAGCCATTCATTGGCGCGGAAGGCAAAGGCCCCTTCGCGGGGCGCGTAATAGACGGCGTAGCGTTTCATCTGGTCCATGCGCGGCGGGGTAGCCGGGATTTGTCACACGCACGTGACGGTCAGATGTCACCAGAGGCCAGCACGAATTCGCCTGCAAGACCCAAGAGGACGACATGCCCCGCGACACCATTCTAGCCAACGCCACCCTGGTCCTGCCGAATGAGACCCTGCGCGGGCAGGTGCGCGTCGTCGACGGACGCATTGCGGACATCGCCGAGGGGTCCGAGGTGCCGCCAGGGGCCGAGGATTGCGGCGGCGACCTTCTGGTGCCGGGTCTGATCGAGCTGCACACCGACAACCTGGAACGTCATATCGAGCCGCGCCCCAAGGTCGACTGGCCCCATGCCGCCGCGATCATCGCGCATGACGCGGAACTCGCCAGCGTTGGCATCACCACCGTCTTCGATGCGCTGCGGGTTGGGTCGGTCGTTTCCAACGCCAAGGCGAACTACGGCGAATATGCGCGTGTCCTTGCCGATGAAATCCTGGGCCTGCGGGCCGAAGGCGCGCTGAAGATCAGCCATTTCCTGCACCTGCGCGCCGAGGTCTGTTCCGAAACCCTGATCCAGGAGCTGGACAAGTTCGGCCCCGAGGACCGGATCGGCATCGTCAGCCTGATGGACCACACCCCCGGCGCGCGGCAGTTCCGCGATCTGTCCAAGCTGAAGGATTACTATGTCGGCAAGCACGGCATCTCGGATGCGGACTGGGAGACCCACGTCGCCAGTCAACGCGCGCTGAAGGACCGGTTCGGCGAGGTGCATGAAGCCGCCGCCGTCGCCGCCGCGCGCCGCTATGGCGCGGTGCTGGCCAGCCACGACGACACCGAGGCCAGTCATGTCGCCCGCTCGGCCGAACACGGCGCGCAGTTTGCCGAGTTCCCCACGACGGTCGAAGCGGCGCAGGCCTGCACCGACCACGGCATCAAGGTGATGATGGGCGCTCCGAACCTGATCCGGGGCGGCAGCCATTCCGGCAACGTCGCGGCGCGCGAGCTGGCTGAGGCCGACCTTTTGGACATCGTGTCGTCGGACTACGTGCCGTCATCGCTCCTGTCCGCCGCGCTGATGCTGGGGGACCTGTGGGGTGACGTCTCGCGCGGGATCGCCACGGTTACCATTGCCCCAGCAGAAGCCGTTGGGCTTTCAGACAGGGGAAGGATTGAACTGGAAGCACGGGCAGACCTGGTCAGGGTTGCACGGATCGGGACCGCGGGAGCCCTGCGCGGTGTCTGGGTTCAGGGGCAAAGGGTGGCGTAGGGCGACAATTCGAGAACGCGCCCTTTCGCGACAGCTTTCAATCCTGCTGCTGCCGGCGGCAAGCCGGACGGCCCTGCCGGGCGAAGATGGGCCTGACATCCAACCGTCTGAAATCGATTGATCACCAGCGCTTCGTTCTTCGGTGGCAAAACGATTGGCAACCGGGGCGGCGCTATCGGCGGTTCGATCAGCATCGGATTGAAAGCCGCTCTTGGATTTCCTCGGAATGCGCCCGCGCATCAAAACATCCCCTGCGGGCCGTTTGCTGTTTGTGAGGTCTCTTCGGCAGCTGCGGTCGGACCACCTGTCAGAAGGACGAAGGCGCGCAGCACTGGGCGTGTCGCACCAGTTTCTGGATTGTCCAACGACAGCCGTCGTCGAACCGTCGTGAATCTTTCACCTAAACGGAACGGTTCTGTCGCCTGCACCCTTCAGCATCCCGCCGAAACCAAAATGGGATGCCGACCAATGACCCTTCCGATCCTGGGCGCAGCTTTGTGCCGCAACAGCCTTGCCTCGCATGTCGATTGGCTGCGCGAAGCCCCGCGTGATCTTGAACTGCAGCATTTCGTCGATGCCGAAGTGCTGGACAGCGACTGGTCGGGCCTTGCGGCCGAGGTGAACCATTTGCTTGACGGCCACCAGGGACGCCGGGGCATACACGGGCCGTTCTGGGGCTTTACCATCGCATCATACGATCCCGAAGTGCGCCGGATCGTGGCGCGTCGGATGGATCAGGCACTGGATGTCTGCGCGGCGGTGCGCGGGACCCACGTCGTCATCCATTCGCCCTTCACCACCTGGGGCTACAACCATCGCGGCCTCTACCCTACCGACACCGACCGGATGCTGTCTGCTGCGCGCGACACGCTGGGTGCGGCGCTGAAACGGGCCAGCGACATGGGCGTGACCTTTGTCCTAGAGAACATCGAGGACATCGAGCCCAGCGACCGCGCGATGCTGTGCGAGGCGCTGGACTGGCAGGCGCTGGAGCTGTCGGTCGACACGGGGCACGCGCATTACGCCCATGTCTCGACCGGGGCACCGCCGGTGGATTTCTACATCCGCGCCGCCGGGTCTCGGCTTGGCCATATCCACCTGCAGGACGCCGATGGCTTCGCCGACCGGCACTGGCAGATCGGGCATGGCACGATCCTCTGGCAGTCGGTCTTTGCCGCCATCGCCCAGACCGGCGCCAATCCCCGCCTGATCCTGGAACTGCGCGACAAGGCAGGCGTCCTGCCCTCGGCTGCCTACCTCAAGGCGCTGGGGGTCGCGGAATGAGCCTGCTGAAATTCGTGGTCCTGTCGGATCTGCACCTTGGCCCGCCCGGAGTGCCGGTCAACGGTCTCGACACTGGTGCGCGCTTGGCCGAGGCGATCGAGGTCATCACTCGCGACCATGCCGATGCGGCTTTTGTGCTTCTGGCAGGGGACCTTGCCGACCGGGGCGAGATCGGCGCCTACCACCACTTGCGTGACCGTCTCGCGGCCCTGCCGATGTCCGTGTACATCACGCTTGGCAACCACGACGACCGGACGGCCTTCTTGTCGGTCTTCGGGTCCGAGCGCGACGATCCGCTTGGCCGCGTGTCGACCGTGGTCGATGCGGGGGGCCACAGGATCATCCTTCTAGACACGACCGAGCCGGGTCTCGTCGGAGGGCGGCTCTGCGACGGGCGGCTGAACTGGCTTGCGGAACGGCTGGACGAGGCGCGGGGCCGACCGGTCATCGTGGTTCAGCACCATCACGCCAATCCGCTGTCGCTTCCAGTGGACGAGATCATCCTGGAGAACGCCGAGGACTATCTTGCGGTCCTCCAGCGCCACCCGGAAGTCCGCCAGGTGATCGCAGGGCATGTCCATCTTCCGACAACGGCGGTTTGGCGCGGCATTCCGATGACAACGCTGGCCGGATCGCATTACTCGGTGAGCCCGCATGTGCCGGGCGTTCCGGGGCGGCAGCGGCAGCTGGAGGGACCGGCGCAGATGGCGGTGGTCCTTTTGTCCGACGACGGGGTGACAGTCCACTTCCAGGACCACTCAGATCGCCACCTGACCCTTGCGCCGGGCCTCTTCCACTAGGCCTGGGTGAAAACAGTTCCGGACGTCATTTCCGCGCGGGACAGCTGTTCTGCGCGGCTTTGGAATTTGCGATTAAGATACTGAAATATATATATTTTGTGGAAATTACTGTCGCCAATTCGTCACCGAATCGCCGCATAAGGGCGCGGCGCTGCATCTGACGCAGCCCAATCACGGAGACAGGGAAGATGACCCAGAAGCTCGCTGCCGCCGCGCTGGTGCTCGCCGCCACCGCAGGCATTGCCCATGCCGAGAAGATCAAGTTCGAATACTGGTACGGTCTGACTGGCGATCTTGGCGCCGTCGTGGCCGAGACCTGCAACCGCTTCAACGCATCCCAGGATCAGTTCGAGGCCGTCTGCATCGGCCAGGACGGCTATGAAAAGGCCGTGCAGAACACCATCGCCGCTTTCCGGGCGCAAAAGCACCCGACGCTGCTGCAGTCCTTCGACGCAGGCACCGCCGACCTGATGCTGTCGGGCGAGTTCTATCCTGTCACGAAGCTGATGGCCGACACCGGCGTCACCGTCGACTGGGCCGACTATTTCCCCGGGATCGCCAACTACTATTCGTCGTCCAAGGGCGAATTCTTCTCGATGCCCTGGAACTCGTCGACCCCGGTCTACTACTTCAACAAGGACATCTTCGCGAAGGCCGGGATCACCGAAGCCCCGCTGACCTGGGAAGGCATGGAAGCCGCCCTCGTGAAGGTCAAGGAGTCGGGCGCTGCCTGCGGTCTGGCCTATGCGCCGTCGTCCTGGATCGACCTCGAGCAGTTCTCGATGGCGCACAACGTGCCGGTCGCGTCGAACAACAACGGCTATGACGGGCTGGACACCGAACTGCTGTTCAACACCACGCTGCACGTCAAGCACATGGAAAACATCCAGCGCTGGATCGAAGGCGGCTACGCCACCATCCGCACCCAGGCCGCCGGCAAGACTGCGCGCGACAGCTTTGTCGAGGGCGAATGCGCGGTGTTCTTCTCGTCGATCGCGGACCACAACACGATCCACAAGCTGAAGCCGGCCTTTGGCTGGGACGTCCAGATCATCCCGACCTACGAAGGGGTTGAACGTCACAACACCGTCGTCGGCGGGGCCTCGCTGTGGGTTCTGTCGGGCAAGACGGATGACGAATACAAGGCCGCGGCGTCCTACCTTGCCTTCCTGGCCACCAAGCCGGAACAGCAGTTCCTTCTGGAAAACACCGGCTACATCCCGGTGACCAAGTCGACCTACGATGCACTGCTGGCCGAAGGCTTCTACGCGAAAGAGCCCTTCATCAACCGTGACATCGCGATGAAGTCGCTGACCTACACCGAGCCGGGCCCGCTGACCCGCGGCATCCGTCTGGGTGGCATGATCCAGATCCGTGCCGAATGGACCGCCGAAGTCGAGGCTGCACTGGCTGGCCAGAAGACGATGAAAGAGGCGCTGGATACCGCTGCCGCCCGTGGCAACGAGATCCTGGGCCGCTTTGCCCAGACCTATGCGGGCAAGTCCTTCCCCTGACCTGAACATCGGGGCGCGGCCAATCCGGTCGCGCCCCAGCTTTTCCAAGGGGGTCCCATGCGCCGCGCCCATTTCAAGTTCAGCTGGATCGTGCCGCTTCTGCTGGCCCCCCAGCTTCTCGTGATCTTCACCTTCTTCTACTGGCCTTCGGCGCAAGCCCTTTACTGGGCCTTCACGCTGGAACAGCCCTGGGGCGGCGGCAATACCTGGGTCGGGTTTGAAAACTTCAAGAAGGTTCTAAGCGACCCCTACTACTGGGGCTCGGTCCGGGTCTCGGTGATCTACGCACTGGCGACCACGGTGCTGGCGATGGGCATGGCCCTGACGCTGGCGCTCTTCGTCGACCGCCAGCTGGCAGGCTATCGCGCCTGGCGGATCGGGATCATCTGGCCCTATGCCGTGGCCGCCCCCGCCGTGGGCCTTGCCTTCCAGTTCGTCTTCAACCCGGGCGCGGGCATCTTCAGCTTCATCAACACGCTGTCGCCCGGCTGGTGGGACCTGTCGAAATACCCATGGCAGGCCGTCACCGCCATCGTCATCGCCGGGGCCTGGAAGCAGGTGGCCTACAGCTTCATCTTCTTCCTCGCCGCGCTGCAATCCATCCCGCGCAGCCTGACCGAGGCCGCAGCGATGGACGGTGCGCGCCCCCTGCGCCGGATGATGGACCTGCAACTGCCACTCCTCACGCCGACCTTCTTCTTCCTTCTGGTCATCAACATCACCGACAGCTTCACCGACAGTTTCGGCATCGTTGACACGCTGACCGGCGGCGGGCCGTTCCGGGCCACGGACCTGATGGTCTACAAGATCTATTCCGACGGGTTCCGGGGTTTCGACTACTCGGGTGCCGCCGCGCAATCCATCATCCTGATGTGCCTCGTCATGGCGCTGACCTTCGTCCAGTTCCGCTATGTCGAGCGGCGCGTGCACTACACCTGAGGGCTGACCCATGATCGAACGCACCCCCGTCCTGAACATCGCCACGCATCTGATCCTGGCCGTTGGGCTGGTCCTGATCCTGGTGCCGATCTGGCTGGCCTTCGTCGCGGCCACGCATGACCTGCTGGCCGTCAACACCGCCCCGGTGGAGTTCTGGCCCGGCGACCAGCTGTGGCCGAACCTGAAGGAGGCCTGGGCGCAGTCGGACTTCGGGCAGAAGTTCGTGAACACCTTCATCGTCGCCATCGGGGTCGTGGTGGGCAAGATCACGCTGGCCTGCATCACCGCATTTGCCCTCGTGTTCTTCCAGTTCCGCGGCCGGATGGTGATCTTCTGGGCGATCTTCATCACCCTGATGCTGCCCTTGGAGGTCCGCATCGTCCCCACCTACGCGGTCGCCGCCAACGCGCTGTCGCCGTTCCAGACGATCCTGGATGCCACGGGCATTTCCTGGCTGCTGAACACGCTCTCCGGCATCGAAGTCACGCTGGAGTGGAACCTCCTCAACTCCTACACCGGCCTCATCCTGCCCCTGGTCGCCACGGCCACCGGCACGTTCCTCTATCGCCAGTTCTTCCTGACCATTCCCGATGAACTGGTCGAGGCCGCGCGGATGGACGGCGCGGGGCCGCTTCGGTTCCTGTGGGACATCCTGATCCCACTCTCAAAGACCAACATCGCGGCCTTGGCGACGATCATGTTCGTCTATGCCTGGAACCAATATCTCTGGCCGCTTCTCGTGATTACCGACCGGGAAAACTTCGGCATGGTCGTCGTCCAGCTGTCCGACCTTGTCCCCGACCAACAGACCACCGGCGGCGGGACGCCCACCTGGCACCTGGCAATGGCCGCGACATTGGTCGTCATGCTGCCCCCCATCGCCATCGTCATCTTCATGCAGCGCTGGTTCGTGCGCGGCCTGATCAACACCGACAAGTGAGGCACCCATGGCCGAGATCGCCATTCGCAACGTCAGCAAGACCTATGGCAAGACCACGATCATGGAGGGGGTGTCGCTGGACATCCACAACGGCGAGTTCGTGGTGATCCTTGGCCCCTCGGGCTGCGGCAAGTCCACGCTCCTGCGCTTGATCGCCGGTCTGGAAGAGATCACCGCAGGCGAGGTCGCCATTGCCGGGCAGGTCGTGAACGATCTGGAGCCGCGCGAGCGCGGCTGCGCGATGGTCTTCCAAAACTACGCGCTTTATCCGCACATGACGGTGGCCGAGAACATCGGCTATGCGCTGAAGGTGGCGGGGGTGCCGAAGGCCGAACGGCAAGCCCGCGTGGCCGACACCGCGATGTCCGTTGGTCTTGCTGACTTCCTTGACCGCAAGCCCGGCCAGCTGTCCGGCGGCCAGCGCCAGCGGGTCGCCATGGCCCGCGCCATCATCCGCTCGCCCAAGGTCTTCCTCTTCGACGAGCCGCTGTCGAACCTCGACGCGAAGCTCCGCGTGCAGATGCGCCACGAGATCCGTCGCATCCACAACCAGATCAAGGCGACCTCGGTCTTCGTGACCCATGACCAGCACGAGGGCATGACGCTGGCCGACCGGCTGGTGGTGATGAACAAGGGCACCATCGAACAGGTCGGCACGCCGGCGGAAATCTATGACCACCCCGCCTCGACCTATGTGGCAGGCTTCATCGGCAGCCCCGCGATGAACTTCCTGCCGGGGCAATACAGCACGGCGCGTCGTGCGGTGGTCCTTGAAAGCGGAGCGGTCATAGGCCTGCCAGCAGATTTCGAGGCGGCAGACGGCCAGTTCGTGCAATTGGGAATACGGCCTGAACATGTCTCGGTCCGCGCGCCCGGCCAAGGGATGATCGATGCCCGGCTGGAGATCATCGAGGATCTGGGGGCAAATCGGCTGTGGAACCTTCAGGTCGAGGATATTCCGTTCAGCCTGATCACCGAAGCCCGCACGCAGATGGCTCCAGGCGCGTTCACCGGCCTTGCCCTTGACCTGCGACATGCGCATCTTTTCGACAGCGACAGCGACAGCGACAGCGACAGCGGGAAACGCATCAACGCCAGAACCCCGGCCGTTAGCAGGAACCCAGTCCCTGCAGTGTGAATGGGCGGTAGACGGTCCGGGACGCCAACTCTGGCAATCGGCTCCTGAAGCCAGGTGCGTGGTCTGGCTTTGCAGGCGGACGTTGTTTGCCAGATATCCGCGAACACGGGTCCTTGGTCACTTGATGCCATTCGGCCCCAGAGCCATCCTTTCGGCCGCTTCCGTCACCCGTCTTTCGTCACGTCCTGCGAGGGCGGCACGCAAGCTTGGACGTTGGGTGCGGCTCACCGGGAGTTCCAACCCCGTATCCAGCCGGCAGATCACCCGACTGCCGTCACTTTCAAGGGTCACAACATGCGCCAGCGCAACCCAATGCGAGCGGTGAACCGCTTGCCCCGGGATCACGCCAAGCGCGTCGACGGCGCGGCCGAAGGACATCAGGATCAAGGCCTCTCCGCCGCGCGTATAGACGCGCAGGTAGTGCAGTTCGGCCGAAATCGCGACGATGTCCGTCCCGATGCGGCGGGGCAAGCGCGAAAGCAGATCATGCAGCGGCTGGCTTGTCCCGGACTGTGGATTGGTGCTGTCGGCTGCGGTCGAGGCAACCTCGCTTGACGATGCATCCGCGTCATTCTGCCGAGCGATCATGATCAGGCGCGGACTGTTCAGAAGCACCCAGAACAGGACGGACGTGGCACCGCTGTCGCGCAGTTCCTGCATCAGACCGGGAACAGTGATCGGTTCAATATCCGTTGGATCGCCGACCAGAAAGGAGATCCGGTCCAAAAGCAGAAGATTGAAGACTGCAAACAGCGTGGCGCCCACCAACCCGACCGCCAATACCAGCAACAGGGGCGGTAGCCGCTCGAACACCGCTATTCGCCCGAGTGTGATCTGCGCCAACTCGAACAGGACCAATGCCGAAGCGACATGCGCCAGCCAGAAGATGAGCCGTGCAGGCAGGCCAAGCCCACTGGATGCAGAAGGTTCGCTGAGGGCAAGACCGACGGACAGAACGACGCCCGCTGCAATCAGGTAGCCCGTCCAGGAATTGCGGGGATCGATGTGCGCAACAAGGCCATCGAGCAACGAGGTGGTCGGTCTGCTGGACAATGTATTCTGCTCGCACGCTTCAGTTTTCCGAAAGCTAGCTGAGCAACGACCGGTTTCAAACCGCCACATGAGCCATTCATGCAGTGATGCTGTTCGTTCGTGCAGATCGGCTGGCACGGATAGGCGAACGAGGGCAGCACCGGTCGGACCGGTCGCAGGACCGCGCTCGTTCAAGCAGGTGCCCGACCGATGAAGCCGACGAATCCGCTGCGAACTGCCGTGCAGACGGCTGCGCCACCGGTGCGCCGTCTTGCGGGGCGTACCGACGCAGTGATCATCGTCCTTCTTGTCCTGACGGTTCTGGCTACCGCCCCAGACAACCGGCGGACCGGAAGCACATTGCAGGTCGTTCTGCCACTGATCGCTCTTGGCTGCGCGGCAACAGGCGGAAAAACGCTCGATAGTCTCGGTCGGTTTGCCGTGCTGCAAGTTGGCGTCAAGGGATCGAAGCAGCTGTTCGGTGATAGTCCGATCAGTGTTCGTCCGGATGGCGGAGACGGGGGCTTTCCATCAGGGCATACGGCGGTGGCGACCTTTGGTGCGGTGCAGGTGATCAGACACTGCGCCCCGCTTCATCCGGTCACAAACGCAGCTGCGGTTGCGGCCGCGGCGTTTACCGGTGGCTCAAGGATCGAATCCGGGCGCCATAGCCTTTGGCAGACCATGGCTGGCGCCATCTGGGGCTGGGCGATTGCCTGTCTTCCCCTGCGCGGCTTGCGCGGTCTGGGCCGCTGGATCAGGCGGGTCCGGGGCCGTCATGTCTGATCTGGATATGCGGCCGTCCTCTGCCTCTGTCTTGGCGAGCAATAGCATGGGCGCAACCGATGCCGTTCCCAGCTTTCGCAGCGATGCAATTGAACGCCAGACGTCACGGGTCCTTGGGTCCATTCTTCTCAGCTTCGCAGTCTTTGCGATCTGGCCGGAACTCGACCTGCGCGTTTCAGAAGCCTTCTTTGCTCCGGTGACCGGCTTTGTCATCGACGGCAATCCGGTGACCGAAGCGCTGCGCATGGCCATCTGGTACGGTGCAATCGTGCTTTGCCTTGGTGCCGCCCTCGGCGCTGCCTTCGGAATGGCCGGTCATCAGATCATCCTGCCAACCCGAGCCTGGGGCTATATCGTGGCTCTCTACGTTCTTGGCCCAGGTCTTATGGTCGAGATGCTGACGAAGCCGCTCTGGGGTCGGGCACGACCGGCGCATATTGCCGACTTCGGTGGATCGCTGCCCTTCAGCCCGCCGAATGTCCTGGTCGATGTCTGTGCGCGGAACTGTTCCTTTGTTTCGGGAGAAGTCTCAGGTGCTACGGTGACGGCAGTGACCCTCCTGCTCCTTCGCCTTCACTTGAAGCCCAGGCTGAGCAACGGGATATCGATCCTGCTGCTGGCGGCTGCCGCGTGCCTGCCGCTTGCGGTCGCCTTGCAGCGCGTTGCTGCTGGTCGACACTACTTGTCGGACACCGTCTTTGCGGTGCTGTTCACCCTTCTCCTTGCTTTGTCGCTGTCGTTCCTTCTGCGTCCCTTGTCGCACAGACCGCTTCGGCCGAAACGGAAACCAGCCGCGGTTCGGGCAAAACCGTCCTGAAGAACACACGCCGTGGCCTATTGGGCCACTTCCTTTCTCTTTGATGGCGATCAGCCCCTTTTCAGCGGCGACTAAGCTGTAACTTGCCGCTCCCGGTGCTCCAGCGCCCGCTCCTGGGCCACCAGCCGCTGTCCGGTCGCCATCTTTGCCACCTGGTCACAACTGCCCAAGGTTGGTTAGGCAGTTGTGGGCCAATTGGCGGCGCGTTGGTGAATGTCCGGCGCTGGTCATATGGCCGCCTCATTGGGAACGGATCGCTGGCGCGCACTGTTTGGCTTGGACCTCGTAGCTTTGAAGGACCATGCCAGGATTCGGGTCATTGGCCGCGGGCTGGTCACTTCGCGCGCCCTTCACCTGAAGGATCTCCGCGAAGCTATCGCGTCCTTTACGAAATGCTCTCTCGACTTCTCGATGCGCAGTTGCGTCTTGCCTACCCCTTGACCGCCCCGGTGACCATTGAGCCGGTAATGCGGCGATACATCACCAACCCCAGAACCAACGGCGGCAAGGCGGCGACGATCATGACAGCGGCTGCCGCCGCCCATTGCACGCCGCCGCCCGACGTCGCGAAGAAGAACGAAGCCCCGACGGTCATCGGCACCGCATCCCGCGTGGTCAGCATGAGGCCGAACAGGAACTCGTTCCAGGCGGTGATGAAACCGAAGACGAAGGTCGTTATCAGCGCAGGCCGACACAGCGGCAGCACGACCTTGAAAAGAAGCCGCGGCAGGCGGGCGCCGTCCACGTAAGCGGCCTCTTCGATCTCGGCCGGGATGTCGGCCACGGCGTTCACCAGAAGCATCAGGGCAAGCGGCAGGTTCACCACCGCCAGGATCAGCCCCAATCCAAGCCGGGTGTCCAAAAGCCCCGCGACCGAGAACATCATGTACAATGGTATGGCAAAGATGATCAGCGGCAGTGCCCGCAGGTTCACGACCAGCGGGAACAGCACGCCTCGGCCAATATTGCGCCGCACCATGGCCCAGGCGATCGGAAAGGCCACGATCATCGGCAGCACCGCTCCGATCAGCGCCGCGACGGTCGAGTTCCAGAGGTAGTGATAGACATTCAGCCGGTCGCTGACGGTCAGGACTGTCGCAAAGTTCTCCAGCGTCGGAGCCTCGATCCAAAGCGAGGGGTTGCGATTGACTTCGGCGGGGGACTTGAAGGCCGTGACCAGCGTGGCAAGGACCGGAAAGTTCATCACGAAGGCCGCCAGGACGAAGACGATCCAGCGCAGGGTCAGGCGGGGAGGCCTCATGTCGTGGCCTTTCGGGTCAGTCGCTGGGCGACAGCCAGCATGAGGAAGGCCGTCAGGAACAGAAGGATCGCCGCCGCCATCGCCTTGCCGATCTCGCCCCGTCGCAGGAAGCTTTCGTAGATGTAGATCGACATTGACGTCGTCGCGCCGCCCGGCCCGGCGCCGACCAGAGTGTAGATGTTGTCGAAGACGCGGAACCCGTCGATGAAGCGGACGAAGAGCGCGACGTAGAGGGTCGGCATCATCAGCGGCAGTTCGATCTTGCGGAACCTCAGCCAGGGTCTGGCGCCGTCAACCGCCGCCGCCTCGCGGATATCTTCGGGGATCGCCTGGTAGGCGGTCAGGAACAGCAGGAAGGCGAAAGGAGTCCACTGCAGGGTTTCTGCCAGGACCACGGTCGCAAAGACATTGGCTGGGCCAAGGAACGACGGGGACCAGCCAAACCACTGGTACAGATAGTAGGGCAGGGGGCCTGCGAATTCATGCAGGACCAACCGGTACATCAGCCCCATCATCGCCGGAGCCACGATCATCGGGATGATCAGGACGGCGACTGTCCAGCCATGCTGGCGGACCAGAGGCGCAAGGTAGATGGCAAGCGCGAGCCCAATTGCGCATTGCAGGACAGCTGTAATCACCCCGAAGCGCAGCGAAAACCACGCCGCCTGCCAGAACGTCGGATCGGCCAGCACATCGCGGAAGTTTGTCAGCCCAGAGAATTGAGGGCTTGTCAGCGTCTCGAACGAGGTTTCCGAAAAGCCGTAAACCAGGCTCAGCACGGTCGGGAACCCAAGGATCGCCAGCAGGAACAGCACGATCGGCGCTGCAAGGATGGCGTTTTCGGTGGACCGGCGGGGCGTCATTCTCTCTCCCAAGGGTGGATGCGGGCGATCATGCCGCCCGCACCCGCTTCTGTCACTTCAAGAGATCGGTCATCGCCGCCGTGGTGTTCTTCAGCGCCGTGTCCAAGTCCTGCGTCCCGGCCCAGAAGCCGGTGAACTCTTTCGCCTGGGCCTCGTAGACCGACAGCGCCTTTTCCGACGTGCCGCCGTTCATAACGAAGCCGTAGGTCGAAGCGTATTCGCCGACCTGCACCAGATCGGGCCGGTCTGCCGCCAGCTTGGCCGCCGTTTCCGCCGCAAGGCCCGGTGCACCGCCCGCCTTGGCATAGGCGAGCGCGGCTTCCTCGGTCGAGAGCCACTGCAGGAAGGCAATCGCCCCTTCCTTGTTCTCGGCCGCCTTGTTCAGGCCAAGGCCAAGGCCGTGGATGTGGGTGAACTTGCCGTCCGGTCCTGCGGGCGGCGCCGTGGTGCCGGTAGCGGCCTGGGCCGCCGTCAACTCGCTGGCTGCCGCGTTCCATTGCACCATCGCCGCGACCTGGCCCGACGCGTAGGCCGCGTTGGCCTCGGCATATTCATAGCTGGTCGAGTCGGGCGGGGTGGCACCCAGGTCGAACAGCAATTTCGCCTGGGACAGCGCGGTGCGGAAGGCTTCGCTGTCAACGGTGATGTTCCCGGCATCATCCATCCAGTTGCCGCCGTAGCTACGCGGCCAGGAATGGAAGACCATCATGTTGAACAGAAGGTTCTTGGCCTGGATCACCGTGCCATAGCGCGTCGGGCTGTCGGGGTTGACCGACTGGCTGAAGTAGAGCGCGTTGGCGACGAAATCCTCCCAGGTCCATTCTGCCGGCGCCTTCGGCTCCATCGCCTTGCCGAGGTGCTGCTGGCTGATTTCGGCATACTTCGCCTTGGCCGCGTCATCGGCCAGAAGGGCGTCGATCAGGTCCTGGCGGAAGTAAAGGAAATGCAGCGACAGGTCGGTCGGCACACCGTACTGTTGGCCATCGAACTGCATGGTCTTCAGGACAGTGTCGCCGAACACCGCGCCTGCCTGATCCGAAAGAGTGATGGGTTCCATGAAGGGCGCATAGCGGCCGATCGAGTAGGTCGCGATCAGGTTCACGTCGAAGGCCGTGCTGCCTGCCGCAAGGTCCACCTGCAGCTTGTCGAAGAAGCCATCGCGCGAGGTGAACAGAAGCTCGACCTTGTTCTCCTCGGCGACGTCGGCCTTGGCGTTGTAGATCTCGGTCACGGCACGCAACGCGGCTTCCTCGGGGCCGCCGGGCCAGCCCAGAACGGTGACTTCGGCCTCTGCCACCGTCCCGGCCAGAAGTGCCAGCGCCGCTGTCCCGGCGCGGAGTATTGTCTTGCAGGTCATGGGGTCTCCTCTCTGTTTGGTTGTTTTCGTTTTGCGAGATCGGCAATCCCGATGACGCCGGCATCCCTGCCCAACGCCGCGGGAACAAGTGTCGGGCGCACCAGGGGCTGGAAATGCGCCACCGCCCGGGCCACACGGTCAATGTAGCCGGAAGCCAACCCGACGCCACCGCCGATCACGGTATAGCGCGGGTCGAACATCAGTTGCAGATCGTGACAGAGCCGCGCCACGCGGGCGGCCGAGGTCTCGATCACCGCATCGGCCTCGGCATTCCCCGCGGCCGCGGCGGCAAAGACGGCGCGCGCATCGGGTGCAAGTCCAAGCCGCGCGCCTTCGGTCGCGATCCAGCGGCCCGAGGCCTGGTCCTCGAACCGGGTCTCGGGGCCTTCGGGCAGGGGCAGGATCTGCCCGAAATGCCCCGCGACGCCGCCCCGACCCTGCAGAAGACGCCCATCCGCCACGACACCGCCGCCAACACCGGTAGACACCGTCAGAAAGACGATGTCCTTGCCCTGGCCCGCACCATGGGCGTACTCGCCCCAGGCCGCAGCCTGCGCGTCATTGGCCAGAACCACGGGTACGCCAAGGGCGGCCTGAGCCTCATCCTGCAACGGGAAACGGCCTTCGAAGGCCAGCGTGCCTGGGTTCAGTGCGCGCCAATGGTTGTCCTTGATCAGCCCGGTCACGGTGATGCCCGCCCTGTCGAACTGGCCGTCCCAGCGTCGGGCCAGGTCTGCCATCTGCGCCACCCAGGACCTTGGCCCCGCCTCACGGTCGGTCGCAGCCTCGATCCGGTCAAGCACCGTGGTGCCCTCGACCAGCGCAACAAGAAGCTTGGTGCCGCCGAGGTCCACCGCCAGCGTGCGTTTCTCGGTGGCAGCGGCTGCCGGTACTGCCTGCGCCTCGGCCATGGCCGCGACGAACCAGCCGGTCACATGCTCGGTCCGGGTGATGGCCGATCCCGCGACCACCGCATCCGCCCCCGCAGCCAATGCCTGCGCCGCCAGTGCCGGGCTGTGATACCGCCCCTCGGCGACAACGAAACCGCCAGTCCGGCGCAAGGCCGATACGAGGTGCAGGTCGGGTGTGTCCGGCACCGGCCCGCCAGTATACCCCGACATGGTCGAGCCCAGGACCTCAACGCCCAACGCCCGCGCTGCCACCCCGTCTTCGGGAAAGGCGCAGTCGGCCATGGCGAGCCGTCCCGCTGCATGGATCGCTGCCACAAGATCGGCGCGCGGCACCGGACGCTGAAAATCGGTTGCGTCGAAGGCGATGATGTCGGCACCGGCCGCGGCAAGCGCTGCGACATCTTCAAGTAACGGGGTGATCCGAACCGGTGAGCCCGGCAAGTCGCGCTTGATCAGACCGATCACTGGCGCCTGCGTCAACCGACGGACGGCACGCAGGTTCTCGACGCCCTCGATGCGCAGGCCGCGCGCCCCGCCCGAAAGCGCTGCTAGAGCAAAGGCCGCAACGATGTCGGGGCGATCCATTGGCCCGCCCGGGACAGGCTGACAAGAAACAACAAGCCCTCCGCGCAACTTGTCCAGAAGACCAGGCATGATTCCCTCCGCTTCGGCAAGCCTGTGAATTCAGCCACTGGTATGCAACTTGAATTCGACTGGTATGCACCGTTTAGCGGTGGATATCCGTCAGGAATTCATACAGTGCGCCATTGTAGCGGGTTTCGGTAAATTCAACCGCGCGCCCATCCGCCAGGCAGCACCGCCGTTCGATGATCAGAAGCGGCGCCCCGGCTTCCGCCTCAAGGAACTCCGCTTCGATCTCTGTCATCACGCCTGCCCGGATGCGCTGTGTTCCCTGAACCGGGCCACAGCCCCGGGCGCGAAGCGTGTCGTACAAGGAATCTTCGACCAGATCTCCCGACGGCAGGATGGCCTGTGGAACTGTCGCTCTTTCGATCGCAAGCGGACGTCCATCTGCAGTGCGGACCCTGACTAGCCGGACCACCCGATCGTTGGTGGAAAGGCCCAAAGACATGGCTTCGGTGGGCGTTGGCAAAACGGTCTGACGCGAAATCCAACGATGGCCAGGCACGTTGCCGCGTGCGATCAACTCCTCGGAAAAGCCCGTGACTGCGGAAAGCGCCTTTTGAACGCGGTCGGCCACGCGCGTCTGCGACCCCTGCTGGCGCCGTACGCGACCTTCCCGGGCAATCAGTTCAAGGCCCCGACGCACAGTGACGCGACTGATCCCCAGTTCTGCTGCCAGACGACGCTCGCTGGGCAAGACCTGCCCCCCGGCAGCTTCCGTGACTGCCATTGCTTCAATGAGGGCATCCGCGAGCCTCTGGTAGATCGGCTTGTCGGCCGGAGACGTGGACATGACCGTCCGCAAGTGATTGACGAGTGTTGATGTGTCGGGCACGGATCGAACCACCTGCAATTTGGTAGCTACCAGTTAGAATGCCACTCTCCACCGGTCAAGTTGGTACTGACTTCGCAAGCCAACCCATCGAACTGATGTGGAAGAAGGTCATCGTGACCAAGTCGCGGCTTCCTGACCCGCAGTCGAGCGATACCGGATGAGGAACTGTCTACACTCCTGCCTTAGCGGTCGCGTGGTCAGAGGTTGACCTTTGTGGTTATCGCGAACTTGTCTGCAGGAAACCACCTGCGACCGCTTCGTGTCCCGCCTTGACGAGCCGTTCGGCTCCGCTTACCTACCAAAGACAGCGCGGGCGTTGTGTAATGGTAAGACCTTAGCCTTCCAAGCAAGTGTGTTGAGTTGCATGGAGTAGCATAGAACCACTAATAGTTTCATCTAGTTCATTTTTATCTTGCATCTTGTCGCGTGGAGTTGCGCCCTGTAGCGTGGCGTTACCTACAAAAGGCCGACAAAATGCGCAAGCTCACAGAGACCTTTGTCAGCAAGCTTCCACTCGCAAAAGAGGGTACCACGAAGCACTGGGACCCTGAGATCAAGGGCCTGGTTCTGTTCGTCGGGAAGGCCTCGAAGACCTGGTATTTCCAGAAGGACGTGGGTGGCCAAACCCGACGCGTGATGATCGGGCGCTACCCGGCAATCTCTGCTGCGGCGGCCCGGGAAACGGCGCTGGAGTTCATGCTGGAATGGGGCAGGGGGGCCGGCAAGTCGATCCAGATCGGTGCGCCGACTTTGGGCAAGGCGCTGGACGCCTATCTCGCTAGGCCGAAGCTCAGATCGGACGTGCACAAGAACCTTCTGCGACAGCAGTTCGGTTTGCATTTAAAGGACTGGCTGAAGCTACCGCTGACCGAGATCACGAGGGCCATGGTGGTCGAGCGGCACCGCTCGCTTGCTGCGACCCCCTCAGGCGCCAACCACCTTCTCAAGTATGTCCGGACAGTCTGGAATCATGCTCGGCGCACCCATGACCTACCAGAAAGCCCGACCATGGCCATCGAGTGGTTCGAGGAGCAGCCGAACGGCGACGTGATCGAGGACCTCAAGGCCTGGCGCAGGACCATCGATGCCCTGCCCAATCCGATCCACCAGGTGTTCTACGAGTTCATCCTTGCGACGGGGCTCCGCAAGACGGAGGCCTTCACGCTGGAGTGGAAGCACGTTCACGACGACCGCATCTATCTCCCGATGACGAAGAACGGGAGGGCCTTCGACTTGCCCATCGTTCCTAGGCATCTCGAGATCCTTGAGCCTGTCCGCGGCCTCAACAAGAAGTGGGTCTTCCCTTCGAACAAGTCCGAGACGGGATACATCGGGCGACCAGTGCGCCTTCGTTGGAGCCCGCATGCGCATCGCAGGACCTTCGCAACTGTCGCAATGGAAGCAGGGGTTCTCGAGGAGATCGTTGGGCGGTTGTTGAACCACACACCGAAGTCCATTACCGGACAGCGCTACACCAAGCCTTCTCTCGACGCGCTCAGGCCCGCGATGCAGACTGTCATTCAGGAATTGATCACGCGGGGGGCGCTCCGCTGACTATCTTGGACCGCGTACATGCCTGACGATCCGGAAAACGACATACTGTCCGCAGAGATGCTGGAGCAGCTGCTCGGCGGAGTCGATCGGGATGTGCAACAGCAGCGCCTAAACTCCTTTGGGTTCGTCGCCGACATCGTTGAGGAGTACAGTTCGTTCAAGAGTTCAACTCAAGGTATCGACCTTTCTCGCATTCCAGAGGTCCTGGCGGTCATTTGTCCTGAAGGGCAGCCGGCGCGCTTAGTCGAGAAGAGTGAGGTGGCGTGGCGCCAAGGGCTTGTCAGCTTCTGTATGCCGGACGCAGAAGACGTCTTCGGCGAGATTGCCTCGGCCCATTTAGCCGCACTGACGGCGATCTTTGCCCGTTGGTCAGATCACGAGATGGACCTTGTCCACGATCGAACTCTGGAACCTGCTCACGCGGTGCATCGCGGCGCGTTTCTGGCACCGTCTCTGCCCATTCATGAACGTGAGTTCCTCGCCCAGAGCGGGATCGACGCAGTCCTCAAGCCGATCCATCTCGCGCAGATGGGATGTCGGCAAGTTCTTTATCGGGCCATCCGGGAGACACACATGGCCGGGAGGTGGGTTGGGTTTCGCCCAACACACACCGGCAGCTATGCGCTGATTGCCACGGGCTCTGGCTTCGATGGCAGTGGCGACTACTCTGTCGATCGGAGCACCTATCTGAGTGGGTTTGGGTACGAAGAAGACGAAGTCGATGCCGGATTTAGACACCGACCTCAATACATGGATCAGCATAACTGGCTGTTTTTCGATGCGGCGCAGCTTCGGATTTTTGCTCCCAGCCTTCTGAAAACGAACGCGCCACTGAAGGCCAACGGGCGTGGACGAAAATCGCTCAACGCTCTTGATCTTAGGTTTGTCAGGGAGGCAGAGCAGCTTCTGGTATCTGGTTACGCTTCCAAGAAAACCCAAGCAGCACAGCAAGTGGTCGATAAGTGGGGACGCGCTATTCAAGGCAACAGCCGAAAAGCAAGGGTTCGTCGCATTGCCCGGAAGATGGGCAAGCTTGTTCCCAACGGCGATGAGATGAACTGAGTTCAGCGCACCCATTTAAGTCCATTTTCGTCAATTGTGTTCAAAGCCTCCCCGGCCAACGCGTGGCATCACTGCGCCACAACCATGAACACGGAGGCACGCATGGCCCAGGATAACTCGGAGCGACTGCTCAGTAGAACGGAAGTGGAAGAGCGCTTTGGCGTCAAAAAGCGTTTTCTGGAGGTCGTCGCATCACGCGGCGTTGGACCTCGGGTGGTACGGTTCGGCCGGTCAGTCCGGTATCGCGTCAAAGACATTGAGGACTGGATCGAGGCTTGTGCACGCGAAGGTGGCAAGTGATGGCGCCCGTGAAAATGGACCTCAAGAGAGCAGCCGAGCAAAAGGCAATCGAGGAGAAGCTGGTTTCCCCGGTGGCGATCGTGGTACTGAGCCGCCTTCTGCATCATCACAACCTGAAGACTGGCAGGTGCTACCCTAGGGTCAGGACTCGTTCTTGCTTCATAGCCAGAACATGACAGTTGCAGCGAGAGCGACGGCGGAGAGGAAGACCTTGTGGCACCTGTCGTATCGGGTAGCAACACGTCGCCAGTCCTTCAG
>NZ_JBXVVT010000004.1:0-528651 GCF_057219935.1 Tabrizicola sp. T74 | reverse complement strand
GTCCAGGTCCACCGAGTTAGTCGCTGTGAACCCCGCGAAGGTATTATCCGCCGACGCAAGAATCCGCAACCGCAGCTGGTGCGGCGTCAAGTTCGGGAAGGCCTGCGCCAACAGCGCCAGCGCGCCCGAGACCTGCGGGGCTGCAAAGGACGACCCGGTGTTCGACTGATACGAGGTGTCCGAGGCCGCCGAGGCCCCGATCCAGGCCCCGTCCGCCATGATGCACCAGGGTCCGGATTCGTAGCAGGGCGAGGACTCAAGGCGCGCCACGGCGGATACGCCATTGTCGTCGAAGATCGGGATGGCGTTTCCAACTGCCAGCCACCCCGCCTCGAGTTGCGGTATCCTGGTGGGCAACGCATCCATTAGCCCGGCCCGACCATTGTCGTCATTGTCGACAGCAAAGACGACCACGCCCCCAGGCCAGCCGATGGTGCCACCAGCGGCATAGTAAGTATACTCCGTGAGCAAGGCCTGGCCGGCCGCATCGCCGAACACAATGGAGTAGTCGTTTGGATTGGCAAATAGCTGGTTGAAGCCCCAAGAGTTGTTCTGCGCCACTGCGCGCTGATTGCGGGCCTCGATGGCAGCAAGGCGCAGGTTGTCGAAGGTCAGGTTGCCCCAATCGCTCAACACTAAATTGGCCCCCGGCGCGACGCCCACCATGCTGCCGGAATTCCCCGCTGCGACCGAGGCGACCATCGCGCCGTGATCCTCGAGGATCGGGTTGCCGGTGGTGGCGATCACGCGGCCCGCAATCGTCTCGTGCGACGCCCGGAAGCCATCATCCACAATCGCGATCACCTGGCCCGCGCCGGTCAGGCCAAGCGCGTGGGCATAGTCGACCCGCGACGAATGCAGCGGGTTGGCGAAGACCGGCGCGCCATTGATCGTGAAAGTCCCATCCTGCCGGATGTAGCGCGGGTTGTTCTCGCGAAAGCTTGCCGCCGCGTTGCGCCATTCGTCGGTGATCGAGGGCATGAAGTACGACCCGAAGATGCCGCTTCCGCCCGGACTGCCCGAGATGGTGAACCAGTCGCCGCCATCCTCATCACCTCCGCCACAGCCCGCCAGCGCCAAAGTGGACAACGACAACAGCAACAACGACTTGCAGCGCAATGAACTAGGCAGAAAATGGCGCACGGTTTACTCCTCTCGATCACGTCACTTGGTACAACTGCAGGTAATCCCATCGATTCGGTCAATAGGGCACTTTGGCCACAACGCCATTTCGTTCCGCGACCGCGCTGTGCCCCGCGCGCGCCCCGACCAATAGCCATTGAAACCCCGGCGACCTTCCGCTAAGGACAGCGCCAGGCACCCGTAGCTCAGCTGGATAGAGTGCTGCCCTCCGAAGGCAGAGGTCACAGGTTCGAATCCTGTCGGGTGCGCCAAGCCACTTTACCGTTCCGGCGCGCATCCTTTCCGGGTCCGCCTGACCCTGGACCCGACCTTGCCGCCACTGGCCCGAATAGCCGCCGGTCTTGCCCTGGGAACCCTGGGCGGGACGGTGTTCTACCTGCTTGCGCTGCCCTTGCCCTGGATGCTGGGCGCGCTGTTTGTCACCATGGCCGCTTCGGTTGGTGGCGCGCCCGTTGCCGCGCCGGTTCGGCTGCGGTCCGCCATCGTCGCGATCATCGGCGTCCTTCTCGGGTCGCGCTTCACGCCCGAGGTGATGGGCCAGCTGGGCGACATGGTGCTGACGCTGGCGATCCTTCTGGTCTACCTCATGGCCGTCGCCGCCGTGGTGGTGCCGTTCTACCGCTTTGCCGGTCGGCAGGACTGGACCACCGCCTATTTCGCCGGGATGCCCGGCGGGCTGACCGAGATGATCGAGTTCGGCGAGGCGCGCGGGGCCAATGTTCCGGCCATCGTGCTGGCGCATTCGCTGCGCATCGTGGTTACCATCGCGCTGATGGCGCTTCTGTTCCGCGTCGTCCTTGGCCATGACGTGGGCGCAGCCGCGATGGCGAAGGGGCCGGCCATTGGGCTGGCCGATGCCGTGATCCTGATCGCCTCCGCCGTCCTGGGCGCGGTCCTTGGCACCCGCCTGAAACTGCCCGCGCCGACCTTTCTTGGCCCCTTGATCCTGTCGGCGGCGGTGCATCTGGCCGGGATCACCGAAAGCGCGCCGCCGACCCTTCTGGTCAATGCTGCGCAAGTGGTGCTGGGCACGATCCTTGGTTGCCGCTTCCTGGGGATCGCCCCGGCAATGCTGGCCCGCGCGGGCGTGCTGAGCCTCGTCTCGACACTGCTGACCCTGGCGCTGGCCGTTGCGGCGGGGCTGGTGATGGGCCGGGTGGCGGGGGTCGCGCTGGACCAGGCGCTCTTGGCGCTGGCGCCGGGGGGCCTCACCGAAATGGGCCTCATCGCGCTGGCGATCCACGCCGACGTGGCCTTTGTCGCGCTGCACCATGTCGCGCGGATCCTGATGGTGCTGGTTCTGGCCCCGATTGCCGCGCGTTTTCTGCCCGAGGACCGCTAAGTCGCAATGACGCAGGGCAAGGGCTCTTGTCTTCTTGCAAATGCTTCTCATTTACATTCTACTGTTGTCACAGCTGATGGAGCCCTCATGCCCACTCGTCGTCTCCTTTTGCTTGCCTCTCTGACCGCGCTGCCGTTCCCGGCCCTGGCGCAGGATCAACTGAAGGTCGTCACCACCTTCACCGTCATCGCCGACATGGCCCGCAACGTCGCGGGCGAGGGGGTCGAGGTCGTCTCGATCACCAAGCCGGGGGCCGAGATCCACGGCTATGAACCGACCCCGCAGGACATCGTGGGTGCATCCGATGCCGACCTGATCCTGTGGAATGGGATGAACCTGGAACGCTGGTTCGAACAGTTCCTGACCAATCTCGGCGACGTGCCCTCGGCCACGCTGACCGAGGGGATTCAGCCGATCCCGATTTCCAGCGGCGACTATGAGGGCAAGCCCAACCCCCATGCCTGGATGTCGATCGACAACGCGCTGATCTATGTCGACAATATCCAGAAGGCACTGGCCGGGGCCGACCCTGCCAATGCCGCGACCTATGCCGCCAATGCCGAAGCCTACAAGGCCCAGCTGCGCGCCGCCCTTGACCCCCTGAAGGCGCAGATCGAAGCCCTGCCTGAGGATCGCCGCTGGCTCGTCTCCTGCGAAGGGGCGTTCAGCTACCTTGCCCGCGATCTGGGCCTGCAAGAGCTTTATCTCTGGCCGATCAATGCCGACCAGCAGGGCACGCCCCGCCAGGTCCAGGCGGTGATCGACGGGGTGCGCGAAAACGCCATTCCGGCGGTCTTCTGCGAAAGCACCGTGCCGTCCGACCCCGCCGAACAGGTCGCCCGCGAAACCGGCGCGGCCTTTGGCGGCGTCCTTTACGTCGACAGCCTTTCGGCTGGCGACGGGCCGGTTCCGACCTATCTGGACCTTCTGAAGGTCACCACCGAAACCATCGCCAAGGGGCTTGCCCCCAGCAATTGAACTGGCGACCCGAGGGACGAATGCGCGACGAGGTGCGAAGCAAGGCGGACAGCGAGGGCATCTTCGCCGAAGGGGTCACCGTGACCTACCGGAATGGCCTGACCGCGCTTTCCGACGCCAGCTTCGCGATCCCGAAGGGCACGATCACCGCGCTTGTCGGCGTCAACGGCGCCGGCAAGTCCACGTTGTTCAAGGCGATCATGGGCTTTGTGCCCGTCGCGCGCGGCACGATCCGCCTCCTCGGCATGCCCGTCCGCGACGCGCTGCGGCAGAACCTCGTGGCCTACGTTCCCCAGGCCGAGGAGGTGGACTGGTCCTTCCCGGTGCTGGTCGAGGACGTGGTGATGATGGGCCGCTACGGCCACATGGGGATGCTCCGCCGCCCCACGGCCACCGACCGCGCCAAGGTGGACGAAGCGCTGTCCCGCGTGGGCCTCTCCGACCTCCGGCACCGCCAGATCGGCGAGCTTTCGGGCGGCCAGAAGAAACGCGTCTTCCTCGCCCGGGCCTTGGCGCAGGAAGGCCGGATCATCCTCCTCGACGAACCCTTCACCGGCGTCGACGTGAAGACCGAGGAACAGATCATCGCCCTTCTCCGTACCCTGCGGGATGAAGGCCATGTGATGCTCGTCTCCACCCACAACCTGGGCTCCGTCCCCGATTTCTGCGATCGGACGATCCTCGTAAAGGGCACCGTGCTCGCCCACGGCCCCACCGAAACCACCTTCACGCGGGCCAACCTCGAACGCGCCTTCGGCGGCGTCCTGCGCCATTTCACCCTGGGCGGCACCGACCTCCACGAAGACGACGATGCCCGCGAGGTCACCATCTTCACCGACGACGAACGCCCCTTCGTCCAGTACGGAAGGAAGGGCGACAAGTGACCCTCGCCCCTTCCATTCATCTGTCCCGAAATATCCCCGCCGGAGGCACCTCCGAGCCGTTTTGCGTCCTTCACGCGAAACGGGGAGACAAAAGGCTTGCGCCGCAAGGCGCTCAATTCGAAAACCGCCCCCACCCGCGGAGGGGCTGCCATGCTTGAGCCCTTCGCCTACACCTACATGACCAACGCCATGTGGGTCGCGGCCCTCGTCGGCGGGGTCTGTGGGTTCCTCTCGGCCTACCTCATGCTGAAAGGCTGGTCGCTCATCGGCGACGCGCTTTCGCATTCCGTCGTCCCTGGCGTCGCCGGGGCCTATATCCTCGGCCTCCCCTTCGCCTTGGGCGCCTTCCTCTCCGGGGGCCTCGCCGCCGCCGCCATGCTGTTCCTGACCAACCGCACCGGCCTCAAGACCGACACCGTGATCGGCCTGATCTTCACCTCCTTCTTCGGCCTTGGCCTGTTCCTGATCTCGATCTACCCGACCTCGGTCTCGATCCAGACCATCACCATGGGCAACATCCTGGCCATCTCGCCTGAGGACACGCTGCAGCTGGTCCTGATCGGAGGCATCTCGGCCGCCGTCCTTCTGGTCCTCTGGAAGGACCTCATGGTCACCTTCTTCGACGAAGCCCACGCCCGCACCATCGGCCTCCGCCCCGACCTTCTGAAGGTGATCTTCTTCACACTCCTCTCCGCCTCGACCGTCGCCGCCATGCAGACCGTCGGCGCCTTCCTTGTCGTCGCCATGGTCGTCACCCCCGGCGCGACCGCCTATCTCCTGACCGACCGCTTCCCGCGCCTTCTGGCCCTTTCTGCCGGGATCGGAGCCTTCACCGGCTTCACCGGCGCGTACCTGAGCTACTTCCTGGACGGAGCCACCGGGGGCGTCATCGTCCTTCTGCAAACCGCGCTTTTCGCGCTGGCCTTCCTCTTCGCCCCGAAACAAGGCCTTCTCGCCGCGAAACGCAGGGCGCGCGCATGATCGAGTCGCTGATCCAGCCCTTCCAGTTCCCGTTCATGCAGAACGCTTTCCTGATCGCGCTGATCGTGGCCCCGCCTTGCGCGCTTCTGTCCTGCTTTCTCGTCCTCAAGGGCTGGGCGCTGATGGGCGACGCGGTGTCCCACGCCGTCCTGCCCGGCATCGTCGTCGCCTACATCGCGGGCTGGCCGCTCCTTCTCGGGGCCTTCATTGCAGGCCTCGGCTCGGCGCTCCTCACCGGCTGGCTGGCCGAGAACAGCCGCATCAAGCGCGACACGGTGATGGGCGTGGTGTTTTCGGCCATGTTTGCGCTCGGGATCGTGCTGATCACCGCGTTTCCCTCGGACGTCCACCTCGACCACATCCTCTTCGGCAACATGTTGGGCGTGGGGCAGGGCGACCTGCAGACCGCTGCCCTCATCGCCGCCCCGGTCACCCTGGTGCTGGCGCTGAAATGGCGCGACCTGATGCTGCACGCCTTCGATCCGGCCCAGGCCCAAGTCTCGGGCCTGCCGGTCAACCTTCTGCACTACGGCCTGCTGGCGATCCTGTCCCTGACCATCGTTGCCACGCTGTCCTCTGTCGGCCTGATCCTCGCCATCGGCCTGCTGATCGCGCCGGGGGCCATCGCCTTCCTCATTACCCGCAGCTTCGGCGCGATGCTGGTCACCGCGACCGTCATCTGCGCCTTCGCGATGCTCGCCGGGGTCTGGGCCAGCTTCCACCTGGACAGCGCGCCCGCGCCCACGATCATCCTGATCCTGACTGGCCTGTTCCTTCTCGCCTTCCTGCGCCGCGCCATCCTTCTGCCCCGCACCTGATCCCGCTTTACCTTGGCCGGGCCAGACCTTACCCATGGGGCATGACGCAAGGCCCGACCGCCCTGACCAATGCCGTAGACGCCCGCCTTGCCGCCCTTGCGCAAGGCGCCCCGGGTCCCGCCCGGCTTGAGGCGCAGCTGCGCCAGCTGGCGAAATGGCGCTCGCAGGTCCTGGCCAACACCATCGCGGCGCGGATGGGGGATGTGGTCCCCGCCGGACCTTTCGCGGGGATGCGCTATCCGGTCCAGGCCTCGGAAGGCGGCCGCGCGCCCCGGCTTCTCGGCGCTTACGAGGCCTCGCTGCACCCGATCCTGGAAACCGTGATCGCCCGGGCCTATCCCCAGGTCATCGATATCGGCGCGGCCGAGGGGTACTATGCCGTGGGCCTCGCCCGGCGGATGCCAGGGTCGACCGTCCATGCCCGCGACACCGACCCCCGCGCGCGGGCGCTCTGTGCCGATCTGGCCAAGGTCAACGGGGTTGAGGGCAGGGTCCTGGTGGGGCCCGAGGTTACCCATGCCGACCTCGCCCTTTGCGCCCGGGCCGAAACCTTCATCCTCTGCGACATCGAAGGGGCCGAGGGCGATCTGCTCGACCCCGCCTGCGCCCCGGACCTGGCCCAGGCCGACATTCTGGTCGAGGTGCACGAGGGCATGCGTCCGGGCCTCCTCGCCTCCCTGACCCAGCGCTTTGCCCCCAGCCACCGCGTCACCCGGATCGACCGCGCCTTGCGCCCGGACCTTCTGCCGGACTGGGCCGAGGGCCTCTCCGACCTTGACCGCCTGCTTCTCCTCTGGGAATGGCGCGCCTCGCCCACGCCCTGGCTCTGGATGGAACGCCGCTGATGCCTGCCACAAACGCCGCGATCTGGTTTTCCTCGGACGGCTATGACCCGGTCCGCAAGGGCATCAACGGGCGCCGGGTGGCCGGGGAAAGCTTTCTGCGCGGCTTCTTCGCCCATGCCGACGTGGCGGAATTCGTCTCGATTGCCCATGCCCAGTCCGACAACCAGGCCTTTGCCGCGATGGCCCGCGACGCCGGGGTGACCAAGCCCCTGCGCGCCGTGCGGCTGGATGCGCCCACCGCCATGGCCCCGGTCGAGGTCATGTCCTACCCCGCACCGATCCCGACCCAGGAATGCTGGCGTCGTTCGACCTTCGGGGCCGCCGCCTGGGCGATCTGCGGCATCACCCATACCACCGCCACCAAGACGGTGATGACCGCGATCTACGACCTGCGCTCCGCCCCGCAGATGCCCTGGGACGCGGTGATCTGCACTTCGAACGCGGTGCAGGCCTCGATCCGGCGGCTGATGGAGCTGGCCGAGGCGCATCTGGCCGAACGCTTCCCCGGCGCGACGCTTCCCCCACGTCCCCTGCTGCCGGTGATCCCGCTGGGGGTGTCCTGCGACGATCACCAGCCCGATGCAGCCCTGGGCCAATCCCTGCGCGACCGCATCCAGGCTGCCCCCGGCGACGTGGTCGCGGTCACCATCGCGCGGCTGACCCCGGACGAAAAGTTCGACCCCTATCCCCTGTTCCTGGCGATGGAGCTTGCGGCCGCCGAGGTCCGCGCCCAGGGCGGCGGCAAGCTGCATCTGGTCCTCTGCGGCCAGTTCCGCGAGGAGCTCTGGACCCAGACCTGGGCCAAGGCGGCAGCCCAGCTGATGCCGTCCTGCGGCTATCACCTCTTGGACGGCGGCAGTGCCGAGGACCGCAAGGCCACGCTGTCGGGGGGCGACATCTTCGTCTTTCCGATCGACAACCTGCAGGAAACCTTCGGCCTTGCGCCCATCGAGGCGATGGCGGCGGGCCTGCCGGTGATCGTCACCGACTGGGACGGGATGAAGGATACCGTCACCCCCGACGTGGGCTTCCGCGTGCCCACCGAAATGCCGCGCGCGGGGCTTGCCAGTTATGTCAGCCAACGCTTCCTCGGCGGGACCGACAGCTATGTCCAGTACCTCAGCCAGATGTCGGCCATGACCAGCTTTGACGTGCCCGCCTTCGCCCGGGCGCTGGTCACGCTGGCGCTGGACGCCGACCTGCGGGCGCGGATGGGGGCGGCGGGCAAGGCGCGCGCGCGGTCGCTTTATGACTGGAGCGCGGTCATCCCGCAGATGCAGGCGCTCTGGGGCGAACAGGCCGCGATGCTGGCCCATGCCCGCAAGATCGGGGGGCCCGCGCTTGCCCCGCGCGATCCGGGCCTGGTCCCCGTCGGCCCCGCCGTGGAAGAGATGTTCGCGGCCTACCCGACGCGACGCGCCCCGGAAACCCGCCGCCTCCGCGCTGTTGCCATGACGGATCGTCCCGGCCCGCGCGAAACCTTTGCCATGCGCAACTACGACCTCCGCCGCAGGCTTCTGGACGATCCCGCCCGGATCGAGGCGATCCTGGCGGCCTATGCCGCCGCTGGCCCCACAGGCGGGACCGAGGCCGACATCGCCGCTGCCCTTCGCCTGCCGACAGCGACCGTTGCCCGCACCGCGCTCTGGCTTCTGAAGTATCATTTCCTGGAGGAGGTCCTATGACCGCCAACCGTTCCATCCTCATCACCGGCGCCGGTGCCGGCATCGGCCGCGCCACCGCCCGCGCTTTCCTTGCGGCAGGGTGGGAGGTCAGCCTCCTCGGCCGCCGCCGCGCCGCGCTGGAGGAAACCGCAGGCGACCACCAGGCCCGCATCCTGACCGCCGATGTGGGCGACCCGGCCGAGGTCGAGACCGCCTTCGCCCAACTGCCCCACCTGGACGTCCTTTTCAACAACGCCGGCATCTCCGCCCCCGGCGCGCCCATCGACGAGATCCCGGTCGACAAATGGCTGGAGGTCAGCCGGACGAACATCACCGGCATGTTCCTCTGCGCCCGCGCCGCCTTCGGCCTGATGCGCCGCCAGACGCCGCAGGGGGGGCGGATCATCAACAACGGCTCGATCTCGGCCCATGTGCCGCGCCCCGGATCCACGCCCTATACCATGTCGAAACACGCGGTTACCGGCCTCACCCGCACCCTTGGCCTCGATGGCCGCGCCTTCAACATCGCCTGCGCGCAGGTTGACATCGGCAATGCGCTCACCGACATGGCCGCCAAGTTCCAGACCGGAGTCCCCCAGGCCGACGGCAGCATCAAGGTGGAGCCGGTGATGGACGTGGATCACGTGGCAAAGATGGTCCTGCACATGGCCGAACTGCCTCTGGAGGTGAACACCCCCTTCGTCACCATCATGGCGCGCGATATGCCCTATATCGGGCGGGGTTAGTCCGCGAGGAGCCTACTGGAACAGCTTCGGCAGGCAGGCCAGCAGTTCGACCGTCCGCCGGTCGCGCAGCGTGTAGAAGATCGCCTTGCCCTCGCGCCGGGTCGTGACCAGCCCCTCCAGCCGCAGCCGGGCCAGTTGCTGGCTGACCGCTGCCTGGCGTTGGCCGATCAGCCCTTCCAGCTCGCCCACCGACTTCTCGCCATCCGCAAGATGGCAGAGGATCAGAAGCCGCCCCTCATGGCTTAGCGCCTTCATCAGCGCCGCCGCCGGTTCGGCATGCCTGGCCAACGCTCTGACCAGCGTCTTGCCCTCCTGCTCCCCAGTATTGGGGCCCCGATCCGACGGGAAGGCATTGATCCGATCCAGCGACATCGCGCACCCTCACACAACCAGACATTGCAAGACGATAGCATGTTTGCCCCACCGCCACGACTACCCCTTGCGAGGGTCCTGCGCGCCGGGCAAGGTTCCGCCGAAGACCGGGGAGTTCCGCCGATCCCCCGACACCTCGCCCCAGCCAAGGACCAGACCCCATGCACCGCCTTTCTGCCTTCACCGCCCCCGGCCGCTTCTGGCGCGGCAACCTGCACACCCATTCGACCCGCTCGGACGGCGTCCTTGCGCCCGAAGAGGTCTGCCGCCGGTACCGGGACGAAGGCTATGACTTCCTGGCGCTGACCGATCATTTCATCGGGTCCTACGGCTATCCCATCGTCGACACCAAGCCGTTCCGCACCAACAGCTTCACCACCATCCTCGGGGCAGAACTGCATTCCGGCGCTATGGCGAATGGCGAGCTGTGGCATATCCTCGCCGTGGGTCTGCCGGCCGATTTTGCCCCCTCGGACAGCCCGGACTTCCTGCCGAAACCCGGCCAGGAGACCGCAGCCCAGCTGGCCGAACGCGCCGTGGCCGCCGGGGCCTTTGTCGCGATCGCCCATCCGCAATGGTCCGGCCTGACCCTGGCTGACGCGCGCCAGATCACCGCCGCCCACGCGGTCGAGATCTACAACCACGGCTGCGCCAACGGCTGCGACCGTCCCGACGGCTCTGCCATCGCCGACCTCCTCTTGACCGAAGGCCGCAAACTGACCCTGATCGCCACGGATGATGCGCATTTCTACGAGCCCGACCATTTCGGCGGCTGGGTGATGGTGAAGGCCGAAGAGAATCAGCCCGAGGCGTTGCTGGCGGCCCTGAAGCGCGGCGATTTCTATTCCTCGCAAGGCCCCGAACTGCGCGACGTCAGGATCGAGGATGACCAGGTCGTCGTCGAATGCTCGGCTGCCGTTTCGGTCGTGGCCATGGGCCACGGTACCGGCGCCAAGGCGGTGCACGGCCATTCGATGACCCGCGCCGCCGTGCCGCTGTCGCGGCTGAACAACAGCCCCTGGGTCCGCGTCTCGGTGATCGACGCCGCCGGCAAGCGCGCCTGGTCGAACCCGATCTGGCGCGATAGCGGGCCGAACCCTCGCACCCGTTAAGGTCGGCTCTGGCACAAGGGTGCCCGTCTCGCGGAACGGGCAGGGCTGGGGGTCGTGACCCCGCCAGCTCCCTCAGGCTGCCTTGCGCGCGTAGAACACCGGAACGCCGGCGCGCGGCTGGTCGATCCGCAGGCTGCCAAAGCGCTGCAGGGCAGGGTCTTCCTTCTCGCGCCGCAACAGGCGTGTGCACCAGGCCAGGACAAGTCTTGAGCGGATCATCTGGCTTCTCCCTTATGTCTTCTGACTGTTCACATGACTACCGTCCAGGTTGTGCGCGGAAGGGCCAATTCGTGGTCATTCCAAGAAACCTCGTGGCGGCAATGTGGAATGCAACCTTTACGCGAACGATCCCCCGAAATCGGTCGGGTTGTTGCGACAAAAGCCGCCGTGCGCGTGCGTTGCACCTTGTGCCGACTCGGCTGCCGGCAGAGATTCGCAGGTACGGAGGCGCCGATGTCCGACCGCGCGATGATCACTGATGTTAAGGACTACTTCGCCTTGGGCTGCGGTCGCTGCGACCGTTTTGCGACGCCCGAATGCTCTACCCGAGCCTGGCTTGGGGGCCTCCTGACCCTCCGCCGCATCCTGACCGAGGCAGGCCTTACCGAGACGGCGAAATGGGGCCATCCGGTCTACATGCATGCCGGACGCAACGTCGCGATCCTCGGCGCCTTCCGGGGCGACTACCGTCTGTCCTTCTTCAACGCGGCGCTCATGCAGGACCCACAAGGCATTCTGCAGAAACAGGGCCCGAACACCCGCCACCCCGACTGCCTGCGCTTCACCGACAACGACACGGCAGCTCGCCTGGAATCCGTGATCCGCGCCTACCTGGCCGAAGCGATGGCTTACGCCGAACTGGGCCTCCTGCCGCCGAAAGAGGTGACCGAGGTCGACCTTCCGCCCGAACTGGTCGAGGCGCTTGACGCCGACCCTGACCTTGCCGAGGCCTTCGCCGCCCTCACCCCCGGCCGCCAGAAGTCCTGGGCGCTGTTTCTGACCGATGCCAAGACCAGCGCCACGCGTATCGCGCGGATCGAAAAGGGCAGGGCGAAGATGCTCGCCGGAAAGGGCGCGACCGAACGCTGACCCCGGGCCATCGTCCACGCTTGCCCTCCGCCTCCGCCGCCCCATCGCACCGCAGCCGCGGACAGACCGACCCCGGTCTTTCTCTTCTCCAAATATCCCGCGGGAGGTCTGGAGGGCGCGAAGCCCTCCGGGGTCCGTCACCGGGTGGCCCGCGTCAGGTCCGGGACCGGGGTAGGGTGGGCGACGCGCCCACCACCCGTTCAAGCTCCCTCGACCGGGGTCCGCTTGCCTTCCCACCAGGCCTCCGCCTCGGACCGCAGCAGGGCGGCGCACTCCGCCACGATCTGCTCCGGTGGTCGGACGCCGCCGCGATAGGGTGTGGCGCTGGCGCTGCCGAAGACAAACCAGTGGTCGCCCCCAGAGGCCGCCCCCAGCCGCAGCCGGTTCGTGGTCTGGCTGATCCGCAGCTTCGCGGGCTCGGTTTCCGGCTTGTGGTAGACGTTCTTCCGCGCGGGATCGGCATAGCCAATCTCGACGCACAAGCTGCCCCCTGCCGAGGCGAACTGCACCGTCACCAGTGCCACGAACCCGCCCGTCTCGCGGTAGAAATGCGGGAAAGCCCCCTTGAACCCCATCTCGCGCAGCACCGGCACGCAGTCGCGCTTCAGGATCGCTTCCATCGTCTTGCGGTCGGTGTCCATCGGTCCTGCCCTCAGCGTGGTGACGGCGGCGAGGTTAACACCATCTGAACACCCACAGGCAAGCCCTTGATTTCCCTACATCATGCAACCCTGTCCTGCGTGGACCGATCAGTTCCCCAGGATCCCCGGCAGCCGCAGCCCATGCTCCTTCGCGCAGGCGATGGCGGTCTCGTACCCCGCATCCGCATGCCGCCAGACGCCCGAAGCCGGGTCGTTCCACAGAACCCGCTCCAGCCGTTTCGCGGCCTCCGGCGTCCCATCCGCCAGGATGACGACGCCCGCGTGCTGGGAGAACCCCATCCCCACGCCGCCCCCGTGGTGAAGCGAAACCCAGGTCGCCCCCGAGGCGGTGTTGACCAGCGCATTCAGCAGCGGCCAGTCCGACACCGCGTCCGACCCGTCCCGCATCGCCTCCGTCTCCCGATTGGGTGAGGCTACGGAACCGCTGTCCAGATGATCCCGCCCGATGACAATCGGCGCCTTCAGTTCCCCTGAGGCTACCATCTCGTTGAACATCAGCCCCGCCCGGTGCCGGTCTCCGAGGCCAATCCAGCAGATCCGCGCCGGCAGCCCCTGGAACGCGATCCGCTCCCCCGCCATGTCCAGCCAGCGGTGCAGGTGCGCGTTCTCCGGGAACAACCGCTTCATCGCCGCGTCGGTCTTCCGGATATCCTCCGGATCGCCCGACAGCGCGCACCAGCGGAATGGCCCGATCCCCTTGCAGAACAGCGGCCGGATATAGGCCGGGACAAACCCCGGGAAGGCGAAGGCGTTCTCGAACCCCTCCTCCTTCGCGACCTGCCGGATGTTGTTGCCGTAGTCCAAGGTCGGGACCCCGGCATTCCAGAACCCCACCATCGCCTCGACATGGGCCCGCATCGAATGCCGCGCGGCGGCCTCCACCTCGGCTGGATGCGTCTCCTGCTTCGCCCGCCACTCCGCCACCGTCCAGCCAGCCGGGCAGTAGCCATGCAGCGGGTCGTGGGCCGAGGTCTGATCCGTCACGATATCCGGCCGCACACCCCCCGCCTTCATCCGGGCCAGCAGCTCCGGAAACACCTCCGCCGCGTTGCCAAGGAGGCCCACCGACCTTGCCTCGCCCGCCTTGGTCCACTGGTCGATCAGCGCCAGTGCCTCGTCCAGCGTCTTGGCCTTTGCGTCCAGGTACCGGGTCCGGATGCGGAAATCGATCCGGGTCTCATCGACCTCGACCGCCAGACAACAGGCCCCGGCCATCACCGCCGCCAACGGCTGCGCCCCGCCCATGCCGCCCAGACCCCCGGTCAGGATCCACTTGCCCTTGAGGTCCCCGCCGTAGTGCTGCCGCCCGGCTTCCGCGAAGGTCTCGTAGGTCCCCTGCACGATCCCTTGCGTGCCGATGTAGATCCAGGACCCCGCGGTCATCTGGCCGTACATCATCAGGCCCTTGCGATCGAGCTCATTGAAATGCGCCCAGGTCGCCCAGTGGGGAACGAGATTGCTGTTCGCGATCAAGACCCGCGGCGCGTCCGAGTGGGTCCGCACGATGGCGATGGGCTTGCCCGACTGCACCACCAGCGTCTCGTCCGCCTCCAGGTCCTTCAGCCCTGCGACGATGCGGTCGAAGTCCTCCCAGGTCCGCGCCGCCCGGCCGATCCCGCCATAGACCACCAGTTCGTGCGGGTTTTCGGCCACATCCGGGTGCAGGTTGTTCATCAGCATCCGCATCGCGGCCTCGCCGGCCCAGGTCTTGGCGGTCTTCTCGGGACCGGTCGGCGGGTAGACGTCGCGGAGGTTGTGGCGGGGGTTCGTCATCTTTGGCTCCATCGCGGGGTGAGGGACCCCGGGTGCGCGTCGCCCCCCGGACCCCCAGAGGATATTTTAGACAGATGAAAGGAGATCGGGCATCGCAACGCCCGTTGCTTTCGACAGCGCGCCATCCGCCACCAGCGCGGCAGCGCGGGCGAGGTCGGGGGCGAGGTAGCGGTCTTCCTCCAGCGCGTGGATCTGGGTCCGCAGCGCGCGGACGGCGGCCTGCAGGGGGGGCGAGGTGCGCAAGGGGGCGCGGAATTCTACCCCTTGCGCGGCGCACATCGCCTCGACGCCGAGGATCACGTTCAGGTTCTTCACCATCCGCCGCAGCCGCCGCGCGCCGTGGGCGGCCATGCTGACATGGTCCTCCTGGTTGGCCGAGGTGGGCGTCGAATCGATCACCGTGGGATGCGCCAGGTGCTTGTTCTCGCTCATCAGCGCGGCCGTCGTCACCTCGGCGATCATCAGGCCGGAGTTCAGTCCGGGCTTTGGCGTGAGGAACGCGGGCAGGTCGAAGGACAGCGTCGGGTCGACCATCAGCGCCACCCGTCGTTGCGAGATGGCCCCGATCTCCGCCACCGCCATCGCGATCATATCGGCAGCAAAACCAACGGGTTCGGCGTGGAAGTTGCCACCGCTGACGATCTGGCCGTCCGTCAGGACCAGCGGGTTGTCGGTCGCCGCATTGGCCTCGATCTCCAGCGTCCGCGCGGCCATCCGCAGCACATCCATCGCCGCCCCCGTCACCTGAGGCTGGCAGCGAATGCAGTAGGGGTCTTGCACCCGGGTATCCCCCTCGCGGTGGCTTTCGCGGATTTCGCTGCCCGCGAGCAGCAACCGCATCGTGGCCGCCGCGTCGATCTGGCCGGGCTGGCCACGCAGCGTGTGGATTTCCGGCTCCAGCGGAGCGGTGGAGCCCATGATCGCATCGGTCGAAAGCGCCGAAATCACCAGTGCCTCCCGCGCCGCTTGCCACCCCTGGAACAGACCCGCCAGCGCATAGGCGGTGGAGAACTGCGTGCCGTTGATCAACGCAAGGCCTTCCTTCGCGCCCAGCGTGATCGGCGAAAGCCCTTTTATCGCAAGCGCTTCGGCGCCGGGCCTCACCTGACCCTCAACGTTGGCCTCGCCGTGGCCGATCATCACCGCGGTCATATGGGCCAGAGGCGCGAGATCACCCGAGGCCCCGACCGACCCCTGGTCCGGTATCACTGGCGTTACGCCTTCGGCCAGCATTCCCTCGATCAGCGCCACCACTTCAGGGCGGACACCCGACGCGCCGCGCCCCAGGGATAGCAGTTTCAGCACCATCATCAGCCGCGCCACGTCCTCGGGCATCGGCACGCCGACGCCGCAGCAATGCGACAGGATCAGGTTTTTCTGAAGCGTGGCAGTATCCTGCGCGGCGATCTTGATGCTGGCGAGCTTGCCGAATCCCGTATTCACCCCATAGACCGCCGTGCTGCCATTGGCCGCCGCCGCAATGTGGCCTGCCGCACGTTCGATGCCCGGACGGGCGCTGTCGTGCAGACGGGCGGGCAGGCTGTCCCTGTATATACGCTCCAACTGCGCAAGGGTCACCTGACCAGGGACGAGGATCTCAGCCAAGACGGCCTCCGTATATACGTTTGTGGAGCGCCGTGGCCCCGATGCGGTAGCTCAGCTCCGCCGGGTGGTCGGCGTCCCAGATGCAGAGATCGGCTCGCAGGCCCGGCGCGATGCGGCCCCTGTCGGCCAGGCCAAGCGCGCGGGCGGCGTGCACCGTGGTCCCGAGCAGCGCCTCTTCCGGCGTCAGGCGGAAGAGCGTGCAAGCCATGTTCATCGCCAAGGTCAGTGAGGCCATCGGCGAGGAGCCGGGGTTCAGGTCCGTCGCCACCGCCATCGGCACGCTGGCCTGACGCAGCGCGGCAATGGGAGGCAATTGCGTCTCGCGCAACGTGTAGAAAGCCCCTGGAAGGATCACCGCCACGGTGCCCGCGCGCGTCATCGCCGCCACGCCATCGGCGGAGAGATACTCCAAATGATCCGCCGACAGCGCTCCAAGTCCGGCCGCAAAGGTGGCACCGCCGAGGTCGGAGAGCTGTTCAGCGTGCAGCTTGACTGGCAGGCCCAAGGCCTGCGCCTTGGCGAACAGCGGGCGCAGTTCCTCGACCGAAAATGCGATCCCTTCGCAGAAGGCATCAACGGCATCGATGAGACCTTCAGCATGGGCCTGCCGCAGGGAGGGAAGCGCGACCTCCGCGATGTAAGCCGTTGCGCGGCCTTTGTATTCCGGCGGAATGGCATGGGCGGCAAGATGCGTCGTCTTCACTGTCACGGGCCGCGACTGCCCGATACGGCGGGCCACGCGGAGCATCTTCAATTCATCCGAGACCGTCAGCCCGTAGCCGGATTTCACCTCGATGGTCGTGGCGCCCGAAGCGATCAGCTGGTCGATGCGGGGGAGGGCGCGCGCCAGCAGTTCGTCCTCGGACGCCGCGCGCGTGGCGGTCACCGTGGACGGGATCCCACCCCCGGCCCGAGCGATTTCCTCGTAACTCGCGCCCTTGAGTCGCAGCTCGAACTCCACCGCCCGATGCCCCGCGAAGACTGCGTGCGTGTGGCAGTCGATCAGGCCCGGCGTCACCAGTCGACTGGCACAGTCGTGTTCAGGAAGACCGCGGTATGCGGCCGGCAGGTCAACCATCGGTCCCACCCAGGCGATCCGGTCGCCCTCCAACGCCACAGCGGCGTCGGGGATCAGGCCGTAACCATCCGTCATCGTCGCAAGAGTGGCGTGGGTCAGGAGCATCGGCTTGCCTTATGGCTGATGTATTGGCTAATATGTCTAGACATAATGCAAGTCAAGCGAGTCGCCAATGCTCCTCCACGCCGCCGCTGCACTTCTCCCCGAAGGTTGGGCGAAGGATGTCCGCATCACGGTCGAAGGCGGCCGAATCGCAGCGATCAGCGCGGGGGTCGCGCCCGAGGGGGTCGCCTTGGGCTGCCTCCTGCCCGCGCCGGTGAACCTGCACTCCCATACCTTCCAGCGCGCGATGGCGGGGCTGACCGAGGCGCGGACGGCGGGGCAGGACAGTTTCTGGACCTGGCGCGCGCTGATGTACCGGTTTCTGGAACGGCTTTCCCCGGAAGACGTGCAGGCGATTGCCGCACAGGCGATGGTCGAAATGGCGGAAAGCGGTTTCCCGGCAGTCTGTGAGTTTCACTACCTGCACCACCCGGTCGGCGGCGGGACCTTTGCTGATCCGGCAGAGATGTCGGTACGGATTGCCGAAGCGGCGCGAGAGACTGGCCTCGGCCTGACGCACCTGCCGGTGATCTACGAGCAGGGCGGTGTCGATGGTCGCCCGCTGGCCGGGGGGCAATTGCGCTTTGGCTCCTCGCCAGAGGTCTATGCGCAAGTGCTGGACGGGGCAGGGCGGTGCCTCGCCGGGATGCCGGATGCCGTGCTGGGGGTCGCGCCGCACAGCCTGCGGGCGGTAAGCCGTTCGACGCTGGGCAAGGTCGCTGGGATGACGGAGGGCCCGATCCACATCCACATCGCCGAGCAGGTCGCCGAGGTCACCGAAGTGGAGGCCGCCTGGGGCGCTCGCCCTGTTGACTGGGCCTGCGCGAACCTGACGCTCGATGCGCGCTGGTGCATGATCCACGCGACGCAGATGACGCCCCTTGAGACTGCCGCGTTGGCCCGGACCGGGGCCGTCGCGGGACTGTGCCCGATCACCGAAGCGAACCTGGGCGACGGGATCTTTGACGGGCCGGGTTGGCTGGCCGCAGGCGGGGTGTTCGGAGTCGGGACGGATTCGAACGTCCGTATCTCGCTGGCCGAGGAGCTGCGGGTGTTGGAGTATTCCCAGCGGCTGGCGCTGAAGGCGCGGGCGGTCATGGCGGATCAGCGCTCGACCGGGCGGCTCTTGTGGGAGGAGGCCGCGAAAGGCGGGGCGCAGGCGGCGGGGCGCGGCTCGGGACGGATCGAGGTCGGGGAGTGGGCCGACCTGGTGGCGCTTGATACGACCGACGTCAGGCTGGAAGGGCTTGCGGGTGACCAGCTGCTGGATGCCTTCCTCTTCGCGGGCCGTGATGGCCTGGTGACCGACCTCTGGTCCGCCGGGCGGCACATCGTGCAGGGGGGGCGCCACATCGCCCGCGACGCCATCGCGACCCGCTTCCGCGCTACCATGCGCCGCCTGCGGGAGGCGATGTGAACGGCTGGGAGGACATCCGCGCCGAGGTCCTGCGCCGCATCCGCGCGCGCGACTGGCCACCCGGCGCGCTGATCCCGGGCGAGGAGGCCCTGGCCGAGGAATTCGGCGTGGCCCGCGCCACGGTGAACCGCGCCCTGACCGCTCTGGCCGAGGCGGGGGTGATCGAGCGGAAGAAGCGGGCAGGCACCCGGGTCGCCGAACTCCCGGTCCGCCGGGCTCGGCTGGAGATCCCGGTGATCCGGCTGGACGTGCTGGGGCGGGGGCTTGCGTACGATTTCAAGTTGCTGGCCGACCGCCTCGCGCCCGCGCCGGTCCCGGTGACCGCCCGGCTCGGCCTGCCGGAGGGGACCCCGATGCGGTATCTGGAGACGCTGCACTTGGCCGGGGGGCGGCCCTTCGTGCTGGAGACGCGCTGGCTGAACCCCGCCATCCTGCCCTCACCCGCCCCGGACTTCGCCACGGTCAGCGTGAATGAATGGCTGGTGACCCATGTGAGCCTCGTCTCCGGGGACATCGCCTTCACCGCCGAACCGGCCTCCGCCCGTGAGGCGGAGGTGATGGGGGTCCCGCCGGGGACGGCGCTTCTGGTGGCGGAACGGACGACGCAGGGGACGGGGGGGCCGGTGACCTGGGTCCGGCTGGCCCATGCCCCGGGGCACCGGGTGGGGATGACGTTCTGACCCCCGGGGCCCGCAAGGCTGTCCACGCTGGACACGGGAAGAGGATTGAGGGATATCAAGGGGTTGGGTGCGGGCGTTAGAGTGGTGTTAACCTGCGCCTGGGTAGATCAGTCACAACTGACATCAGTCAGGCACCTGCCTTCATCCATCGAATAGATCGTAAGGCCGCGGGCTTCTCCGACAGGACGTGGAACGCCCTTTGCCAGGTCGATCCGCGTATTGTCCCAGAACTCCAAATCGGAGGGAAGGTGGGGAATAGGCTTTGTCAGCAACAGGTGCTTCCTGCCCGAATTGCTTTTCAGGACCTGCAAGGTTCCGTCCTTGATCAATTGAACAAGACCCGCGGTTCCCGGAAGGATCGGGTAAAACTCTTCACTGCCAGAGATGACAACTTCTCCGGGCTGGAAGAAGAACACCCCGTCTTTTGCATCCCTTGCACCAGCCCAGTATGATCTGAGGGTTGACACGGTGTTGTTGTCGATATCCACCTTGAGATAACTGTCGCCCAGCTTCTCGAACAGGTCAGAATGAACGATCAGGTCGAAGCTGCCCGTCGGAAAGCTCCGTTCGCTTTTGACCGCACCGGAAGGCACGAAACTGGTCCGCATCGCGTAATTCGCAATGACAATCGACGGCGTCCTGTTCCAGGCAAGCCACGGTCCGATCATCGACGCGGCAAGCGGCTCATCCTTGATCTCCGTAATCGGCTTGATGCAGGCGGAGTATGGAACGAAGGCGACTTTTTCTGACCCGACGCCGACCACACCACCGTTTCGCGCACCATCGGCCCCAGCGCTTTGAACTACAACCTGGCCAACTCGATCCACGTCTCCCTCCAGATTCCAGACGACGGAATCGAAGCTTGCCAGGAGCAGGAAGAGTTTCCTGTCGCCCGGTTCGACGTGCACGGTCGCGACCGTCGTCTGGCGGGCCAGTCCGTCCAGGGCGAGATTGGTCGCCGCAGTCCCTGCGTAGGTGGAGACGATGATCAAATCCTCGTCAGGTCCCGGGGCGACTGTCCCGCAATTCGGACCATCAGCGGGTGGGTTTACGTTCCGCCACGGACCTCGCCGGTCCCATCCATCTGCGATTGCCTGTCGCATCTCGTCTTCGGACGGCCCCGGAGCGCCTTCAAGCACGGCCGATTCCAGAAGTTCGAGAAAGTCCCGCACCTCACCGCGTTCGACAAGCTCGTCGCGGTCAAGGTCGAGAAGGGTCAGAGCCTTCATCCTTGCCGCTTCTCTCGGGTTCCCAAGCTTTGGATCGGCATCAATCGAGGCGGTTATCTCTGGAATGGTAAGAGTTCCGTCTCCGTCCAGATCATAAGGAAAAATTCTGTCCGCCTTGAAATCCTGATTGGCGACCGATTCCGCGTCGATTTCCGACCGGCTGACTTCCCAGTTTCCGTCAAGGTCCAGTTCAAGGATCTGCGCCAGTCGCTTGCTCTTGATCCGTCCCGCCTGCTGACCGGCGGCCTTGCGCAACGAGAACGGCAACTCGATCTGGTCAGCGGATCCGCGCGTCAGGTGGTTCAGAATTGATTTGATGCTCTCATTATACGACGCTTCCGCAGCTTGCTGCTGGGCGAGACCGAATTCGTAGGCCGTGATCACTCCATCGTCGGTAAACGGACGGAAATAGTCATCGGCGATGCGTACGAAATTCTGTCCGGCATAGCCACTTACGGATAGGCGATAGGCTTCCTTGAGCCAATCGAAGGAGTCCGCGAGGTCAGGTTGCTCGGAGATCCGCGTGTCGACCAAGGTCCTCGTCTTTTCAACCTCACTCGTCGCTGGAAACGCACCCAACAGGAACAAACAAAGACTTCCACATGCTATCCGATACAAATTCACCTCACTGAAAGATCGCCCTCTGATTGTAACGAGGGAGTGGGGGAAGACAAGATTCGAAAGCGGATCGGCGTGAACTGTGCGTGCCTATCGGTATGGGCAGAGGCGGGGTGAAGCCCGACCTACGGGTTCGTCGCGGGTTCGGCCGGGGTTTCGCCTTCCACCGGTGCGGCGGGCGTCTCGCCCTCTGCCGGAGCAGCCTCTGCCGGAACCTCTGGCGGCGCGGTCAGGACCCCGTTCTGCCAGACCCCCTCGGCTACCTCGCCGGACGCATAGGTCAGCTTGCCCTGACCCTCACGCCGTCCGGCCTTGAACAGGCCCTCGTAGACATCGCCCCCGGCATAGGTCGCCACGCCCCGGCCTTCGATCTGGCCCGCGACCCATTGGCCGACATACTTGAACCCGTCGGTCGTGGTGAACTCGCCCTCGCCATCCCGTAGCCCCGCCTTGAACGTGCCCTTGTAGAGGCTGCCGTCCGGATAGACCGCCGAGCCCACACCCTGGCGCTGGCCGTCGACCCAGTCGCCCTCATACCGGTAGCCGTCGGGATAGGTCATCACCCCGGTGCCGTGCGGGCGGGCGGCCTTGAAGGCACCCTCATACACGCGCCCGTCCTTGTAGGTCGCGCGGCCCTGGCCCTGGATCACCCCGGCCTGCCAGTTGCCCTGGTAGGTCGATCCGTCGGGATAGGTGATCGCGCCCTGGCCGTTCGGCTGGTCGGCCTTCATCGCGCCGATGTAGACCGAGCCGTCGGGATAGGTGATCGACCCCGTCCCCTCCATCTTGCCCGCCACCCAGGCGCCTTCGTACTTGAAGCCATCGGTCGTGGTGAAGGCGCCCTGGCCCTGGCGCTGGTCCTTGACCCAGGCGCCAAAGTAGATGTCGCCGTTCTTGTGGGTGAGTTTCCCCTCGCCCTCGCGCAAGCCGTCCTTGAACTCACCCTCATAGACGTCGCCGTTGGGCTGGGTCAGGATGCCCTTGCCGTTGATCTGCCCCTCGGCCCAGTTGCCCTGGTAGACCAACCCATCCGGCATGGTCAGCTTGCCATTGCCCGACCGCTGGCCCTTGACCAGCGTGCCGTCATAGACCGTGCCATCGGGATAGGTGATGCGGCCCTGGCCTTCCTTGACACCCATGACCCAGTCGCCCTCATAGGTATAGCCCGAGGGATTGGTCAGCTTGCCCTTGCCGTTGTGGAAGCCCTTGACGAAGCTGCCCTCATAGACCGACCCGTTGGCATAGGTCGCCACCCCCTCGCCGGTCATCTGGCCTTCGAACCAGTCGCCCTCATAGGTGCGCCCGTCGGGCGAGGTGATCTTGCCGTTGCCGTCCGGCTGGCCGTTCTCGAAGGTGCCGACATAGACCGAGCCGTTGGGATAGCGCGCCGTGCCTTCGCCGGTGATCGCGCCATCGACCCAGGCGCCGGTGTACTCGAACCCCGAGGGCAGCTTGTAGGTCCCGGTGCCGTGCTGGCGGCCGTCCTTGAAGGTGCCTTCGTAGACGGACCCGTCGTCATACTGCTTGGTGATGATCTCGCCATCCTGGGCGGCGGCGGGCAAAGCGAGAGCAGCAAGAAGAGCGGCGGATATCAGGCGCATGGACGAATCCCCGGGGCATTTCCGGGTGAGGGTAAGGGGCGGGGTCTGGTGTGACAAGGATTTGGCAACAAACCTGGGTGAGCGGCCCCGTGACCACTTTCCCTTGGGGCCAGGTCTGCTAGAACAGGCTTATGTTGTGGGGGCAGGCATGACCGACACGTTCAAACTGATGCTGGCGCAGCTGAACCCGACCGTGGGGGCGATTGCCGCGAACATCGCGCGCGCCAAGGCGGCGTGGGAGAACGCGCGCGCGGCGGGGGCCGACATGGTCGCGCTGACCGAGATGTTCGTGACCGGCTACCAGACCCAGGACCTGATCCTGAAGCCCGCCTTCGTGACCGCGGCGATTGCGGCGGTTGAGGGGTTGGCCGCAGAGTGTGCCGAAGGCCCGGCCATCGGGATTGGCGGGCCGGTGCGGCAGGCGGGGAAGCTTTACAACGGCTACTATGTGCTGGAAGGCGGGCGGGTCCATGCCCGCGTCTTGAAGCATCACCTGCCGAACGATGCGGTGTTTGACGAAAAGCGCGTCTTTGCGTCCGCCGATGTGCACGGGCCTTATGTGGTCAAGGGCGTGCGGGTTGGCACCCCCATTTGCGAGGACGCCTGGCATCCGGACGTGGCCGAGACCCTGGCCGAGACGGGGGCGGAGATTTTGCTGATCCCCAATGGGTCTCCATACCATCGGGGCAAGCCGAACCTCCGGCTGAACCTGATGGTGTCCCGCGTGGTCGAGACGGGCCTGCCCTTGGTCTACCTGAACATGGTGGGCGGGCAGGATGACCAGGTGTTCGACGGGTCCAGCATGGTCTTGAACCCCGGCGGGCGGCTGATGGCGCAGCTGCCGCAGTTCGATGAATGTGAGGTGATGGTCACCTTCCGGCGCAGGGCCGAGGGGTGGGAGGCCGAGCCGGGCGCGATTGCCGAAATCCCGCCGATTGGCGAGGCGGACTACCGGGCCTGCGTGCTGGCGCTTGGCGACTACATGCGGAAGACCGGGTTCAAGAAGGCGCTTCTGGGCCTGTCGGGTGGGATTGACTCGGCGATTGTCGCAGCGATGGCGGTCGATGCGCTGGGGCCGGAGAATGTGCGCTGCGTGATGCTGCCCAGCGAGTTCACCAGCCAGCAGTCGTTGGACCTGGCGACGGCGGCGGCGAAGGCGCTGGGGTGCCGCTATGACACGGTGCCGATCACCGGCGCGCAAGGCGCGGTGGGTGAGGCGCTGGCGCCCCTGTTCGCGGGGACGGAACCGGGGATCACCGAGGAGAACATCCAAAGCCGCCTGCGGGGCGTCATGCTGATGGCGCTGTCGAACAAGTTCGGCGAGATGCTTTTGACCACCGGCAACAAGTCGGAAATGGCCGTGGGCTACTGCACGATCTACGGCGACATGAACGGGGGCTACAACCCGGTCAAGGACATGTACAAGACCCGCATGTTCCTGACCGCGCGCTGGCGGAACGAAAACCACCGGTCCTGGATGAAAGGTCCCCCGGGTGAGGTCATCCCCGAGGCGATCATCGCGCGGCCACCGTCGGCGGAACTGCGCGCCAACCAGCGCGACGACGACAGCCTGCCGCCCTATGAGGTGCTTGACGCGATCCTGGAATGCCTGGTCGAGAAGGAAATGGCGGTGGCCGACATCGTCGCCATGGGCTTTGACCGGGCGGTGGTGAAGAAGGTGGAGCATCTGCTCTACCTGGCCGAGTACAAGCGCTTTCAGGCGGCCCCGGGGGTACGGCTGACGCAAAAGGCCTTCTGGCTCGACCGGCGCTATCCGATCGTGAACCGCTTCCGCGATGACGTCTGAACTGGTCGTCTCCCACTTCTACGACCTGCGCGACGCCGAAGCCTTCGACCGAGCGGCGCGGCTTCTGCTGGCCCGGATGAAGCTGACCGGGATGGAGGGCATCCGCAGCTATCGCTTTCTGCCGAGCGGCCCGCGCGGACGCCGTCTGGTCGCGGTCTATGAACGGCCGCAGGCCTGGGTCGACCTGCACGACCGGATCACGCCCTGGGCCGAAAGCGCAAACTTGCGCGCGGCGGCACGGCTGGCGCGGGTGGATGTCTACGGGCCCCTTTCGCCCTCGATGCGCGACTGGGTCGAGGACCTTGGCCTCGGGCGGCGGCTGCGGCTGCTGGGGGGCCGCGCCCCGGTCCCGCCCGCGCCGATCACAAGAATGGGTGAGGGCCTGGGTATCTTCCGACGACTTGCAGGTGGCTGAGAAGCCTCCCGCCCTGCCAATGGTGCAAGAGCATCGCGGCAGGTTCGGTGACCGAGGCGGGCTCGTCCCCCGGCTGCAGGCGCAGGGCGAGACTGGTTGACGTCGCCGGAGCGGTCAGTGCCGGGCGGCCGGCGAAGCTGGTCAGGATGTGGCGATGGACATGACCGGCCAGCAGGCGGATGACCTGCGGGTGGCGGGCCAGGACCTGGGCCAGGAGGTCCTCGCCAAAGCAGCGGTAGGTATCGATGAATGCCATGCCGGTCGCATAGGGCAGCTGGTGCAGCACGATCAGCGTCGGCTGCTCTGGCGCGGCAGACAGGGTGCGATCCAGCCAGTCGGCATGGTCCCGGGTCACAAGGCCATGGTGATCGCCCGGGACGGTCACATCCAGGCCGATGACGCGGACGGAGCCCTCGGCCACTGCATGCAGCGGGCCGCTGGGGGTCAAGGGCGCAAGGTTGGTCGGGCCTGCCAGCCCCGCGCGAAAGCCCTCGCGGTCGTCGTGGTTGCCGGGGATCGCCAGGACGGGGCAGGGCAGCCGGGCCAGCAATTCGCGCGCCAGGGCATAGCTGTCCGCATCGCCATGTTCGGTAATGTCGCCCGACAGGATCAGAAGGTCCGGCGCAAAGCTTGCGGCATGCTCCAGCCCCTCGGCAAAGCGGGGGGCGGTGTCGAGGACGGACTGGTAGAGCTGCCCCTGCGGGCACAGATGCGGGTCGGACAGGTGGGCGTCAGCATGGTGCGCGACCTTCCGGTAACGGCGGGTGACGCTGACTTTGGCGCATCCCTCAGTCCGACGCCAGGAAATGCCGCGCGACAAGCTGGGTCAGGCGGCGGTGCAAGGGCAGGGTCCGGTGCCGGATGTGGATCGCGGCAAAGACCGGCTGGTGCAGGTCGGGAGCGTCCTCCACCGCCATGAACCGTCCCCCGGCGATCAGGTCTCCGGCGGTCTTTTCCAGCACGTAACCCGACCCGCCCATCGCCGTGAGCAGCGAGACCACCGACCCCGATTGCCCGACCGAAACTGCAGCGGTCGCAAGTTCGGGCGTGGTCTGGCGGTGCATCTCTTCGAACGCGGGCGAGAAATGCGCGAAGACAAAACGTTGAGGGGTGACCTCGGCCAGCCGCGGGGTGTCGGTCGAGATCATCCGGTAGGTCACCTCGCCCACGCTTTCGAAATGCAGGTCCGGGTGGGGCTTCGGGCTGAACATCACCGCGAAGTCGAGGATGCCGGTCAGAAGATCCGCGCACATCTGGTTGGAATAGTCCGGCTCGATGTAGAACGCCGTCTCGGGCAGCGCCGCGCGGAATTCGGCCACCCAGTCGCCGAGATAGACGGCGGCCAGGTCGTTCTGGATGCCAAGGCGGAGGAGCTGCTGGGCGCCTTGAGGGATCTGGATACGCCGCTTCGCCTCGTTCCATTCATGCCGCAGGGCGCGGGCGTGGGGTTCAAAACGTTTCCCCTCGGGCGTCAGGTCGGTGCCCGCGCGGGACCGGTCAAACAAGCGGGACCCGACCGCCTGTTCCAGCGCCGTAACGCGGGCCGAGACAGTGGATTGGGTGATCCGCAGCCGTTCCGCCGTCCTGTGGAAGCTGCGGGTCTCCGCAAGGTCGAGGAAGGTGTCGAGAAGGTCGATCTGCATGAGGTGCGCCCTTTGCCACCCGCCGGGGGCGCTTCGCCCCCCGGACCCCCCGAGAGTATTTGGAAAAGAGCAAGGGGCTTGATCGGGTTTGTCGATCAATACCCCGTCCCTCGCCGAATTGAAAGCGGGCGCGCGGCGGTTGATAGTGACGCGCGGAATGGGGAGGCGGCGATGGCGGAATTTGCATCGGCTCGGGTGGCGATCATCGGCGGCGGGGCGGTCGGGGCCTCGGCGCTCTATCACCTGGCCAAGGCGGGTTGGACCGATGCGATCCTCTTGGAAAAGAACGAGCTGACCGCCGGGTCGACCTGGCATGCGGCCGGAAACGTGCCGACGTTTTCGTCGTCCTGGTCGATCATGAACATGCAGCGCTATTCGGCCAGCCTTTACCGGGGCCTGGGCGAGGCGGTGAACTACCCGATGAACTACCACGTCACCGGGTCAGTCCGGCTGGGACATTCCAAAGAGCGCCTGCAGGAATTCAAGCGCGTCGTTGGCATGGGGCGCTATCAGGGGATGAACCTGGACATTCTGGGGCCGGACGAAATCCGCAGCCGCTACCCCTTTGTCGAAACGCATGACCTGACCGGCGCGCTGTACGATCCCTATGACGGCGACATCGACCCCGCACAGCTGACCCAGGCTCTGGCCACCGGGGCCCGCCAGATGGGCGCGCGGATCGAGCGGTTCTGCCCGGTAACGGCAGCGAAGTGGACCGGGGCGGAGTGGGTCCTCTCCACCCCCAAGGGCGAGGTCCGCGCTGAATATGTGGTCAACGCGGGCGGCTACTATGCGGCCCATGTAGGCGCGATGTTCGGCCGCCGGGTGCCGATGATGGTGATGAGCCACCAGTACATGCTGTTCGACACGATCCCGGAACTGGAGGCATGGACGAAGGAGGTCGGCCACAAGCTGCCCTTGCTGCGCGACGTCGACAGCTCCTACTATCTCCGGCAGGAAAAGATGGGCTTCAACCTGGGGCCTTACGAGAACCCCTGCCGCGCGCATTGGGCGACGCCCGACGACACGATGCCGGATGACTTTTCCTTCCAGCTCTTCCCCGACGATCTGGAGCGGTTGGAGTGGCACATCAACGACGCGATGGCCCGGGTGCCTTTGCTGCAGAAGGCCAATCTCACCAAGGTCATCAACGGCCCGATCCCCTATACGCCGGACGGCAACCCGCTCATCGGTCCGATGCCGGGCGTCCCGAACGCCTTCGAGGCCTGCGTCTTCACCTTCGGCATCTGCCAGGCGGGCGGGGCGGGCAAGGTGCTGGCGGAATGGGTGACGGAAGGCGGCACCGAATGGGACATGTGGTCCTGCGACCCGCGCCGCTTTACCGGGTGGGAGGATCACGACTACCTCGTCGCAAAGGGCATGGAGGTCTACGGCCACGAATACGGGATGCATTTCCCGATGGCCCGCTGGCCCGCCGCGCCCGACCGCAAGCTCTCGCCTGTCCATGACAAGCTCAAGGCCCTCGGCGCCCAGTTCGCGCCCTACAACGGCTGGGAGCGGGCAGAGTGGTTCGCGGCACCCGGTGACGATACCAGCTGGGAGGCGACGCAGACCTGGGGCCGTGCGGGCCCGTGGGAGGCGCGCATCCGCGCCGAAGCCGAGGCGGTGCGGGATGGTGTCGGCGTGCTGGACCTGCCGGGATTCTCACGGCTGCTGGTCAAGGGACCGGGGGCTAAGGCACATGTGGCCAGCCTGACGGCATCGCGTCTGCCGACCGAGGGGCGGATCGGCCTGGTGTACTTCGCCGACGACCGGGGCCGCATCGTGACCGAGATGTCCTGCATGGTGCATGGCGAGGATCAGGTGGGACTGATCACCGCTGCTGTGGCGCAATGGCACGATGCCGACGTGCTGCGGCAGGGCTTGCCCGAGGGCTGCGTGATCGAGGACCACTCAGAGGCCGTCAACTGCTTCATCGTCACCGGACCAAAATCGCGGGAGTTGTTGGCCGGGACGTGTCAGGCCGATCTGACGCTGCCCTGGCTGTCGGTCCAGTATGACGCGAAGGTTGCGGGCAAGGACGTGGCGCTGGTGCGGGTGTCCTTTGCCGGAGAGCTTGGCTGGGAAATCCACTGCGACCGGGCGGATGCGCCTGCTATCTACGATGCGCTGCTGGCGGGCGGTGCGAAGCCATTCGGGATGAAGGCGTTGAATTCCCTGCGGATCGAGAAGGGCTACCGCGCCTGGAAGGGCGACCTGTCGACCGATTACTCACTCCTGGAGGGCGGTCTCGATCGCTTCATCGACTGGGGGCATGATTTCCCCGGCAAATCGGCGCTGCAGGCCGAGAAGCAACGCGGCGTGAAAAAGCGCTTCGTGTCGCTGAAGGTCGAGGCGGGCGAGTGCGACGCGCCCTACATGTCGACCCTCTGGCACGGCGGCCAAGTGGTGGGCGAGACGACCTCGGGCGCGTGGGGCTACCGGGTCGGGCATTCGATGGCGCTCGGGATACTGCGGGCGGACCTCGCCGTGCCGGGGACGGAAGTCGAGGTGGAGATCTTCGGCGACCGGGTGAAGGCCACGGTCCTGCCGGACGGCCCGGCATGGGACGCGAAGAACGAACGGATCAAGGCGTGACTTCGGGTGGACCGGGGGTTTCACACCCCCGGACCCCCGTGGGATGTTTCTGGACAGATGAAAGACCTAAGTGATGGCTGAGATTCCGACGAAAGCGCGGGCGGTGGTGATCGGGGGCGGGGTCTCCGGCTGTTCTGTGGCCTATCACCTGGCCAAGGCGGGCTGGACCGACGTTGTGCTCTTGGAGCGTCGGAAGCTGACCTCGGGCACCACCTGGCACGCGGCAGGGCTGATCGGCCAGCTGCGCGGGTCGGCGAACATGACGCGGCTCGCGAAGTATTCGGCGGATTTGTATCGGGGGCTTGAGGCCGAGACGGGCGTTGCCACCGGGATGAAGCAGGTCGGCTCAATCTCGGTCGCGCTGACGAAAGAGCGGCACGAGGAGCTGCTCCGCCAGGCCACGGTGGCGCGGATTTTCAATGTCGAGGTGCATGAAATCAGCCCGAACGAGGCAAAGGCCAAGTATCCGCACCTGAACATTGATGGCGTCGTGGGAGCAGTGGCGTTGCCATTGGATGGACAATGCGACCCGGCGAATATCGCGATGGCGCTGGCCAAGGGCGCGCGGATGCGGGGCGCGAAGATCTTCGAGAACACGCTGGTCACCAAGGTGACGACGGCTGGTGGACGAGTGACGGGCGTGGACTATGAAACCGCCGAAGGACCCGGCCATATCGACGCCGATGTCATCGTCAACTGCGGCGGGATGTGGGGCCGCGACCTTGCGGCGCAGAACGGTGTCACCCTACCGCTTCACGCTTGCGAGCACTTCTACCTCGTCACCGAACCCGTTGATGGACTTAAGGATTTGCCGGTCCTCCGTGTTCCCGACGAATGCGCCTATTACAAGCAGGACGCCGGCAAGATGATGCTCGGTGCCTTCGAGCCCAAGGCCAAGCCCTGGGGGATGGAGGGCATCCGCAAGGACTTCGAATTCGACACCTTGCCGGAGGATTGGGACCACTTCATGCCCATCCTCGAACACGCGATGAACCGGATGCCGCTGTTCCAGACCGCGGGCATCCACACCTTCTTCAACGGCCCCGAAAGCTTTACCCCCGACGACCGCTACTACCTGGGCGAGGCGCCCGAGGTGAAAGGCTATTGGATCGCCGCTGGATACAATTCCATCGGCATCGTCTCCTCCGGCGGCGCGGGCCAGGCGCTGGCACACTGGATCACCGAAGGTGAGCCGCCCTTCGATCTCTGGGAAGTCGACATCCGCCGCGCCCAGCCCTTCCAGAAGAACCGCCGCTACCTGAAGGAGCGCGTCTCTGAAACCCTCGGCCTCCTCTACGCCGACCACTTCCCCTACCGCCAGGTGGTCACGTCCCGTGGTGTCCGCCGGTCGCCGATTCACGAGCACCTGAAGGCCCGTGGCGCGGTTTTCGGTGAGGTCGCGGGCTGGGAACGCGCCAACTGGTTCGCGAATCAAGGGCAGGAGCGGGAGTACCGGTACAGCTGGAAACGGCAGAACTGGTTCGACAACCAGCGCGCCGAGCATATGGCGGTGCGGGAACGCGCGGGTCTCTTCGACATGACCAGCTTCGGCAAGATCCGCATCGAAGGCCGCGACGCCTGCGCCTTCCTCAACCGCATCTCCTCGGCGCAAGTCGACGTACCCGTGGGGCGCATCGTCTACACGATGTTCCTCAATGATCGCGGGGGTATAGAGGCCGATCTTACCATAACGCGCCTCTCCGAGACCGCCTATCTGGCAGTCGTCCCGGGCGCGACGCTGCAGCGCAACCTCGCCTGGATGCGGCAGAATGTCGGTGACGACTTCGCGGTCATAACCGATGTCACCGCCGCCGAGTCTGTCCTCTGTTTGATGGGTCCGCAGTCGCGCGACGTGCTGGCCAAGGTCTCGCCCAGCGACTTCAGCAACACAGCGCATCCCTTTGGCACAGCGCGCGAAATCGAGATCGGCATGGGCCTCGCCCGCGCGCATCGGGTGACCTATGTCGGCGAGCTGGGGTGGGAGTTGTACATCAGCGCCGACCAGACCGCCCATGTCTTCGAGGCGATCCTTGAGGCGCAACCGGACCTGAAACTTTGCGGCCTCCACACGTTGGACTCTTGCCGGATCGAAAAGGCCTACCGCCACTGGGGCCACGACATCACCGACGAGGATCACGTGCTGGAGGCAGGCCTCGGCTTCACGGTCAGCCGGAAGAAGCCGGCCTTCCTGGGCCGCGAGGCCGTGCTGCGCCGCGAACAGCAGGGCCTCGACCGCCGCATGGTCCAGTTCCGGCTGCAGGACCCAGAGCCGCTCCTGTTCCACAACGAGGCGATTGTCCGCGATGGGGAAATAGTCGGGCCCGTCACCAGCGGCAACTACGGCCACTTCCTCGGCGGTGCCATCGGCATGGGCTATGTCCCCGCCAAGGGCCAGACCGATGACGACATCCTGGGCTCTGCTTACGAAATCGAGGTTGCGGGGCAGCGCCACGCCGCCATCGCAAGTCTTGTTCCGATGCACGATCCGAACTCCGAAAGGGTAAAGGCATGACCGACCTCTCCGACCTGCCGGGTGAGACCTGCGAACCCGCCCGCGCCCGCCGCTCTGGCGGTCGACAGGCGCGGGTTGCCCTGCGCGCCGCGCCCCTGGCCGATGATGTGAAGCCGGTCCGCGCGGGCCTGCCAGGAGGTCAGTACAAGCCGCTGACCGAGGCCGGTGTCCAGCAGATCCACGCGGCAGCACTCGACGCGCTGGAACAGATCGGCCTAAGCCAAGCCCCGGAATCCGGGCGCAAACTTCTGACCGAAGCAGGGGCGATCCTGGGCGATGACGGCCGCATCCGCTTTCCCCGTGCGCTGGTCGAGGACATGCTGGCCATCGCCGCCCGCAACATCACGCTTTACGCCCGCGACCCGAAGCACGACCTGCACCTGACCGGGACCAACGTGCATTACGGCACGGCGGGCGCGGCAGTGCATATCGTCGATCCGGTGACGCTCGACTATCGCGATTCGACCGCGCAGGACCTGTATGATGCGGCGCGCCTGGTCGACAACCTAGACAACATCCACTTCTATCAGCGCACGATGGTCTGCCGCGATGTGGCCGACAACAAGGAGATGGACCTGAACACGCTTTATGGCTCGCTGGCCGGGACCGTGAAGCATGTCGGGACAAGCTTCTCCGACCCGTCGCATGTCGCCGATTGTTTCGAAATGCTCTACATGGTGGCGGGGGGCGAGGAGAAGTGGCTGGAACGGCCCTTCGTCTCGAACTCCAACTGCTTCGTCGTCCCTCCGATGAAGTTCGCCGAGGAATCCTGCATCACGATGGAGGATTGCATCCGGCGCGGCATGCCGATGCTGCTTCTGTCGGCGGGACAGGCCGGGGCGACGGCGCCGGCGCCGATTGCCCTGACGATCGTGCAGGCGGTGGCTGAATGCCTTGCGGGCGTGGTCTATGTGAACGCGATCAAGCCCGGCGCGCCTGCCATCTTCGGGACCTGGCCTTTTGTTTCCGATCTGAGAACAGGCGCGATGTCGGGTGGCAGCGCGGAGCAGGCCCTGCTGACCGCCGGTTGCGCACAGATGCACCGGTTCTACGACTTACCAGGCGGGGCGGCTTCCGGGATTTCCGACAGCAAGCTTCCCGACATGCAGGCAGGTTGGGAGCAGGGGATCACCAACGCGCTGGCCGGGTTGGCGGGTCTGAACATGTGCTACGAGGCGGTCGGGATGCACGCCTCGCTGCTGGGCTTCTGCCTGGAATCGCTGGTGCTTGGCGACGATCTCCTTGGCCAGACGATGCGGCTGGTGCGGGGGATCGACGTGACGCCAGACTCGACCAGCCTCGACGCGATGAAGGAGGTCTGCCTGGGTGGACCCGGCCACTACCTTGGCTCGGACCAGACGCTAAAGCTGATGCAGACCGAATACATTTACCCCAACGTCGGCAACCGCATGTCGCCCAAGGAATGGAATGAGGCTGGCAAGCCGCTTCTTCTCGACACCGCCATCGCCCGGAAGAACGCGATCCTGGCCAAGGCGGGCTGCCGGGTGGAACCGGAGATCGACGCAGCGATCCGCAAGCGGTTCAACATCTACTTCAAGTAATCCAAGCAAGGCACGGGAAACACATGCATTACGGATACATCGGCCTTGGAAACCTGGGCGCAGCCTGTGCGGGCTGCCTGGTGAAGGACGGCTTCAAGGTCACGGTCTACGACCTCAATTCAACGCTCGCCGAGCCCCTTGTCGCGCAAGGCGCCGTGCTGGCGAACAGTGCCGAGGAACTCGCGGCCTCGGTCGATCATGTCATCACCTGCCTGCCCTCGCCGGCAGTGTCGGAACGCGTGCTGCGGAACATCCTGCCCAAGATGAAGACGGGGGCGAGCTGGGTGGAGATGTCCACTCTGGGCCGCGACGAAGTTCTTAAGCTGGCCGCCATAGCGGCGGACGCGGGCGTTCGGATGATGGAGCTGCCGGTCACCGGCGGGGTGCATCTGGCCTATCAGGGCAAGATCACCATGCTCGCGGGCGGGGACAAGGATCTTTACGACCTGCACTACAAGGCGATGCAGGCGATGGGTGACCGGATCTTCCACATGGGGCCGCTGGGGTCGTCCTCGATCATCAAGGTCATCACCAACATGCTGGCGTTCATCCACCTGAAGGCCACGTCGGAGGCTCTGATGCTGGCCAAGCGGGGAGGCCTTGATCTGGCTCAGGCCTGGCATGCGATTAAGGCTTCTTCCGGAAACAGTTTCGTGCATGAGACCGAGGGCGCGCTGATCCTGAACGGGTCCTATGACATCGCCTTCAACATCGACCTTGCGCTGAAGGACCTCGGGTTCGCGCTGGGGTTCGGGAAGGAATTCGGGGTGCCCCTGGACCTCGCCAGCATGACCAACCAGACCTACATCGCGGCCAAGGCAGCCTATGGCGGCGAAGCCCAGTCGCCGATGATCGCGAAGCTTCTGGAAGACCTTCTGGGCACCGACCTGCGCGCCCCGGGCTTCCCCGCGCGGCTGGAATGAGGGGTTGAGGCGGGTGTTCCGACCCGATAGCGTCAGGTAGATCCCGCAACCCGCTGATTTCGCAGGAACACCATGACCGACGAAACCGACGCCCGCATCGCCCGCCTGCTGCATCACCGGAAGGCGGGTCTTGCCCTGGGCGAGCCGGTCGTCCCGCCGATCTCGGTCGCAACGACCTTTCACCTGCCGCAGGCGCAGGGGGCGGCGCATTACTATGGGCGGTCCGGCCAGCCGACCTGGGACGCGGTCGAGGCGCAGTTGGCGATCCTGGAGGCGGCGGAGGTGGTGAGCTTCCCCTCGGGCATGGCAGCGATCACGGCGGCGCTGGTGTGCTGCCTGAAGGCCGGGGCGAAGGTGATGATCCCCGCGGACGGCTACTATGTGACGCGGCTCCTGGGCCGAGACCTGTTGCAGGTCTACGGGGTGGAGGTGGTGCAGGTCCCGACGCTGGAGATGTCGGAGCACGATTTCTCTGGCTTTCAGGTCATCTACATCGAAACTCCTTCGAATCCGGGTCTCGACGTGGTGGACATCGCGGCGCTGGCCCGGAAAGCCCACGCCGCCGGAGCGCTGCTGATCGCCGACAACACGACGATGACGCCGCTGCTGCAGCGCCCGCTGGACCTCGGGGCCGACCTGGTGGTCGCCGCCGATACCAAGGCCCCGGCGGGGCATTCGGATGCGCTGTTTGGCCATGTAGCGGGGCGGGATGCCAACCTGATGGCTCGGGTGCGGGAGTGGCGGCGGCAGTCGGGCTCGGTGCCCGGGCCGTTCGAGGCCTATCTGGTGCACCGGGGGCTCGAGACGCTGGAGGTGCGGCTTGCCCGCATGTGCGCCTCGGCGGCGGTGATTGCAGAGCGGCTGGCCGCGCATCCAAAGGTGCGGGGGCTGCGCTATCCGGGGCTGGCGGGGGATGCGTCCCACTGGGCGGTCGGGGGCCAGATGGTGAATGGCGGCTTCCTGATCGGGTTCGAACTCGCGGGAGAGGCGGAAGCGGAAGGCTTCCTGTCTCGCTGCCCGCTGATCGAGCAGGCGACAAGCTTTGGCGGGGTCCATACGGCGGCCGAACGGCGGTCGCGCTGGGGCGATGCGGTCTCGGACGGGTTCATCCGGCTGTCTGTGGGGGTGGAGCCGGTCGAGGTGCTTTGGGCTGCCATCGAGGGCGCACTGGCGGGGTAGGGGCCAAATTTCTTGAGTAAGAAATTTGTCAAATTCCTTACTAAAGGAATTTGGGTCCCAAGCTTACAGCGTGTCCAGAATGCGCGCGGCTTCCGCCTGCAGGTCGGCCAGTTTCGTCCGGTCTTCGCCTGGGAAGAAGCGGGCGCGGGTGGCGGTGGGCAGGCCCTTCGGCTCGGCAATCACGACGCGCGGGCCATGCTTGGCGCCCTCAACCTGCCAGCTGCGGGCCAATGCCATCTGGGCGGCCTTCGTCGCGCCGTATGAGCCGAAGAAGGGCTGCCCGGCGCGGGGGTCGTCGAGGAAAAGGGCAGTGCCGTCATGGGCGCGCAAGAGGGGCTCGACCATCGGGATAAGCATGCCGGTGGCGCGGGCGTTGGTGGCCAGCGACTTTTCCCAGTCCTTCTGGTCGATATGCCCGGTGGGGGCTAGCGGGGCCGCATGGATGGCTGCGTGGACCCAGAGGTTCAGGCCACCCCAGCGGTCGTGGACGCTTCGACACAGATGCCGCATCGCGTCGTCGTTGGTCACGTCCATCGGCGCCAGTGTCAGTGCCCCCGCACCCGGCAGGCCCGCGCGCTGGACGCGGTCGTCCAGCTCCTCCAGACCGCCAACAGTGCGGGCGACCGCCACGACATGCCAACCGCGCAGCGCAAGTTGCTCGGCCAAGGCGGACCCAAGGCCGCGCGAGGCGCCGGTGACCAGTGCGACTTTGGGGGCTATCTTCTGGGTCATGCGTCGGTCCTTGTGGGGCTGTCGGAGCCTCCGGCGGGAGTATTTTTGAAATGGGCAAATGGCAAGGGGCGCTCAGGCCTTGCGACCATAGCCCGCAGCAATCTCGGCCTGGCGGGTGGCGATGATCTGGTGGAGGAGCGCGTCCGGGAGCGGGCGGTCGGGGGTGAAGAGGACGCCGGATTTCGATGTCTTGAAGGGCGCGCAGTCGATCAGCGGGATCACCGTGCCGGAATGGGGGTAGAGGCCGAGGTGTTTGGCAAAGGCCGCGTAGCCGATGACCATCTTGCCCTTGGGCCCGGGCTGACGGAAGCCGGGCATGGCGTAGGACATGACCTCCAGATGGTCGGGGAGGAGGGCCTTGAGGCGGATGCGGAGGGTGGTCAGGGCCTCGCGCTGGTCGGGGGGCAGGGTGGCGATGTAGGCGTCAACTTCGGCGGACACTCAGGCCTCCCCCAAGTGCGGGCGCAAGTCGTGGCCGAAGGTTGCGTAAATGTCGAGAAGCTGGTCGAAGCTGATACCTTGCGTCTGCGCTGCGTACAGGCCGGATTGCTTCACGACAGTGAATTCCGGCCTGCCGGAGCCGCCAAGGAACCGGACATCCAGTACCAGCCCCAAGCTGTCCGGGAAGCCGGGTAGAGCATTGGCGAGATGTCCCGGGCAGGTGCCGAGGGTGGCTTCGTCCGCCGTCCCGAATGCTGTGTGATAGGCACGGAACACACCTTCGGTCACCTCTGCCCAGGGTCCATAGGCAAAGCTGGCATCGGTCCCGAGGATCGGCATCGTGAGAAGGCCGCGCAGGTAGAAGCGGGTGCCTTCAGAGCAGAAGTCGGCCGTCAGCTTGTCGCGGCCCATTGTAACCGTACCACCGTTGCGACGGAAAGAGACATGCGGCCAGGCGTCCGGGTGGTCATAACCCACGTCCAAGACGCCCTTTACGGCCTTGCCGCAGCAGGGGCAGCGGTAGTCGCTGTCAGTGAACCGTTGCCAGCGCCGGTCCGGGGCCAGCGTCATCCCTCACTCCGCCGCCTTCATCTCGAAGCCTTCCTCGATCTTGTCGGTGGGCGCGACCGGGTAGTCGCCGGAGAAGCAGGCGTCGCAGAACTTCGGGTTTGCGGCGTCGCGGCCTGCGGACTCACCGGCGGCGCGGTAGAGGCCGTCGAGGGAGATGAACTTCAACGAGTCCACGCCGATCCAGTCGCGCATCTCGTCTTCGGACATCGTGGCGGCAAGGAGCTTCGAGCGTTCGGGCGTGTCGACGCCGTAGAAACAGGGCCAGGCGGTGGGGGGCGAGGCGATGCGGAAGTGGACCTCGGCGGCGCCTGCTTCAAGGATCATGTCCTTGATCTTGCGGCTGGTGGTGCCGCGCACGACCGAGTCATCTACCAGGATCACCCGCTTGCCCTTGATCAGCGCGCGGTTGACGTTCAGCTTCAGCCGGACGCCCATGTTGCGGATGTGGTCGGTGGGCTCGATGAAGGTGCGGCCCATGTACTGGTTGCGGATGATGCCCATCGCGTAAGGAATGCCGCTTTCCTGGCTGAAGCCGATGGCTGCGGGCGTCCCGCTGTCGGGCACAGGGCAGACGAGGTCGGCATCCACCGGTGCCTCGCGCGCGAGTTCGACGCCGATCTGACGCCGGGTCTCATAGACCGACCGCCCGCCGATGATCGAGTCAGGGCGGGAGAAATAGACGTTCTCGAAGATGCAGAACCGCGACTTCGCGGGGGCGAAGGGGCGGGTCGAGTCGATCTTGTTGCCTTCGATCACCACCATCTCACCCGGCTCGATCTCGCGCACGAACTCGGCGCCGATGATGTCGAGGCCGCAGGTCTCCGACGACAGCGCCCAACCGGAATCGCTCAGTCGGCCCAGAACCAGCGGGCGCACGCCCAGGGGATCGCGGACGCCGATCAGCTTGGTCCGGGTCATCGCAACGACCGAGAACGCGCCCTCCACCCGGCGCAAAGCATCCTTGATGCGTTCGGACAGGTTCTTCTGGATCGACCGCGCCATCAAATGGATGATGCATTCGCTGTCGCTGGAGGACTGGAAGATCGACCCGCGCTCGATCAGCTCACGCCGCAGGGCGCTGGCGTTCGTCAGGTTCCCGTTGTGGGCAATCGCGCAGCCGCCCATCGAAAATTCGCCGAAGAAGGGCTGCACGTCGCGGATCGCGGTCGCGCCCTTGGAGCCTGCGGTGGAATACCGGACATGGCCGATCGAGAGCGACCCGGGCAGGGTGTCCATCACCTCGGGTTTGGTGAAGTTGTCGCGCACATAGCCGAAGCGGCGGGCCGAGTTGAAGCCGTGGTCGGGGTGGTAGCTGACGATCCCGCCCGCCTCTTGCCCGCGGTGCTGCAGGGCGTGGAGGCCAAGCGCCACGAAGTTCGAGGCATCGGCCACGCCCACGACGCCGAAAATCCCGCACTCCTCCTTCAGTTTGTCGTCATCGAAGGGGTGTGCGCGGAAGGGGGCCATGCGTCCGAATCCTGTCCAGAACCTTGGCCCGCTATGTACGGCAGCGTCTCGGGGCTGTCACGCCCCGAAACGCCGGTTTGGGTCACGGATTGGTGGCAGGTGCTGCAGGTGCAGGTGCGTCAGGTGCAGGTGCTTCGGGCGCAGGGGCGGCCGGATCGACCGGCGCAGTGCCCGGGGCGCAGACATTGGTCAGGTCGTTATAGCGGTCGACGATCCAGCCCGGGGCGTCCGAAGGGATGTTCTGGTCGATCTGCGCCTGGAAGTTCGCGAAGACCAGTGCGGTGCGGCTGTCATCGATCATGGCGATCTGCTGGTCGGCAAGGACCCGGTCGTAGACGATGAAGGCGATGGCGATCAAGAGGACCCCGCGCGCCGCGCCGAAGAGGAAACCCAGCGCCTGGTCGATCCCGCCAAGGGCCGACCGCTGCACCGCGCCGGAAAAGAGCGGGGTGAAGAGCGCGGCGACGATCAGGCCGACGACGAAGACCCCGGCGAAGGCCGCGACGACCGACAACTCGCAGCTGTCGGACAGGAACTCACCCACCACGGGAAGCTCTTTCACCAGGGGTTGCACGCCCGGCGCGAAGTAGTAGGCGGCTATTGCGGCACCGATCCAGCCGATGATGGCCATCAGCTCTCGCACCAGCCCGCGCGAGAAGGCGAGGATCGCCGATATCACGATGATAAGCGCAGCGCCCCCATCGACAGCGGTCAGGTTTTCCATCGGTTACGTCCTCATTCCGTTCACTATCAAGGCTTTATCCTGCCCCGAACATCTCGCCCACAAACGCGGTAAGGTCGGCCATCTGCCGGACCTTCACCCCCGCCACCCCTTCGGTTTTCGAATGGGTCGGCACAGTCGCCTGTGAGAAACCAAGTTTCGAGGCCTCTTTCAATCTGTTTTCCGTCTGGCCGACCGGGCGCAAGGCTCCCGAAAGGCTGATCTCGCCGAAAAGCACCATGTCGGGCGGAATTGCCACATCCTCGCGCGCAGAGAGAAGCGCACCGGCGACGGCAAGATCGGCAGCGGGTTCGTTGACGCGCAGGCCTCCGGCGACGTTCAGGAAGACGTCAAGGCCCGCGAAGGGGATGCCGCAGCGCGCCTCCAGCACAGCAAGGATGGTCGAGACGCGGCCTGAGTCGAGGCCGACAACCGTGCGACGCGGGCTGGCGAGCGTGGAGGGAGCGACAAGGGCCTGGATTTCGGTCAGGACGGGACGCGTGCCCTCGATGCCAGCAAAGACTGCAGACCCGGGGGAAGGCTGGTCACGGTTGGCCAGGAACAGGGCCGAGGGGTTCGGCACTTCGGCCAGGCCTCCGCCCGTCATCTCGAACACGCCGATTTCGTCTGCGGGGCCAAAGCGGTTCTTGACCGCGCGCAGGATGCGGAACTGGTGGCCGCGCTCGCCTTCGAAGTAGAGGACAGTGTCGACCATGTGTTCCACGACGCGGGGGCCGGCGATCTGGCCCTCTTTCGTGACGTGGCCCACAAGGATCACCGCCACGCCGCGGCGCTTGGCGAAGGTCACCAGCTCATGCGCCGCGGCGCGGACCTGGGAGACAGAGCCGGGCGCGGCCTCGACCTGGTCCAGCCACATGGTCTGGATGGAATCGATGATGGCAAGTGCGGGACGTTCGGCGTCGAGCGTGGTCAGGATGTCGCGCAGGTTGGTTTCCGCGCCAAGCTGGACGTTGGCGTCGGTCAGCCCCAGCCGTTGCGCCCGCATGCGAACCTGGGCCGAGGCTTCCTCGCCCGAGATATAGAGGCATTTCAGACCCTTGCGGGCGAAACTTGCAGCAGCTTGCAGTAGAAGCGTCGACTTGCCGATGCCCGGATCACCGCCCACCAGGATCGCCGAGGCCGGGACCAGCCCGCCGCCAAGGACCCGGTCCAATTCATCGATGCCGGACGACGCGCGGGGCGGCGGGGCTTCCTCGGTCGCAAGATCGCTCAGCGGGATCGCGCGGCCCTTGGCCCCCAGCGCCTTCGGGCCAGAGGACAGCGGCGCCTCCTCGACGATGGTGTTCCACCCGCCGCATGCGTCGCACTTGCCGGCCCATTTGCGATAGGCGGCGCCGCATTGAGTGCAGGTGAAGGACGCAATCTGTTTCATCGGGGGGGACAGTGGCCCGGCAATTGGGCAGGATCAAGGCAAGTCGTGGACAGTAGTGGGGTGGAACAGACCGGTATCCGCGGCCGAATCTTGGGATTTGCCGCCACGGCCTGTGTTGTGGCACCATCCCAAGCATTGTTCGGAAGCCGATTGGAGACCCACATGCGCGCCTGGTTCCTTCTGCCTTTGCTTCTGCCCAGCCCGGCCCTGGCACAACAGATGTGTGCCGCCGAGGCGGTGGGCGATGTCCCGCCCTGCATGGTCGGTTACTGGACCGGCGAGAACGACATGGCCGAGCGTCTGGACCAGATGATGGGGCGCCTGGGCGCCGATGCCACGGTGATTCCGGATGCAGAGTCGGGTCGATACCTCTTCATCCGGATCGGCGCGGACGGCAGTTTCGTCACCTCGCCTCTGACGGCGGCGGCAGATGTCGCAATCTATTCGGATACGGCCTTCATCGGCGAGTTCGAGGCCAGGCTGGCCGCAGCGGGTGGCACCGGCCTCTTTTTCGCCTCGGGTGGCGAAGCGCTCAGCTTCTGCACCCGCTCGGGCGGCTGGGGCGTCATGTCGATCGAAGGTGACGGCGGCGGCGCGGCGGCCCCGGTGCGGTCCACAGGGACGGGCTTCGTCCCCGCGATGCGCTATGATTGTGCGGGGGACAGCCTGCAGATCTTTGTCGACCTGCCGCCGCCGATGGGGACGGTCACCTACGACCTGACCCGCATCCCCGCCAGTGCCATCCCGCCCGAGTTCGAGGTGCTGTTCGATTAGGCTGCGGGCTTCGACTTCCAGGAGACGAAGATCGACGCCAGGATGCAGCCGGTGAAGAGGTAAAGGCCCCAGGCGGTCTCGATGGTGACATAGCCCGCGCCCTTCACGATGACGATGTAGAGCGCGATCAGGAAGACATCGGCCATGGCGAGTTTGCCAAGGATTTCGAGTGCTGGGAGTGTCTTGGGCGACAGGAGGTTCCAGTGCAGAAGCGCGAGGCCGATGGTCTTGGCGTAAGGCGCGAAGATCGCGAGGAAGGTCACGGCCAGAGCGAGGACCGCGTCGGACTCCCAGAGCGATTGGAGGCCGGTGATGACGCTGACCTCATCCATCCCGAAGATCGGCAGAAGGGCGGCGCGGAGGAGCGGCGCGAACCAGGCGATGGGAAAGAGGATGAGGAGGGCTAGGTTGAGGTAGCGCACTGACTCACCCTTTATCTTTATGCATACGGCTTAACGCGTTGAAGCCAGTGCAAGTAGACCAGCAAGAACGAACACCGCAGCAAGAGCACTCGCGTAGACGTAAGGCTTATTGCCGAGATAATCCTCTCCTTCAAGCGACACAAGGAAGCAGAAGAGGAATGCAAAGCCTGCGATAACAATCGCAATCCCGGGAAACAACCAAGCATGTAATGGCGCGACATAGCCCGTCCATGCGGCCAAGGCAAAGCATGCGAGGTACACCGTCAAGACAAGGTCGACCATTCTGAACCAGAAAAGCCTTCTCGGGTTCGGTCGCGTTCCCTTGTCCCCATAGGCCGCTCGCCGCGCCAAGTACACGAGCCATTCAAATACCGCTTCCAGCACCGTTTGAAACATCGAAAGTATGAACCTGATAAGGAGTTCGAGAAGCTCTCCCAAACCTACCTCACACTCTCAATCGGCCCATCCGCCCGCCCGTGGATGAACTGTTGCACGTAAGGGTCGGGCGTCGCGTCCATTTCCCCGACCGGCCCCGTCCACCTAATCACCCCACCATGCAGCATCGCCACGTTGTCGGCAATCGCGCGGACCGAGGACATGTCGTGGGTGATGGTCATGGCCGTCGCGCCCATCTCGGTGACGATCTCGCGGATCAGGTCGTTGATGACGCCGGCCATGATCGGGTCAAGGCCGGTGGTCGGCTCATCGAAGAAGATGATCTCCGGCTCTGCCGCGATGGCGCGGGCCAACCCGACGCGTTTCTGCATGCCGCCGGACAGTTCGGCGGGGTATAGGTCGGCGACCTCGGGTTTCAGCCCCACGCGGCGCAGCTTTTCCACCGCGACCTCGCGGGCCTGGGTCTTCGGCAGCGCCTTCGGGCCGCGCAAAAGGCGGAAGGCGACGTTTTCCCAGACCTTCAGCGAGTCAAAGAGTGCCCCGCCCTGGAACAGCATCCCGAAACGGGCGAGGAAGGCATCGCGGTCGGCCTTGGTGACGTCCTGCCCGTCCAGCGTGATTGTCCCCTGGTCCGGCCGCACCAGCCCCAGGATGCACTTCAGAAGGACCGATTTCCCCGTCCCCGACCCGCCGATGATGACCATCGAGGTGCCCGAAGGAATGCTCAGGTTGACCCCCTGCAGCACCCGGTTCTGGCCGAACCGTTTGTGGACCTCGGAAAGCGCGATCATGACGAGAAGAACACTTCGGTCAGGACGTAGTTCGCGGCGAGGATCAGCACGCTCGCCGAGACCACCGCCGCTTTCGTCGCCGCCCCCACGCCTTGCGCGCCGCGGGCCGAGTTCATCCCGTGATAGCAGCCCATCAGCGCGACGATGAAGCCGAAGACCGCGCCTTTCACCAGACCCGAGCCGATGTCCCAGGCCTCCAGGAAATCCACGGTGTTCTTCAGGTAAGCGGCTGAGTTGAAGTCGAGCCGCGTGATCCCCACCAGCCAGCCGCCCATGATCCCGATCGCATCGCCCACCGCGACCAGGACCGGCATCGACAGGGTCGCGGCGATGACGCGGGGGACGGCCAGGTATTTCAACGGGTTGGTGGACAGGGTCACCAGCGCGTCGATCTGTTCGGTCACCTTCATTGTGCCGATTTCCGCCGCGATGGAGGATGCCACCCGCGCCGCGACCATCAGGCCGCCGAGGACCGGGCCAAGCTCTCGCGTCATGCCGATGGCGACGATCGAAGGCACGACGGATTCGGCGTTGAACCGCGACCCGCCTGCGTAAATCTGCAGGGCCAAGGCGCCGCCGGTGAAGATCGCGGTCAGGCCCACGACGGGCAGCGAATACCAGCCGATCTGCAGGATCGAATGGCACAGCTCGCGCAGATAGAACGGCGGGCGCAGGATGTGGCCCACCACCTGCAGCGCAAACAGCGTCACCCGACCGACCGCCGCGATGGCCTGCAGGACCGGACGGCCCAGCGACCCGAGCGTCGCCTCGATCATGCGCCACGCTCCTGATAGCGGCGGGTGTAGCGGGACCCGAGCGCGGTCAGAAGCTCATAGCCGATAGTGCCGGCCACATCGGCCAGCGCGTCGATGGGCTGGTTGGGGCCCAGGATGTCCAGCGCCTTCGGCACTTCGGGCAAGTCGGTGATGTCGACGGTGATGAGGTCCATCGAGACGCGGCCGACCAGCGGGCAAGGGGTGTCGCCATCCCAAAGACGCGCCTTGTTCGACAGGGTGCGCGGCAGCCCGTCGGCATAGCCAGCGGCCACCGTGGCGATCAACGAGGGGCGATCCGCCACCCAGGTACAGCCGTAGCCGACCGGTTCGCCGGGCGCCACCTCACGGGTCTGGATGACCGGCAGGGACAGGGAGACAGCGGGAATCGCTGCCGTATAGGGCAGGCCGCCGTAAAGGCCGACGCCCGGGCGCGTCAGGTCGAAGTGATAGCGCGGGCCCAGAAGGATGCCCCCGGTCGCGGCCAGGCTGCGCGGCAGGCCGGTGCCGTCGGTCATTTCGTGGAAGGTGCGCAGTTGCGCCTCGTTCAGGGGATGATCCGGCTCATCGGCGCAGGCGAGGTGGCTCATGAGGAGTTCCGGCCCGGCATCGACCAGGATCGGCGCCACGGCCTGCCATTCCAGCAGCTCGACGCCCAGACGGTTCATGCCCGTATCCAGCTGCACGCCAAAGGGATGGCCCGGCAGCGCCTCAAGATGGCGGGTGATCTGCTCCAGGCTGTTCAGCATCGGTGTCAGGTCAAGATCGCCGATCATCTCGGTATCGCCCGCCATGTGGCCCGACAGGACCGCGATCTGCGGCCCCGGCCCCAGGGCCTGGCGGACCGCCGCGCCTTCCTCGGCCAGGGCCACGAAGAACCGCCGCGCGCCCGCACCCGCCAGCGCGCGCGCGACCCGCGTGGCACCCAGGCCGTAGGCGTCGGCCTTCACGACCGCCGCAGTCTGCACGCCCGGACCGGACAGCCGGTCCAGCGCGCGCCAGTTTGCGGCAATCGCACCGAGATCAATGGTAAGGGTTCCGCCTGCCATGCGGCTGTTTTGACCGGGGCGGGGGCGGGGTCAAGGGAAAACCTTGGACCGGGCAGTTGCTTGCCCTTTCCCGCGCGCTGCGCGACGGTGGGTCCAGATGGAGGCTTGCCGTGGCACTTGACCATCCCCAGACTGACGAGGATGCCGACCTTTATCTGACGATCCTGTGCTGGATCGGCCTTGGGCTGGCGACGCTAGACGCCTTTCTGCAACCGCTGCCGCCCGGGCTGGTCCGGGCCGCGCTTGGTGTGTCGTTCCTGACCGGCGGGCTGCCGCCCCTGCGCACTGCGCTGGCCGAGCTGTGGCAGGACCACCGGCTGGATATCGACCTTCTGATGGTTGTGGCGGCCTTGGCGGCGGCAGCAGTCGGCGCGGCGCTGGAGGGGGCGGTGCTGTTGGCGCTGTTCTCGCTGTCCCAGACACTGGAACATCGCGCGATGGGCAAGGCGCGCCGCGCGGTCGAGGCGCTGATGCAGCTTAGGCCTGAGACGGCGCTGCGGGTCGGACCCGACGGTGTGGTCGAGGTGCCGGTGGCCGACCTGGTCCCGGGTGACCGGGTGATCCTGCGCCCGGGCGCGCGGGTGCCGGTCGACGGGCGGGTCGCCGAGGGCGCGGGGCATCTGGACGAAAGCACGGTCACCGGGGAATCAGCCCCGGTCCGCAAGGCTGCAGGCGATCCGGTGCATGAGGCGACGGTGAACCTGGACGGCGTCCTGACCATCGAGGTTACGCGGGGGCTCGAGACCAGCACAGTCGCGCAGATGATCCGCCTGGTGACCGAGGCGCAGGCGATGAAGTCGCCGTCCGAGCGGTTCTCCGACTGGTTCGGCCAGCGCTACACCATTGCGGTGCTGGCGGGGTCGGTCCTGTCCTGGTTCGCATTCCGTTATCTGGGCCATCCGCCGGGCGAGGCCCTTTACCGTTCGGCGACGCTTCTGGTCGCGGCGTCGCCTTGCGCCGTGGTGATCTCGGTCCCGGCGGCGATCCTGTCGGCCCTGTCGGCCGCGGCGCGGGGCGGGGTCCTGTTCAAAGGGGGGGCTGCGTTAGAGGGCCTCGCCGAGGTGCGGACCTTCGCCTTCGACAAGACCGGGACGCTGACGACGGGCATTGCCTCGGTGACCGGTATCGTCGCGCTGGAGGGGGACGAGAACGGCTTCCTTGTCCGCCTCGCCGGGCTTGAGGCGCAGTCGGAACACCCGATTGCCGCCGCCATCCGGCGTGAGGTCGCCGAACGCGGGATCGACCCCGTGGCCGTGCGCAATGTCCGGTCGCATCCATCCGAAGGGATCGCGGGAGAGGATGACCTCGGGCCGCTTTGGGCGGGCAATGCGCGGATGCTGGCGGTCATGGGCGCGGAGTTTCCGGCGGCCCTGACCGGCCTCGCCGACGGGGCCGAAACGCTTGTCCTCCTGGGTCGTGGCGCGCGGGTTCTGGGCGCCGTGACCGTGGCGGACGAGCCGCGCGCGACGGCGGCCGAGGCGCTGGCGGCACTGAAATCCGGGGGGCGCACCGACATCCTGATGATGACCGGCGACCGCGCGCCTGTCGCGGCCCGGATCGGCGGAAGGCTGGGGTTGCAGTCGGGAGAGATCCACGCGGGCCTCTTGCCGGGGGACAAGGTCACGCTGGTCGATGCGGCGGCCAAGCGCGGGAAGGTTGCCTTCATCGGTGACGGGGTGAACGATGCTGCGGCGCTCGCGCGGGCCGACGTGGGCGTGGCGATGGGGGTCGCGGGCAGCGAGGTGGCGCTGCAGGCCGCCGATGTGGCGCTGATGGCCGATGATCTGAAGAAGCTTGCCGCCGCCCGCCGCCTGGCCCGACGCACGGCGCGCATCATCCGGCAGAACCTGACGCTGGCGCTTGGGGCCATGGCGGTGCTGGTGGTAGGGAGCCTCTTCTTCGACCTGCCGCTGCCCCTGGCCGTCCTTGGTCACGAAGGCGGCACGCTGCTGGTCGTGCTGAACGGGTTGCGGCTGCTGGCCGACCCGATCCGGGCGCGGGGCTAGAACCCGGCCCTAGAAGCCCACATCCGGCCCGCCGGACCCCTGCCACGGCTTTGCCAGGTTGCCAAAGCGGGTGAAGCGGCCTTCGAACGACAGTTCCACCGTGCCGATCGGCCCGTGGCGCTGCTTGCCGATGATGACTTCCGCCTTGCCATGCACCGATTCCATCAGCGCCTGCCACTGCGCCATCTTTTCCAGCTCATGATCGCCGGGCTTCTCCCGCTCGCGGTAGTATTCCTCGCGGAAGACGAACATCACGACGTCGGCGTCCTGTTCGATCGAGCCCGATTCCCTGAGGTCGGAAAGCTGCGGCCGCTTGTCGTCGCGGCTTTCCACCGCCCGGCTCAGCTGTGACAGGGCGATGACCGGGATGTTAAGTTCCTTCGCTATCGCCTTGAGGCCTTGGGTGATTTCGGAGACTTCCTGCACCCGGTTGTCCTTGGAGGACCCTTTCAGAAGCTGCAGGTAGTCGATGATCAGGACATCCAGCCCATGCGTCCGTTTCAACCGCCGCGCACGGGCGGCAACCTGTGAGATCGGCAGGGCCGGCGTGTCGTCGATATACAGGGGGCAGGCCTCCAGTGCCTTGGCGGCCTCGACGAAGCGGCGGAACTCGGCCTCGGTCATGTCGCCGCGGCGGATCTGTTCCGAGGGCACTTCTGCCGCCTCGGACAGGATCCGGGCCGCCAGCTGCTCGGCGCTCATTTCAAGCGAGAAGAACCCGACCACGCCGCCTTCGACCGCCCCCTCGCTGCCGTCCGGCAACCGCCCGCGGCGATGCGCCTTAGCGATGTTGAAGGCGATGTTGGTGGCAAGCGAGGTCTTCCCCATCGACGGACGGCCCGCGAGGATCAGAAGGTCAGAAGGGTGCAAGCCCCCCAGCTTCTTGTCCATGTCGATGAGGCCGGTCGAGATGCCCGCAAGGCCCCCATCGCGCTGGTAGGCCGCGTTGGCCACGTTAACCGCATCGGTTACCGCCTTGAGAAAGCTTTGAAATCCACGCTCGGCGACGCCCTGTTCGCCCAGCTTGTAAAGCCGCTGTTCCGCCTCGATGATCTGGTCCTTGGGTTCGGACGCGACCTCTACCTTCGCCGCCTGCGCCGCGATGTCCCGGCCAAGCTGGATCAGCTCGCGCCGCACGGCATGGTCGTAGACCATCTGCGCATAGTCGCGCGCCGCATAGGCCGAAATCGCCGCCCCGGCCAGCCGCACCAGGTAGGCCGGACCGCCCAGTTCCTTCAGCCCCGCGTCGTCGTCCAGAAACGCCTTCAGCGTCACCGGCGAGGCAAGCGCGTTCTTCTGGATGCGGGCCGCTGCAATCTCGAAGATGCGCTGATGGACGGGGTCGAAGAAATGCTCGGCCTTCACCACGGAAGAGACGCGGTCGAAGATGTCGTTGTTGGTGAGGATCGCGCCCAGAAGCTGTTGTTCTGCCTCGATATTATGCGGAAGGACTTCGTCCGCCGCAGGCTGGCTCGCAGTCGGAACCATCGGCCGCAGTGCGGTAATCTCGGTCATTCATGCCCCCTGCCGTCTTGTTCTTTGTGCCCTTCGCCTAGCATGTCTGGCGGTGGAATGGATTGGGGGAAAGCTGTGCATAAGCCGCTTTTCCACAGAAATCAGACTACCATATCTTGGCTCGGACAAGAAGCGCCAAGCTAGTCCTTGCGGGCAGGGCAGGCCTTAGTGGGCGGCTTTCTGACCAGCGCGAGGCGGGATCGCGAGAATCACCCCTTGCGGGCGTCCTGCCAGGCGCGGGGGGCTTTCAGGAAGCTTTCCACCTCGGCCAGCGTCGCCGCATCGAAGGCCCCTTGCGCGCGCGCCTCGGCCAGGACGTCCCACCAGGTGCAGAGGTGGTGGAGTTTCACGCCATGGGCGCCCAGCTTCGCCTCGGTGTCCGGGAAGATGCCGTAATAGAAGATCACCGCCGTATGGCCGCAGGTCGCCCCGGTTTCGCGAATCGCATCGACGAAGGAGAGCTTTGAGCCGCCATCGGTTGTCAGGTCCTCGACCAGAAGCACCCGCTGGCCTTCGGTCATCGCGCCCTCGATCCGGGCGTTGCGGCCGTATCCCTTGGGCTTCTTCCGCACGTAAGTCATTGGCAGCGCGAGACGTTCTGCCACGAGGGCCGCAAAGGGGATGCCCGCGGTCTCGCCGCCCGCGATGTTGTCGAACGCCTCGAACCCGGCCTCACGCATCACGGTGACGGCCAGGAAATCCATCAGGGTCGAGCGGATGCGCGGATAGCTGATGAGCTTGCGGCAATCGATGTAGGTGGGGCTGGGCAGACCGGAAGCGAGCGTGAAGGGGGTATCCGCGTTGAAGTGGACGGCCTTGATTTCCAGAAGCGCGCGCGCGGTCAGCCGGGCGATTTCATCCTTGGGCGGGAAGGCGGAGGGGATCATCTCGGGGTCCTTTCGGGCGGGGCTCGTCGTGCGCCTTCGGCTTCTCCTCGCAGGTCAGCGACGAGCGACGAAGTCGACGAGGAGCGGGTCAGGGGAGGACGTGCCAGTGCACGGGAAAGCCGGGTTGGAAGACGGTGACGGGGCCGGGCTCGGCATGGATCTTCTCGGGCCAGCTGCAGGGCTCGGCCCGCTTTTCCAGGGTGATCGTGCCCATGTTGACCGGCAGGCCATAAAAGGCGGGCCCATGGCGCGAGACGAAGCCCTCAAGCTTGTCCAGGGCGCCTTCCTCCTCGAAGACATGGGCGAGGAGGGACATCGTGTTCGTCGCGGTGAAGCAGCCCGCGCAGCCGCAGGAATGCTCTTTCAGCGCGTCCACATGCGGCGCAGAGTCCGTACCCAGGAAATAGCGCGGCGAGCCGGAGGTCGCGGCCTTGCGCAGCGCCAGCCGGTGCTTTTCGCGCTTGGCGACCGGCAGACAGTAGTAGTGCGGCTTGATGCCCCCGGCCAGGATGTGGTTGCGGTTGATGATGAGGTGATGCGTGGTGATCGTCGCGGCCAGGTTGTCCCCGCCTTGGGCCGCATAGGCGACACCTTCCTCGGTGGTGATATGCTCCATCACCACGCGCAGTTCGGGCAGGCGGCGGCGCAGGGGATCAAGCACCGTGTCGATGAACACCGCCTCGCGGTCGAAGATGTCGACATGGTCATCCGTGACCTCGCCGTGGGTGCACAAGGGCAGGCCGATCCGCGCCATCGCCTCCAGGACGGCCATGACCTTCGTCAGGTCGCGCACCCCGGAGTGCGAGTTCGTCGTGGCCCCTGCCGGGTAAAGCTTCACCGCCTTGACCAGGCCCGAAGCTGCGGCGCGTTCCACATCTGCCGGATCGGTGCCCTCGGTGAGGTAGAGCGTCATCAGCGGCTCGAACGTCATGCCCTTCGGCAGGGCGGCCATGATCCGCGCGTGATAGGCGCGGGCGTCGTCCAGCGTCACCACCGGCGGCACCAGGTTCGGCATGATGATGGCGCGGGCGAAATGGCGGGCGGTTTCCGGCAGCACGGCCTGAAGCATAGCGCCATCGCGCAGGTGCAGGTGCCAGTCGTCGGGGCGGGGCAGGGTGATCCGGTGCATGGGGGCGGGGTAGCGCAAACCCGACTGCGTTTCCAGTGGCATCGCATGGCAGACTGCGACAGGATCGCCGCAAATCAGGAGACCCCGATGTATCGCCCGTTCCTCGCCCTTGCCTGCCTTGCCTTTCCGGCCGCCGCGCAGGAGGTCGACTGCGCCAATGCCATGGTCCAGGCCGACCTGAACGCCTGCGCCTACCAGGACTGGGAGGCGGCTGATGCCGAGTTGAACGCGACCTACCAGCAGGCCATGGCGGTGCTCGAAGGCTGGGATGCAAACCTGCCGGCCGAAGAGCAGGGTGCCGCCGCCGCCCTGAAAGAGGCGCAGCGCGCCTGGATCACCTTCCGCGACAAGGCCTGCGAGGCCGAGGGCTATGCCTTCAAGGGCGGCAGTGCCGAGCCGCTTCTGGTCTACGGCTGCATGCGCCTTCTGACCGAAGAGCGCACTGCCCATCTGACCGGGATTGTCGAGTTCGACGGCTAGACGGTCTCGCCCGTCAGTTCCGCCAGCCTGCGGGCAAAGCGCGGGGCATTGAGGCGCGAGGTGACCGACCGGCAGATCTTGATCTCGCGCTTGGGGTGGCCCGACAGCCGCGCCGCAGCAAGCACCGCGCGCAGGTAGCTGCCGTTCGACCGTCGCGCGCGCCAGAGCCACGAGAAGCGATCGGCGGACATCTTGCCTTCCATCGCCGCCTCGATGATCCGGTCCAGCACCTTCATCTCGCGCAGCGTGTCCTCGGTCCCCTCGCCGGTATAGCGGGCGTGGAGCGGCGTGACCCAGGGCCGCTGGAACAGCGCGGCATGCATCGCGTCGGGCTGGTGCAGCGGGTCATGGATCAGCCAGACCCGGCTCGCGCTTTCCGTCATGTCGGGGGCATAGCCGTAGCGGCCGCGAAAGTTGATCCGCCGTGCGATCCGGTGGCGTTCGTCCCAGCCGGCAAGCGAAGGGTCCAAAGTTGCCCGAGGCGCGATCAGCACCAGTTCCGCCTGCGGCGCAGTGATCGAATAGGCCGCCGCCGCATAGCCCGCCGGTCCCGCGCCATAAAAGACCACGCGGTCGAAATCCTCCAGGAACCCGTCATCCGACAGCCGGTCGAAATAGCGAAACACCGCCGGGTCGCGCCACCAGGTCTCGCCCTCGCACAGGATCGTCAGCAGCGACCAGCCCCGCGCTTGCGCCAGCGCATAGTGTTCCGGTAGCTTGTCCTCACGTTCGCGCAGGGTTGCCGCATCCTCGAAAGTGACCAGGAGCTCGGGCCGCTCTTCGGCGAAAAAGGCATAGTGCTTCGGCCCCAAAGGCAGGAAATCGCCGTCACCTTCGGCAATATCCAGCATCGGCTGCTGCCAGTCAGGGCTGTTGGACGGGTTGGACATGCGGTGCGGTCAGCTGGGGTCTTTTCGGGCGAACAGGGTAAACACCTCTCGACCTTGGCGAGAGATTCGGGCCGGGACAAGGCCTTGTGGTGGTATCACATTGTCTCACTAAGGCCGGGCCGCCATTATTCGCGGAGGTGTGAACAATCAACAACCCTGGGCTGAGCGGTTTTTGCCCCGCTCAATTCTTGGCCTTGCGGTTCCCGATATGCGGCCGCCAGATCGACTCGGCTTCGGCCTTGTCGAGCACCCGCGTCGGGCCCGCCATCAAGAGCTGCCCATACAGGCTGCGCCAGGCGTCGTCCTGCATCAGCCTGCGGAACTGCGCGTGGCGCCAATCGACTGCCGCCCGGTGCAACGGTCCGAGTACGGCATCGGCGTGTAACTCCGTCCGCATGCCAGCGCTGTCAAGGCCAAGGATCGACCGGTCCTCTACCGCGTTGAAATTCCGCTCCACCCAATATCCCGCGTCAAGGCCGCCGTCCGCATGCACGCCGCGTCCGCGATCCCGCTTGAGGACAAAGCTTTCCACCGCGCCCAACGGGTAGTGGTTCAACTGGACCAGCCGGTAGGGGTCGCGCCCGACGTCGGAAAAGATCCGTCCCGTGCGGAACGCCGCCGGCAGCGCTCGGCCCGACCCATCGAACCAGCGCTGCCCGGCCATCCGGTCCTTTGCGGGCGCACGGGGCCGGTGGACGCCCAGCTTGCCATAGCTGCCGTCGTTCCTGACCAGCGTCTTGAACAGAAGCGCCCGCCACGGCCAGTGCAAAACCGGTGGTGCGGCTCGGGTGAAGGTTTCGGTCACTGGGTCATCGCGATAGCCCACCACGCCCGCGTTACCGAAGACCCGCCAGGTCAGGGTGATCGCGGTGGCCTCGGGCAACGCCGCCAAGAGGGTAGAGAGCGTCCGATCCCCGACGTGGATATTGACGAACTCGTCGATGTCCAGCGGCAAGAGCCAGTCCGCCCCCGTCACCAGCGGATGCTTGTCCGCCTGCTTCAGCGCCGCCCATTGCGGCCCCTCGGGGTGCGGCCCGGGGTTACGGACATGGGTCAGCCAACCCAGCTCCTGCAACCGGTCCAGCATGGCATCGGTGCCGTCGGTGCAATCGTTGGAGAAGACAAGGAAATCGGTAACGCCACAGGCCCGATGATGCGCGAGCCACTCCAGCAGGAACGCGCCCTCGTTCTTGACGCAGAGGACGGCCGTGATCTTCAACGCCCGCCCTTTCATCTGTCCAAAAGTATCCACCGCTCGGCAGGCATCCGCCCTCTCCACCCCGCGCCACGCCCGGAAAGGCGTAGCACGGGGCAGGGATCAGAAGAAAGCCTGCACGCCGGTGATCGCCCGACCCAGGATCAGCGCATGGATGTCATGCGTGCCCTCGTAGGTGTTCACCGTCTCCAGGTTCACCATGTGGCGCATGATCTGGAAGTCTTCCTGGATGCCGTTGCCGCCATGCATGTCGCGCGCCCAGCGGGCGGCTTCGAGGGCCTTGCCGCAGTTGTTGCGCTTGATGATGGAGATCATCTCCGGCGCGGCATTTGCCTCGTCCAGCAGCCGTCCAACGCGCAACGAGGCCTGCAGCCCCAAGCTGATTTCAGTCATCATGTTCGCGAGCTTCAGTTGGAACAGCTGCGTCCCCGCGATGGGCTTGCCGAACTGCTTGCGGTCAAGGCCATACTGGCGGGCGGCATGCATGCAGAACTCGGCCGAGCCCATGACCCCCCAGCTGATGCCATAGCGCGCCCGGTTCAGGCAGCCGAACGGCCCCTTCAGCCCCTCGACGAACGGGAGCAGCGCATCCTCGCCGACTTCCACGTCCTTCATCACGATCTCGCCGGTGATGCTGGCACGCAGGGACAGCTTGCCGCCGACTTTCGGGGCCGACAGCCCCTTCATTCCCTTCTCAAGGACAAAGCCCTTGATCTTGCCGCCATGCGCCTCGGACTTGGCCCAGACCACGAAGACATCCGCGATGGGCGCGTTCGAAATCCACATCTTCGCGCCGTTCAGCACATAGCCGTTCGCCGTCTTCTTCGCCGTCGTCTTCATCCCCGCCGGGTCCGAGCCCGCATCCGGTTCGGTCAGGCCGAAGCAGCCGATCCACTCACCGGACGCCAGTTTCGGCAGGTACTTCATCCGCTGCGCCTCGGTGCCGTAGGCGTAGATCGGGTACATCACCAGCGAGGACTGGACCGACATCATCGACCGGTAGCCCGAATCGACCCGCTCTACCTCGCGCGCAACCAGGCCGTAGGCCACATAGGACGCGCCAAGCCCGCCGTACTCCTCCGGGATCGTCACACCCAGAAGGCCCATCTCCCCCATCTCGCGGAAGATCGCCGGGTCGGTCTTTTCCTCGCGGTAGGCCGCGATGACCCGGGGCTGCAGTTTTTCTTGCGCATAGGCCCGCGCCGCATCGCGCAGCATGCGCTCTTCCTCGGTCAGCTGGTCGTTCAGCCGGAACGGGTCTTCCCAGTCGAAGCGCCCGAGGTCAGGTGCGTCCTTGGCTTTCAGTTTCGGGGTGTCGAGCATCATGGGCCTCCATCGCTTGACCCATATCATTGCAGAAAAGGGCAGGGCAGGCTATCGAAAGCCCTGCACGGGTTCATGAGGGAAACTCATAATGCTGCCGCGCCGCTACCTGCCGCCGATCCCGGCCCTGATGGCGCTGGAGGCCGTCGACCGCCTCGGCACCGCTTCGGAGGCCGCGAAGGAGTTGAGCCTGACGCAAGGCGCGATCAGCCGCGCTCTGCAGGGTCTGGAGAGCCAGCTCGGCGTCCCCCTTCTGATCCGCGAACGCCAGCGCCTGCGCCTGACCCCTGCCGGCCGCGATTACGTGGCCGAGGTGCGCAAGGCCCTCCACCTCCTCGCCTCCGCCTCGATCACGCTGCGCGCCAACCCGACGGGAGGCTCCCTCAACCTCGCTATCCTTCCCGCCTTCGGCATGCACTGGCTGGCCCCGCGCCTGGCCCGCTTCGCCCAGACCCACCCCGAGGTCACGATCAACCTCTCGACCCGCCTACGACCCTTCGACTTCCAGGGCTCCACCTTCGACGCCGCAATCCATTACGGCCGCCAGGACTGGCCGGGCGTCGATACCCTGAAACTCATGGACGAGGAAGTTCTCGCCGTCGCCGCCCCCGGATTCCCGACGCTGACCAAGGCCACCGACCTCCTCAACCACCCCCTCCTGCAACTCGAAAGCCGCACCGGCGACTGGGGCCGCTGGCTCGCCCACCAAGGCCACCCGGGGCTCAGGCCCCCCGGGATGCTCTTCGACCAGTTCGCCACCCTTACCCAGGGTGCCATCCACGGCATGGGTGCAGCCCTGATCCCGACCTTCCTGATCCAGCGCGAACTCTCCGAGGGCCGCCTCGTCCCCATCTTCGGCCCCCCCATCCGCGCCTTGGGCTCCTACTACCTCGTCTGGCCCAACACCCTCCCCGAACGCGCGCCGCTGCGGTCCCTACGACTATGGTTGCAGTCCGAGGTTACCGATCCCGCCTTGACCCCTGCATCCCCGCCCGCCACTCTCGCCGCAAAGCCGGAGGCCCCGTGACCGCACTCCCCGCCAGCATCGACGCCGTCGAGACCCTCCTTGCGACCCAAGGCTACGTCGCCTCCCGTGCGCTCGCGACCGTCGTCTTCCTCTCCCTCAAACTCGGCCGCCCGCTGTTCCTGGAAGGCGAGGCCGGGACCGGCAAGACGGAAATCGCCAAGACCCTCGCCACCGCGCTTGGCCGCCGCCTGATCCGCCTGCAATGCTACGAAGGCCTCGATGCCGCCTCTGCCGTCGCCGAATGGAACTTCGCCGCCCAGATGATCGCCATCCGCACCGCCGAGGGCGCTTCGGACCGCGACCAACTCAAGGCCGAGCTTTTCACCGAAGACTACCTCATCGCCCGCCCGCTTCTCGAAGCGATGCGCCCGCAGCCCGGCGGGGCGCCCGTCCTTCTCATCGACGAGCTTGATCGCACCGACGAACCCTTCGAGGCCTTCCTCCTCGAAGCCCTCTCCGACTTCCAGGTCACCATCCCCGAGCTTGGCACCATCAAAGCCCCCGAACCCCCCATCGTCATCCTCACCTCGAACCGCACGCGCGAGGTCCACGACGCGCTCAAACGCCGCTGTCTCTACCACTGGGTCGACTACCCGCCCTTCGACCTGGAACTCGACATCCTCCACTCCCGCGCGCCCGAGGCCCAGGCCCAGCTCTCCCGAGAGATCGTCGCCTTCGTCCAGAAGCTGCGGCGTGAGGACCTGTTCAAACGCCCCGGCGTGGCCGAGACCATCGACTGGGCCAAATGCCTCCTCGCCCTGGACGTCATCGCGCTGTCGCCTGAAGTCATCTCCGACACCCTCGGCGCGATCCTGAAATACCAGGACGACATCCAGAAACTGCAGGGGTCCGAGGCCAAGCGCCTGCTGGACGAGGTGAAACGCGAACTCGTGCCCGCCTGATGGCCACCTACGCGCCCCTCGACATCCCCGAAGACGGCAAGCTGCCCGCGAACATCGCCCATTTCGCCCGCGCGCTGCGCAAGGCGGGCCTGCCCGTCGGCCCCGGACGCACGCTTGACGCGGTGAACGCCGTTGCCGCCGCGGGCTTTGACCGGCGCGAGGATTTCTACTTCACGCTCCAGTCCATATTCGTCTCCCGCCCCGAGGAGCGGTCAACCTTCGCCCAGGTCTTTCGCCTCTTCTGGCGCGACCCGCGCTACCTCGAACACATGATGTCCCTCATGCTGCCCCAGGTCCGCGGCGTGCAGGAGGACCGGATCGCCGAAGCCGCCGAACGCCGCGCGGCGCAGGCACTTCTGGACGGCCAACTGCCCCCGGCACCAAAGGACGCGCCGCAGGCCGAGCAGATCGAGATCGACGCCACCGCCACCATGTCGGCGGAAGAACGGCTCAAGACACTCGACTTCGAACAGATGTCAGCAGAGGAGGTCGCACAGGCCAAACGGATGCTGGCGAAACTCTCTCTCCCCGTCCAGCCCCTGAAGACCCGCCGAAGCCAGGCTTCGACCCTGACCGCAAGGATCGACGCGCGCCGCACCCTGCGGGATGCCATGCGCCACGGTGGGGAACTCACCACGCTCAAATACAAGGCCCCGGTCACCCGCTGGCCGAACCTTGTCGTTCTCTGCGACATCTCCGGCAGCATGGCCGACTACTCCCGCATGGTCCTCCACTTCGTCCACGCCGTCGCCAACCGCAAAGGTCAGGGCTGGGCCAAGGTCCATGCCTTCACCTTCGGCACCCGCCTCACCAACATCACCAGACACCTCCGTGCCCGCGACGTCGACGCCGCCCTCAAGGCCGCCGGAAGCGAGGCGCAGGACTGGTCTGGCGGCACCCGCATCGGGCAATCGCTGCACGCCTTCAACCGCGACTGGTCGCGGCGCGTGCTGGGGCAGGGGGCGGTTGTCCTACTCATCACCGATGGCCTCGACCGCGACGACACGGCACTCCTCCAGAGGGAGACCGAACGGCTGCACCTGTCCTGCCGCCGCCTCATCTGGCTCAATCCCCTTCTCCGCTGGACGGGCTTTGCGCCCAAGGCGCAAGGCATCCGCGCGATCCTGCCCCATGTCGACAGCTTCCGCGCCGGACACTCCATCGCCTCGCTTGAGGCACTGGGTCAGGCGATCTCGGAACCGAATGACCGGGGCGAACGCGACCGCCTCATATCCCTGATCCGGGCGTAGGCGGCACTCCGCGCACAGCTATCACCTTGCAAACCCGTGATATCGCATATCAGGGGAATCCGCATTTTGTTATGCGCATCGGGGCAGAACCGAGAACCGGATACGAATCGTCCGAGTTGGCTTCTGTCCTTCAGCATGAGGAATGGTAATGAGAAAGCTTCTGATTTCCACCACGGCCCTGTCGGTCGCCATCAGCCCGCTGGGCACGATGCCGGGCTTTGCGCAGACCTTGAACGCGGATGGTTCGGTCAGCGGCGCCGATGGGTCTGTGCTGTGCGCAGCGCTTTCCGATCCAAGCTGCGATATCGCCGCCATCGTCGAGGCTTTGCGGGCAACCGATCCGGCTGCGGCCGACGCGCTGCAGGCGCAGGTTGATGCGCAGCTCGCGGCCGAGGCTGAAGCAGCCGCCGCCGCCGAGGCCGAAGCGGCTGCCGCCGCTGAAGCCGCCGCGCAGGCCGAAGCCGAGGCCGCCGCCGCCGCAGCTGCTGCGGAAGCGGAAGCCCAGGCCCAGGCCGAAGCCGCTGCAGCCGCCGAGGCTGAAGCGCAGGCCCAGGCAGAGGCCGAGGCCGCCGCTGCAGAGGCAGAAGCCGCCGCCGCTGCCGAGGCCGCAGCCCAAGCCCAGGCAGAGGCGGAAGCTGCTGCTGCCGAGGCCGCTGCCGCTGCCCAGGCCGAAGCGGAAGCCCAGGCTCAGGCCGAGGCGGAAGCCGCGGCTGCTGCTGAAGCCGAGGCTGCGGCCCAGGCCGAAGCGGAAGCTGCCGCTGCCGAAGAAGCTGCTGCCGCTGAGGCTGCCGCCGCGGAGGAAGCCGCTGCCGCCGAAGCTGCCGCCGCTGAAGAGGCCGCAGCTGCAGAGGCCGCCGCGCTGGAAGAGGCCCTGAAGGCTGAGGAAGAAGCTGCCGCCGCGGAAGAAGCTGCGGCTGCCGAGGCTGAAGCCGTCGAGGAGGCCCCGGCGGAAGAGGCCGCTCCGGCCGAGGAACCGGCGGTTGAAGCACCCGCTGCCGAAGAGCCGGTTGCCGAAGAACCTGTCGCTGAGGAACCCATCGCGGAAGAGCCCGCTGCCGAAGAGCCGGTCGCTGAGGAACCTGTTGCGGAAGAACCCGTCGCCGAAGAGCCGGTGGCTGAGGAACCCGCGACAGAAGAGCCTGCAGCCGAGGCAGAAACCGCGTCCGAACCGCTGGATGGCGCTGCACTGGAAGAAAGCCCGCCTCCCGGCCTCGTCGTCGAGACTGAAGTGCCCGATGGCGGGGTGATTGATCTCTCGACCGGCGAAGTCGTCGATCTGGAAACCGCAACCCAGGCCATCGAGGCTGCCGAGCAGGAACTGGCGATCAGCCCTGAAGGCGAACTGGTGGACCCGGCTGCGGGCCTGAAGGTCGCCGAACCCGACCCGGCGGTCGAGGTTGTCCCGGTCGAGGCGCCCGTGGTCACAGAAGGCGAGGTCGAGACGCTGACCCAGCTTCTGACCGCCGACCCCACGGCTATCGACCCCTCGGCGCTGGCTGCGGCAGAGGTCGTCACGGCGGCCCCGGAACCCGCGGCGGACGGCAAGGTGATGCTGATGCCCGCGCCGGAAGACCTGGTTGCGGCGGTGACCGAGACCGCGATCAGCGCCGATGCAGTGCGCAGCTCCAGCCAGGAGTTTGGGGCGGCCCCGAAGACGCTGGGCGATGGCAAGAAAAGCGGGCTCTCCGATCTGGAAAAGGCCGGTCTTCTGGTGCTGGGCGCCCTCGCGGTCGGCGCGATCATCCGGAACAACAACCGGGCTGCGGCGACGGATACCACCGTCTCGACCATGGGGCCGGGTGAATCCCGCGTCGTGTCGAACACCGGTGACCGGGTGATCGTCCTGCAGCCCGACGGGACCTACCGGGTGCTGAAGGACGACGACACCGTGATCCGCCGCCCCGGCTCGACCGTGCGGACCGAGACGTTCAAGGACGGCTCGACCCGGACCATCGTCCAGCGCGGTGACGGGACACAGGTGGTGACGATCCGCGACGCGACCGGCCGCGTCCTGCGCCGGGCGACCTATGACGACCTTGGCCGCGAGGTGATCCTGATCGACGACCTGGAACGCGAGGAAGTCGTCGTCATTCGCGACCTGCCGAAGCCCAAACGGCGCATCGTCATCTCGTCCAAGGACGAAGACGCCGCCCTGAAGCGCGAGCTTGCGGCGCTGGAGGCGGAAAAGGCCGGGCGCAAGTTCTCGCTCCGCCAGATCCGCGAGATCCCCGAGGTCCGCGCCCTCGCTGCGACGATCGACGTCGAGCCGGTCAAGTTTGCCTCGGGATCCGCTGCCGTCGCCGCCAGCGAGGCCCGCAACCTCGCCGACCTTGGCCGGGTCATGCAGGAGCTTCTCGACGAAAACCCGCGCGAGATCTTCCTGATCGAAGGCCACACCGACGCGACCGGCAAGGCGGCGATGAACCTCGCCCTTTCCGACCGCCGCGCGGAATCGGTGGCCCTTGCCCTGACCGAATACTTCGACATTCCGCCAGAGAACATGGTTGTCCAGGGCTATGGCGAGACCGAGCTGCTGATCGATACGCTGGAAAACGAACCGCGCAACCGCCGGGTCGAGGTCAAGGTCATCACGCCCTTGCTGCGCACCGCCGACCGCGGCTGATCCGGCCCCATACCAAAGTCGCGCCGCGGGCATCCCCCGCGGCGCGTCATTTTGGTGGCATCCCTGCGCGCCCGGACGCATACTCCGCCCCATGACCGCCAGCCACGACCAGATCCCAGAAGCCGCCCTCGCCTGGCATCGCCAGGGCAAAGGCGTGGCCCTTGCCACCGTAATCGAGACCTGGGGTTCCGCCCCCCGCCAGGCCGGCAGCCAGCTTGCCATCTCGGGCGAGGGCGAGATGCTGGGCTCCGTCTCCGGCGGCTGCGTCGAAGGCGCCGTCATCACCGAGGCGCTGGACGCGCTACAGGACCGCAAGTCCCGCGTCCTGACCTTCGGGGTCAGCGACGAGACAGCCTTCGCCGCAGGCCTCGCCTGTGGCGGCACGATCCGCGTCCTCGTCGAACCGGTGGGCGACGGCCCCGAAGCCCTTCCCGAAGCCATGCTGGCCCGCCTCGCCGCCGCCCGCGCCACCCCCACCGCGCTTGCCGTCGTCACCCGACCCGACAGCTGGACCCGCGCTCTGGTCACCCCCGGCGAGGACCCCGCCACCGACGCCCGCTTCAAGTCCGACCGCTCGGGGATGGAGGAGGACGGCCGTTTCATCGCCATCCACAACCCACCCTTGCGCCTGATCGTCATCGGTGCGGTGCACATCGCCCAGCCGCTCCTCCAGATCGCCCGCACCTGCGGCTATGCGCCCGCCCTGATCGACCCCCGCGCCGCCTTCGGCTCCCACGACCGCTTCCCCGGCGAAACCATCCTCGACGACTGGCCGGACGAGGCCCTTGCCAGCCTGAACCCTGACGCCCGCACCGCCATTGTCACCCTGACCCATGACCCGAAACTCGACGACCCCGCGATCCGCTTCGCGCTGAGCTCCCCCGCCTTCTACCTCGGCTGCCTCGGCTCGACCCGCACCCATGCCAAACGCGTCGACCGGCTGACCGAAGGGGGCTTCACCCCCGACCAGATCGCCAAGATCCACGCCCCCGTCGGCCTCGACATCGGCGCCAAGACCCCCGCAGAGATCGCGGTCAGCATCATGGCCCAGATCACCGAAGCCTTGCGCAAGTAATGCGCTTCGGTCCGGTTCCTCTTGAGCAGGCCGAAGGCGCGATCCTGGCGCATTCCGTGGCCCTCCCTGATGGCCGACTGAGGAAGGGCTGCACGCTTGGGCCCATGGAGATCGCCCAGCTCAGCGCCGCCGGGCGCGCCGAGGTCATTGCGGCCCGCCTCGACTCAACCGACCTGCACGAAGACGCCGCCGCCCTGGCCATTGCCCAGGCCCTGGTGCCCGACCCAGAGGCCGCTGGCCTTGACCTGCGTCCCGTCGGCACAGGACGGGTCAACCTGCACGCCCGCTGCCCCGGGATCATCGAAGTCCTGGCCGACCGGGTCGATGCGCTGAACGCGGTCGATCCGATGCTGACGCTCGCCACCGTGCCGCGCTGGCAGCGGCTGGCGGCGGGAGAGATGGCCGCGACCGTCAAGGTCATCGCCTATGGCGTGGCCCAGGCCTCCGTCGCAGCGGCCTGTGCAGCCGGGGCGCGCGCCTTGCGCCTGTGTCCGCCGCAAAGGTCGCGGGTTGTGCTGGTTGAGACCCACACCGATCCAGACGCCCGGCCTCTGCGACCCGACGCGATCATCAACCGCCTCACGGCGCTTGGCGCGGGGCTTCAGGCCCATCTGCACGCCCCGCACCGCGAGGCAGAGCTGGCGGCGACCCTGTCTGGCGTGACTGGTGCCGACCTGATCCTGATCCTCACCGCCTCGGCGACATCAGACCCGCATGACGTGGCCCCGGGGGCGGTCAGACGCGCCGGGGGACGGATCGACCGCTTTGGGATGCCGGTCGACCCCGGGAACCTCCTGTTCCTGGGTGAGCTGCACGGCATCCCGGTCATTGGCCTGCCCGGCTGTGCCCGCAGCCCCGCCTTGAACGGCGCGGACTGGGTGATGGAGCGGCTGATCTGCGGGGTCCCCGTCTCCGGGGCCGACATCGCAGGGATGGGGGTAGGGGGCTTGTTGAAGGAAATCCCGACGCGGGGCCGGTTGCGCGAAGCCGCGCCCTGACGGCCCAGGCACAGTTTTTCTGCGAAAAACTGCCGGTGGGGACGCCTGACAAAAAGGGGCCCAAAGGGCCCCGATTTTTCGCAGAAAAATCGTCCTGCGGCAGGCTACTTCGGACCGATCATCATCACCATCTGGCGGCCTTCCAGCTTGGGCATGGATTCGATCTTGCCCGCCTCGGCCACATCGGCCTCGACTCGCTTCAAAAGCTCCAGCCCCAGCTCCTGGTGCGCCATTTCGCGGCCGCGGAAGCGCAGGGTGACCTTCACCTTGTCGCCTTCTTCCAGGAACTTCATCACCGACCGCATCTTGACCTGATAGTCATGGATGTCGGTTCCGGGACGGAACTTGATTTCCTTGATCTCGATGACCTTCTGCTTCTTGCGGGCTTCGGCCTCGCGCTTCTGGGTCTCGTACTTGAACTTGCCGAAGTCCATGATCTTGCAGACCGGCGGTACGGCCGTCGGCGAGATCTCCACCAGGTCCAGTCCGGCTTCCTCGGCCATCTGCATCGCGCGGGCGGGGGTCACCACCCCGACATTCTCGCCATCCGCCCCGATCAGGCGGATCTCCGGAGCGCGGATGCGGTCATTGATGCGGGGACCGGTTTCGCGTTGCGGCGGGGCATTGTGCGGTCTGCGGGCTATGGTAGTCGTCCTTTGATGGTTGAATGTGCGGCGGCAATCTAGGCGGTTGCGGGCGCATCTGCAACCCGGGCAGACCACGCCGGTTCCAGTTTTTCCGCAGTGTTCCGGCGATTTTCGCCGTGCTGCACCGCAGCACCCTTTTCATTTACCAAGCAAGCTGCCATATGGGCGCCATCCGGGCCGCAGGCCCTGGTCATGGGAGAATATGACATGAACAGAACCTTCATCATCGGCGCCATCGTCGTTCTTCTGGCCGGTGGCGGCTACTATCAGTTCAGCTACAAGCCGGCTCAGGAAGCTGCCGCCGCTGCCGCTGAAGCTGCCAAGAAGGCCGAGGAAGAAGCCGCTGCCGCTGCCAAGGCTGCCGAGGAAGAGGCTGCGAAGGCCGCTGAAGAGGCTGCCGCTGCTGCCCAGAAGGCCGCTGACGAGGCTGCCGCTGCGGCTGCCGCCACAACCGAAGCCGCGACCGAGGCTGCAACCGACGCTGCTGCCGCCACCACCGAAGCGGCCACCGATGCTGCGACGGCCGTGACCGACGCTGCTGCCGCGCTGGACCCGGCGAACTTCAATGCTGACGCCGTTGTCGCGCTGATCGATGGCTCGTCGCTGGACGACGCCACCAAGACCACGCTGAAGACCGCCGTCGAGGCCGCCAAGGCCAACCCGGCCCTGGTCGCCGACACCATCGCGCAGGTCAAGACCGCGCTTGGCATGTAATCCTTCGGCACCCGCCGAAAGCGAAGGCCGCGAGCGATGATGCTCGCGGCCTTTTTCTTTGTGCGGTTTCGGGCACGAAAAAGGGCCGCAGGATCGCCCCTGCGGCCCGGATTTGCAAGAGTTAACACCACCCTAACAGAAAATCGCAAGTGGTTGATTTCTTGGAGGCATCAGGTCTTGTCCACCGTGGACAGGTCAGATCCCGTCGCCCACAAAGGCCTTCTCGACCACGAATTCCTTCGGGTCCGAGTTCGCCCCTTCCCGCAGCCCGAACCCTTCCAGGATCGCCTTCACATCGATGTTGAAGGCCAGCGACCCGCAGACCATCGCCCGGTCTTCCTCGGGGTTCATCTTTGGCAGGCTGAGGTCGGCAAAGACCTTGCCCGAGGCCAGGTTGTCCGTGACCCGCCCCATATGATGGAACTCTTCCCGGGTCGTGGTCGGATAGTAGACCAGCTTGTCGCCGACCAGCTCTCCGATCAGCGGGTCGTCCTTCAGGCTCTCCACCAGCTGCCGCCCATACTCCAGCTCCGCCACCTCGCGGCAGGTATGCATCATGATGATCTGGTCGTACTTCTCGTAGGTCTCGGGCTCCCGCATCAGCGAGGCGAAGGGTGCGATCCCGGTCCCCGTCGCCAGGAACCACAGCCGCTTGCCCGGCATCAGCGCGTCGTGGACCAAGGTCCCCACCGGCTTCGGCCGCAGAATGATCTCGTCCCCCGGCTGGATATGTTGCAGCTTCGATGTCAGTGGGCCGTCCGGCACCTTGATCGAGTAGAACTCCAGTTCCTCATCCCAGGCGGGCGAGGCGATGGAATAGGCCCGCAGCAGCGGCTTCCCGTTGTCGCCCAGAAGGCCGATCATCACGAACTCCCCCGATCGGAACCGCAACGACTGCGGGCGGGTCACGCGGAACGAGAAGAGTCGATCCGTCCAATGCTGGACCGAAGTGACGGTCTGCGCGTCGGGCAGGTGGGGCTTGGTGCGGGCGTCCATGGTCAGTGCCTCGGTCATGGTCTTCGCCCTCCATAGGCGAGCGGGCGCGTCAAGGGAAGCCTCTCCCCTGCGGCGAATTCTCTGCAGGTCGGATCAGGCGCGGAGCCGGGCCTGATAGTGGTGCTCGCGCCAGTCGGCAGCGCGGAACTGCCACTGCTCGGCGGGCTGGCGAGCGGCGAGGTCATCCGGGATCTCGGCCCCGTCAAAGCCCACGCGGCGGAGCATGGCGTACTGGTCGGCGATGACCGGACCCTTGGCCAGAAGCTGGCCGGTGTAGCCCATAATCCGCAGCCGACGCGCGATGGTGAAGGCGCGACCGTCGTTGAAGGCGGGGAAGGCCACGCGGATAATGGTCAGGCGGTCGAGGTGGCCCTGCAGGGCGGCGGGGTCGTCGGTGTTCGACAGGTCCACCGCGGTCTGGTCGGTCAGGTCGGCCAGTGCCACGACCTCGGCCTGGGTTCCCGGGCCAAAGCCCGCATCGGTGACGATCACGGTCATGCCGCGTTCTCCTTCGGGGTCCGAACGGCCTTGCCGTCGATGAAATGGATGCCGCATTCGGTCTTGGACAGCCCGCGCCAGCGACCGGCCCGCGGGTCTTCGCCGGGCTTAACGGGGCTGGTGCAGGGCGCGCAGCCGATGGAGGGGTAGCCCTTGGCCACCAGCGGATGCCGGGGCAGCCGGTTTTCGACCATGTATTCCTCAAGGTCCTCACGCCCCCAATGGGCCAGCGGGTTGACCTTGATCCGGTGGTCGCCTTCGTTTTCGAAGAACTGCAGCGCCTCGCGGTCGGTGTTCTGGAACCGCTTGCGGCCGGTGATCCAGCCGTCAAAGGGCGCCAGCGCGCGTTCAAGCGGCTCGACCTTGCGGACGTTGCAGCAGCTGTCGGTGTTGAACTGGTGCAGGGTGCCGTCCGGGTCCTCGAAGCTTACCCGGGCCGGATTGGCGCGGATCGTGCGGACGTCGCAGAGGTTCAGCTTCTCGGCCAGTTCCCGTTGATAATCCAAGGTTTCCTGGAACAGCATCCGGGTGTCGACAAACAGCACTGGGGTTTCCGGGGCGATGACCGAGACGAGATGCAGAAGGACAACGGATTCCGCCCCGAAGGAAGAGACGAGGGCCACGCGGCCCAGGTCATCATCCTTCAGCGCATGCTCCAGCACGGCAGTCGCCGAATGGTGCTTGTAACGGGCGTTCAGCGCCGCGACACGCTCCGCCACCGGGCCGTCGTGGCGCCCGTCACGCGGCATCTTGCGCGTCTTCCGTATCGTAGAGCGCGGCCTTGAACGGCTCCATCCCGACCCGGTTGAAGGCCTGGAGGAAGGTCTCCGACGGCTCCTGCCGCAGGTCAAGGTAAGCGCGCAAGATGCGCTCGATCGCGGGGACGATTTCCGTGTAGGCGAAGCCCGGGCCGGTCTTTTCGCCGATCACCGCGTCCTCGGTGCCGTCGCCGCCGAGGGTGATCTGGTAGTTTTCGACGCCAGCGCGGTCGAGGCCGAGGATGCCGATGTGCCCCACGTGATGGTGGCCGCAGGCGTTGATGCAGCCAGAAATCTTGATCTTCAGCGGGCCGATTTCGTGTTCCAGCTTCAGCGCCTCGAAATGCATCGCCAGTTCCTGCGCCACGGGGATCGAGCGGGCGGTGGCAAGGGCGCAGTAGTCCATGCCGGGGCAGGCGATGATGTCCGACAGAAGCCCGACATTGGCGGTGCCGAGGCCCGCCTGGGTGAGGGCCGCGTGAAGGGTCGGCAGGTCCGACTTGTGGATATGCGGCAGGATCACGTTCTGTTCGTGGCTGATCCGCAGGTCGGAATGGCCATATTTTTCAGCGAGATCGGCGATCAACCTCATCTGGTCGGAGGTCGCGTCGCCGGGGGTTTCCCCGTGCGCCTTGAGGCTGATCGTGACGATGGCGTATTGCGCGTTGCGGTGCGCGGTCAGGTTGGTGTCGACCCAGGAGCGGAAGGTCGGGTCGGCCTTGTAGAAGGCGTCGTAGGCGTCGGTGGGAGCGTTGCGGAAGGCGGGGGGCGCGAAAGCCTCACGGATTTCGGCCAGAAGTTTCTGGTCGTTGCCGCCGAAAAGCGGGCGCAACTCGGCAAAGCGGGCTTCGATCATCTCGGTGATCGCTTCCTTGCCGGTCTCGTGCACGGTGATCTTGATCCGCGCCTTGTACTTGTTGTCGCGGCGGCCGAGCGTGTTGTAGACGGAAAGGACCGCCTCGACGTAAGGCAGCAGGTCGGCCTCCGGCAGGAACTCCCGCACGGTGACGCCGATCATCGGGGTCCGGCCGAGGCCACCACCGACAATCACTTCAAAGCCCGGCTCGCCCTTCGCATTGCGGACCATGCGCAGGCCAATATCGTGGGCCTTGGTCACGGCGCGGTCATTGGGGCTGCCGGTGATGGCAATCTTGAACTTGCGCGGCAGGAACTGGAATTCCGGGTGGTCGGTGGACCACTGGCGGAGGAGTTCCGCGTAAGGCCGGGGGTCGGCGATTTCATCGGCGGCGGCACCAGCGAAATGGTCGGCGGTGACGTTGCGGACGCAGTTGCCCGAGGTCTGGATCGCGTGCATCTCCACGTCGGCGAGCGCCGAGAGGATCGCGGGCACGTCCGGAAGCTTCGGCCAGTTGAACTGGATATTCTGCCGGGTGGTGAAGTGGCCGTAGCCCTTGTCCCAGGTGTCGGCGATGTAGGCGAGCTGGCGCATCTGGCCTGGGTTCAGCGAGCCGTAGGGGATCGCGACCCGTAGCATGTAGGCGTGCAGCTGCAGGTAGAGGCCGTTCATCAGGCGCAGGGGGCGGAATTCATCCTCGGTCAGGCTGCCATCCAGGCGGCGGTCGACCTGCTGGCTGAATTGCGCGACGCGCGAGCGGACAAAGGCTTCGTCGAAGTCGGAGTAGGAATACATGCCTGCCTCAGTTCGCCAGATCGGCTTGCTTGCCGTGGTTGTAGTTCGAGGGGCCGCGGGTGCGGAATTCCTCGCGGAAATGGGTGGGTTCGGGACCGTTCGGACCGGGCCTCGCATCGGCCAGATAGGCACCGACGATGGTCAGCTTTTGCGCGGCCGCGTGGAGGAGCCGCATCTGGGCGTGGGCCTCATCCTCGATCAGCTCGGCCTCGTGGTGGAGGAGCGACCAGCTGTCATCGGCCTTGAGATAGACGACGTCGCCTTCCCGCAGGCGGTTGGCGGTCACGATCTTCGGGGTGAAGCGGCGGCTCATCATGCCCTCGGCGGTCAGGAAATCTGTATGGAATATAGAATATTTTCCCCATCCGGGACCAGAGAGGCTTGCAGATAAGGACATGTGTTCCGATACTGGGGGTGAGGGGAACCGATGTTCCGGGAAAGGGGAGGATTCAGGAATGAGTGCCGCGCTGGACGATCTGGACCGGAAAATCCTGTCGGAACTGCAAGGGGATGCCGAGCAGTCGCTGGACGAAATCGCCCGGAAAGTGGGGTCGTCGAAGACGCCCGTGTGGAACCGGATCCGGCGGATGCGCGAGCAGGGGGTGATCACCCGGACGACGGCGATCCTGGACCCGGAAGCCCTGGGGCTGGAGGCCTGTTTCTTCGTCCTGATCCGGACGTCGGAGCATGAGGCGGAATGGCAGCGTCGGTTCCTGAAGGCCCTGCGCGAACGGCCGGAGGTGCTGGAGGCGCACCGGTTGGCGGGGGACATCGACTATATCCTGAAGGTGCGGGTGAAGAACGCTCGGGCCTATGACACGTTCTACCAGGCGCTGATTTCCGAAGTGCGGATCTACAACGTGACGGCACTTCTGAGCATGGAAGAGATCAAGTCGACGACCGTCCTGCCCCTGTAACGGGCGGTTTTCAGAAAGAGCGCTGACGCGCGAGGCTTTTGTCTCGTCGTCGGGCTGCGCCTCCTCCTCGGTCGTTGGGGGCGCTTCGCCCCCCAAACCCCCAGAGGATATTTCAAGAAGGGAAATCCCTGATCAGGAGATGACGCGCAATTCGCTGAGACCGTGGAAGTGGTAGACGTCGGCGTAGGCTGGTGGGGCGGCGAGGGAGAGGTTCGGGTGGTGCTGGAACAGGATCGGCAGGGCGATCTGCAGTTCCAGCCGGGCCAGGGGAGCGCCGACGCAGAAGTGGAGGCCCGCGCCGAAGCTGGCGTGGGGCTTGACCGGGCGGGTCGGGAGGAAGTGGTCGGGGTCGTCCCAGACGCCCGGGTCACGGTTGGCGGCGGCGAGGAGGAGGCCCACTTGGTCGCCGCGGCGGAACTTGTGGCCCATCACTTCGACATCCTCGTAGGCCCAGCGGGTGAACATATGGAGCGCCGGGTCGAAGCGGAGTATCTCTTCGACGGTGCCTTCAATGTGGTCGGGGGTCAGGGCCGTTGGCGGGGTGTTGGTTTCGAGGAGCGTCTTCACCCCGTTGCCGATGGTGTGGACGGTCGCCTCATGTCCTGCGTTCAGGAGGAGAATGCAGGTGGTGATCAGCTCGTCGGTGGATAGCTTTTCGCCTTCGCTTTCGGCGGCGATGAGCTGGGTGATCAGGTCGTCGGCAGGCTTGGCGCGGCGGTCTTCGACGTAGGAGCGGAGGAAGGCCACGAAGGCCTCGGTCGCGGCGACGGCGCGGTCCTCCATCTGCCTGGTGCGGCCGGCCATGTACATGCCGACCATGGCGTTCGACCATTTCAGGAGGTCGGGGGCCATCCCCTCAGGCACGCCGAGGAGCCGGGCGATTATGCGGACGGGGAGGGGTTGGGCGAAGGTCTTCAGGAGGTCGAATTCGCCTGGGGGACAGGCCGCGGCCAGCTCGGTCGCCAGCGCGGTGATGTCGGGCGCCAGGCCCGCAATCCGGCGCGAGGTGAAGGCGCGCAGGACGAGGTTCCGCAGGCGCGTGTGGCGGGGCGGTTCCAGTTCCAGCATCGAATGCGCCTCGACCGCGTAGAAGGGCGCGAGATGCGGCGGGATCGGCAAGGGATCGATGGGTTCGCGGCCAAAGCGACGGTCGCGGAAGATGGCGTTCACGGCGGCGGCGTTGCCGGTGCAGGTCAGGTTGTAGTCGGACCAGTGGAAGAAGGGGCCTGCAGCGCGGGCCTGTTCGTAGAACGGGTAGGGGTTCTGGACGAAGCCCGGGTCCTTAGGCGATTGCGAGAGGCTTTTCATGTCCGGTCCCTGCCGATCATCCCCTGGGCGATGGCGGCCCCAGTCACCACGATGGCCGCGCCCAAGGTCTGCCACCAGTTCCACGGGCCGCCCATCACGAAGACCATCAGCATCACGTAGAACGGCACCGCGTTCATGTGCATCGAGGCGGCGCCGATGCCGATCCGTCCCACCGACACGATCCAGAGCAGCTGCGCGATGGCCATCGAGCCGATGGAGAAGGCGGCAAGCCCGCCGAATTCGACCCAGCCGATGGCGGCCCAGTCCGGCCATTGGCCGCGGAAGAAGCCATCGGCGACGGCGGCAATGGTGGCGACAATGGCCCCGCCGGCGATGGTGATCGTGCTGCGGCCGAGCGGCGTGAGATCGGGGAAGGCCTTTACCGTCTCACGCGAGCCCCAGGTGTAGAAGGTCACCGAGGCGAGGGCCGCGAGGACGCCGATGCCGAAGCTGACCTCACCTTCTGCTCCGTTGACGGCGATCAGCCCGCCGGCGACCGACAGCACCAGGCCGATGGCCAGCGCGCGGGTGAAGGGGCGGCGGTCGGCCACACATTCCAGGACGATGCCGATGATGGGCATGACGGCGCTGACGATGGCGACAGTGACCGGGTCGTTGTATTGCAACGCAATGATGACGAAGAACGAGGCAAGGCCAAGGGTCACGAAGCCGACCCAGGCGCCCTTGAGCCAGTTCGCGCCGAGGACGACCCTACCGCCGTCGACCAGCCACCAGACTGGCAAGAGCACCGCAGCCGCAAGGAGCGCGCGGCAGGCGGTCAGGGCCACGGGCGGCATGTGCGGGATGATCAGGTCGGCGGCCGGCAGGCCGGCAGCCCAGGTCACCATCGAGGCAAGACAGATGAGGTTCGCGGTGACGAGAGAACGTCGCGCCGTCGGGTCATAAGTGGTCATTTCGGCAGCCTAAGTGTCAGCCGCCACAGGGGCTGGCCTGTCCGCGACAGGGCGAGGTCGTCACGCGGCGGAGAGGGCGGCGACGATGGCACCGAAATCGGCGGCCTTCAGGCTGGCCCCACCGACCAGGGCGCCGTCGACATGCGGTACGGCGAAGATGTCGCTGGCGTTCGACGGCTTGACCGAACCGCCATAGAGGATGCGGACCTTCTCGGCCTCGGCCCCGATCAGGCCGCGCAGGCGACCGCGCAGAAAGCTGTGCACTTCGCCGATTTCGGCAAGCGTGGGCGTGCGGCCGGTGCCGATGGCCCAGACGGGTTCATAGGCAATCACCAGGTTGGCAGCGGTGGCACCCCCGGGGATCGAGCCGTCGAGCTGCGTGCCGATCACGTCCAGCGTGCGCCCGGCGTCGCGTTCGGCCTCGGTCTCGCCGATGCAGACGATGGCGGTCAGACCTGCGTCGACGGCAGCCTCGGCCTTGGCGCGGACCAGGGCGTCGGTCTCACCATGATCCGTACGGCGTTCGGAATGGCCGACGATGACATGCGTTGCGCCTGCATCGCGCAGCATCGCGACCGAGATGTCGCCGGTATGGGCACCCATCGGCTTCGGGTGGCAATCCTGTGCGCCGACCATGAGTGCTGTGCCACGCGCGGTGGCGGCCATCGCCGAGATCAGCGTTGCGGGCGGGCAAAGCAGCATCTCGCAGGCCGGGGCGGGATGGGCCTGGAGCAGGTCGGTCACTTCGGCCAGTGAGGCCTGGGTGCCATTCATCTTCCAGTTTCCGGCGGCGAGCTTCTTCATGGCAGAGTTCCTTTTTCGGTCTGGACACGCCTAACGTGTATGGCCGGAAAGGAAAAGGCTGCAGATCGGCAACAATCCGTTTGTTGCGGCCTCAAGAGCAATTGACCCTACGTCAGGCGTCGGGTGTCAGGCTTGGGGCGCGTCGCGGAACTTTATCGATTCCCCGCAGCCGCAGGCCTCGACCACATTGGGGTTGCGGAACTTGAAGCCGCTTTCGACGAGGCCAGTCTCGTAATCGATCTCGGTCCCGATCAGGAACATCTGCGCCATAGGGGCGATCATCACCCGCGCGCCGTCCTGTTCCACCACCTCGTCCAGCGGATTGACGGTGTTGGCGTACTCCATCGTGTATTCCATCCCAGCGCAGCCACCTTTCTTCACGCCGATGCGCAGGCCCTGGTGGCCGTCGCGCGCCATGAGGCGAGAGATCTGCCGTGTGGCAGCGGGGGTCAGAGTGACGGCGGCTTTGCCGGGAATGCCGAACATGGGTGTACTCCTTCGAGAGTAACTTAAGGTGTCTGCGCCGGAATTCCAAGCGGGGGCAGTTGGGCAAGGGCTGCGACCGTGGCAAAGGACACAACCAGGGCCCAGCCGAATGAAGCCAGCGTGCCGATGATGACGTATTCCGACAGGGCGCGGTCTTCCTTCAGCGCGCCATAACGCAGGATCGACTTGGCGGCCATCAAGAGGCCCACGCCCTGTGGTTGGCCGATCAGCACCAGGACAAAGATCAGCCCGCGTTCAAGCAGGCCGATCAGACGACCTGCGCCGGGCAGGCCTTCGGCGGCGGTCTCTCCGGGCAGGTTCGCGGCGAAGGGTTGCATCAGAAGCCCGACCGCAAAGCCTCCGGCGCGGGTGGCCAGGATCAGGCCGGTCACCAGGACCATGAGCGAGGGAAGCTGGCTGACGGGCAGGGGGACGTCATCCGACCAGAGGCCTGTGCCGAGAATGCCGCCGTCGTCGCCGGTCACGATGGCGCCGGGTGCCCAGAACCCGTTGGCCCAGAGGTCGGGCAGCCAGAGGGCAAGGGCGATCAGGCTGGCCAGGTGCAGCGTCTGGTCGGTCAGGAACAGGGAAAGCCCCCCGTCGGATTTCCAGGTCGCGGCCAGGACCAGCTTGCCCACGTCGATGGCGATGTGGGCAAGCGCCAGCACGAGAAGCGCCGGATGCACCGACCCTGTGGCGGCGACAGCGGTGGCGTAGACGATCGCCAGATGCAGGCCCAGCGCCAGGGGATTGCGCTTGTTGGCGGCCATCCAGTTGGTCTGGAACACGAAGTCCGCAAGCGTGTGTGCGAAGAGGAGGGCGATGAAGGTTTCAGTCATCGGCGGCTTTCAGTTCGGCTTCGAAAGCGGAAACGACTGCCTTTATGTCCCACCAGCTTGCCCCCTGCAATCGGTAGCTGGCCGCGGCCGGACTTATGCCCAGCGCTGTCGCGATGGTCTGGCCCGAGGGGGCCTCGGGCGCAAGTGCCATTACCATGGCCTCGGCCTGCTGCGGGGTCCATTTGCGCGCGACCTGATCGGCCAGCCGCGCGGCGGCCCAGGTCATCTCGTTGCGCTTGCGGGTCACGCTAGCAATCGCGAACTCGGTTCGCCGTGGCATGTGGTCCAGCGTCTCGCCCGACAGGACGAAGGCGCGGCCGGACTCAGCCGCAAGCGAGGCGGCGCGGACGGGCGAAATCTCGTCGATGCCGATGGCAAAGCGGGTGAGCGGGGTACCTTCGGCGCGCAGGCGGGCGGTGGTGACCAGGGCAAAGCGCAGGACCAGCTCGGGGCGCAGCAAGAGGACTTGCCAGCCGTCGCCGCGATAGCGGGTGAAGGGTGCGTCCAGACTGGCCGCGGTGTCGGCAATCGCAGCAATCGCGGCGTCGGTCGCGTGTTGCCCCGCCTTTCGCGAGCCGATGAGATCGCCAGTCAGGACTGCTGCGTCGGTCATGCTGGCAGACTATCACCGTCCAGGCTGAACTTCAATCATATTCAGCCTTAAGGCTTAATGTACTGCGTATTCAGCTTGGAGGCTTTACATAAACCCCAGTTCCAGCCGGGCCTCATCGGACATCATGTCCATGCCCCAGGGCGGGTCAAAGGTCATGTTGACGTCGACGTGCTTCACGCCCGGCAGGGGTTCCACCGCGTTGGCGACCCAGCCCGGCATTTCACCGGCCACGGGGCAGCCGGGAGCGGTGAGGGTCATGGTGATTTCGACCTCGTTCTCGGCGCCGATCTCGATGGTGTAGACGAGGCCGAGGTCGAAGATGTTCACCGGAATCTCCGGGTCAAAGACCGTGCGGCAGGCCTCGACGATCTGCGGATACAGCGGATGGTCGGTCGAGGAGGGCTTGATCAGCGGCTGGCCCTCGGTCTGGCCCGCCGTCTGAACTGAGGTCTGGTCCTGCATGTGCTCGTCTCGACGCCTTGGGAAGTTGACCGATTATATAGGGAATAGTCCAGTCAAGGTCCAGTGGCGCCGGACAGGTCCGGGTGATCTGCGATCAGAACGGGATTTCGTCGTCGAGGTCCGAGCGACCGCCGCCGCCACCGGCTGCACCGCCGCCCGAACCGCCGCCAAAGCCGCCACGGCTGCCGCCGCCCGAGGAGCCGCCACCATAGCCGCCCGCCTGGCCGCCGTCATCATAGCCGCCCCGGTCGTCATAGCCGCCACCGCCGCCGCCGCCTTCACCGCGTCCGCCGAGAAGCGTCAGGTTGCCGGAATAGGGGCGAAGCACCACCTCGGTCGTGTACTTGTCCTGGCCGGACTGATCCTGCCATTTGCGGGTTTCCAGCGAACCCTCGATATACACCGTCGAGCCCTTCTTCAGGTACTGCTCGGCAATCTTTGCCAGCGGTTCCGAGAAGATGGCGACCGAATGCCATTCGGTACGCTCCTTGCGTTCGCCGGTGTTGCGATCGCGCCAGGTTTCCGATGTGGCGATGCGCAGGTTCACCACCTTGCCGCCGTTCTGGAAACTGCGCACCTCGGGGTCGCGGCCGAGGTTGCCGATGAGAATGACCTTGTTGACCGACCCCGCCATGCGAATCTCCCTTGCTGGTCTGCAGGCCGGAGGTTGGCCTGAAGATGGTTAACAAACCTATACCGTCCTTCCGGGCGGCTGCAACCAGACCGTCGGCGGGGTACGGAATGCCGCAGAACTGCGGTCTGGAAAATCCGGGCGAAGCGGCTATAGTCCCATCCGTTGCCAAAAGGGCGTGGGACAGGTCGGGGTCGGAATGGGGCGGGTTTCCCAGCTTGCGGTTGCGGTGCTGATTGCCTGCGCTCCGTTGCCGGCGCTTGCCGAAGGGCTGAACCTGTCCGGCTCGACCAAGTCCCGCAGCGCCATCTTCAAGTCGCAGTCCGAGCTGATCGACAAGAAGCTGTCCAAGCAATACTCGGGATCGGTCAAGCACACGCCCAAGTACAAGAAGGGCGAGGTAACCGACGACGTCGCGGCGATCCCGGCCTATCGCGGGAACTATAAGGGTGAATACCTGGAGGTCGCCAAAGCGGCTGCGCGCAAGCATGGGGTGCCGGAAGACCTGTTCCTGCGCCTGGTGCAGCAGGAAAGCGGCTGGAACCCGGTGGCGGTGTCGATCAAGGGTGCGACGGGGTTGGCGCAGCTGATGCCCGAGACGGCCGAGGATCTGGGCGTCGATATCCATGATGCCGAGGAAAACCTGGAAGGCGGCGCGCGTTACCTGCGGATGATGTTCGACAAGTTCGGCACCTGGGAACTGGCGCTGGCGGCCTATAACGCGGGGCCGGGCGCGGTCGAGGAGCACAACGGCATTCCGCCTTATGCCGAGACCGAAAACTACGTGGCGGCGATTCTGGGCTGAGGGCCACGAAAGGCGGGCCGATTGCCCCCCCGACGTCCGCGCCTTTACTCGGCAGCGATCTTGATCACCGGCTCCATCTGCGCCAGCACTTCGCGGGAGAGGTGGCACTTGATCTGGTGGCCGCCCTCCAGCACCTGGACGGGGGGCACTTCGCGGTCGCACAGGCCGCCCGTGACCTGGGATTTCCAGCGGCAACGGGTCTGGAACGGGCAGCCGGGGGGCGGATTGACCGCCGAGGGGATGTCGCCTTCCAGCACGATGCGTTTGCGTTCGACCTTGGTGTCGGCAATCGGCACGGCGGAGAGCAGCGCCTCGGTATAGGGGTGGTAGGGCGGCTGGAAGACCTGATCGGTCGTGCCCATTTCCACTACATGTCCCAGGTACATCACCATCACGCGGTCCGACAGGTAGCGGACGATGCTGAGGTCATGGGAGATGAACAGCAGCGTCGTCTTGTTCTCGCGCTGGATGTCCATCAAGAGGTCGGTGACGGCAGCCTGGACCGAGACGTCGAGGGCGGAGACGGGTTCGTCGGCAACCACAACCTTGGCCCCGCCTGCGAAGGCGCGGGCGATGCCGACGCGTTGCTTCTGCCCGCCTGACAGCTGGCGCGGCATCCGTTCGGCGAAGGCGCGGGGGAGCTTCACCAGGTCGAGCAGTTCCAGCATCCGGTCGTGCCGTTCGGCGTCGGACTTGCCGTAGTTGAAGATCTCCAGCGCGCGGATGATCTGGCGGCCCACGGACATCGAGGGGTTCAGCGTGTCGAAGGGGTTCTGGAACACCATCTGCACCTGGGAGACGGTGTCGGTGTTGCGCTTCTGGATCGGCGTTGACTGGACGTTCTCGTCAAACAGCATGATCGAGCCGGAGGTGGCCGTTTCCAAGCCCATCAGCACCTTGGCGAAGGTTGACTTGCCGCAACCGGACTCGCCGACGATGGCCAGGGTCTCGCCCTCTCGCGCCTCGAAGCTGAGCGTTTCGTTGGCCTTGACGACCTTCTTTGTCCCGCCGCCAAAGGCGCCGCCAGAGACGGAGTAGTATTTCCGCAGATCGTCCATCTTCAGGACGACCTTGCCAATCGCGGCCTTTTCTTTGACCTCGCGCTTGGTCGGCGGGGCCGCCCAGTCGATTTCCTGCCAGCGCAGGCAACGGCTGTCGTGGCGGTCGTCGCCGGGGACGTGGCTCATGGGCACGTCGGTTTCGTCGCAGCGGCCGTGCTGGAAATAGTCGCAGCGCGGGCCGAAGTTGCAGCCCTTGGGGCGTTCGTGGGGCAGGGGGAAGTTGCCGGGAATCGAGATGAGGGGACGGGCGTTCTTGTCGGCGCCGGGCAGCGGAATCGACCGGAACAGCGCCTGGGTATAGGGGTGGCGCATCTTGTCGAAGACTTCGGTGACGTTGCCGGTTTCCACGGCCTCGCCAGAGTACATCACGCAGATGCGGTCGCAGACATCCATCACCAGGCCAAGGTTGTGGCTGATGAAGAGCATCGAGGTGCCGTACTTTTCCCCAAGCTCCTTGACCAGGTCGACAATCCCGGCCTCGACCGTCACGTCCAGCGCGGTGGTGGGTTCGTCGAGGATCAGAAGGGCGGGCTTGGCCATCAGCGCCATCGCGATGACGATGCGCTGCTGCTGGCCGCCGGACAGCTGGTGGGGGTAGGAGTTGATGATGCGGTCGGGGTCGGGCAGGCGCACGTCGGCGACGATCTGGCGGGCGAGCTTCCAGGCTTCGGTCTTCGACATCCCGGAGTGGAGCATCGGCACTTCGGCCAGCTGCGCCCCGACCTTCATCGCCGGGTTCAGGGACGCCATCGGCTCCTGGTAGATCATCGCGATCTCGGAGCCCCGGATGTGGCGGAGTTCCTCGTCGCTCATCTTGGCCAGGTCACGGCCCTTGAACTTCATGGAACCCGCGACGATGCGGCCAGTCTTGCCCAGTTCGCGCATGACCGCCAGCGCGACGGTCGACTTGCCGCAGCCGGATTCGCCCACCAGTCCCATCGCCTCGCCTGCCATGACGGTGCAGGAGAAGTCCATCACGGCGGGGATTTCCCGCAGGCGGGTGAAGAACGAGATCGAGAGGTGTTCGATTTCCAGGATCGGCTGCGACGGGTCCCAGGGGGTGTCGGTGGCTGTCATGGCATCAATCCTTCAGGCTTTCTTCGCGCAACCCGTCGGCCAGAAGGTTCAGGCCGAGGACGAGGCTCATGAGGGCGAGGGCAGGGGCCAGGGCGGGGTGGGGGAAGAGGTTCAGAAGCTTGCGCCCATCGTCGATGGTCGAGCCCCAGTCCGGGCTGTCGGGGCTGACGCCAAGGCCGAAGAAACCCAGGGTCCCGAGCAGGATCGTGGTGTAGCCGATCCGCAGGCAGAAATCGACGATCAGGGGTCCACGGGCGTTGGGCAGGATCTCCCACAGCATGATGTACCAGGGGCCTTCACCACGGGTCTGGCCAGCGGCCACGTAGTCGCGCGCCTTGATGTCCATCACCAGACCCCGGACGATCCGGAACACGCCGGGTGAGTTCACGAAGACCACCGAGACGAAGACGTTCAGCATGTTCGGCTCCATCGACCAGATGCCGAGGGGGTCAGCGTTGAAGGCAAGGCCAGAGTAGGCCCAGAGGCCGAGAACAAGCGTCAGGCCGACGTAGAGGTTCCGCTGCGGCGGGTTGGTGTAGTAGCGGCTGTTCCAGAGCGTGCAGAGGAAGATGATCGGGAACAGGAACAGAAGGGCCGCCAGCACGATGGGGATGCCGGTGTCGCGGATTTCCGGGGTGACCAGCAGGTAGAACAGCAGGATGACCGGGAAGGCGAGGACGAGGTTCGCGAGGAACGAGAGGAAGGTGTCGAGCTTGCCGCCGAAATACCCCGCGGGCAGGCCCAGGGTGATGCCGACCATGAAGGCGAAGAGCGTGGCAGCGGGGGCGATCTTCAGCACCTCGCGCGCGCCCATGACCATCCGGCTGAAGACGTCGCGGGCCAGATGGTCCCCGCCGAGAAGATACCAGCCATAGACACTCTCAGGCGCGGCGATGCCTGGCGGCTTGTTCTTCAGCCCGGACAGCTGGGCGAAGGGGTCCTGCGTGACGATCACATCGGCGAAGATTGCGGTGAAGACCCAGAACATGACGATGGCAAAGCCGATCATTCCCACGGTGGAATCGAACAGCTTGCCGTAAAGCCCAAGCTTGCGGCGGTAGCGGATCGACAGGACGAAGGTGACGGATAGGGCCAGCCAGACGGGCCAGAACCGCATCGTCATCGCGCCGAGGATCCCGGCCTCGACCGGCGACGGGCGGACGGCGCCGGCCGCAAGGATGCAAAGCACCGCAGCCAGGGCGGCAAAGAAGCTGTAGCGGATGGCCAGGCTGGCAAGGAACCCGGGCGATCGCGCTGTTGTCGTGCCATCGGGGCCCGGCAATTGCGGCGCATCAAGGCCAGCCATCACGAACAGAAGCTTGGCAAGCAGCGCAATGGCAAGCGCCAGAAGCGCGATCTGGAACACCGGCAACAGCACGGTTCCAGCCGATCCGGTCCAGGTGAGAACGTCCATGTCCATCTCTCCTTAAGCCAGCCGGATGCGGGGGTTCAGGAAAACGTAGCCGATGTCCGAGATCAGCTGCGTCAGAAGCACGACCACCACCGCCACGACCGAACAGGCCAGGAGGAGCGGGATGTCATTGTTGGACGCAGCCTGGACCAGCGTCCAGCCGAAGCCCTTGTAGTTGAAGAGGCTCTCCACGATCACCACGCCATTCAGAAGCCAGGGGAACTGCAGCATGATCACCGTAAAAGGCGCGATCAGCGCGTTCCGAAGCGCGTGGCGCATGACCACGGTGCGGAAGGGCACGCCCTTCAGCCGGGCGGTGCGGATGTATTGCTGGGTCATCACCTCGGTCATCGAGGCGCGGGTCATCCGGGCGATGTAACCGATGCCATACAGCGCAATGGTCATCACCGGCAGGGTGAAGTTCCAGAACGTGATGTCGTCCATCGCCGAGGTGGCCGAGGCGAGGAACAGGGTCTTCTTCGGCTCGATCAACCCGTATTCGGCGAGGATCGGCGAAATGCCGGTGGCGGCGGTGGCGAACAGCGCCACAAGGACGACGCCTGACACATATTCCGGCGTGGCGGTTGAGGCGATGGAGAATGTCGACAGCGTCCGGTCGGTGGCCGAGCCTTCGCGCATCCCCGACAGGACGCCCAGGATCAGCGACGACGGCACCATCACCAGCATGACGGCGAGCATCAGCCAGCCGGTCGCGGCGAGCTTTTCGCCAAGCGAGTCGAGGACGGGGGTCTTGAAGAAGGTCGAGAAACCCCAATCACCCTGCAGAAGGCCACAGTAGCGCGGGGCGGTGGCGGGATCCTCGCCGATCTCGAAGCAGCGGCCGCGGGTCTGGCCCTTCTCGTCGGTGTAGGTCCAGCCGGGCACGACACCCAGCCATTGGCCATAGCGCAGGAAGACCGATCCGGAATGGCCGTTCTGCTCGATCCAGGCCTGGACGGCCTCATCGGTCATGCGGACGGACCCTTCGGTCCGGGCCAGCTTTTCCAGGTTCGGCTGCAGGTTGGTCAGGAAGAAGACCACAAAGGTCAGGGCGAGGGCCGTAAGGAGCATGACTCCCAGCCGCCGCAGCACGAAAAGTCCCATGCCGGTCCCCTTGATTTTGGAAAAGCCCCCCGGGAAGGGGGCGCGGCAGGCGCGCCCCCTGTCAGTCGTTCAACGGTGCGGGGCCTGTCAGGCCACCGACCACTTGTAGTGGTGGTGTTCGAAGGCCGGGTGGTGGCCCAGTCCGGCAAAGCCTTCCTTGTGGTGGCTGAACAGCGACCGCGAGAACGGGTTGATGATGTAGCCTTCCTGCTGGAGGATCGTGCACATCTGCACCATCAGCTCACGCCGCTTGTCGGCATCCGCCAGAGCAAGGGCCTGGGCCATCAGGGCGTCGAACTCGGGGTTCGCCATCGCGGTTTCGTTCCACGAGCCGGTGGAGGTGTAGGCCAGGCTCATATTCTGGACCGCAAGCGGGCGGTGGTTCCAGGTCGTGGACGAGAACGGGTACTTCTGCCAGTCGTTCCAGAAGGTCGAACCGGGCATGACCGTGTGCTTGATGTTCATGCCCGCGTCTTTCAGCTGGGCCTGAACCGCAGCCGTGGTGGCCGCTTCCCAGCCATCGTCCAGCGAGATCACCTCGAACTCGGTGTCCTTCAGGCCCGCTGCTTCCAGCGCCGGCATCAGACCCGCCGCATTGATCGTCTGCGGCGGCAGGGTCGGATATTCCGGATGGATCGGGAAGGCGTGGTGGTTTTCACCGGTGGCGCCAAGGTTGTTGTAGCCAAGTTCCAGCACGACTTTCGGATCGACGGCCAGCTGGATCGCCGAGCGGACGGCCTTGTCCTTGTAGAGATCCGAGGACGAGTTCATCCGCACCACGATGGTCGAAGCGGTGACCAGCTCTTCCTTGGTCAGGCCCATGCCGTCGAGGATGTCGATGAATTCGCCGACGGATTCATAGTTCGCGTCCACCTCGTCCGAAGAGAAGAGCGCCACCATGGCAGCCGGGTCGGTGCCGAAGTCGATGTAGTGGATCTCGTCCAGCGGCGCGGTGCCACCCCACCAGGTGTGGTTCGGGGCGCGGACCAGGATCGCGCGCTGACCGACCGCGACTTCCTGCGGGATGTAGGGGCCGGTGCCGATGGCGTTGGTGGCCGGGTCCTGACCATCCTGGAACGAGGAGTGCACCACGGCGGCCGGATAGTCCGCCAGGTTCGGCACGACGGCGATGTCGGAAGCCGACAGGTTCAGCTGGACCGTGGTGTCGTCAACCTTGACCACGGCGCCTTCGCGCAGGGTCTTGGTGGCTTCGTCCACCAGGCCCGGGAAGCGCGAGGCCATCGCGTTGCCCTCGACGTTGCCGTCAGTCCAACGGGCGAAGTTCCGCACCACGTCGTCAGCGGTGAAGGGCTCGCCATTGTTCCAGGTCACGCCTTGACGGACCTTCAGCGTATACTGGGTGGCGTCGGCGTTTGCTTCCCAGCTTTCCAGGAGGCGGCCTTCGAACGAGCCGTCCGGGTTGTACTGGATCAGGTATTCCAGCCAGCCGCGGTAGATGTTGGCGATCTGCGGCCAGTCGGCCAGGCGCGGGTCCTTGGTGCCCTTGACTTCCATCGCGACACGGATCTTGCCGCCGACCTTGGCTTCTTGCGCCTGGGCCGGGACGGGCAGGCCGATCATGCCATAAGCGGCAGCAGCCGAGACGCCCAGCGCCGTGGTACGGGTCAGGAACTCGCGGCGGCTCAGCTTGCCTTCCGCGTATTCGGCGGCATGCATGTGTGCCGCAGGATGCAGCTCGGCTTCGTAATTCAGGTCTTTCATCTTCGTCTCCCTGTGGGCTTTATTTGACTGTGGCAGTGCTTCCTGTCCCGCCTATGCGGCGATCCGTTCGTTGCCGGACCTGTCCAAGCGTCACCGAGATACCAACACCCCAGTCTCCATTGCGCATCTTTTTCCGCAGTCCGTCAACGGCTGCTTTCGACAATCGATACGACAATAGCGACATTGATGCGTCGATTCTGGCTGCGGCGTCGTGCGGCGGCGGCTTATCCCGCGCGGCGGAAAGCGGTCGGGGACTTGCCGGTGACATGTTGGAAGGCCCGCGTGAAGTAGGCGGCGGAATTGAAGCCCAGCTGCTCGGCGATGCGGCCCACGGGGATGCGGGTTTCCGACAAAAGCTTGCGCGCCTCGAAGATGCGGCGGTCCTGCAGGAGCGCGCTGGCGGGTCGACCGCAGGCGGCGTTGCAGCAGCGGGTCAGATGCGTGGGTGTGACGCCGAGAGCGGCCGCAAAATCCGCCACGTTCATCCCGGTGCGGAAGTTCCGCTCTAACAGCGCGGTGTAACGCGCAACTAGCCTTCGGGTTGCATCCTGGCGCGGCCCTTCAAACGGATCGGCCTTGCGGATCTGCCGTTCCAGCCAAACGCCCAGAAGGCCGACATAGGCCTCGGTTGCGCGTTCGTTGGCGGGTGTATCGCTTTCCAGCTCACGCAGGATCGAATCAAGCAGGACGTTGACCTCCTGCTGGGCATGGACTTCGCGGATGCGCAGATGCTGCGGGGTCTTCGGCAGCACGACCTTCGGATCGCGCCCGAAGAAGACTGCCGTACCGAAGACCTGCGCCCCGGCTTCAAAGCCGTGCATGACGCCCGCCGGGATGAAGACCGCATTATGTGCCGTATAGCCGCGCGTCACCCCCGAGATCGTGATGCGGCCCTGACCCTTGGTGAACCACAAGAGGCAGGGTTCGGACAGCGAACGCATGGCCTCGACCCGCCAGCGCCCGCCAGAGGCGAGGCGGGGAATGGCAACCAGGCGCAAACCGGAGGTGGGGGCAGAAGCAATCATCACGCGGCAGATCCTGTGGCAGAGGCGCTGACCAAGGCAGTAAAGCAGTGCGTCGCAACCAACCCAAGCGAAATCAGCGTGACTGGGCGGAAGTTATCCACCGATGTTTGATATTCCTGTGCATAACCCTGTGGGCAGGCGGAAACCCGCTTAAGCTTTGCCGCGCAACCCACGGTTACGGAAGGGAAAGGTGGCGCCAGGCCTGCATGTTCGATCTGAACCAGGTGCGCTGGCGCTTGGCATATTGGCGACTGGCGGTCACCGCTGAGGTGACGGCATCGGGAAGAGTCATTTCGCCCAGCAGATGCGCGATGAGTTCCGGCGCGCCGATGGCCCGGGACGATGGTCGCTTGGGATCCCATCCGGCAATATTGTCCCGCGCCTCATCCAGTGCGCCTTCGGCCAGCATCTGGTGAAACCGGCGCTCGATGCGGGCGTTCAGCCAGTCCACCTGAGGCACCAGGACGAGAGCTTCGGCCCGGGTAAGGGGCAAAAGCGGGGCCGGCGTGTCGTCCTGCCAACTGGCCAATCCGCGACCGGTGGCGCGCAAGACTTCCCAGGCGCGCTGGATGCGGACGGGGTTCTGCCGGTCGATGCGGGCGGCGGTGGCGGGGTCAAGCTCGGCCAGAAGCGCGGCATGGCCCTCGGCAGCACGGCGGGCATCGGCTTCGGCCCGGACCTCGGGCGGAATGTCGGGAACCTCGGCCAGGCCGCGGGTCAGGGCGTTGAAGTTCAGTCCGGTGCCGCCGACGATGACCACCGGACGGTCCAAGAGTGGGACCAGATCGCGCAGCCACTGGCCGACGGAGTAGGCGACGTCGCGAGCGACGTGACCGTAAAGCGCATGGGGCAGGGCGGCCTCGTCGGCCAAGCTGGGGCGGGCCGTCAGGATGCGCCAGTTGCCATAGACCTGCAGGGCATCGGCATTGACGACCGTTCGCCCGTCGCGCGCCGCGATTTCCATCGCCAGCGCCGATTTCCCGCTGGCGGTGGGGCCGGCGATCAGGACCGGCGCCTCACGCGATATGCTGTCGATCCGCACCCGAAACCCCGCCCGATCGGCAGTTGAACCTGTCGCGGTTTTGCGACATTTTGCGGCCCAGTCCAAACACAAAACGATATGCAGGGGTCGCCATGCCAGAGACAGCCACGAAATACAGCCGCGTGATGCTGAAAATCTCGGGCGAGGCGCTGATGGGCGACCAGGGCTACGGCCTGCATCCGCCGACCGTGAACCGGATCGCCGAAGAGGTGAAGTCGGTCCGCGACCTTGGGGTCGAGATCTGCATGGTGATCGGGGGCGGCAATATCTTCCGCGGCCTGCAAGGGTCAGCGCAGGGGATGGAGCGGACGACGGCCGACTACATGGGGATGCTGGCCACAGTGATGAACGCGCTGGCGATGCAATCGGCGCTGGAGGCGATTGGCGTCTTCACCCGGGTGATCAGCGCGATCCCGATGGACCAGGTCTGCGAGCCCTACATCCGCCGCCGCGCGGTCCGGCACCTGGAGAAGAAGCGGGTCTGCATCTTCGCCGCCGGGACGGGGAACCCGTATTTCACCACTGACACGGCAGCAACCCTGCGGGCGTCCGAAATGGCCTGCCAGGCGATCTTCAAGGGCACCAAGGTCGACGGGGTTTACGACAAGGACCCGAAGAAGCATGCCGACGCCAAACGCTATGACCATGTCACCTACGACGAGGTGCTGGAAAAGCATCTGGGAGTGATGGACGCGACAGCGATTGCCTTGGCCCGGGACAACAACCTGCCGATCATCGTCTTCTCCCTGGATGAGCCGGGCGGGTTCCGGGGAATCCTTGCGGGTAAGGGCACCTATACGCGGGTTCAGGACTGAACTGGTGCCCTGCGTCCTGGGGCGGCAATGCCATCGGGGTTAGGAGCTTTGGCCTATACCGGGCCCGCGCGGCTCTGCTATAGAGCGCGAAATCGTGGGGTGGGCAGCCCCGCAGGGGAAGAGAAGGACCAGTCCAATGGCTCATGAAGAGATCGAGATCGACACCGATGCCATCCAGCGCCGGATGGATGGGGCAATGGCGGCGCTGAAGCAGGAATTCGCGAGCCTGCGGACCGGCCGGGCTTCGGCCTCGATCGTCGAGCCGATCCAGGTCGAGGCCTATGGCCAGATGACGCCGATCAACCAGCTGGGCACGGTGAACGTCCCCGAGCCGCGGATGGTCGTCATCAACGTCTGGGACAAGGCTATGGTCGGCAAGGTGGAAAAGGCGATCCGCGAATCCGGCATCGGCATCAACCCGGTGACCGACGGCCCTCTGATCCGGCTGCCGATCCCCGAGCTGAACGAGGAGCGCCGCCGCGAATTGACCAAAGTTGCCGCGCAGTATGCCGAAAGCGCCAAGGTTGCGATTCGCAACGTGCGGCGCGACGGGATGGACCAGATCAAGAAGGCGAAGACGCAAGGCATGAGCGAGGACGATCAGAAGTTCTGGTCCGACGAGGTGCAGGACCTGACCGACAAGGCGATTGCCGCGGTCGACAAGGCGCTTGAGGCGAAGCAGGCAGAGATCATGCAGGTCTGACCTGCAGGCGGAGGACGGCAGGTGTCGAAGGACTTGCAGGTGGAGGCCGCGCTGCGGCCCGTGAACCATCTGGCGATCATCATGGATGGCAACGGCCGCTGGGCCACGAACCGGGGCTGGGCGCGGCTGGTCGGCCACCGCAAGGGCGCCGAACGCGTGCGCGAGATCGTCAAGGCCGCCCCCGACCTGGGGATCAAGTGGCTGACCCTTTACGCCTTTTCCACCGAGAACTGGAAGCGGTCGACCGAGGAAGTCCTGGGCCTGATGGCGATCTTCGCCCGCTACATCGAACGCGAGGCGGACCGGCTGGCCAAGGCGGGCGTCAGGATGCGGTTCATCGGCGACCGGAGCCGTCTGGACCCCAAGCTGCAGCGGATGATGGCCGGGATCGAGGCGCGGACGGCGGGGCTCGACCGGCTGAACCTGACGGTGGCAATCAACTACGGTGGGCGGGATGAACTTGTCCGCGCGGTGCGCAAGATGGCCGAGGCGGCTGCGGCGGGCATCCTGGACCCTAAGCACATCACCGAGGCGGCCTTTGCCGAGCGGCTGGATACCGGCGGGCTGCCGGACCCCGACCTGGTGATCCGCACCAGCGGCGAGACGCGTACCTCGAACTTCCTGCCCTGGCAGGCGGCTTATGCGGAATATGAATTCACTGGCACGCTTTGGCCCGATTTCGGGCCGGAAGAGTTGGCCGCCATCGTCCAGCGCTTTTCCAACCGTGAGCGGCGGTTTGGCGGGGTCCTGCGATGATGGAGCCTGCCCCGGCGGGGTCGGGGAAATGGGCTGACCTGCGCACGCGCATCCTTTCGGCGATCGTGATGATAATGGTCGGCGCGGTCGAAATCTGGCTGGGTGGCACGGCCTTCGCGGCACTCGTCGTGGCACTGACCGGGGTGATGATCTGGGAGCTTGCCACGATGACAGCGCCCGCGCGTAGGCGCTCACCCGTGACGCTGGCCGTCGGGGCGTCGGTGGCTCTGATGGCGGCGTTGGTCCTGAAGACAGAGCTGGCAGCGCTGTTCCTTGTGGTTCCGTCGGTTGCGCTGATCCTGACGCCCCGGCGGGACCGGAGGCTGGCAGGGGCCTATGCGCTGGCGATCATGCTGGCGGGGTACGGGTTGATCGACCTGCGGCAGACCGGGGGGACGACGGTGATCCTCTGGCTGGTGGCGGTCGTGGTCGCCTCGGACGTGTTGGGGTATTTCGCCGGGCGCATGCTGGGCGGGCCGAAGTTCTGGCCGGCGATCAGTCCGAAGAAAACCTGGTCGGGCACGGTGGCGGGCTGGATCGGGGCGGCAGTCGTCGGGCTGGTGATGATTTTGGCGGCGGGGGCGAGCTGGCTTCTGGTGCCCCTGTCGGCGCTGGTGGCCTTTGCCGGGCAGATGGGCGACATCGCGGAAAGCTGGGTGAAGCGGCGCGCGGGGGTCAAGGATGCCTCGAACCTGATCCCGGGCCATGGCGGGGTGCTGGACCGCTTTGACGCGCTGATCGGCGCGGTGGTGGCGGTGCTGGCGCTGGGGCTCGTGGTGCCGGTCCTTGGGCTGTTCGGGGGCTGAGGCGGTGCGCAGCCTGTCGATCTTCGGCGCCACCGGGTCCATCGGCGAGCAGACAGTTGACCTGCTGATGCGGGCGGGCGGGTCTGAGGCCTATCGTGTGGTCGCCCTGACCGGGGGGCGCAACATTGCCCGGCTGGCCGAAATGGCGCGGGAGCTGCGGGCGGAAGTTGCGGTCTGTGCCGAGCCGTCGGGGCTGGCGGAGTTGCGGGACAGGTTGGCCGGTTCGGGTGTCGAGGCGGCAGCGGGGACGGCGGCGATCGTCGAGGCGGCGGACCGGCCGGCGGACTGGGTGATGAGCTCCATCGTCGGCGCAGCGGGGCTGGAGCCGGGGTTCCGCGCGTTGCGGCATGGCGCGACGCTGGCCTTGGCGAACAAGGAAAGCCTGGTGACAGCGGGTCCGCTGTTGATGGCCGAGGCCGCACGGCACGGAGCGCGCATCCTGCCGGTGGACAGCGAGCATTCGGCCATCTTCCAGGCGCTGGTCGGCGAGGATATCGCGGCGGTTGAGCGGATCATCCTGACCGCGTCGGGGGGTGCCCTGCGGGATTGGCCGCTGGAACAGCTGGCGCGGGCCACTGTCAAGGAAGCCTTGGCGCATCCGAACTGGGCGATGGGGCAACGGATCACCATCGATTCGGCCAGCATGTTCAACAAGGCGCTGGAAGTCATTGAAACGAGAGAGTATTTTGGCGTCTCACCCGACCAGATCGAGGTCATCATCCATCCCGAAAGCCTGATCCATTCGATGGTCGGCTATCGCGACGGTGCGATCATGGCGCATATGGGTGCGCCCGACATGCGCCATTCCATCGGCTATGCGCTGAACTGGCCCGACCGGTCGCATCTGCCCGTCGCGCGGCTGGACCTGGCGCAGATTGGCCAGATGACCTTCCGCGCGCCCGACTTGCAGCGCTATCCGGCCCTGCGGCTGGCGCGCGAGGTGATGGCGCGGCGGGGCTTGGCGGGGGCGGCCTTCAACGCGGCCAAGGAAGTGGCGCTGGATCATTTCCTGGCCGGAGGGGTTGGCTTCATGGACATGGCGGCGGTCGTCGAAACCACGCTTGCCGCGATGGATGCCGAACTTGGCCATGAAAATGACGCCATGACCCTTGAGGATGTGCAGGCGGTGGACCATCTCGCCAGACAACGGGCGGGCGACATCGCGCGCAGGCAGGCAGGAGTACGGTAATGGATGCGATTGTGGCGGCGCTTGGCGGCACGGCCTGGACCGTGGTGTTCTTCGTCATCGCGCTGTCGGTGATCGTCTTTGTCCATGAGTACGGCCATTACATCGTCGGGCGCTGGTCGGGCATCCATGCCGAGGTCTTCTCGATCGGGTTTGGCCCGGTGCTGATTGCCCGCACCGACCGGCGCGGCACCAAGTGGCAGGTCGCGGCCATTCCGTTCGGCGGCTACGTCAAGTTCCTGGGCGATGCTGATGCCTCGTCGGTGCGACAGGGCGATGTGTCTGGCCTGTCGGCCGAGGAGCGGCGGCACACGATGGCGGGGGCACCGCTTTGGGCGCGTGCCGCAACGGTTGCAGCCGGACCGATTGCCAACTTTATCCTGGCATTCGTGCTGTATGCAGGGATCGTCGCCTCGTCCGGTGTCATCAACGAGGTTCCCACGGTCGGCGAAATGCGGGCCTTGCCGTCGACCGGCGAAAGCCTTTTGGAGAATGATGTCATCCTGGCGGTCGATGGCCGCCCGACCCCGGACTGGACCGCTTTTGCCGATGCGACCGATGCACTGACCGGCCAGGCGACGGTGGAATACACGGTCCAGCGCGATGGTGCAGAGATCACCATTCCCGGGCCGCATCCGAAATCCCTGATCGTTGGCGACGTGCAAATCCGCTCGGCCGCCCTGGATGCAGGGATCGAGCCCGGCGACGTCATCGTGTCGGCTGGCGGCAAGCCGATCCAGCAGTTCGAGGAACTGGTCGCGGTGGTGACGGCCAGCCAGGGCCAGCCGGTGTCGCTGGAGATCTGGCGGGACGGCAAGACGCTGGACCTGACCCTGACGCCGCGCCTGCGCGTCGCACCCGACAACGAGACAGGGGAATTGACCGAGCGCTACATGATCGGCATCGGCGCGGGGCTGGTCTTCGAGCCGGGCCTGCGGGCAGCGGGACCTTGGGAGGTCGTCGAGGGCGCGGCCCGGACCATGTGGCTGACGACCGAAGGCATGTTCACCGGCCTTGGCAAGATGATCCAGGGCCTGATCAGCACCTGCGGGCTATCGGGTGCCATCGGCATCGCAAAGACTGTGGGCGATGCGGCCAAGATTGGGCTTGAGATGTTCGTGGTGGTGATCGCCGGGCTGTCGCTGGGTATCGGCATCGTGAACCTGTTCCCGATCCCTGTCCTGGACGGCGGGCACCTCGTCTTTCACGCCTATGAGGCGGTGACGCGCAGGGCCCCGTCGCAGCGGGTGCTGGGCATCCTGATGCCGATCGGACTGACGTTGGTCCTTTCGCTGATGGTCTTCGCGCTGAGCCGCGACTTGATCTGTGCCTGACAGACAGGGCGGTCGGACGATTTCTGCGCCGATCGCCTGCAACCACAACATCTTGCAAAGTTATCCACAGTGACCGCAGGCTTTTGACAAAGCTTCGCTTTCCCGCTAGTCAATCCGGAAAGAAGAATTGCGGTGAGGATGTACTATGCGGATGACCCAGAACGCAGCCAAGGGGCGGTCTGCCCAGGCAAGGTCAAGGGCTCGTCTGCTGGCCACGGTGGTTTTCTTCGGCGCTGCAACGGCTTCTCAGCCGTTCCTTCAGCCGGCCTTCGCGCAGTCCTTTTCCTTTTCGAACGTGACCATCGAAGGCAATGAGCGCGTCGATGCCGCGACCATCCTAAACTATGCCGGAATCAAGCGGGGCGAAGAGGTCTCGGCTGCCGCCCTGAATGACGCCTATCAGCGGATTCTGAACTCGAACCTGTTCGAGACGGTGGAACTGGCACCCCAGGGATCGACCCTGCTGATCCGGGTGCAGGAATACCCGATCGTCAACGTCATCTCGATCGAGGGCAACAAGCGGCTTAAGGACGAGAGGCTGGCCGAATTGATCCAGTCGCAGCCGCGCCGGGTCTATTCGCCCTCGCTGGCGGAATCCGATGCGGCGGCGATAGCCGAGGCCTACCGCGTGGCAGGCCGGCTTGCGGCGCAGGTCACGCCCAAGATCATCCGGCGCAGCGACAACCGGGTCGATCTGGTGTTCGAGATCACCGAAGGCCGCGTTGTCGAGATCGAGCGGCTGTCCTTCGTCGGCAACAAGGCGTTTTCCGACCGTCGCCTGCGCCAGGTGCTGGAGACCAAGCAGGCCGGTTTCCTGCGCAACCTGATCCAGCGCGACACCTTTGTGGCCGAGCGGCTGGAACTTGACCGCAAGATGCTGACCGACTTCTACCTGTCGCGCGGCTACATCGACTTCCAGATCCTCGATGCCAGCGCCGAAGTCAGCCGTGAGCGGGACGCGACCTTTGTCACCTTCACGGTCCGCGAAGGTCTGCCCTACACGATCGGCAACGTCTCGACCGTGTCCGAGGTCGAGGGGCTGGACGCGGCCGAGTTCGAGGCGGTGCAGAAGATCCGCACCGGCCAGACCTACAGCCCGCTTCTGATCGACAACAACATCACCCGGATGGAAACGCTGGCGCTGAAGAAGGGCCTGAACTTCATCCGTGTGGAACCCCGCATCACCCGCAACGACCGCGGCCAGGCGGTGGATATCGAGTTCGCCATTGTCCGGGGCGAGCGGGTATTCGTCGAGCGTATCGACATCGAAGGCAACACGACGACGCTGGACCAGGTGATCCGGCGGCAGTTCCGGACCAGCGAGGGCGACCCCTTCAACCCGCGCGAAATCCGCCAGGCTGCGGAACGCATCCGGGCCCTTGGCTACTTTGCCGACGCGCAGGTCAACGCCGACCAGGGTTCGGCCCAGGACCAGGTCGTGGTCAACGTCGATGTCGAGGAGCAGCCGACGGGCTCGCTGAGCTTTGGCCTGAGCTACTCGGTTTCGAACGGCACCGGGGTCAACATCGGGTTCTCGGAAACGAACTTCCTTGGCCGCGGCCAGCGGCTGTCGGCATCGATCTCGACCGCAGCCGACAACCAGAATTCCAGCTTCAGCTTCACCGAGCCGGCCTTCCTTGGCCGCGATCTGAGCTTTTCGATCGGCGCGTTCTACAAGACGTCGGAATCCGACTTTTCGTCCTATGACACGCGCAATATCGGCTTCAACACCGGGATCGGTTTCCCGGTCGGCGAGCAGTCGAGCCTGGATCTGCGGATCGGTGTCGCCGAGGACAAGCTGTTCAACTATACCGGGTCGTCGCCAATCCTCATTGCGGAAGCGGCCCGGGGCGCGGAAAGCACGGTGTCGGTGGGCTATACCTACGAGTTCGACAACCGTATCACCGGTTTGAACCCGAAGGGCGGGGTGCTCTTGCGCTTTGGCCAGGATTTCGCCGGTCTTGGTGGTGACAACGAATACATCAAGACCACGGCGCTGGCGCTGACCGAAACCAAGGTCCTGAACGAGGAAGTCACGCTGCGCGCGATCTTTGAAGGCGGGGCGATCACATCTCTGGGCGGCAACGTGACCCGGGTGACGGACCGCTTCTTCGGCAACGGCAAGATCCGCGGGTTCGAGCCGAACGGGATCGGGCCGCGTGATCTCGGGGCTGCGGATCAGGATGCGCTTGGCGGGAACATGTTCGCCGTGGCCCGGTTTGAGGCGGATTTCCCGCTGGGCTTGCCGGAAGAATACGGCATCACCGGCGGGGCGTTCTTTGATGTCGGCTCGGTCTGGAGCCTGGACAGCACGGCGGGAGCGGGTGGCACGGTGGATGACGGCTTCAACCCGCGCGCCACGGTCGGCCTCTCGGTGTTCTGGACCACGCCGATCGGCCCCTTGCGGTTCAACTTCAGCCATGCGGTCAAGAAGGAAGACTACGACAAGGAACAGACCTTCGATCTGACGATCTCGACCAAGTTCTGACGATGGACGGGTCACGCGGATACAGGCCCCAATGGCTGCGGGGCTGGATTGTCGCTGGCTTCATGGCACTTGGGCTTCCCGCCGCGGCGCAAGACGGGCCGACGCCGCTTTTGACCCTGGATCAGGATCGGCTGTTCCTGGAATCCGACTACGGCAAGGCCGTGATCGAAAAGGAACGCACCGCAACGGCGGCGCTGGAGCAGGAGAACCGCCGGATCGAGGCAGAACTTGTCGCGGAAGAACAGGCGTTGACCGAACTGCGGGCAACGCTTTCGGCCGAGGAGTTTTCCGCCAAGGCCGAAGCCTTCGATGCCAAGGTGGAGCAGATCCGCAGCGAGCAGGATGCCAAGGCGCGAAAGCTGACCGAAACGCGCGATCAGGATCGGCAGGCCTTCCTTGAGGTCGCAGTGCCGGTGCTGGGCGAAATCCTGCAGGACAAGGGCGCCTCGGCTGTCTTGGACAAGAGCCTTGTCATCTTGTCGCTCTCAGCGGTTGACATCACGGACGAGGCGATTGCCCGGGTCAACGCGGCCTTGGCCGGCAAGACGCCCGCACCGCCCTGATGCGGCGGGCCTGGCCGCTGACAACTTGTGCCGTCCGGCGCGACTTGCTAGCTAGACCGAAAACCGTTGGGCCAAAGGCCGGGGAAGAGGTGACACGATGGATGCAGCTGCAGCGACACATGCCGATCTGGATCTGATCCAGCGGATCATTCCGCACCGCTATCCGTTCCTGCTGATCGACAAGGTGCGGGATATCGTGCTGAACGAAAGCTGCGTCGGCATCAAGTGCATCACCTTGAACGAACCGCAGTTCCAGGGCCATTTCCCTGGCATGCCGATCTTCCCCGGCGTGATGATCATCGAGGCGATGGCGCAGACCTCGGGCGTCCTTGTCGGTCTGTCGATGGATCTGGTCGACAAGAATGCCAAGGTCTTCTTCATGGGCGTCGACGGTGTGAAGTTCCGCCGCAAGGTCGTGCCAGGCGACGTGCTGGAACTGCATGTCAAGGCGCTGCGCGGTGGGGGCCGGGTCTGGAAGTTCGAGGGCCGTGCCATCGTGGATGGGGAACTGGCCTGCGAGGCCACGTTCATGGCGATGTTCGACGTTGCGAAGGCGTGAGCCGGGGCATGTCAATTCATCCCAGCGCCCGCATCCATGCCTCTGCCGTGGTTGAATCCGGCGCGGTCATCGGCGAGGGCTGCGTGATCGGCCCGTTCTCTCTGATCGGGCCCGAGGTCGTGCTAGGTGCGCGGGTCGAGATCAAGTCACACGCGGTGGTGACCGGCTGGACCGAGGTCGGCGACGAGACGGTGATCTTCCCTTTCGCAACTGTGGGCGAGGTGCCCCAGGATCTGAAGTATCAGGGCGAGCATACCCGGCTGGTCGTGGGCAAGCGCTGCCGCATCCGCGAGGCGGCGACGCTGAACACCGGGACGGAAGGCGGCGGAGGCGTCACGCGGGTCGGTGACGATGTGCTGATCATGACAGGCGCCCATGTCGGTCATGATGCCCAGATCGGCGACCGGGTGATCCTGGTGAACAACGTGGCCATTGCCGGGCATTGCGTGCTGGGTGACGACGTGATCGTGGGCGGCCTGTCCGGGGTGCACCAATGGGTGCGGATCGGGCAGGGCGCGATCATCGGGGCGGTCACCATGGTGACGAACGATGTGATTCCCTATGGGCTGGTGCAAGCTCCGCGGGGGGAGCTGGACGGGTTGAACCTTGTGGGCCTGAAACGCCGCGGTGTGGACCGGGCCGGGATCACGGCCTTGCGCGCGGCCTACCAGACGCTGGCGCAAGAGGAAGGCAGCTTCCTCGACCGCGCCCGCAAGCTGTCCGAGGAGAGCGACAGCCCACTGGTGCGTGAGATCGCCGATTTCATCCTGTCGAAGTCCGACCGCAGCTTCCTCACACCGAAGGGTGGGCGGTGAAGACCGCGATCATTGCAGGGCAGGGCCGGTTGCCTGCGGCTTTGGCGGCGGCTATGGCCGAAGCTCCGCTGGTCGCGGCGATGGACGGGTTTGCGCCCGAAGGCCTGACGGTTGACCTGACGTTCCGGGTGGAACGGCTGGTCCCTTTCCTGCGTGCGCTGGAGCGCGACGGGATCGGGCAGGTGGTCTTTGCCGGGGCGGTGACGCGGCCAAGGCTCGACCCGGCGCTTCTGGATGAGGCGACGGCGGGCCTCTTGCCGCGCCTGATGCAGGCGATGGCGGCGGGGGATGACGCGTCCCTGCGCGAGGTCATTGCGGTTTTCGAGGAATTCGGTTTCGCCGTCGTCGGCGTCGAGGCGATTGCGCCTGCGCTGTTGCCGGGGGCCGGGGTGTTGGCCGGCACGGTGACGCCCCGGGATGAGGCCGATGCGGCGCGAGCGGTTGTGATCGTGACGGCGCTTGGCGAGGTCGACGTCGGGCAGGGGGCCGTTGTGGCGCAGGGACTTTGCCTGGGGGTCGAGTCACTGCCGGGGACGGATGCGCTGTTGTCTCAGGTCGCGGGGATCGGAGCGCTGAAACCCGATCCGGCGCGAGGTCGGGGCGTGTTCTACAAGGCGGCGAAGCCCGGTCAGGACCGCCGGATCGACTTGCCGACCATCGGCCCGGATACCCTGCGCGCGGCGGCGGCGGCGGGTTTGGGCGGCGTCGCCTTCGAGGCTGGTTCGGTGATTTGTCTGGACCTGGACGAGATGCAGCGGCTGGCCGGGGAGCTTGGCCTGTTCCTGTGGGCACGGGCGTGAAGCTGTTCCTGATCGCCGGGGAGCCTTCGGGCGACCGGCTGGGCGCGGCGCTGATGGCGGGGCTGAAGTCCCTTGCGCCGGTCGAGTTTGCCGGCGTCGGCGGACCGCTGATGCAGGCCGAAGGGATGGAAAGCCTGTTCCCGATGGAGGAGCTGTCGGTGATGGGTATCGCCGAGGTTCTGCCCAAATACCTGCACCTGAAACGCCGGATCCGTGAGGCGGCAGCGGCGGCGGTCGACAGCGGGGCGGAGGCGCTGGTCACCATCGACTCGCCCGATTTCTGCCTGCGCGCGGCGAAGATCGTAAAGGCGGCAAGACCGCAGATGCGCACGATCCACTATGTCGCTCCGTCGGTCTGGGCCTGGCGACCGGGGCGGGCCGCCAAAATGGCTTGCGTCATCGACCATGTGCTGGCACTCCTGCCATTCGAGCCGCCCTACATGACCGCTGCGGGCATGACCTGCGATTTCGTCGGGCATCCGGTGGTGGCGGAACCGCTGGCGAGCGAGGCCGAGAAGGCCGCCTTTACGGGGCCGGGCCCGCTCCTCCTGGCGCTGCCCGGCTCACGAAAGGGCGAAGTCACCCGCCTGGCCCCGGTCTTCGGTGAGGTCGTGAGCCAGCTGAAGGCCCGGCACCCGGACCTGCGCGTGGCGCTGCCCACGGTGCGGGGCGTGGCGGGTTTGGTGCGCGAGTTGACGGCCAATTGGGCGGTCACCCCGCAGCTCATCGAGGACCCGGGGCCGAAGCGCGGGGCTTTCGCGGTGGCGGATGTCGCGCTTGCAGCCTCGGGGACCGTGTCGCTGGAACTGGCAAAAAATGCCTGCCCTATGGTCATCGCTTATGACATGCATCCGCTGACCCTGTGGCTGATGCGCCGCGCGGCGTTGATCGACACGGTGACGCTGGTGAACCTGGTCAGCGAAACCCGCGTGGTGCCGGAATTCATCGGCCCGGACTGCCGGGCGGACAAGATCGCCCCGGCACTGGAGGCGGTCCTGGCCGACCCGTCGGCGCAGATGGCCGCAATGACGGTGACGATGGAGCGGCTTGGGCGGGGCGGAGAGCCTCCGGGCCTCAGGGCTGCGCGGTCGGTGCTGGGGGCACTTCACCGTTGACGATGGCCAGGACCTGCGGCATCAGCCCGGTCATCTTGTCGTTGATCAGCGCCATCACTCCCGGCTGCTGGGCGGCGGTCAGTTGCGGCAGCTTGGCCAGAACCGACCGCCCCTCAGGCGTCGCGTAGAAGTCGCGCAGCGCGGTGATCTCGGCCAGCGTCATCATGTCGGCCATGATCTGCGCCTGGTCGCGCATTAAGGTGGTCATCGGCTCGGTAAAGGTGTCAAGGTACAACTGCCGGATCTGCGCGACCTGATCGTCCGTCAGGGTCGCCCCGCCCGCCGCCACCTGCTGCAGGATCGGCTGGTACATGTTTTCGATCACCGCCGCCATGTCGAACCCCTGCAGGGCGAGGTCGACATATTCGGTGGCGACGGCCACCCTCTCCTCGCGCGTTTCGGCAAGGGCGGGCAGGGGCAGCACCAGCAGCGCCGCCAGCAGCAGGAGTTTCAAGACGAGGGTCCTTTCCAGATCCAGCCGCCGCCATGGATGCGGCTGCCTTCGGGGGCGTAGAACACGCAGGCTTGCCCGGCGCTGACCCCATCCTCGGGGGACAGGAGCTCCACCTCGGCGGTGGTGGGGCCCGTCGGGCGGATGATCGCCTCGCGCGGGGGACGGGTCGAACGGACCTTGACCTTCAGGTGCCATTCCGGCCGCGAGTCGAAGGGGGCGTCACCCAGCCAGTTGATCTCGCGCACCGGGATGATCCGGGTCGACAGCGCGGCCTTGGGGCCCACGATGACGCGGCGCGACTCGGGGTCGAGCTTTACGACATAGAGCGGCTCGCCCAGTCCGCCGATGCCCAGGCCCTTGCGTTGGCCGATGGTGTAATGGATCACCCCCCGGTGGTCGCCCAGGATGTTTCCGTCGAGGTCCACGATCTCACCCGGGTCCGCCGCGCCGGGACGCAGCTTCTCGATGACGGCCGCATAGTTGCCGTTCGGGACAAAGCAGATGTCCTGGCTGTCGGGCTTGTCGGCCACCGGCAGCCCGTACTTGGCCGCAAGCGCACGGGTTTCGGCCTTTGAGGCGAGGTGCCCCAAGGGGAAACGCAGGTAGGACAGCTGGTCCGGCGTGGTCGAGAACAGGAAATAGCTTTGGTCGCGCGCAGGATCGGCCGCTTGGTGCAGCTCTGGCCCGTGGTCGCCAACCTTCCGCTGAATGTAATGCCCGGTGGCCATGCAATCGGCCTCAAGGTCCTTGGCAGTGGCCAGCAGGTCCTTGAACTTCACCCGTTCGTTGCAGCGGATGCAGGGAACCGGCGTTGCCCCCGCCAGATAGGCATCGGCGAATTCCTCGATCACCGCCTCGCGGAAGGTGTTCTCATAGTCCAGCACGTAGTGGGGGAACCCCATGGTTTCCGCAACGCGACGGGCATCATGGATGTCGCGGCCCGCACAGCAGGCCCCTTTCTTCGCCAGCGCCGCGCCGTGGTCGTAAAGCTGCAGCGTGACGCCAACCACATCGTAACCTTCTTCGGCCAGCATCGCGGCCACGACGGAACTGTCGACGCCGCCCGACATGGCAACGACGACCCGCGTTTCCGACGGGGGTTTGGGCAGGCCAAGAGAGTTGAGCGCCAGATCGCGTGGCATGGGATTGTCCGGGTTCAGGGAATGATGGGGAATATATGAAAATGCTGTGCACTCTCAATCCCCTGTTTCAGGATTGATTAAGCCTGTTCCGTCATTCTGCCCCAAATGAGCGAGGGAACCGTGATGTTTCTCAAACGTGTCGACGGACCAAGGCAGGTGACCCTGCCCGATGGCAGCATCCTGACGCGGGCCGATCTGCCGCCCGCCGATACCCGGCGCTGGGTCGCCAGCCGCAAGGTCGTGGTTGTCAAGGCCGTGGTCTATGGCCTGATCACCGAAAAAGAGGCGCTGGAACGCTATGCCCTGTCCGAGGAAGAGTTCGGCCTTTGGCGCTCGGCCGCGCTGAAGCATGGCGAGGATGGCCTGAAAGTCACGGCGATCCGGAAATACAGACAACTTTAGATGGATTCGCAATCTCCCTCTGGCATAGTAACGGTCGGTTAACCATTGCCCGGCAAAATCGTTAACGATGACCACCGGAGCGGAGCTTTTGAATAATGCGTATTCTGCTTGTAGAGGACGACCCAACGACCTCGCGCAGCATCGAGATGATGCTGACTCATGCCAATCTGAACGTCTACTGCACCGACATGGGCGAAGACGGGATCGATCTGGCAAAGCTGTATGACTACGACCTGATCCTTCTGGATCTCAACCTGCCGGACATGAGCGGGCATGAAGTGCTGCGCCAGGTCCGCCAGGCGCGGGTGGAAACCCCGATCCTGATCCTTTCGGGCGCCGATGACACCGAAAGCAAGCTGAAAGGCTTTGGTTTCGGGGCAGATGACTACCTGACCAAGCCCTTCCACCGCGAAGAACTGGTCGCCCGGATCCATGCGATCATCCGCCGCTCCAAGGGTCACAGCCAATCGGTCATCAAGACCGGGCGGGTGTCGGTCAACCTTGACGCCAAGACCGTCGATGTCGAAGGCAAGGCGGTGCATCTGACCGGCAAGGAATACCAGATGCTGGAGCTTCTGTCGCTGCGCAAGGGCACCACGCTGACCAAGGAGATGTTCCTGAACCATCTCTATGGCGGCATGGACGAGCCCGAGCTGAAGATCATCGACGTCTTCATCTGCAAGCTCCGCAAGAAGCTGGCCGAGGCGACGGGTGGCGACAACTACATTGAAACCGTCTGGGGCCGCGGCTATGTGCTGCGCGATCCCTCGGGCGCACAGGCCAAGCTTGCGGCCAGCGCCTGATCTTTACCTTCACGGCCCCGCCGCCTAACCTTTCGTCGCATCGGACGGGGGGCGGGGATGAAAGAGAAGGCGGTCGAGGCACTGACAGAGGCAGAAGCGCTGGCAGAGCTTGCGCGGCTGGCCAGTGCCTTGGCTGCGGCGAACACTGCGTATCACATGCTTGACGCACCCGAGATATCGGATGCCGAATATGATGCGCTGAAACGGCGCAATCTGGCGATCGAAGCGAGGTTTCCAAGCCTGAAGCGGGCGGATTCGCCCTCGGATCAAGTGGGGGCCGCAGTCGCCGATGGCTTCGGCAAGGTCGCGCACCGGGTGCGGATGTTGTCGCTGGAAAACGCCTTCGCCCCCGAAGAGGTGGCTGAGTTCGTCGACCGCGTATGCCGATTCCTGGGAATTGAAGGGTCCGCCTCCGCTGTGGCTCAGCCTGGGGCCGGCGATCTGCAGTTCACGGCCGAACCGAAGATCGACGGCCTTTCGCTGTCATTGCGCTATGAGGCCGGGGTTCTGGTTCAGGCGGCCACCCGCGGTGATGGCGAGGTGGGTGAGGATGTGACCGCGAACGCGCGCACGATTGCCGACATTCCGCAGCACCTGACCGGGGCACCCGATGTTCTGGAAGTCAGGGGCGAAGTCTATATGTCCCACGCCGATTTCGCCGCGCTGAACGAACGTCAGGCGGCCTCTGGCGACAAGACTTTCGCCAATCCCCGCAATGCGGCCGCAGGGTCGCTGCGGCAACTGGATGCCCGGATCACGGCGAACCGGCCCTTGCGCTTTTTCGCCTATGCCTGGGGGGCCCTGTCTGAACCCCTGGCCCGCACGCAGTTCGAAGCGATCAACCGTCTGAGAGACCTGGGGTTTCAGACCAATCCGCTGACCACCTTGTGCGAAGGGCCCGATGCCTTGCTCGCCCACTACCGCCGGATCGAGGCGCAGCGGGCGAGCTTGGGCTATGACATCGACGGTGTGGTCTACAAGGTCAACGACCTGGCGCTGCAGGCGCGGCTCGGTTTCCGCTCCTCCACCCCCCGCTGGGCTATCGCGCACAAATTCCCGGCCGAGCTTGCCTGGACCGAGCTTCTGGGCATCGACATCCAGGTCGGCCGCACCGGGGCGCTGTCGCCGGTGGCGCGGCTGAAGCCGGTCACGGTGGGTGGGGTCGTGGTGTCGAACGCCACGCTGCACAACGAGGACTACATCGCCGGTCGCGACTCGCGCGGTCAAGAAATCCGCGGCGGCAAGGACATCCGCGTCGGCGACTGGGTTCAGGTCTACCGCGCGGGGGACGTCATCCCGAAGGTTGCGGACGTCGACCTGACGCGCCGCAGGGACGGCTCGCAACCCTATGTTTTCCCGACGGAATGCCCCGAGTGCGGCAGTCCCGCTCACCGCGAGGAGGGCGACTCGGTCCGCCGCTGTACCGGGGGGCTGATCTGCCCGGCCCAGGCGGTGGAGCGGTTGAAGCATTTCGTCAGCCGTGGGGCCTTTGACATTGAAGGCTTGGGCGCCAAGCAGGTCGAGATGTTCTTCAAGGACCCGGGCCTGCCGGTCAAGACTCCGGCGGACATCTTTACCCTTGCACAAAGAGACGCCGACAACCCGCTGCAAAAGCTGAAGAATCGTGATGGTTTCGGCGAGGTTTCCGCCGCCAAACTGTTTGGGGCCATCGAGGCGCGGCGGACAATCCCATTGGACCGTCTGATCTTCTCGCTGGGCATCCGGCATATCGGTGAGACGTCCTCCAGCCTGCTGGCACGCCACTATGGCACCTGGGAGGCCTTCGTTCAGGCCATCGACCGGTCGCTGGACCAGACCGGCGCGGACTGGGAGGAGTTGACTGCCATCGACGGCATCGGTGTGGTCAGTGCGCGCGCACTGGTTGATGCGCTGCATCCGGCGAATGCCGAACGGGCCGAGATCGACCGTCTGGTCAGCGACCTGACCGTCTTGCCGGTGGCCGCCGCCGCCACTGAATCGCCTGTCGCCGGCAAGACCGTCGTCTTCACCGGCACGCTGGAGAAGATGACCCGGGCCGAAGCGAAGGCGCGGGCCGAAGCGCTCGGTGCCAGGGTCGCGGGCAGCGTCAGCGCAAAGACCGACCTTGTGGTGGCTGGCCCCGGGGCGGGGTCGAAGGCCAAGGATGCCGAGCGTTTGGGGATTGAGATCATCGACGAGGACGCCTGGTTGCGGCTGATCGGCGGATGAGCCGACCGGAAATCCTCTTCCCCCTCTTTGCCGGGCTGGAAACGCTGCCGGGCGTCGGGCCGAAGGCCGCAAAGGCCTTCGAGACCCTTGGCGTGACGCGACCAAAGGACCTTCTGTACCTACTGCCGCATTCCGGGGTTGATCGCGCCTTGCGCGGCTCGGTGCGGGATGTGACGCCGCCCGCCATGCTGACGGTCGAGGTCGAAATTGGCCAACATGTGCCGCCACGCCGCAAGGGCGGGCCGTACCGCGTGCACGTGCGGGACCGGAAAGTTGAGTTTCTGCTCGTTTACTTCCACGCCCGGGCCGAGTCGTTGCAGCGCCTGTTGCCGACCGGGCAGCGGCGGCTGGTCTCGGGCAAGGTGGAGCTGTTCGACGGCATCGCGCAGATGGTGCATCCGGACCATGTGCTGCGCCTGGAAGAGCGGGGAGAGCTTCCGGCCTATGAACCGGTCTACCCGCTGGGGGCAGGGCTGACGCAACGGGTCGTGGCAAAGGCGGTTGCCGGGGTCCTGACGCGGGTGCCGGACCTGCCGGAATGGATCGACCCGGGGCTGAAACAGCGCGAAGCCTGGCCGGACTGGCCCGCGGCGTTGGCGCTGGCGCACCGGCCAGAAGGCGCTGCGAGCTTGGCTGTGACACATCCTGCCCGCGTCAGGCTGGCCTATGACGAGCTCTTCGCCCATCAGCTGACCCTTGCAATCGCCCGGTCAAGGATCCGGAAGGGCAAGGGGATCGCGACGGTGGGGTCGGGGGACCTGCGGGCCAAGGTGCTGGAAAGCCTGCCCTATTCTCCAACAGCCGCGCAGACTCGGGCGGTGGCCGAGATCGCCAGTGACATGGCGCAACCCTCGCGGATGAACCGGCTGTTGCAGGGCGATGTCGGCGCGGGCAAGACCTTGGTCGCATTTCAGGCGCTCCTGATCGCGGTCGAGGCGGGCGGGCAGGGCGTGATGATGGCCCCGACCGAGATCCTGGCCCGCCAGCATTTCGAGAGCCTGGCACCGCTGGCTCGGGCGGCGGGGGTGCGGCTGGAACTGCTGACCGGCCGCGACCGGGGGGCAGAGCGGGCAATGAAGCTGGAAGATCTGGCGATGGGGCGCATCCCGATCCTGGTCGGCACGCATGCGGTCTTCCAGAAGGATGTGGAATTCAAGGACTTGCGGATCGCGGTGGTGGACGAACAGCACCGGTTCGGGGTCGCCCAGCGGATGGAGTTGGGCGCTAAGGGCGAGGCGGTCGATGTTCTGGTGATGACCGCGACGCCGATCCCGCGCTCGCTTGCGCTGGCCACGCATGGCGACATGGATGTCTCGGTGCTGGACGAAAAGCCCGCGGGGCGAAAGCCGATCCGCACCGCAATGGTGTCGGCGGAACGGCTGGATGAGGTGGTAGAGCACCTGCGCAAGGCCGTGGCAGAGGGGCGCCAGGCCTATTGGGTCTGCCCGCTGGTCGAGGAATCCGAGGTCGTCGACTATGCCAGCGCCGAGGAGCGATTCAAGGCGTTGCGCGCCGCGCTGGGGGACCGGGTGGGATTGGTCCATGGCCAGATGCCACCGGCCGAGAAGGACGCGGCGATGGCGCGGTTCGTGGCGGGGGAGATCTCGGTCCTGGTGGCGACCACGGTGATCGAGGTCGGGGTGAACGTGCCCAATGCGACAATCATGGTGATCGAACAGGCAGAGAGCTTTGGCCTGGCACAGTTGCACCAGCTGCGGGGCCGGGTGGGGCGCGGTGAGGCGGCCTCGACCTGCTTGCTGCTGTATCAGGCGCCGTTGAACGAGACCGGGATGCGGCGGCTGACGACGATCCGCGACACCGAAGACGGTTTCCGCATCGCCGAGGAGGACTTGGCCATGCGCGGGGCGGGCGACCTGATCGGCACGGCGCAGTCCGGCCTGCCGCGGTTCCGGATTGCCGATCTGGAACGGCAGGCGAGCCTGATGGCGCTGGCCCAAAGCGATGCGCGCAGGCTTTTGCATGATGACCCACAGCTTTCCGGCCCACGCGGACTGGCGGCGCGAACGCTGCTGTGGCTGATGGATCAGGACCGTGCCATGCGCCTCATGAGCGTGGGCTAGGCTGATCTGCCTTCGAATCGCACTTCGTTCACGAATGTTCTTAAAAAGTTCTTTACACTTCGGCGCTAACGTGAGAACAATAGGGCAACAAACATGGAGATTGCGATGAAAGACGCCATGAAATCCCTGTACGCCCGCACGCCGAGTGGTGCTGTCGAGGATCTGGTAGGACTGGCCGCGTTGTTCGTGATCCTGTTTGCCGTGCTGTCGCTGCCCGGCGTCGCCTGAGGTTTCTGCCCCGCGCTCTGTCCCCCAAGGTGACGGTCCGCCTCGCCTGGCCCACCGTCCATCCAGACGCGCCACTGCCGCCGCCATCCACCCGGATGCGCGGCGGTTTTTTCTTCAGGCAGCGGCCTGTGCGGCCTCCATCGCCTCGCAGACCGCCTCCAGCGCCAGAAGAATCGAGGCGTGGCGGTTCTTGTAGTCGCGGGCCGGGAGGAGGACTTCGTAGCCCTGGAACGGGGCCGAAGGAACGGGGCCGCCGTCTTTCAGCAACGCGCGGAGGGCGTCGCGGGCGGCCTGCAGCTCGGGCAGGGTACGGCCGATCACGACCTCTCCCAGCACGGCGGCCGAGGCCTGGCCCAGGGCGCAGGCCTTCACGTCCTGGGCGAACTCGGCCACCCGGCCGTCCTTGACCACCACGTCTGCCGTGACTGTCGAACCGCAGAGGGGGGAGCGGCGGCGAGCGGTACCCTGCGGCGCGGGCAGGCGGCCGAGGTGCGGGATGTCGGCGGCGAGACCCAGGATCCGGGCGGAGTAGAGCTTGATGAGGTCGCTGTCGCTCACTTGGAATGATTGCCTTCGCTCATGGTAATCCCTCGGCTGATCCCCTATGTAGACCCGCGCTGCCTGACTGCCAAGGAGAGACCCATGTCCTTTGATCCGGCCACACTAAAGTATGATGCCGCGGGGCTGGTGCCCTGTGTGGCGCAGGATGCCGTGTCGGGCGAGGTCTTGATGGTGGCCTGGATGAACGCGGCCTCGGTCAGCCGGACTCTGGAGACGGGGAAGGTGACCTATTGGTCGCGGTCGAGGGGGCAATTCTGGGTCAAGGGAGAGACCTCGGGGCACCACCAGCGGCTGGTCGAGCTGCGGGTGGACTGCGACCGGGATTGCCTGCTGGCGCTGGTCAGCCAAGAGGGGCCGGCCTGTCACACGAACCGGCGGTCCTGCTTTTATACAGCGGTGAGGGACGGGGAAGAGGTGGTCTTCATGGACCCTGTCCACGGTGGACACTCCTGATCCGGCCTTTTTAATCAAAGGCTTGGCCGCGGACGTTAAGGATTTGGTAACCCGACCAGCCGACGGATGTCGGCAGGGGTTGCGCCCTCGGCCCGGTACTTGGAAAGCGCCCGCGCGTCGTCACGCTTGGCCAGGCGCTTGCCGGTCTCGTCACGGATCAGGCGGTGGTGGTGGTGGACCGGCGTGGGCAGGCCGAGAAGTGCCTGCAGCTGTACGTGGATCGCAGTTGCCTCGAACAGGTCTTCACCGCGCACCACGTGGGTGATGCCCTGCCAGGCGTCATCAACGACGACCGAGAGGTGGTAGGACGTCCCCATATCCCTCCGCGCCAGCACGACGTCGCCGATGCCCGACAGCATCTCCAGCATGTCCAGGTGGTGCAGTCCGGCGTGGCTGGGGCCGGTTTCGGTGAAGGAGAGGTGTGGGGCGCGGTTCACCGCCTTGGTCAGGTCCAGCCGGATGGCAGGTGCATCCGCCACTGGTTTGCCGCGACAGGTGCCGGGATAGACGAGGCCATCCGGCCCCTCGACAGGGGCCGCGCCCTCTTGCGGGGCGGCAAGGGCGGCGCGGATGTCGCTGCGGGTGCAGTTGCAGCCGAAGAGGAGGCCCATCTGCTCCAGACGGTTGAGCGCGGCACGGTAGGCAGGCAGGCGGGTCTGCTGCGAGACGACTGGACCGTCCCAGGTAAGGCCCAGCCAGGTGAGGTCATCCAGCGCTGCCGCCGCCCATTCGGGACGCGACCGCTGAGGGTCGATATCCTCCATCCGGATCAGGAACTGCCCGCCCGCGGCCCGGGCCATGTCATGTGCCAGGATCGCGGAATAGGCGTGGCCCAGATGAAGCGGGCCGGTGGGGCTGGGGGCGAAGCGGGTTACGAAAGCCATTCGGTGAAGGCTTCCTTCGCCCGGTCCGTATAGGCCTTGTAGCGGTCGTGCCGCCCCTTGCGGCCTCCGCGCGCGTCAATGGGAGGGAAAAGGCCGAAGTTGACGTTCATCGGCTGGAAGGTCTTCGCCTCCGCCCCGCCGGTGATGTGGGTCACGAGCGCGCCCATCGCAGTTTCGGGGGGAGGCGAGGAAAGCTCGCGCCCGAGAATCTCATGCGCGGCCATCCGTCCGGCGAGAAGCCCCATTGCGGCGGATTCGACATAGCCTTCGACGCCGGTGATCTGCCCTGCAAAGCGTATATACGGCCGCGACTTCAGCCGCATCTGGCTGTCGAGCAAGGTCGGAGAGTTGATGAAGGTGTTGCGGTGGATGCCGCCAAGGCGGGCGAAGCTCGCGTTCTCCAGCCCAGGAATCATTTTGAAAACAGAGGTTTGCGCGCCGTATTTCATTTTGGTCTGGAAGCCCACGATGTTGTGCAGTGTGCCAAGCTTGTTGTCCCGCCGCAGCTGGACGACGGCATAAGCCTTTTCGTTTGGCTTGTGCGCATTGGTCAGGCCCACGGGCTTCATCGGGCCGTGGCGCAGGGTCTCGCGGCCTCGCTCCGCCATCACCTCGATGGGTAGGCAGCCATCGAAATAACCCGCGGTCTCGCCTTCGTGGAACTCGGTCTTTTCGGCGGCAAGAAGGGCGTCGATAAAGGCCTCATACTGGTCCTTCGTCATCGGGCAGTTGATGTAGGCCTTCTGTTCATCCTCGGTCTCGCCCTTGTCGTAGCGGCTTTGCAGCCAGGCGACGGACATGTCGATGGTGTCTGTATATACAATGGGGGCGATGGCGTCGAAGAAGGCCAGAGCCTCAGCCCCTGTAGCTACGCGAATCGCGTTGGCGAGTGCGGGGCTGGTCAGCGGGCCGGTCGCAATGATCCAGTGGCCGGATGAGGGAAGGTCCGTAACTTCCTCATAAGAAGTGGAAATCAGCGGGTGGGATTTCAGTTTTTCCGTGACGGCGCGGGCGAAAGGGTCGCGGTCGACGGCCAGCGCGCCCCCGGCGGGAAGGCGGTGCTGGTGCGCCATCTCCATCACCAGGCTGCCCGCCTGACGCATCTCCCAGTGGATCAGGCCAACGGCATTGCGTTCGTGGTCGTCGGAGCGGAAGGAATTGGAACAGACCATTTCGGCGAAGTCGCCGGTCCGGTGCGCGAAGGTGGCGACCTTGGGCCGCATCTCGTGGATGACCACGGGGACGCCAAGGTTTGCGGCGGCCCAGGCGGCCTCAGCCCCCGCCATGCCGCCGCCGATGATGTGAAGGGTGTCCATGGCGGCGATGTAGCCGCCGGGTCGCCCTAGATCAAGGAGATGCGTTCACGCTGTGTTGGGTCGGGATAGGGGCGGTAAAGCCCAACCTCAACCCGGGCGATCATGCCGTGCATCTGGTCGTAGCGCCGGGTCGCCTCATCATCCGCCGTGGCCAGCGCCGAGAAGGCCGCATCCAGCGTGGCGAGGCCTGGAATTTCGATTTCCAGCAGGAAGTCGGTGTGCTGGCCCGAGGCGAGCCCGAACTTGCGGCGCATCAGCCGCCAGCCGGTGATCAGGCCCTGCGCTTGCAGGTGGCCCATCCAGTGGGTGCAGGCCTGCGAGAAGCCCAAGGCGCGCGCCTCAGGCCGAAGCTCGATCATGCAGTGGTAGAGGTTCATCGGCGTCTCCCTTCGGTGCCAGATTCGCACCGAAGGGTTACGCGGCGATTAATCGGCCTTAGCCCTTGTCGAGCGCCAGTTTGCCCGGGCCATGGGCGAAGAACATCAGGAAGGCGCCGGCGATCGGCGGTGAAAACGCAGAAGGCAGCGCCGCGAGGGCCACGATACGGGTCTGGAAGCCGAGGATGATGGGCAGGGTTCCCCGCGGGCGATGTTGCCGCAGGGATTGCCCAGATCATGCAGATGCGGAAGGCTTAGGCCGGGTCCGGGTAGGGGCGGTACAGACCAATCTCGGTCCGGGCGACCATGCTGAGCATGTAATCGTAGCGCTGTGTCGCCTCATCCGCCTTGTTGCCGAGGGCCGCGAGGGCTGCGTCGAGCGCGGGGAGATCGGGAACCTCCATCTCAAGCAGGAAGTCCGTGTGCGTTGCAGCAGTGCCGAACTTGCGGCGCAAGAGGCGCCAGCCAGTTATCAGGCCCCGAGACTGCAAATAGCCCGTCCATTGGGTGCAGGCCTCGGAGAATAGCAATGAGCGCGCTTCCGGCCGAAGTTCAAATACGCAATGGTAAAGATTCATGGGTGTCTCCCTTCGGCGCAAGGATCGCACCGAAGGGTTACGCGGCGATTAATTGCCTCAGACCTTGTCGAGCGCCAGTTTGCCCGGGCCGTGGGCGAAGAACATCAGGAAGGCGCCGGCGATCGAGAAGTTCTTGAGGAACATGATCATCTGCATCTGGTCGGCGAAGTTGTTGTGGAAGACGACGGCGGTGAAGACGCAGAAGGCCGCGCCGGCAAGGGCGGCAATGCGGGTCTGGTAGCCGACGATGAGCGCGAGGCCGAGGGCGATCTCGAAGATCGCTGCGGGCCAGGCGAGGAAGCCAGGCAGGCCCACGGACTGGATATAGCCGGCGGTCCCGGCGATGTCGGCGACCTTGCCGACCCCGGCCAGCAGGAAGAAGCCGCCGATGATGATGCGGGCGATAAGCGGCGAGTAGGTCTTGAGCTGTTCCATGATGTTCCCTTGAGCGCGTTGTCCCGGTCTTTTGCCGGGTCGAGGCATTTTGCACAGATGGGCTTTTGTGCAAATTCCCCGCAAGGGCAGGGGTGTTGTGCGCTGGCGCAGAGATCAGCGCAGGCGGCGGCGTTGGTCGGTGGTAAAGGCTGCCGGGTCAGGGATGTTGGCACCGAGGGCCGTGGCCTTCTGGAAGAAGCCGGGGGCGGGGAGGTGGTCGGGCGAGAGCCGCTGGCGGAGGAGTGCCGCGCGAAAGGGGGCGCCTTGGGTTGCGTCTGCCTCCATCAGGGCTTCGAGTTGGGCGGTGAGGTCACCCATGCGGAGGCCAAGGTCCCGTGCGAGGTCGCCGTAGGTGATGGTCTCGCCCGCAGCCGCTAGGGCTGCGAGCTTTTCCTCAAGCGTCATCGCCCTGATCGGCGACGCGGGCCACCGAGACGACTTCCTCATCGGCCGCGATGGCGAAGATCTTGACGCCGCCTGCCGACCGCGAGCGGAAGCTGACCTGGTCCACCGGCGTGCGGATCGACTGGCCGGAGGAGGTGGCGAGCATGATCTGGTCGGTGGTTTCGACCGGGAAGGAGGCGATGATGCGGCCGCCCCTTGGCCCCGGGCTGATGGCCTTGACGCCCATGCCGCCACGGCCGCGGACCGGGTAGTCGTGCGAGGAGGAGAGCTTGCCGGATCCGCCCTTGGTGACGGTGAGGATCAGGTCCTCGGCCGCCGACATCTCGGCATAGCGTTCCGGGGTCAACTGGCCGGCGGGGACGTGTTCTTCCTCGTCGTCGGTGTCGTCCTCGGTGATCCCGGCCATCAGGCGGCGCTGTTTCAGGTAGGCTTCGCGTTCTTCTGGCGTGGCCTCGAAGTGGCGGATGATCGACATCGAGACGACATGGTCGCCGTCCGCCAGCCGTATGCCGCGCACGCCGGTCGAGCCGCGGGACTTGAAGACGCGGATTTCCGTGGTGGAGAAGCGGATGGCGCGGCCGGCTTCCGTCACCAGCATCACGTCGTCCTGGTCGTCGGCGATGGCGGCGTTCACGAGGGTGATGCCCTCGGGCAGGTTCATCGCGATCTTGCCGTTGCGCTTGACGTTGGTGAAGTCGCTAAGGTCGTTCTGCCGGACATCGCCGTCAGAGGTCGCGAAAACGATCTGCAGGTTGCCCCAGTCTTCCTCGGGCACGTCGACCGGCATCAGGGCGGCGATGGAGATGCCATTTTGAATCGGCAGGATGTTGACAAGCGCCTTGCCCTTGGCGGTGCGGCCGGCCAGCGGCAGGCGCCAGGTCTTCAGCTTGTAGACCATGCCGTCGGTTGTGAAGAACAAGAGCCAAGTATGCGTATTCGCGACGAAAAGCGTGGTGACCACGTCGTCGTCCTTGGTCTGCATCGAGGCCAGACCCTTGCCGCCGCGGTTCTGGGCGCGGAATTCGGCCAAGGGCGTGCGCTTGATGTAGCCGCCCGAGGTGATGGTCACGACCATATCCTCACGCTCGATCAGGTCCTCGTCCTCCATGTCGCCGGACCAGTCGGTGATTTCGGTCCGGCGGGGGACGGCGAAGAGGGCTTTGACCTCACGGAGTTCATCCGAGATGATCGCCATGATCCGATCGCGGCTGCCAAGAATGTCTAGGAAGTCCTTGATCTTCCCGGCCAATTCTTCCAGCTCGTCGGTGACTTCCTTGACCCCCATTGCGGTCAGGCGCTGCAGGCGGAGGTCGAGGATGGCGCGGGCCTGGACTTCGGAGAGGTTGTAGGTCCCGTCCTCATTGATCGTGTGCGACGGATCGTCGATCAGGCGTATATACGCGGCGATGTCGTGGGCAGGCCAGCGGCGGGTCATCAGCTTGTCACGGGCCTCGGCCGGGTCGGCAGAGGCGCGGATGGTCGCGACAACCTCATCCACGTTCGAGACTGCGACGGCGAGGCCGCAGAGCACATGGCTGCGCTCACGCGCCTTGCGGAGTTCAAAGGCAGTGCGGCGCGCAACAACTTCCTCGCGGAAAGTAATGAAATAGCTGAGGAAATCGCGAAGGGTCAGCTGTTCTGGCTTACCCCCGTTCAGGGCCAGCATGTTGCAGCCGAACGAGACCTGCATGGTCGAGAAGCGGAAGAGCTGGTTCAGCACCACGTCGGGCGTTGCGTCGCGCTTGAGCTCGATCACCACGCGGACGCCGATCCGGTCGGATTCGTCCGCGATCCCGGCAATGCCGTCGATGCGCTTTTCGCGGACGAGTTCCGCGATCTTCTCGATCATCGTGGCCTTGTTGACCTGATAGGGGATCTCGTCGATGACGATGGCCCAGCGGTCCTTGCGGATTTCCTCGACATGGGTCTTGGCGCGAATGATGACGCTGCCCCGACCCTCCAGATAGGCTTTCCGCGCCCCGGAGCGGCCGAGGATCTGCGCGCCGGTCGGGAAATCGGGGGCCGGGATGATCTCCATGAGTTGCTCCATGGAGATGTCGGGGTTCTCGATCAGGGCGAGGGTGCCGTCGATCACCTCGCCCAGGTTGTGCGGCGGGATGTTCGTCGCCATGCCGACAGCGATCCCGCCCGCACCGTTGACCAGCATGTTGGGGAAGCGGGCCGGAAGGACGGTGGGCTCCTTGTCCTTGCCGTCGTAGTTGTCCTGGAAGTCGACGGTTTCCTTGTCGATGTCCGACAAGAGGAAAGCGGCGGGCTTGTCCATCCGTACTTCGGTGTAGCGCATGGCCGCCGGGTTATCGCCGTCCATCGAGCCGAAGTTGCCCTGGCCGTCGAGAAGCGGCAGCGACATCGAGAAGGGCTGCGCCATCCGCACCAGCGCGTCATAGATCGCCGAGTCGCCATGGGGGTGGTATTTCCCCATCGTGTCGCCCACCGGGCGGGCCGACTTGCGATAGGCCTTGTCATGCGTGTTGCCGCTTTCGTGCATCGCAAACAGGATGCGGCGGTGGACGGGCTTCAGCCCGTCACGCAGGTCGGGAATTGCGCGGGAAACGATCACGCTCATCGCGTAGTCGAGATAGGCGGTCTTCATCTCGGCGGCGATGTCGACCTGGGGGCCGTGCCAGCTGGGACGATCCGGTTTTTCTTCTTTGTTTTCAGTGTCGTCCGGGGTGTCGGCCATGAGGGCGCGCGCCTTCCTTGCGGGATCAAGATTTAGCAGGCGGGAAGATACACCATCCAAGCTGTGGGGTGCAATGGCGCGATGCGCATCGATTGGCAGCCAGAGGGAATGAGTGACAACATACTGTTTTTATTGATTTTTAGGACTTCTTTGGCATGATTCCCTATAGGACCACCTGAAAGGAGGGGTGCAATGGTCAGACGCGAGACGGAACTGATGCTGAAGGGCTATGGGCTGACGACGGCGGAACTGTACTACCGGATGCCGGATTACCGCAGTGTCCTGAACAGTTTCATCTGGCAGGAGTACGACCTCGCACCGGATTATCCGGAGCTCTTCAAGTTCATCGAGTTCTGGCAGGAGAAGATCGAAGGCCCGCTTCATTCGGTGCGCTTCACCCACCGCAAGCTGATCGCGCCCGGGGAATGGCGCAACGTCGTGGGCGAGTTCCGGATCCATTAGCGCTTGCATTGCGCGCCTGTGGCGAAACAGTCTGGCCGCAGATTGCGGCACTGTGTACCGGGCGTCGGCAATCGTTTGGTGGGGTTTGGAAACAATTACCGCCAGCCAATCCGGTCTGTTCCGTGTATAGATACAGTGTCGATACGACACGTATATACATCTCTACTGGCTTGGAGTAGCTCTGCAACGGACCACAAGATGTAGCGGGTCTGCGTCACTTGGCTCGGGTTGGGCGGTCAAAGACCTTTTTCCCCATCAATGACCCCACCAGGTCGACCATCAGCCGCGCGGTCATGCCGCGGTCGTCCAGAAAGGGGTTGAGTTCCACCAGGTCGAGGGAAGTGACCAGGCCGGACTCGTGCAGAAGCTCCATCACCAGATGCGCCTCGCGGAAGGTGGTGCCGCCGGGGACGGTGGTGCCGACGGCGGGGGCAATCGATGGGTCGAGGAAGTCGACGTCGAGCGACACGTGAAGCATCCCACCCTCGCGCCGGACGAGGTCGAGGAACTCACGCAAGGGGGCGACGAGGCCGCGTTCGTCGATGACTCGCATGTCGTTGATGAAGATGTCGCGTTCCTGCATGGCAACCTGTTCGGCCGGATCGACCGAGCGGATGCCGAACATGCAGATGCGATGGGCGGGGACCGGGGCGGGGAAGGGCGGGAAGGCGTCGAACCCGTCGCGGCCGGCGATATAGGCCAAGGGCGTGCCGTGCAGGTTTCCGCTTGTGGTGGTGAGCGGCGTGTGGAAGTCGGAATGCGCGTCGAGCCAAAGGAGGAAGAGCGGCCGGTCCTGCCGCGCGGCAAAGGCGGCGGCCCCGGCGGCGGAACCGAGGGCAAGGGAATGGTCGCCGCCCATGATGATGGGGAAGCCGCCCTGGGACAGCGCGTCATCCACCCGATCCATCAGGATCTCGGCCCAGGCCACCGTCTCGGCCAAGTCGTGGACGGCGGGATTGGGGCAGGTGACAGGCTTCAGGGCTGGCAGCGAGAGGTCGCCCCAGTCTTCGACCCCGTGGCCCTCGGCGCTGACTTCGTGGGCGATACCGGCGACGCGGTAGGCGGCGGGGCCCATCAGGCAGCCGGGGCGTTTTTGCCCGCTGTCGATGGGGGCGCCGATCAGGATGCATTTGGGCATGGGGTCCTCCCGTTTGCGACGGGTGTAGCGGTGCGGGTCGCCGGGTGGCAACCGGCAAAACGGCGGGAGGGCAGCGGGGGACCCGACAATCTGCCGACCGGGCGCGGCGGAAGGGCGCAGGCCTTTCCCCGGACGCCTGGGACGCCTATCATGTGGAAAGGTCAGGGGAGCAGGTCATGATCGTCGAGCTTGGGCATTTCGCGCTGATCCTGGCGCTGATGGTGGCGCTGGTGCAGTCAACGCTGCCGCTCTGGGGCGCGCACCGGGGTGACGCGCGACTGATGGCCCTGGCGGGACCGGCGGCGCTGGTGCAGCTGGTGCTGGTTGCGGCAAGCTTTGCAGCGCTGACCTGGGCCTTTGTGGTGTCGGACTTCAGTCTGGCAGTGGTGGTGTCGAACTCGCACACGCTGAAGCCGATGATCTACAAGATTTCAGGGGTCTGGGGGAACCATGAGGGGTCGCTGCTGCTCTGGGTCCTGATCCTGGCGGTGTACGGCGCGGCGGTGGCGGCGTTTGGCGGGGGCCTCCCTGCGCGGCTGAAGGCGCGGGTCCTGGCGGTGCAGGGGATGATCGGGGTTGCGTTCCTGCTGTTCCTGCTGCTGACGTCAAACCCGTTCTGGCGGCTCGCCTTGCCGCCCCTGGACGGGCAGGACCTCAACCCCCTGCTGCAGGATCCGGGTCTGGCCATCCATCCGCCGTTCCTGTACCTGGGCTATGTCGGGCTTTCGATGGCCTTCTCCTTCGCGGTGGCCGCGCTGATCGAGGGCCGGGTCGATGCCTCCTGGGGGCGCTGGGTCAGGCCCTGGACGCTCGCGGCCTGGGTGTTCCTGACCATCGGCATCGCGCTGGGGTCATGGTGGGCCTATTATGAGCTCGGCTGGGGCGGGTTCTGGTTCTGGGACCCGGTGGAAAACGCAAGCTTCATGCCCTGGCTGCTGGCGGCGGCGCTGCTGCATTCGTCCATCGTGGTGGAAAAGCGCGAAAGCCTGAAGGCCTGGACGATCCTGCTGGCGATCATGGCCTTCGGGTTCTCTCTTATCGGAACCTTCATCGTGCGGTCTGGGGTCATCACATCCGTCCACGCCTTCGCCAACGACCCCGAGCGTGGCGTGTTCATCCTGATGATCCTGGGCGTCTTCACCGGGGGCGCGCTCATGCTGTTTGCGGCGCGGGCCGGATCGATGGAGGCGCGCGGCGTCTTCAGCCTGGTCAGCCGCGAAAGCGCGCTGGTGGCGAACAACATCCTGCTGACGGTGGCGGCGTTTGTCGTGTTTATCGGGACAATCTGGCCGCTTGTCGGGTCAATGTTGCTGGGGCGTGACCTATCGGTCGGCGAGCCTTTCTTCAACGCAGCCTTCTCGCCCTTCATGGTGGCGCTGGCGCTGATCCTGCCACCCGGTGCGATGCTGGCCTGGAAACGCGGATCGCTGGGGCGGAGCTTGCGCGGGCTGATCCCGGTCGCTGTGCTGGCGCTGGCCTTGGGCGCGCTGGCCATTGCGATGCAGACCGGGCGCACGGCGCTGGGGCCTATCGGGCTGGTGCTGGGCGCCTGGGTCGGGTTCGGCGCACTGGTGGATCTCTGGGCGCGGACGGGGCGCGAGGGCTTGGGCAGCCGCTTTGCGCGGCTGGGCCGCCTGCCGCGTGCGGACTGGGGTAAGGCCACCGCGCATTTCGGGCTGGGCGTTACCATCTTTGCCGTCTCGGCGATGATGTCCTGGAAGATCGAGGACATCCGTGTCGTGCAGGAAGGCGAGACCTTCCCCCTGGGGGCCTACGAAGTGCGGCTCGACCGCGTCGAAGAGGTACAAGGGCCGAACTATACCTCGACCATGGGCTGGATGACGGTGTTGAAGAACGGGCAGGAAGTCGTTGTTCTGCATCCCGAAAAGCGGTTCTACCCAGTGGCCGAGATGCCGACGACCGAGGCCGCCATCGACTATGGTTTCCTGCGCGATGTCTACCTGGTGCTGGGTGACAAGCAGAAAAGCGGCGGCTGGGCGGTGCGCAGCTATATCGAGCCCTTCGCCAACTGGCTGTGGGCGGGCTGCATCCTGATGGCGCTTGGCGGTCTTCTTAGCCTGTCAGACCGGCGCTACCGGGTGGCTGCCGGTGCGCGGCGGTCGGTTCCAGCCGGGGTTCCCGCGGAATGATCGGTTCCTTCAAACGGTGGTGGGCAATCTGCCCACCCTACATCCTGGCCCTGTTCCTGATGCTGTCTCCGGCCTGGGCGGTGCAGCCGGACGAAATGCTGGACGACCCGGTGCTGGAATCCCGCGCGCGAGAGATCAGCCGCGACATCCGCTGCCCGGTCTGTCAGGGCGAGACGATCGATGACTCCAACGCTCCGATCAGCAGGGATCTGCGGCTGATCATCCGCGAGCGTCTCGTGGCGGGCGACACGGATGAAGAGGTGGTCGACTACATCGTCGAGCGCTTTGGCGAAGGCGTGCTGTTCAACCCGCCGGCCGAAGGGGCGAACCTGATCCTGTGGCTGGCGGGTCCGGCCTTGCTGTTGGCGGGGATCGGGGTGGCCGTGGCGGCGGCTCGGCGGCGGGTGCAACCGGAAGCGAGCCTGTCTGCGGATGAAGAGGCGCGGGTGCGGGAAATCCTGAAGGAGTGACGCGGCGTTTGCCTTTGGGCTGTTGCAGCCTCTCGCTAGTGTGCCGGAAAAGCGGGGAGGCGGGCTATGGGTGATCTGGTCAGGGTTGAAGTGGATGTCGGCGTGCACCGGGTCACGCTGAACCGGCCCGAGGTGATGAATGCCCTGAACCGCGATCTGCGGCGCGAGCTGACCGCGGCCTTGGTGGCCGGGCATGCGGCACGGGTGATCGTGCTGACCGGCGCGGGACGGGGGTTCTGCTCGGGTCAGGACCTGAGCGATGCTTCAGGTCTGGATGCGGCAGGGTTCGAAGGGGTCCTGAACGACGAGTACGTGCCGATGATCCGCGCGATCACCGAGGCGCCGGTTCCGGTCATTGCGGCGGTGAACGGGGTCGCGGCGGGGGCGGGGGCGAACCTGGCGCTCGCCTGTGATCTGGTGATCGCGGCCGAAAGCGCGGTATTCATTCAGGCGTTCAGCCGGATCGGGCTGATCCCTGATGCGGGCGGGACCAGTTTCCTGCCGCGTCGTGTGGGCTTGCAGCGAGCGATGGGGGCGGCGCTTCTGGCCGAGCCGGTCAGCGCCCGGCAGGCCGAAGCCTGGGGGATGATCTGGGAAGCGGTGCCGGATGAGCGGTTCGCCGAGGTGGTGGCGGCGCGGACGGCAAAGCTTGCCCAGGGGCCAACCGGGGCCTATGCGGCTCTGAAGCAGGCCTTGCGCGGGGCCTTCGACCAGCCGCTTGAGGCGCAGCTGGCCATCGAGGCGCAGCTGCAGGGGGCCTGTGGGGCGTCGAAAGATTTCCGGGAGGGGGTGGCGGCGTTCCTGGAGAAACGCGCACCACGTTTTGCGGGCCGGTAGCCAAGCGCGAATTTTCGACGAAAATTCGGGGGTTACGCGCCGCGCTTGAGCGCCGCGACGCCGGTGCGGGCGATTTCCACCAGGCCCAGGGGGCGCATCAGGTCGGCGAAGGCGTCGATCTTCTCGGGCGTGCCGGTCATCTCGAAGACGAAGCTTTCAAGCGTGCTATCGACCACGTTGGCGCGGAAGATTTCGGCCAGGCGCAGCGCCTCGATCCGGTGATCGCCCTTGCCCTTGACCTTGACGAGCGCAAGCTCGCGCTGGACCGAGGGGCCTTCCATCGTCAGGTCGTGGACGGCATGGACCGGGACCATGCGTTTCAGCTGCGCCTCGATCTGGTCGATGACGGCGGGGGTGCCGCGGGTGACAATGGTGATGCGGCTCCGGTGGCCGGTGTGGTCCACTTCGGCGACGGTCAGGCTGTCGATGTTGTAGCCGCGGCCCGAGAACAGGCCGATGACCCGCGCGAGGACACCGGGTTCGTTTTCCACGATCACGGCGAGGGTGTGGCTCTCCTCGATCTCGGAATTGGCCGAGCGGAGGTCATAGGCGGAATGGCTGGAAGAGCCCTTCTTGATGTTGAGTGCGGACATGGGGTCCTACCTTCTGTTGAATGGGTGCATGCGGGTCAGAAGCCGATCCAGGAGGGGCGGCCGATCCGGCGGATGATGATGTAGAGGACGAGAGGGCCGATGATCCCGGCGAGGGTGCCGACGACCATGTGCAGGCTTACGTCCTGGGTTAGGCGGGAGAGCACAACGCGGGTGCCGGCGGAGAAGATGGTGTGGGCCAAGTAGATGCCCATCGACGAGACGCCGAGGAAGGCCAAAAGCCGCAGGGCCGGGCCGGTGCCTTGGGCGCAGGCGACACGGACGATGGCGAGGAAGGCGAGCGACAGGGCGATGCCCAGAAGCTGCGAGGTCAGAAGCGTGGAGGGGACCTGGAAGCTGGCGGCCTGCAGTCCGATGAAGGCCGCCGCCGCGATGGCAAGGGTTGCCAGGCCACGGGCGGGAAGGCCGGACGGTCCGAGTGCTAGTCCGGTCAGGAAGGCCCCAGCATAGGTCAGTGCGCCGAAGGTCCAGGCGTTCAGGCCCACGGGGGTGAAGCTGGAGCCGAGGATGAGGATGGCGGCAAGCGCGGCCCAGACCTTGGCCCCAAGCGGCCGGCCCACGGCGCGGATCAGGGCCAGGACGGCGAGGTGCTGCAGGAACAGCGCCCAGAGGAACCAGAAATGGTCGCGCGGGGGCAGGGGGAAGAACATCAGGTTCTGCCAGCCCGCCACTTGCGTGTTGGCCGCGTCCCCGGCAGCGATCCGGGCGCCGACGAAGATGTAGGACCAGAGGGCAAGCGGCCAGAGCAGGCGGGTGACCCGGCTGATCGCGGCTTCAGAATAGGGGCGTTTCAGGGCCCAAGCTTCGAACGTCATGCCGGAGAGGAGGAAGAAGAGCGGCATGTGGAAGTTGTAGATGAGCGTGTCGATGACCCGGAAGAGGTCCGGGCTGCCAATCATCCCCGCGCTGTCGAGGCCGCGCCAGGCATGGCCGATCACCACCAGGACGATGCCGAGGCCCTTGGCGACATCGAGCGACAGGTCGCGGGTCTTGGGGCTGGCCTCGGACATTTGCATCATCGGGTTCTGCCTGGTTGCTGCAAGACCGGACGGTCCCCGGGGCGAACCGGGGACCGCGCCTGTCACACCAGAACCGCCCCCTTGGCGCCGATCGCTCCTTGCGTGTCGGCGTCGCCCAAAAGCATCTCGTTGTGGGGCTTGCCCGACGGGATCATTGGGAAGCAGTTTTCGTGCTTTTCGACCAGGCAGTCGAAGATCACCGGGCCGTCGTAGCGCAGCATCTCCATGATCGCGTCGTCGAGGTCCTTGGGGTCCTTGCACTGGATGCCCTTGCAGCCGAAAGCCTCGGCCAGTTTCACGAAATCGGGCAGAGAGTCGGACCAGGACGAGGAGTAGCGTTCGCCGTGGAGGAGTTCCTGCCACTGGCGGACCATGCCGAGGCGTTCGTTGTTCAGGATGAACTGCTTCACGGGCGCGCGGAACTGCATTGCGGTGCCCATTTCCTGCATGTTCATCAGCCAGGATGCTTCACCGGCGACGTTGATGACCAGCGCCTCGGGATGGGCGATCTGCACGCCGATGGAGGCGGGGAGGCCATAGCCCATGGTGCCGAGACCACCGGAGGTCATCCAGCGGTTAGGGTCCTCGAACCCCAGGAACTGGGCGGCCCACATCTGGTGCTGGCCGACTTCGGTGCAGATGTAGCGGTCCATGCCCGTGGTCAGGGCTTCAAGCCGCTCCAGCGCGTACTGCGGTTTGATGGTGGTGGTCGATTGTTTGTAGGACAGGCATTTGACCGCGCGCCATTCGTCGATCTGTTTCCACCACTGCGACAATCCGCGCTTGTCGGTCTTGGACCCGCGGGCACGCCATTGGCGGAGGACTTCCTCCAGCACCTTCGTCACGTCGCCGACGATCGGCACGTCCACGCGGATCACCTTGTTGATCGACGACGGGTCGATGTCGATATGCGCCTTCTTCGACCGGGGCGAGAAGTCCTTGACCCGCCCGGTGATCCGGTCGTCAAACCGCGCGCCGATGTTGATCATCACGTCGCAACCGTGCATGGCGAGGTTGGCTTCATAGAGGCCGTGCATCCCCAGCATCCCGACCCAGTTCTTGCCGGAGGCGGGATAGGCACCGAGGCCCATCAGGGTGGAGGTAACGGGGAAACCGGTTTCCGCGGCCAGCTCACGCAGCAGGGCCGAGGCGCGGGGGCCGGAGTTGATGACACCGCCGCCGGTGTAGAGGATCGGGCGTTCGGCAGTCTCGATCATCTCGACCAGGCGGGCGATCTGGTCGGGGTCGCCCTCGGTCCGGGGTTGGTAATGGGTGATCTTGGCCTTTTCGGCCGGGACATAGTCGGCGGTGGCGAATTGCACGTCCTTCGGAATGTCGATCAGCACCGGGCCGGGGCGGCCATGGGTGGCGACGTGGAAGGCCTGGTGGATGGTTTCCGACAGCTTGGCGGTATCCTTCACCAGCCAGTTCATCTTGGTGCAGGGCCGGGTGATGCCGACGGTGTCGGCCTCTTGAAACCCGTCGGTTCCGATCATGAAGGTCGGGACCTGGCCGGTCAGCACGATGATCGGGATCGAATCCATCAGCGCGTCGGTCAGGCCGGTGACGGCGTTCGTTGCCCCGGGGCCCGAGGTCACCAGTGCGACTCCTGGCTTGCCGGTCGACCGCGCATAGCCCTCGGCCATGTGGACCGCGCCCTGTTCGTGGCGCACGAGGATGTGGCGGATGTCGTTCTGCAGGAAAAGCTCGTCATAAATGGGAAGCACGGCGCCGCCGGGATAGCCAAAGACGACCTCGACACCCTGATCCTTCAGGGCCTGGATCACCATCTTCGCACCGGTCATCTGCTTCGACATTTCCGTCTCTCCTTCGCGCAACAAAAAGCCCCCGGAGTTTCCTTCGGGGGCGCATGGGAACCACTATGGTCAAACCGTCACCGGCCCATGCGCTTCCTTCCTACGATGACAAGAAGTCTGGCCATTGGCCCATCCCCTTCACGTTCGGTCGGAACAGTAGGGGCGGATATGCCGGGCGTCAACCGGATTTGCAATACGAAAATGTCGCATCAAGCCGCGGATTTTGAACTTTTCTTGCGGCAGGGTGTCGCGCTGCGCAATTTTCAGAACATCTTGTGGAATGACCCGGATCTGCGCGGCAAACCCGGGCCGAACGGGTCAGGCGATGAAGACCAGATAGGCGCCGTAGGCAGCAAGAAGTCCTGCCCCCGCAATCCGGGGCAGGCCGCCCAGCAGGAAGGCCACCAGCGTCAGGCCGATTGCGGAACCTGCTGCCCACCACATGTCGATGGCAGCAAAGCGCGCCTCGGCCGGGATCGGGGCGATCAGCGCGGTCAGTCCGAGGATCCCGAAGATGTTGAAGATGTTCGAGCCCACGATATTGCCGACCGAAATCTCGGTCTGCTTGCGCAGCGCTGCGATCACGCTGGTGGCGAATTCCGGCAGCGAGGTGCCGACGGCGACAATGGTCAGGCCGATCACCGCTTCGGAGATACCGAAGTCGCGCGCGATGGTGGTGGCGCTGTCCACCAGGAACCGCGCGCCGATCACCAGCAGGACAAGGCCCGCGCCGGTCATTACCCAGGGCTTCCAGTTCGGGCCGAAGGTTTCGGTGTCGCCGCCTTCCGGCGGGTGACCCTGTCCGGCGATGAAGGCGACGACAAGGAAGGCGGCCAGGCCCGCAAGCAGGATCAGGCCATCCACCCGCGTGACCTGTCCGTCCAGCAGCATCACCCAGATGATCGCGGTGGCCGCCAGCATGAAGGCAAGGTCGCGCCAAAGCCTGCGGCCGGGAATGATCAGGGGCGCGATCAGGGCCGAGACGCCGAGGATGAGAAGGATGTTGCCGATGTTCGACCCGATGACGTTGCCGATGGCGATCCCGGGTTGGTCGGCCAGCGCGGCCTGGACTGAAACGATCAGTTCGGGCGCCGAAGTGCCGAAGCCGACGATGGTCAGGCCGATCAGCAAAGGCGACAGGTGGAAAGCGCGGGCGATGGCGGATGCGCCGCGCACAAGGAACTCACCGCCTGCCACAAGAATTGCCAGGCCCACGAAGAACATCAGATAGGTCACGGATTGTCCCCGATTGATCGTTTCCGGGAAGGTTGGGTTGCGGCGCCAGAATGCAAGGGTGATGACGGCGAATTCAGACGATATGGCGCCGATTTGCCGAGACGGACTGGTCCTTTGGTTAGGGCTTGTAGCAGACGGCGTTCAGTTTGTTGCCGTCGGGGTCACGGACGTAGGCCGCATAGAAATGAGCGCCGTATTGCGGGCGCAGTCCCGGCGCGCCCTCGTCTGTCCCCCCATGCGCCAGCGCGGCGGCGTGGAAGGCGTCCACTGCGGCGCGGTCGGGGGCCAGAAAGGACACCATCGTGCCGTTACCCGGAGTGGCGGGGGCCCCGTCGAAGGGCTGGGTCACCCACAAATGCGGCCCGGGATCGTCCAGCCCCCAGGCGGCCGACCGGTCCTCGGGGTCGTAATCCTCGATCCGGGTGTGACCAAGGGGCGCAAGCACCGCATCATAGAAGGGCAGGGCGCGGCCAAGGTCGCGGGTGCCAAGCGAGACATAGCTGAACATGGGGCCTCCTGACGCAATGCCGCAGTTTCTGCCGCCTTGCCACATTTGCCAAGCAGACAATACCCTTAAGGAGCGCCTTGCGCGAAGTCTTCGCCTTTGACGCGAGGAAATGGCTTCCTATCTTGCACGACGGGAAATAGGGTCTATCTCACCACAACTCCCGTCCGCTTTTGCAGGGCGTGAACGGGCAAACCATATGGGAGGAGTACTGCATGGATAGACGTTCGTTCCTGACCAAGGCCTCGATCGGTGGCGTCGCTGCCGCCGGGGCGGCAACGCTGGCCGCACCGGCCATCGCCCAAGAGTCGCCGAGCATCACCTGGCGTTGCGCCTCGGGCTTCCCGAAGTCGCTCGACACCATCTATGGCGCTGCCGAAACGATGGCGAAATACGTCTCCGAGGCCACGGATGGAAAGTTCGTGATCCAGGTCTTCCCGGGCGGCGAACTGGTACCCGCGCTGGAAGCGGCCGAGGCCGCCTCGGCCGGGTCGGTCGAAATGGCGCATACCGCGGCCTACTACGACTGGGGCAAGGACCCGACCAACGCCCTTGGGACCACAGTGCCCTTCGGCCTGAACTACCGTCAGATGAACGGCTGGCTGTACCACGGCGGCGGCATCGACATGCTGAATGAATTCTTCAACGCGAACCGCAACCTGCACTATCTGCCCTGCGGCAATACCGGGGTGCAGATGGCGGGCTGGTACCGCAAGGAGATCAACTCGGTCGCGGACCTGCAGGGCCTGAAGATGCGGATCGGCGGCTTCGGCGGGTCGATCATCGCCAAGCTGGGCGTCGTGCCGCAACAGATCGCGGGCGGCGACATCTATCCCAGCTTGGAGAAGGGCACCATCGACGCAGCCGAGTTCGTCGGCCCCTATGACGATGAAAAGCTGGGCTTCTACAAAGTCGCGCCGTTCTACTACTATCCTGGCTGGTGGGAAGGTGGCCCGACCCTGTCGAACATGATCAACCTGGCCAAGTGGAACGAGCTGCCCCCGACCTACCAGGCGATCCTGCGCTCGGCGTCAGAGGCGGCCAACTCGAACATGATGGCCAACTATGACTGGAAGAACCCGACGGCGCTGAAGTCGCTGGTGGCCAATGGTACCCAGCTGCGTCCGATGCCGGCCGATGTTCTGTCGGCCGCCTATGACGCTGCGGTTTCGACCTATGCCGAGATCAGCGCGACGAATGCCGCCTTCAAGAAGATCTACGACAGCCAGCAGGCGTTCAAGAAGGATGCCTATCTCTGGGCGCAGATCGCCGAATACAACTACGACGTCTTCATGATGACGCAGCAACAGGCTGGCAAGCTCTAAGCGCACTGCCATCGCCAAAAGGAAAGGCCCCGGATCGCTCCGGGGCTTTTTCGTTTGCCTCAGGGGTTCACCACTGGCGCGCCAAGTTGCGGGGCTCCGGGAAGGGTGGGCAAGCCGCCCGGCGCGGGGGCAGCCCCTTCGGCGGGTGCAGTGCCACCAAGGTTCGGTGCCCCAAGCTGCGGCAGACCGCCCGGCGCCCCCGGTGCCAGCGGCTGCAAGGTCGGCACCTTGATCTCGACCGTGGAGGGGTCAATCACCGGTCCCCTGTAGTGCATCACGGTCTGCGGGAAGAAGACCACGACGAAGATCATCGTAACCTGGATGAGGATGAAGGGGATGGCACCCTTGTAGATCTCTCCGGTCTTGATCCCGTCCATCTTCTTGCCGGTGACCTTGTCCAGATAGGGCACCTTGGCCGCGACCGAGCGCAGATAGAACAGCGCAAAGCCGAAGGGCGGCGTCAAGAACGAGGTCTGCAGGTTCACCCCGATGATGACGCCCAGCCAGATCAAGTCGATCCCCAGCGTCTGGGCCGGTGCGATGAGAAGCGGGATCAGGATGAAGGCGATCTCGAAGAAGTCGAGGAAGAAGCCCAGGATGAAGATGATCAGGTTGACCACAAAGAGGAAGCCGTACTGCCCCCCCGGCACGGCGGTCAGAAGTTCCTCGACCCAGACATGGCCGTTCACGCCGTAGAAAGTCAGGCTGAACATCCGCGCGCCGATCAGAACGAAGATCACGAAGGCGGACAGCCGTGTGGTGGCGATGAGGGCCGACTGCAGAGTCGGGAACTTGAACCGCCCCTTGGCCCAGGCCAGGATGATCGCGCCCACCGCGCCCATCGCGCCGCCTTCGGTGGGCGTGGCAAGGCCGATGAAGATCGTGCCCAGCACCAGGAAGATCAGTGCAAGCGGCGGGATCAGCACCATGATGACCTGTTGCGCCAGCCGCGAGAGCAGGTTGATGCCCATATAGCGGTCGGTCAGCGCGTAGAAGTAGATCACCAGCGTGGCGATGGTGGCGCCCAGCACGTCGGCATTCGCACCCCAGTCCTCATACCAGATGTAATGGGCGACGTAGCCGATGGCGCAGCCTGCTGCGAGGGCGACCAGAAGCGAGGTCACGCCCCCGCCCAGCGTCCGCGCCTCGGGCGGCAGGGCGGGCACCTTGTGCGGCTGGAAGATCGCGATCATGCAGATGTACCCCAGGTACATGCCCGTCAGGATCAGACCGGGGACGATTGCGCCCTGATACATGTCGCCCACCGACCGGCCCAGCTGGTCGGCCAGGATGATCAGCACCAGCGATGGCGGAATGATCTGCGCAAGCGTACCGGACGCCGCGATGACCCCGGTGGCCGTGCGCCGGTCATACCCATAGCGCAGCATGATCGGCAGCGAGATCAGCCCCATCGCAATGACTGAGGCGGCGACGACGCCGGTGGTTGCAGCCAGCAGCGCGCCGACGAGGATCACCGCAAAGGCGAGACCGCCGCGGATGGGCCCGAACAGCTGGCCGATGGTGTCCAGAAGATCCTCGGCCATCCCGCTTCGTTCCAGGATGATCCCCATGAAGGTGAAGAAGGGGATGGCCAACAAGGTCTCGTTCGAGATGATCCCCCACAGCCGTTGCGGCATGGTGCCCAGAAGTGGCCAGTCCAGCGTGATCTCGCCGTTGGAATAGGGGGCAAGCCAGACGCCGATCACGAAGAAGATCAGCCCGTTCGCGGCCAGCGAGAAGGAAACCGGATAGCCAAGCAGCAGGAACCCGACCAGGCTGAGAAAGATGATCGGGGCCATGTTGTGGGCGATGAGCTCGATCATTTCTTCACCTCGGTGGTGGCCTGAACTTCGGCAGCCAGTTCCTCGACCTCTTGCAGAGCCTGTTCCTGCGCCGAGATGAAGGGATGGGGGTCCTCCATCAACCCGCGCATGACGGCGATCTTCTTGACGATCTCGGCGATGGCCTGGAAGGTCAGCATGATGAAGCCGATCAAGAGGATCGCGCGGGCGGGCCAGATGATCAGGCCGCCGGCATTGGAAGACACCTGTCCGCCGACAAAGGCCTGGATGGTGTAGGGGTACAAGAGCCAGGCCATGAGTGCCGTGAAAGGCAACAGGAAGAAGATATGGCCCAGAAGGTCGATCCAGTGCTGCGTCCTGCGGCTGCGCGAGGCGTAGAAGACGTCGATCCGGATGTGTTCGTTCTGCTGCAAGGTATAGGCTGCAGCCCCCATGAAGGCCGCGCCGAACAAGTACCATTGCAGTTCAAGCCAGGCGTTCGATGACAGGTCGAACAGCTTGCGGCTGACCGCGTTTCCGGCGCTGACCAGCACGGCAAGGAGGATCAGCCAGATCACGGCCTTTCCGATGAAAGCGTTCACGCGGTCGATACCGCGCGAGAAGGCAAGCAAAGCCTGCATCCTGAAACCCCCCTGTACCTGCCGTCGGTTTGCCCGGCGTGCCGATGTCTAGGTCGTCAATCTAGACGGATGCCCCAAGAACTCAACCGCCAGATGGGCGAATTCCGCCGGGTCAGGCCGCCGCGGCCTTGTCCTTCAGGCGCTGGCCCACTTCGGCGATGGCCTGGATGACGGGCATGAATTCCAACCCGAGGTCAGTCAGGGCGTATTCGACCGACGGGGGCGAGGTCTCCATGACCGTGCGAAGCAGGATGCCGCGCTCTTCCAGCTCGCGCAGGCGCTGGGTCAGGACCTTGGCGGAGACGAGCGGGATGTCGGCGCGCAGTTCGGAAAAGCGGCGGGGGCCGGAGGAGAGGTACCAGATGATGTTCGGCGTCCAGGCGCCGCCGATGAAGGCCATGCAGTCGGACAGCGGGCACATCGGGTGCGGGGTACGGTTCTTGCGGCGTTTCAGCGTCATCGGCGGGCCTTTAGCGTGGTTACCCGGGAGATACTCCATTCTATGCGTTACCGCAAGTTACCCCGTTACCAAAGGTGACTTGATGCGCTAGCCATGGCCGCATCGGAAACCAATGGAGACGACGATGAAACTCTACATCAAGCCCGGCGCCTGCTCGATGGCCTCGCACATCATCCTGGCCGAGATCGGCGGGGACTATGCGGTCGAGATGGTGGATACCGCGAACGGCGAGACGGCCAGCGGCGCGAACTACCGCGAGATCAACCCGAAGGGCAAGGTTCCGGCGCTGGAGGTAGAGGGCGAAGTGCTGACCGAGGGTCCGGCGATCCTGCAGTACTTGGGGGACCGGGCGGCGAACCTGGGGCTGGCGCCCATTGCGGGCACGATGGCGCGGGCGCGGGTGAACGAGGTCCTGAACTTCACCGGGACCGAGCTGCACATCGCCTTTGGGCCTTTGTTCAATCCGGCCTCGACCGACGCGCAGAAGGAAGCGGCGCGGCAGGCGGTGGCGGGCAAGCTCGACTGGCTGGAGGCGCGGTTGGCCGACGGGCGGTCGCATCTGACAGGCGAGGCGTTCACCATTGCGGACGCCTATGCCTTCGTGGTGGCGAACTGGGCCAATTTCACCGGGATCGCCCTGTCGCGCTGGCCGCAGTTGTCGGGGTTCATGGCCCGTGTCGGGGCGCGTCCTGCGGTGCAGCGGGTGCTGCGGGCCGAGGGGCTGGCGGCGTGATGGCGGTCTCTGGCGATTTCCAGGATGTCGCCGCGGTGCTGGCCGTCTACTTCGACGGCCTGCATTTCGCCGACAGCAAGCGGCTGGCACAGGTCTTCCATCCGCAGGCGCAGTATGTCTGCGTGACGGATGGCACGTTCCTCTACCGCGACATGGCCACCTATTTACCGGTGGTCGATGCCCGCATCTCGCCCGCATCCAAGGGCGAGGTGCGGCGTGACGAGATCGTCTCGATCGAGTTCGCCGGGCCGGTGACCGCCCGGGCCATGCTGCATTGCGCGATCGGGGACCGGTTCTTCACCGATTTCCTGACGCTCATCAAGCTGGATGGGCGGTGGCTGATCATCTCGAAAGTGTTCCAATATGAAGAGGAGGGTTGAGATGCCCTATGTGAACATCAAGATCACCCGCGAAGGGGCGACCTCGGCGCAGAAGGCCGAATTGATCGCCGGGGTCACCGACCTGTTGGTCAGGGTCCTAAACAAGTCGCCCGCCACCACCTTTGTCGTGATCGATGAGGTCGCGCTGGAGGACTGGGGGATCGGCGGTCTGCCGGTTCAAGAGTACCGGGCGCAGGTGAAGGCGCATGGGTGAGGGGCTGCGCCATGCCGCCCTGATGGTCGCGGCGGGGGTGGGGATCCCGCTTCTCGCCGCGCTCAACGCCAACCTGGGGCAGCGGATCGGCTCGCCCGTCGCGGCGGGGGTCGTGCTGTTCGCGGTGGCCTTCGGGACGGCTTTGGCCGTGCTGCTGGTCACGGGGCAGGGGGCGGCGCTGGCCCGGGTGCCGGGGCAGCCGCCGGTCCTGTTCCTGGGCGGGTGCCTGGTGGCCTTCTACATCCTGACGATCACATTTGTCGCCCCGCGCTTTGGTCTGGCCAATGCGATCCTGTTCGTGCTTTTGGGACAGCTGGTCAGCGCGGCGGTGATCGATGCGACGGGCATGATGGGGCTGGGCGCACGGCCGGTCAGCGGGGTGCGGCTGGCGGGGCTGGCGCTGATGGCGGCGGGTATCGCGCTGACCCAACGCGGGTAGGCGATTTCTTCGAAGAAATCAGACCGGACTTTTCGAAAAGTCCGGCCCCGAGATCAGCCGCGGGCGGGCCGATCAGGTCCCAGCGGTTGCCGAACGGGTCGCGCCAGACGGCGACGCTGCCGTATGGCTCATGCCGCGGTTCTTCCTCGAAAGTGACCCCTGCGGCCAGCATCGCGGCATGGTCGCGGGCGAAGTCGTCGGTCTGCAGGAACAGGAAGACGCGCCCTCCGGCCTGGTTACCGATGGCGGCCTGCTGAGCCGGTCCCTCGGCCCGGGCGAGGACCAGGCGCGTGCCGCCGCCCGGGGGTTCCACCGTGACCCAGCGCTTACGGCCCTGGTCGATGTCTTCGGTCAGGCGAAAGCCAAGCTTGCCCACATAGAAGGCGATGGCCGCATCGTAATCCGGCACGACGAGCGCGATGGCGGAAATGCGGGCGGGCACTTACAGGCGGGTGTCGGGCAGGCTGATCCGCGCGACCTGTTCGGCGATCGGGTCAACCGAAAGCGGGTGCAGGTCGGCGCAGTGGCTGGCGGCGTCCCCCATCGGCACCCATTCGCCGCCCTTGTAGATTTCCAGCGCCGAGAAACCGGCCTTGTAGCCCATCTTGCGGCTGCCGGGGACCCAGTAGCCCAGGTAGACGTAAGGCAACCCGGCCTCACGCGCGATGGCGACATGGTCCAGGATGACGTGGGTCCCAAGGCTGAGCCCGGTGAACGCGGGGTCGTAGAAGCTGTAGACCATCGACAGCCCGTCATCGAAGACATCGGTCAGGCAGACCGCGACGAGGGGGCGGCCACGCTCTCCCTCATGCGGGGGGCGGGTGTATTCGATGACGCGGGACTTGATCGGGGTTTCCTCGATCATCGCGGCGAATTCGAAGATGTCCATGTCGGCCATGCCGCCATCGGCGTGGCGATGGTCCAGATAGCGGCGGAACAGCGCGAACTGGTCCTCGGTGGCCCAGGGGCTGGTCGCGTTGCGACGTAAGTGCGACAGCCGCTTCTGGACGCGTTTCTGCGTGCGCGAGGGTTCGAAGTCGGCAACCCGGATCCGGGCGGAAAGGCAGGCCGAACATTCTGCGCAGGAGGGGCGGTACAGCACGTTCTGGCTGCGGCGAAAGCCCTGCTTGGATAAGGTGTCGTTCAGCTTCTGCGCATGTTCGCCCTGCAGCGCGGTAAACAGCTTCCGCTCCATCCGGCCCGGTAAGTAGGGGCAGGGCTGGGGCGCCGTCACGTAGAACTGGGGCGTCAGAGGTAACGAGTGGCGCATCTGCAGACATGAAGGATCGGAATGGGAGGGATGCTAACAAGCCCGGACCGTTCCGCCAAGGGGGCAGTGCAGAGATGGCAAACGCCCCATCCCGCGGCTTGCGGAATGGGGCGGAATTGCATCAGGCCGTGGTTAGGCCGGACCGGATCAGTATTCGCCGGGCCGGGCCTCGCCTTCGGGTTTCGCCGGGGTCTCGGTCGCATCCTGGGCGGCGTTGGCACGGGCGCGGTCTTCCATGAAGGCGTCGAACTCGGTCTTGTCCTTCGAAGTGCGCAGGCGCTGCAGGAAGGCCTCGAAGGCTTCCTGTTCCTCTTCCAGGCGGCGCAGGGCCTGGGCCTTGTAGTCGTCGAAAGCGCGGTTGCCGGTCGCCTGGGCGGCGCGCATGGCATGGCGGCCCCAGTGGTGGTCATGCCCGTGGGCGTGCGAGCGGCGCGAGGCGCAGGAAGGTGAGAACATTTTCTTTCCCCAGATCATGTAGGCCAGAAGGGCAAGCCCCACGGGCCAGAAGATGACGAAGCCCAGGACCATTGCGGCGATCCAGGCCCATTTGCCCCGGGCATCGAGCCAGTCTTCGCTGCGATAGAGGGCGCTGCGGAACCCGCCAATCCGGGCGGTGTCGGTAGAGGTGGTCATCGGCGGGTCTCCATTTGATGTGAATGCTTTTCACATGGGGGAAGATGGACCCAGTCTGGCACGTCTGCAAGGGGGTATGTAAAGAAAATTCACATTGGCCAGGGATAGGCTTCTTTCCGCCTATCCGGTGAAGCTGGCGACCGTCGCGCCCGTTGCTGTGGCCAAGGCCTGCGGTGCGACCGAGAACATGTGGCGCGGGGTCCCGGCGGCGGCCCAGACCACGGCAAAGTCGAGGAGCCGGGGGTCAAGGAAGGTGGGAAGCGGGGTCAGTTGGCCAAGCGGTGCCACGCCCCCGATGGCAAAGCCGGTGACGGCGCGCACCACCTCTACCTCGGCCCGCGACAGGGGCTCACCCGCCAGTGCGGCGGCCTTGCTGGCATCTACCCGGTTGCCGCCTGCGGTGAGGAACAGGAACAACCGACCGCTGGTCCCCTGGAACAGGATCGACTTGACGATCTGGTCGACCTGAACGCCCGCATCGGCTGCAGCCGCCTCGGCGGTGCGGATTTCGCCCTTCGCCTCGACCGGGACCGAGGCGATACCGGCGGCCTGCAAAGCGGCGGTCACGCGGGCCAGGGATTTCGACATCTTCACCTCCGGTTTCCGGCAGCTAAGCGAGTGACTGCCCCCCGGTCAATCCGGCAGGTGTTGACCCTTCGACCCTGCCGCCGCAAGGTCGCGCCATGACCCTTGCCGCCCGCCTCACCCGCCTGCCCATTCCCTTCGACCGTGATGCCGCTGCCGGACTGCGCGCCGACCTGGACGGCTTCCAGCCGCCGGTGATGGAGCTTCTCTCCGCGACCGCCGCCTGCAGCCCCTACCTGCGCGGCTTGATGCTGCGCGAGGCGGATTGGCTGCGCGAGGCCGTGGAAGCGCCTGAGGCCGCACTGGAGGCAACGCTGGTCGCGGCGGATGGTCTGGGTACAGAGACTCTGCCGCTGGCCCTGCGCGAGGCAAAGCGGCGTGTGGCGCTTCTGGCGGCTTTGTGCGACCTGGGCGGGGTCTGGACGCTGGAACAGGTGACCGCCGCGCTGACCCGGCTGGCGGACAAGGCGGTACATCTGTCGCTGACCTCGCTGGTGGCGGAGGAAATCCGGCGCGGCAAGCTGCCCGGGGCCACGCCCGACGACGCGGCGACGGCGGGGGGGATGGTGGCGCTGGCGATGGGGAAGATGGGGGCGGGGGAGCTGAACTATTCTTCCGACATCGACCTCATTTGCCTGTTCGACGAAACCCGCTATCCGGGCGAGGAGCAGGAGGCGCGGGCGTCCTTCATCAAAGTCACCCGGCGGATGACGGCGATCTTGTCGGACGCGACCGACGGCTATGTCTTCCGCTCCGACCTGCGGCTGCGCCCCGATGCCAGCGTCACCCCGGTTTGCCTGTCGATGGCCGCTGCCGAGGCCTATTACGAGGCTGAGGGGCGGACCTGGGAACGCGCGGCCTACATTAAGGCCCGGCCCTGTGGCGGTGACCTTGCGGCGGGCGAGCGGTTCCTGAAGACCCTGACCCCCTTCGTCTGGCGCAAGCATCTGGACTTCGTGGCGATCCAGGACGCCCACGACATGCGCCTGCGCATCCGCGACCACCGAGGGTTGCACGGGCCGATCACGGTCGAGGGCCACAACATGAAACTCGGGGCCGGAGGCATCCGCGAGATCGAATTCTTCACCCAGACCCGGCAGCTGATCGCCGGGGGACGTGATCCCGGTTTGCGGGATCGGACCACGGTGGGCGGGCTGGCGGCCCTTGCCGAACGGAGTTGGGTTCCGTCCGAGGTGTCGGGGGAGCTGACCGACCTGTACCGCGCGCACCGCGAGGTGGAACATCGGCTGCAGATGGTCAACGACGCGCAGACCCACTCGATGCCGACGACGGCCGAGGGCGTTGCGCGGATCGCGGCGTTCTGCGGACAGGATGAGGCCACGTTCCGGCGTGACCTTCTGGATCGGCTGGCACGCACCGACCGGCTGACGGAAGGCTTCTTCTCGCCTGCCGCGACCGAGGCGGTGCCGGACCTGTCCGAGACCGCGCGCGAGATCACCAAGGCTTGGGAAAGCTATCCGGCGTTGCGGTCCGACCGGGCGCAGGCGATCTTCCGCAGGCTGCGGCCGCGTCTCTTGCGCGAATTGTCCCGCGCAGCGAACCCCGACGAGGCGCTCGTGGCGTTGGACGGGTTCCTGGCGGGCCTGCCGGCGGGGGTGCAGATCTTCTCGCTGTTCGAGGCGAACCCGACGCTGATCGAGCTGATCGTCGACATCGCCGGATCGGCCCCGGGCCTTGCCCGTTATCTTTCGCGGAACGCGAGCGTCCTGGACGGGGTGATCGGCGGCAGTTTCTGGGGCGACTGGCCGGGGATGGCGGGGCTGCGGGCGGACCTGGCGGCGCGGCTGGGGTTGGCCACTGACTACGAGGCGCGGCTCGACATGGCGCGGCGCTGGATGAAGGAATGGCACTTCCGCGTCGGCGTCCACCACCTGCGCGGGCTGGTCGATGGATTCGAGGCGGGCAAGCAGTACGCCGACCTGGCCGAGGCGGTGGTGGGCGTGATCTGGGGCGAGGTGTCTGCCGATTTCGCCCGCAAGCATGGGCCGATGCCGGGCCGGGGGGCCGTCGTGCTGGGCATGGGCTCAATGGGCGTGGCGCGGTTGAACGCGGGGTCGGACCTGGACCTGATCGTGATCTATGACGCGGAGGGGGTCGAGACCTCGGACGGTCCGCGCCCCTTGGCGACGCGGCCCTATTATTCGCGGCTCACCCAGTCGCTGGTCACGGCCCTGACGGCACAGATGCCGGAGGGGCGGCTTTATGAGGTCGACATGCGGCTGCGGCCTTCCGGGCGGGCGGGGCCGGTGGCGACCAGCCTGCAAAGCTTTACCACTTATCAGGAGACCGAGGCCTGGACTTGGGAGCATCTGGCCCTGACCCGCGCCCGGGTGCTGGTGGGGGAGCCTACCCTGGGCGGTGAGGTCGAGGCCTTCCGTCGCAGCCTGCTGGCGGCGAAGGGCAGCGGTGCGACCGTGCGCGGCGATGTGGCCGAGATGCGGGCACGGCTGCAGGCGGCCAAGCCCGCGCAAGGGGACTGGGACGCGAAGAACGGTCCGGGGCGGATGATGGATGTGGAGCTTGCGGCCCAGACCTGTGCTCTGCTGGCGGGCTCTCCGGCGCGGAGTGTCGAGCGGCAACTGGCGGCGGCGGGCGCTGTGATGCCGGATTCGGACGTGCAGCGGCTGACCTCTGCCTACAGGCTGTTCTGGCGTCTGCATGCGGCGGCGCGACTGCTGGGCGACCGGGCGCTGGAGTTCGACAGCATCGGCGAGGGCGGCCGCAGCTTCATCCTGCGCGAGGTGGGTGCGGCGGATGCGGCGGCGCTGGCGGGGATGCTGGCGCAGGCGATCGCAACGGCAGAGGCGGCAGTCGACCGGCTGGTTGGGCGCGCGAAGGAAGGGGCGGGGGATGGATCTGGCTGAAGCGGACCCGAAGGGGCTGGTGCGGGAAAGCTACCGGATCGACGGCATCAGCCTTGGCGAATGCCGGTCGATCTTCATGGACTGGGCACTGTCGATCCCGGTCGGGCAGTCGGTGGCCGACTCGGTCCAGGTGCTGATTGCCACCTATGCGACGCCCGCGCCGGACCATCCGATGTCGAGCGTGTTGCGCGAGGCGCTGGCCGCACCCGCCGTGCCGCGTCGTCGGGGCGGGCGGATCGGACGGCAGAGCCTTAGCGGCTGAGGGAAGCAGCTTCGCGTGCCAGACGCGTGACCTCGGCCCAGTCGCCCTTCGCCATCGCCTCTTTCGGGGCAACCCAGCTGCCGCCGACGCAGAGGATGTTCTTCAGCGCTAGGTAGTCCGGCGCGATCTTCAGGCTGATGCCACCGGTGGGGCAGAACTTGACCTGCGGAATGGGTGAGCCGATGGACTTCAGGTACGCAGCACCCCCCGCCTGTTCGGCCGGGAAGAACTTCTGCACCGTATAGCCCTTTTCCAGAAGCAGCATGATCTCGGTCGCCGTGGCGGCACCGGGGAGGAGGGGCAGACCCTCATCCTCGCAAGCCGCGATGATGCGGTTGGTGGCACCGGGAGAGACGCCAAAGGTCGCGCCGGCGGCCTTGGCGGCCTTGACATCCGCGGGGGTCAGCAGCGTCCCCGCGCCCACGACGCCGCCCGGCACCTCGGCCATTGCCCGGATCGCGTCCAGCGCCACGGGCGTGCGCAGGGTCACTTCCAGGGCGGGCAGGCCCCCGGCGACCAGCGCCTCGGCCAGCGGTTTGGCATGGGCGAGGTCTTCGATGACCAGGACCGGGACCACGGGGGCGAGACGGCAGATTTCAGCAGCTTTGACGGATTGCTGGGCGGGAGTCATGAGAGTGTCCTTCAGGCGGCGGTGGGCAATCTGCCCACACTACAAATGTCACAGAACGAGGGCGGCGCCGGTGTCGGCAGACCCGACGTTGCGGCGGAACGCAGCGAAAAGCTCGCGCCCGATGCCGTATTCATTGGCCGACAGGTCCGCCAAAACCGGCGTGCGGCTGTCGAAGTCGGCGGCAAGGACGGTCAGCGTCCCAGCCACAGCGTCCAGCCGCACGATGTCGCCATCACGCAATCTGGCCAGTGGCCCGCCCGCGGCGGCTTCGGGTGCGACATGGATCGCGGCGGGGACCTTTCCGCTGGCACCCGACATCCGGCCGTCGGTTACCAGTGCGACCTTGAGGCCGCGATCCTGCAGGACCGAGAGGGTAGGGGTCAGCGAATGCAGTTCCGGCATCCCGTTCGCCTGCGGCCCCTGGAAGCGGACGACGACGACGGTGTCCGATGTGAACTCGCCCGCCTTGAAGGCGGCTTTCACCGCGTCCTGCGAATGGAAGATGCGGGCCGGGGCTTCGATGACATGGCGTTCAGGCGCGACGGCAGAGACCTTGATGACGCCCTTTCCGAGGTTGCCTTCAAGAAGCTTCAACCCACCCTGCGGCGCGAAGGGGTCGGCTGCGGGCCGGACGATCTTGTCGTTCAGGCTCGCCTTCGGCCCGTCGCGCCAGGCGAGGCGGCCATCCTGCAGCACGGGTTCCTGGCGGTAGGTGGAGAGGCCATCGCCCGCCACCGTCTTGGCGTCGGGGTGCAGGAGGCCTGCGTCCAAAAGCTGACCGATCAGGAACTGCAGGCCCCCGGCGGCGTGGAAGTGGTTCACGTCGGCCAGGCCGTTCGGATAGACCTTGGCCAGCAGCGGCACCGCTTCGCTGAGGTCGGCAAAATCCTGCAGATCAAGCAGCACCCCGGACGCGCGCGCCATGGCGGGCAGGTGCAGGACCAGGTTCGTCGACCCGCCCGTCGCCATCAGCCCGACGATGCCGTTCACATAGGCGCGTTCGTCCAGGATCTCGCCCGCCGGGCGGAAATCGTTGCCAAGCGCGGTGATTGCGGCGGCGCGTTCGACGGCAGCGGTGGTCAGCGCCTCACGCAGGGGCGTGCCGGGGTTCACGAAGCTTGCGCCCGGCAGGTGGAGGCCCATGAACTCCATCAACATCTGGTTGGTGTTCGCGGTGCCGTAAAAGGTGCAGGTGCCGGGGCCGTGGTAGCTGGCCATCTCGGCGGCCATCAGCTCTTCCCGCGTGGCGCGGCCCTCGGCATAGGCGTTGCGGACCTTGGACTTCTGGTCGTTCGGGATGCCGCTGGTCATCGGGCCTGCGGGGACAAAGACGGCGGGGACATGGCCGAAGGTGGCGGCGGCCATGATGAGACCCGGGACGATCTTGTCGCAGACCCCGAGATACAGGGCTGCATCAAAGCAGTTGTGCGACATCGCCACCCCAGCGGCGAGCGCAATCACATCGCGGGAGAAGAGCGACAGCTCCATCCCCGGCTGGCCCTGGGTGACGCCGTCGCACATCGCCGGCACGCCGCCCGCGACCTGGACGGTGACCCCGGCCTTCGCCGCCGCGGCGCGGATCAGGTCGGGATAGCGTTCGAACGGCTGGTGCGCTGACAACATGTCGTTGTAGGCAGTGATGATCCCCAGGTTCGGCACCTTGGCCGCGACCAGCGCATCCTTGTCCACCCCCATCGCGGCATAGGCATGCGCCTGGTTGCCGCAGCTGAGATGCGCGCGCACCGGGCCGTTGGACACTGCCTTCCCCAGACGCTCCAGATAGGCGCCGCGGGCATCGGTTGAGCGGGCCCGAATGCGGTCGGTCACCTGTGCGACAGCACGATGTAGCGTCATGGCGTCCCCTTGGATCTATGATGCGGCGGCTATAGCATCATGTGTTAGCGCTAACAACAGTCTATTCAAGGCCTGACCGGCATCAATGCCTGCCCTATGCCGGCAATGATGCCGGGACGGACCGAATGGCACAGGAAAACCCAAATCTCGGCCGAATCTCTGCTGCTCCACGCCCAACTGCTGCCAAACAGCCTGTGCAATCTTAACCACATTGTCGCTGCCTGCTGGAGATTCCAAGCCATGAAGAACCTCTCGATCCTCGTTCCGGCTGCCTTCGCCGGTGTTCTGGTTGCCGCGACCGTGTTTGCTGCACCCGCTTCGCTGTCCACGAAGCCGAGCCCCGCGGGCGCGCTGGACCGTGCAGCGGCCTATGCGATTGCGACCGCCGAGTAACGGTCAAGGCCGCGCCTCGGCGTGGTGTCCTGAGTTTACGAGTGACTGATCGGGCGCGAGGCCGTTTGTTGCGTTCCGTTCCATTTGATGTTGCACGGGCCTGACACATCCTGTCAGGCCCTGTTGCGTTTCGCGGCTGACGTAGTGCCCGGATGTCCGGCACATGACTTACACTTCGCGTAGTTGAGCTTGCCCTTCCGGGCCAGCCCGAAAGCGGCTATGCGGGCCGGAAGCACTGGCCACGGGGGGAATATGACTGCGAACGAGGTGACCGACCGGGGTCTGCCGGTGGTGCGGCTGAAGCCGAAGGCCGAGGCGCGCGCGATCCGGCACGGCTTTCCCTGGGTCTATGCCGACGAACTGGTGACCGACCGACGCACCCAGGCGCTGGCCCCCGGGGCGCTGGCGGTGCTGGAAGATGGCGAGCGGCGGCCTCTGGGGCTGGTCACGGTCAACACCCGGTCGAAGATCATCGCGCGGATGCTGGACCGCGACCCGGGGGCGCAGGTGGATGAGGCCTGGTTTGCGGCCCGGATCGGCCGGGCACTGGCGCATCGCGCGCGGCTTTATCCGCAGCCGTTCTACCGGCTGGTCCATGCCGAATCCGACGGCCTGCCGGGCGTGGTCATCGACCGGTTCGGCGATGTCGCGGTCATCCAGCCAAATGCCGCCTGGGCCGAGGAGCTGCTGCAACCGCTGGTGGCGGCCCTGGTCGCGGTGACGGGCGTCAAGACGGTCATCAAGAACGGATCAGGCCGCGCGCGGGGGCTGGAGGGACTGGCCGAGGAGATGGCGGTGATCCATGGGCCCGCGCCGGTCGGGCCGGTGCCGGTGCCGATGAACGGGGCGATCTATATGGCTGACCTGTTGGGGGGGCAGAAGACCGGCCTTTTCTTCGATCAGCGGGAAAACCATGGCTTTGCCGCCCGGTTGGCCCATGGCGCGCGCGTACTGGATGTCTTTTCGCATGTCGGCGGCTTTGCTCTGGCGGCCCTGGCCCATGGCGCCGTTTCGGCGCTGGCCGTCGATGCTTCAGCCGCGGCGCTGGACCTGGCGGGGCAGGGGGCGCAGGCCTCGGGATTCGGTGACAGGTTCGCTACGCGGCAGGGCGATGCCTTCGAGGTCCTGGAGGCCCTGGGGACCGAAAGCGCGCGGTTCGCTCTGGTGATCTGCGACCCGCCCGCCTTTGCGCCTGCAAAACCGGCGCTGGAAGCGGGCCTCAGGGCCTATGAGCGGATCGCTCGGCTTGCCGCGCCGCTGGTGGCGCCGGGGGGCTACCTGGTCCTTTGCTCCTGCTCTCATGCAGCGGACCTGCAGGCCTTCCGCAATGCCAGCGCGCGGGGCATCGGTCGCGGTGGGCGGCGGGGACAGATCATCCATACGGGGTTCGCCGGGCCGGACCATCCGGTGCTGCCGCAACTCGCCGAAAGCTCGTACCTCAAGGCGCTAACCTTCCGGCTGGACGGATGAAGGCGGTTCTCGACGCCTGCGTGTTGTATCCGACCGTCCTGCGCGAAATCCTGCAGGGGGCGGGTGAGGCGGGGCTCTATCAGCCGGTCTTTTCCGACCGCATCCTGCGGGAGTGGGTGCTGGCGACGTCAAAGCTTGGTCCCGAAGCCCCAGCGATTGCCGAAGGCGAGGCGGCGACCTTGCGCGCGGCTTTCCCGCGTGGGTTGGAGCGCGAACATCCCGAGATCGAGGCCCGGCTGATCCTGCCCGATCCGAACGACCGCCATGTCCTGGCCAGCGCGATTGCCAGTGGGGCGGATTTCATAGTCACCTTCAACGCGCAGGATTTTCCGGGCCACGTGCTGGCCGCCGAAGGCATCGCCCGCCGCGATCCCGATGGGTTCCTGTGGGAGCTGCAGTCAGGCGCCCCCGACGTCATGGCGGGAATCGTCGAGGCGGTGCGGGCCAAGGCCGAGGCGATCTCGGGCCAACCGGTTGCATTGAAGGCTTTGCTCAAGCGCGCGCGGCTCTATCGGTTGGCGAAGGCGCTGGGGGCCTAAGGCCCGGCAGCACGGGTGGCCGCCATCTCTTGCGCCAGGAGCAGGGCGGCGATCAGGCTGGCGGGGTCTGCAAGGCCCTTTCCGGCGATGTCATAGGCGGTGCCATGGTCGGGCGAGGTGCGCACGAAGGGCAGGCCGAGCGTCACGTTGACACCCCCGGCAAAGTCGATGGTCTTGATCGGGATCAGCGCCTGGTCGTGATAGGCGCAGACCGCCGCGTCATATCCGGCCCGTGCTGCGGCGTGGAACATGGTGTCGGCTGACCAGGGGCCTGTCACCGAAAGCCCTTCACCCGCAAGGCGGGCAAGCAGAGGGCGGATCATCCGCTCTTCCTCCCAGCCCATCGCGCCGCCTTCCCCGGCATGCGGGTTCAGCCCGGCCACAGCAATACGAGGGGCCGGAATGCCGAAATCGCGGATCAGCGCCGCGTGGGTGATGCGGATCGTGTGTTCCAGCAACTCCTCGGTCAGGGCTATCGGTACCTCGGCCAGGGGAATGTGGATCGTCGCGGGCACTACCCGCAGGCCGGGGCAGGCGAGCATCATGACCACCCGGTCGACGCCCGCCAGATGCGCCAGAAACTCGGTATGGCCCGGGAATGCAAAGCCCGCGCCGTCCTTCAGGGCCTTCTTGTTGATCGGTGCCGTGCAGATCGCCGCGGCCTTTCCGGTCTGGACCAGCCGAACCGCGCGTTCAATCACCGCGATAACCCCGGCTGCATTGGCAGGTGTCGGGGTCCCGGGCGTGGCCAGTGCGGGGAAGTCATGGCGCAGCACCGCCAGCGCACCATCGCCCGGGGCTTCGCCTTCGGAAACTTCACGCCAGCTGGTCCCTGCGGGCAGATGCCGGGGATCGCCGACCCAGACAAACCGCTCGCCCGCCGCCCAAGCCTTGGCCGCAATCTCCGGACCGATGCCAGCCGGGTCGCCACAAGTCAGCAGGATCGGTAGGGTCACGGCTCGCGGATGATGGCGGCAGAGCGCAACTCTTCCAGATAGCCTTCGGCCATCCCTTCAAGCTTCTGGTTGATGACCTGTTCGCGGATCTGGTCACGGGTCGGGACCGGGTCCAGCACCTGTTCCCGCCCGCAGAGCATCAGAAGCCGCCGGAAGCCGCCCCGGGTCAGGTCGGTAGAGGCTTCGCCGGGATCAAGCCGGGCAAGCTCAAGCGCGACATCGCCCGGAACTTCGTTCAGCGCGGATTTGGTGATGGTCAGGCGATCCTCGGGCAGTCCCTTGGCCTGACCGTAAAGATCGTTGCACTCATCGCTTGCGGCCAGGATTTCGGCGACAGCCCCGGCGTCGTCAGGCACCAGGAATTCGGCCCATTCGACGCTGACCGAGATCGGCTCGGCCGTGGTGTCCATCGCGACATCACGCAGAAGGAACAGGACGACAGCCCCCGGCACGGCAATCGGGTCAGAGACTTCGCCCGCGTCAAGCGCAAGGATTTTCTGGCCAATGGCGGCAGGCAGGTTGGCGAGCGGCAGCCAGTCAAGCCGCCCACCCGAGCCAGCCGTCGGGGCAGCCGAATAGCGGCGCGCGGCGGCGGCAAAGGCGCCTTCGCCGCTCAGGCTGTCCGACAGCTCCTGCGCTTGCGCCATCGCGGCCTCTTCTTGGCCCTCGGGTGCGGGGATCACCAACTCGCTAGCCAGCACCTGCAGGGCACGCGGACGGGCCGAGGCTTCAAGCGCCCGGTCGACATCGTTTTCAGTTATCGGCACCTGGCCCAGGAAGCGCGCCCGTACCACCTGCCGCCACAAAAGCCCGGCCGCAACGAAATCGCGGAAGGTTTCCGGGGCGATCCCGGCCTTGCCCAGTTCCGTCACGAACTGGTCCACCGACAGATTCGCCCGAGAGGCAAATTCGGTCAGGCCTGTGTTCAATTCCTCTTCGGACAGCTTCAGTCCCAAGCGTTCGGCTTCGGTCTGGCGCAGGCGGTCTTCGGTCAGCGCCTTCAGCGCTTCTTCCTCGGGATTGCCGGGCGCGCGCAGCACGCGCAGGAACAGGGCGCGCTGTTCGACCTCATAGTTGGTGATGACCCGGTCGTTGACGTAAAGCCGGGGGCCGAACAGGTCTTGCGCCATGACCGGCATCGTCAGAACCAGCCCCAGGGCAACTGCTGCCGCCTGTCGTTTCAGAACCGAGACAATCATCGTTTCCGCCGCTCTTCCTCAATCCCGCGGGTCTTTGGCCCGCCGTTTCTGCTGTCCCGTTCCACCCGCACCTACTGCCTGCAGGTTCGGGCCGGACCACCTGTCACACCGCTGCCGAAGCCGACGAGATCCAGGGACAGGCCGAAATCCGTTGTCGGGCTTACACTAGTGGATGACGTGAACCGACGCGAGAGGGAAACATCAAACCGGATGCATTCGTTCAGGAACTCCAGCCCCAGGCCCGCGACCGTGCCCTGGTCGGCGACAAAATCGTAGCGACCGGAAAACTTGGCGGTCCAGTTCGGCGATACGCGCTGGCGGGCATCGATGGTGAATTCCTGCGTCGGATCGGGACGGTTTTCCAGCGGATCGGCGACAGCCCAGATCATCGAACTTGAGACCGCCGTCTTCGGACCGTTCAGGGAAATCCGCGCCTCGCCCTTGGTCACGTCAAGGTCGTCATCCAGGACCAGCCGCCCGGTTATTGCCAGACCATCGGCCAAGGTGAAGTTGACCGCCGCCAACCAGTCGGAACTGGCCCCGGCAAAGCCCGACCCGGGGCCGAACTGGCCAAGGTCGGCCTCGCGGTAGACCCGGCCCAGTGTTGCCCCCATCGACCAGCCATCGGGATCGTAGCGGGTCCAGGTCACGCCCAGATTGACGCGGCTGCCGCGTTCGACGGCATCCGAGCCGGGAAAGCGGTCCAGCGCGACGAGACTGCCTTCGTCGAATTCGACAAGGGTCGAATCCTCGTTCGGCAGGGTCTCAAGCGTGTTCGAGGCATAGATGAACTGCGCCACGGGTTCGATCACATGGCTTGCGCCGTTCGCTCCCGTTTTGACCCAGGGCCAGCGCAGCTCGACCCCGGCCGAGCCATGGGTTCGCGTCGTGCCACCGCCAAAGGTGGCGTCGCCGCTGATCTGGTAGGCATCTGCCGTCGCTTCGCCGATGATCGAAGCCTCGATCCCGGCTGGAAGCATGAAACTGCGCCGCCAGTCGACGCGGGCCGAGATGCGCCCGATGTCGCGCCCGTCCGGGATCGTATCGCTATCCGTGCCGTCGAGGGGGCTGACCGATGTGCGATACTGGTTGTGGGTCTGCAGGCGAAGGCCGCCTTCGCCGCCCAGCGGACCAAGCGAGAAGCGCCGGTGAAAGGTCAGGTCGGCCACGAGCGACGGGATCGCGCTGTCGACCTCGTCATCGCGGAGCGTCTGGAAGCTGATGATCCGGGCCGAGATATGTTCGTTGCGACGCGTGCGCCTGATCTCCACCCGGCTGTCCAGCAGGTCGGTATTCCCAAGCCCGTAGTCCAGCATATAGGCCGGGTCGGTCACGGTCTGGCCGTCAAAGGTCAGCAGAAACCGCTCGGGCAGGGTGAAACTGCCCGTCATGCGCAGATAGCCCCGCGTTTCGCCGGGGAACAGCTGGTCGCGGGTGACCGAGCCGATCGCCTCGATCTGGCCGGTGGCAAAAGCCTGCCGGTAGCGCAGGCCCAGGGTCTGCGACTGCCGCGCGGTCAGGTAGGGGGTCAGCGTCAGGTCGGCGGATTTGCCAAGGACGAAGAAGTACGGAACCTTGATCCCGGTGCCCAGGTCCGAGGTCGTGCGGATCGAGGGCATCAGGAATCCGGTTGCCCGCTTCAACGTTGGGTCCGGCATCCGGAGACGCGGGATGTACATGACCGGCACCCCGGCCAGCCGGAACTGGGCGCGGTCAAAGTAGATCTGCCGTTCCACCTCGTCATGCACCACGCGGCGGGCACGGATTTCCCACAACGGCGTGGGATCGCCTTCGCAGACCTTGCAGGACGAGGCGACGACGGACTGCAGCGCCGTGTAGCGGCCGGAGACCCGCACCATCCGGTTCGCGGCCATCTGCAACTGCTGGTTCAGGACCAGCCGCGCGCTGGTCAGGATGCCTTCGGACAGGTCCGCAGCAAGGTCGGCCTGGCTGGCAAGGATCAGTGTCTGTCCGGTGGGTTCGGTCAGGACGATGGGGCCGGTGATCTCCAGCCGGTTGGTCGACTGGTCAAAGACGATGCGGCTGGCCCTAAGGCGGAGGCCCTTGAAGAAGACTTCGACATTGCCATCAGCGATCAGTTGGGTGTCGCCGGTAATCTGCAGACTGTCCGAAACCAGCGTCGCCTGGTCCTGGGCCCGGCCGGGAAGGGCGAAGGTCAAGCACAGACAAAGTAGCAAAAGAAGGCGGCGCATGTCAGCCATCCTCCAGATGCAGCAGGAGGCCCAGAGACAGCATCACCGCAGCGATGGGCGGGCTCCACGCGGCCAGAGACACCGGAATCTGGCCGCTGTCACCAAGCGCCTGCGCGAAGTTGCGCAGGAAGAAAAAGCCGAACCCGGCCAGAAGTGCATAAAGCACCATCCGCCCGGTGCCGCCGAACCGGACATGGCGCATGGTGAAACCGGCAGCCACCAATACCATCGCCGCCATCAGAAGCGGCAGCGCCAGTTCCATCTGATACCAGAGCTTGTAGGCCTGCGCCGAGAACCCGGCGCGTTCGAGATCGCCGATATAGGTGGGAAGGTCCCAGAAGCCGATGGCTGACGGGGTGCCGAAACTGTCGCGGATCCGTTCCGGTGTCAGGTCGGAGGGCAAGGCGATCGGGCCGGGATCGACGACGGCGGTCAGTTCGGGGTTGGGGTTGGTCAGATCCCAGGTCTTGGTGCCGGTCAATTCCCAGGCACCTTCGATCAGCCGGGCCCGTTCAGCCTCGACCCGGGTCCCCGGTGTGCCATCCTGGCTGAAGCCGACAAAGGTCACGCCGAAAAGCTCGGTCCCGTCCAGGTTCGACCGCGCTGCCTGGATGACGGTCTGCCCATCCTCGGACCCCTGGCGCAGCCACAGGCCGGTGTCGGCAACCGACAGCACCGAACGACCGCCCTGGCTCAGCTCGGACCGGCGGTCGTCATAGGCCTTGGACGTGGCCGCAACAAGCGGGTTGAACAGCGCCACCGCCAGCAGGCCCAGGGCCACCGAAACCAGAAGCGGCGTCATCAGAAAGCGCAGGCCGGATCGTCCGGCGGCGCGGACCACGACCAGTTCCGAAGATCGGGCGAGGCCAAGGAAGTTGGCAATCGCCCCCATTACCATGATCAAGGGCAGGATGCGGTACAGTGTTTCCGGCACGCTGAGAAGCGACAGCTCGGCTGCGCCGGCCAACCCGATCCCCGCGCCGGAAAACCGCCGCAGCTGCTCGATCATGTCGACCAGCAGAAGGATCGCGAAGAAGATCAGGAAGACCTTGCCCACTGTCGCCAGAAACCGCCGCGCGATGTAAAGGTTCAGCGTCACGCCAACGCCCTCCGCCGCCTTGGCCGCTGTGCAAACCACAGAAGGCCGGCAGCCGTCGCGATACCGACCAACGGGGCAAGATAAAGCGCCACCCAGGCTCCGGCCGACGTCAGCGCCACGGCCCCGGACCAGGTCCAGACCAGCTGCACGCCGATCAAGAGGCCGACGGCCAGCGCCATCTGCCGCCACAGTCCGAAGCGCGAGAACGTGCCCAGCATCAGCGCCGCAAAGCCGATAAGCGGCGCGACCACCGACAATAGCGGCGAGGCTATCCGGGAATGCCCTTCCTCAAGTAGCTGTTCGGGACTAGCCCCTGTCGTGGCCTGGGCCTCGGGCGAGGCGGCCAGCAGGATCGGTGTCGACAGGGCGTTCAGTGCGATCTGCCCGCCCCCACCGACCGAGACAAGGCCCGCCAGATCCAGCGTGAAGTCGGAAAACCGCGTCACCGACATCCGCGCCTCGTCCCGCGTCAGGATCTGGGTCGAGCCGTCAACCATCACCAGCTTCGGCGCAACCTCACCCCGGACCAGGAAGGCCTTCCGCGCGGAATGGATCGCGCGTTCGGTGGGAGAGCGTTCGTCGGAGAGGAACAGATCAAGAAGCTCGCCCGTCGGTGTGATCTCGCGGATGTAGAGCGTCACGCCCTGCGCGGGATGCATGAACTGCCCGGCGGTCAGGAACCGCGCGGTGACGTTCTGCGAAATCTCGGCGCTGCGCTCGCTGAGGACCTTCTGGCTGGCCGGGACCAGCACGTTGGTCAGGACGCCGTGCATGACCATCACGATCAGCCCGAAGTAGAGGACCGGACGTGCCAGGCGGAAGGCGGAAAAGCCGGTCGCCTGCATGACCACCAGCTCGGATTCCTGCATCAGGCGGTTCGTGACGTAGACTGTCGCCGCAAAGGCCGCCACCGGCAGGACCAGCCGGATCGCGTTCGGCAGCGTCAGGATCGAGAACTCCAGGAACACCAGCGCCGATTGCCCATCGCCGATCAGCTGGTCGAACAGTCCGACCGCCCGGTTGACCCAGTAGACCGCGACCAGCACCAGGGCGAAAAAGCCAAACAGCGCGAGGAGTTGCGACAAGAGATATCTGTCGAATCTAGACACGCCCGGCTTGGCCTCTACTACATCTTGCGGGGACCCTAACGGAATTCCCCGGCGGCGAAAACTGCTATCTGGCCAATCGGCGGCCTGGGCTGTAGCCTCCCGCCAATCCTCCGCCGCCGGTCTTTTGGCAAGGCGCGGAATTCCCGACCTGATGAGAGCACCCGATGCCAAAACCCCTGCCGATCCAGTTCCAGGCCACCGATCTTGAAGCGCTTGCCAGCCAGAAGGGCCGCATTGCGGTTCTGGCGGATGCAGGCCAGCCGACCAGCCCCGGCTTCCGCCGGCTGGACCGCTTGTCCAAGGGTGCCCTGTCGCGCGCCTTCGGGTCCGAGGCGTTTCACAAGCTGAAACCGGGTGAGGCGATGGAACTGGCCTATCCCCCGGGGCTGGCGGCCGATGCGGTCCAGCTGATCCGGCTGGGCAGGAAGGCCGACCAGGCCCAGGCCCGCAAGGCCGGTGCCGCAGTCGGGCGGTCGCATGGACCCTCGGGCTCGCTGGTGCTGGCCGAAGGACATTCCCGCGCCGCCGACATCGCCTTTGGCCTGGCGATGCGCGCCTATGACTTCGACAGCCACAAGACCGGCGAAAAGACCGCCCCGGGCCCGGTGACGCTGATGGCGACAACGCCGGAAACCGTCGCCAAGGCCGCCGCCCCGATGGCAGCCGTCGCCGAAGGCGTGTTCTTTACCCGCGATCTGGTGAACGAACCCGCGAACGTGCTGACCACGCATGATTTCGCCGCGCGCCTGGCCGCGATGCAGGAACTGGGCCTCGACGTCGAGATCCTTGAGGAAGACGAGCTCACGAAACTTGGCATGGGTGCGCTTCTCGGCGTGGGGCAGGGGTCGGAAAGCCCTTCGAAGGTCGTGGTCATGCAATGGCATGGCGGCAAGAAGGGCGAGGCGCCCTTTGCTCTGATCGGCAAGGGCGTTGTCTTCGACACCGGCGGCATCTCGATCAAGCCTGCGGCGGGCATGGAAGAGATGACGATGGACATGGGCGGCGCGGGCGTCGTCGCGGGCGTGATGCGCACGCTCGCGCTCCGCAAGGCCAAGGCCAATGTCGTGGGTCTGGTAGGGCTGGTGGAAAACATGCCCGATGGCCGCGCGCAGCGTCCGGGCGACGTGGTGAAGTCGATGAAGGGCGACACCATCGAGGTGATCAACACCGACGCCGAGGGGCGTTTGGTCCTCGCCGACGTGATGTGGTACGCGCAGGAGCGCTTCAAGCCCACGGGGATGATCGACCTGGCCACGCTGACCGGGGCAATCATCATTGCCTTGGGCCATGAAAACACCGGTGTTTTCTCGAACAACGATGCCCTCTGCAACGCCTTCCTGGCTGCGGCGAAGGCGGAAGGCGAGGGCGCCTGGCGGATGCCGATGGGTGACGCCTATGACGCCAAGCTGAAATCGCGGATCGCCGACATGATGAACGTAGGCGGCCGGGATGGCGGCTCGATCACCGCGGCGCAGTTCCTGCAGCGTTTCGTCAAGCCGGAGACGCCGTGGATCCACCTGGACATCGCCGGGACCGCGCTGCTGAAGTCGGACTCCACCCTGGCTCCGAAGGGTGCGACGGGCTGGGGTGTGATGGCGCTGGACCGGCTGATCCGCGACCGGTTCGAGAAGTGACGCTCTTCCCTTGCTTCGCGGCGGTCATCGCTTGCGGGGCACGAGCGAAGAGCGGTCGAAGACAAGCGATGAGCGTCCCATGGGCACGGTGATGTTCTTACACCTGATCCAGTCGGCCCCGGCTGACACGCTGGCGATCAACGCGCCACGCGCGCTGGGGCAGGGCTGGCGGGTGATGGTGCGCGGCACCGACCCGGAGGCGCTGGACCGGCTGGATCAGGCGCTATGGCTGAAGGGCGGCGACGAAAGCTTTCTGCCACATGGCTTGGAAGGCGGCCCGCATGACGCGGACCAGCCGGTGCTCTTGGGCCTAAGCGGCCCGGCGAACGGCGCGAAGGTCCTGGCGCTGGTAGATGGCGCACAAGCGACCGACGCCGAAATCACAGCGATGGAGCGGGTCTGGGTCTTGTTCGACGGCAACGATCCGGACCGCCTGCAGGCCGCCCGCGCGCAGTGGAAGGCAATCACCGACAAGGGCCACCCCGCCCAGTACTGGTCCGAGGAATCGGGCCGCTGGGAGAAGAAGGCCGAAAAGCTGCCCTCGGCCTAGCCCTTGCGCAAAAGCCGGGCCACTTCCGGCGCGAAATAGGTCAGGATTCCGTCACAGCCCGCGCGCTTGAAGGCCATCAGGCTTTCGAGCATTGCCTTTTCCCCATCCAGCCAGCCGTTCTGCGCCGCCGCCTTGATCATCGCGTATTCGCCAGACACCTGATAGGCGAAGGTCGGCGCACCGAAGGCCTCCTTGACCCGGGCGCAGATATCCAAGTACGGCATCCCCGGCTTTACCATCACCATGTCCGCGCCTTCCGCCAGATCGCGCGCGACCAGCCGGATCGCCTCATCCTTGTTGGCGGGGTTCATCTGGTAGGTCTTCTTGTCGCCCTTCAGTGCCCCGCTTGCGCCCACCGCATCGCGGAACGGCCCGTAGAAGGCACTGGCATACTTGGCCGCATAGGACAGGATCGCCGTGTCCTTGTGCCCAGCCGCCTCCAGCGCCGCGCGCATCGCGCCGATCCGGCCGTCCATCATGTCGGACGGGCCCAGGATATCCGCCCCCGCCGCGGCCTGCGCCAGCGCCATCTTCACCAGCGCCTCGACCGTTTCGTCGTTCAGGATGATCCCGTCGACCACCAGCCCGTCATGGCCATGCGCGTTGTACGGATCCAGCGCCACATCCGTCATCACCGCGATGTCCGGCACCTGCGCCTTGATTGCCCGGATCGCCCGGTTCGTCAGGTTCTCCGGATTCCAGGCCTCTTCACACCCCGCCGTCTTGAGCCGCGGGTCGGTGTAGGGGAACAGGCAGATCACCGGGATCCCCAGATCGCGCGCGGAAGCCGCCGCTTCGACGACAAGGTCTAGTGACAACCGTTCCACCCCCGGCATCGACGCCACCGGCTGGCGCACCCCGGACCCGTCGCACAGGAACACCGGCCAGATCAGATCGCCCGCCCCCAGCGTCGTCTCCTGGGTCAGCGCGCGCAAGGGCGCGGTGCGCCGAAGCCTGCGAAAGCGGGTCAGCGGATAGGGTGCCTGGACTGGCTGCATGGTCGGCTCCTTCTTCCCTGCTCAAGCAGGGACTTGCGGCTTGGCCTTCTGCCTGCCATGGAAAGAGATGCGCCTCAAGTCGACACTTGACGGAACGGCGCTGAGACAGGAGACGTGGCAGAGTGGATGTCTTTGATACGGCGCTGGAAGTGATCGACCTGAGGTCGTTTTCGAACCTCTGGTACTGGATCGCGCTTGCCGTGCTGTGGTCATCGGTCAGCCATTGGTCGCTGGGTGTTCCGCACGACATGATCCAGCGCGCCCGGCGCGAGGGTGGTCAGGCGCTGGCCGATGTCGAGGACCTGGTCCGGATCAACGTGAACCGGCTGTTGAACATCGTCGACAAGGGCGCGATGATCCTGGTCGGCCTTGCCTGTTTCTGGCTTTCGGCGCTGGCGGTGCTGGCTTTCTACTATGATGTCGAATTCGCCCAGGCTGTGTTTCTATTGCTGGGGCCGCTGTCGCTGGTGCTGTGGGCCAGTGTCCGCGAATGCCGCACGATCGCGGCGGGGGCGAGCACCGGCGATGCGCTTCTGCGGCGGCTGACCATCCACCGCCGAGTCCTGCAGGTGATCGGCATGGTCGCCATCGCCATCACCGCCTTTTACGGCACCTGGCAGAATGTCAGTGTCTCGATCCTGAACTGATCGCTGCATCGTTTGGAAATGACTGCTGACCGGATCATCATGGGCGGCGCGCCCGAAGGGTTTGACGCCCGGCTCGTCCAGCGCGAGCTGGGCCGGGGTGTGCCCGTGGTGCATGTCGCCCGCGATGACAAGCGGGCCGAGGCGATGCGGGCCGCGCTTGCCGTGATGGCGCCCGAGGTGGTGGTGCTGGACTTCCCGGCCTGGGACTGCCTTCCTTATGACCGGGTCAGCCCGAATCCGGAAATTTCGGCGCGGCGAATGGCGACTTTGGCGGCCTTGGTGGACGGGTTGCCGGGGCCGTTCGTGCTGCTGACGACGCTGAACGCGGCGACACAGAAGGTGCCGAAGCGAGAGGTGGTCCGGGCGGCGTCCTTCCGGACGACGGTGGGGGACCGGGTCGACGAAGCGCGGCTGAAGGGGTTCCTGGCGCGGATGGGATTTACCCCTGTTTCCACGGTGGCGGAGCCCGGCGATTATGCGCTGCGCGGCGGGATCGTCGACATCTTCCCGCCCGGTCGCGGCGGGCCGATCCGGCTCGATTTCTTCGGCGACGTGCTGGACGGGGCGCGGCGCTTCGACCCCGAGACGCAGCGGACAACGGAAAAGCTGAAAAGAGTCGAATTCTCAGCGGTTTCCGAGGTGATCCTCGACGAGGCCGCCATCGCGCGCTTCCGGCAGAACTACCGGATTTCCTTCGGCGCGGCGGGGGCGGACGATCCGCTCTATGAGGCCGTCAGTGCAGGCCGGAAGCATCAGGGAATGGAGCACTGGCTCCCGTTCTTCCATGAACGGCTGGAGACGATCTTCGACTATCTGCCCGGTGCTTCGGTGCTGCTCGACGACCAGGTGACCCCGGCGCGTCTGGCGCGGTGGGAAGGCATCGAGGACAGCTACGACTCACGGCATGAGGCGATGGGGGCCAAGGGCCGGATCGATACGGTCTACAAGCCGGTGCCAGCGGAGGATCTGTACCTGAACGATGCGGCCTGGGAGGCGGCGTTGGCGGCTTCGCGCGTGGTGCAGCTCTCGCCCTTGCCACAGTCTCCGGGCCCAGGGGTTCTGGACGCAGGCGCCCGGGCGGGGCGCAACTTCGCGCCAGAGCGGCAGCAGGAGAAGATCAATCTTTTCGGTGCCTTGGCCGATCATGTTCAGACGCTGGCCAAGACCGGTCAGGTGGTTATCGCATCTTGGTCCGAAGGTGCCCGGGAACGGTTGAAGGGGCTTCTCGCCGACAACGGCGTGACCGGGGCCAAGGAGATCGCCGATTTTCGCGAGGTGCCGGAGGGCAAGGGTGGCCTTTTCCTCGTCGTCTGGCCGCTGGAAGCGGGGTTCGTCGCGCCCGGCCTGGCAGTGATCTCCGAACAGGACGTGCTCGGCGAAAGGCTCGTGGGCAAGCCGCGCCGGAAGCGGAAGGCCGATAACTTCCTGCGCGAGGTCGATACGCTGTCCCCGGGCGACCTGGTGGTGCATGTCGAGCATGGCGTGGGGCGCTATCTCGGGATCGAGACGATCACCGCGCTCGGGGCACCGCATGCCTGCGTCATGCTGGAATATGCCGAGAATGCAAAGCTTTACCTGCCGGTCGAGAACATCGAACTCCTGTCCCGTTACGGGCATGAGGAGGGGTTGCTTGACCGCCTTGGCGGCGGGGCCTGGCAGGCGAAGAAGGCCAAGCTCAAGGAGCGGATCAAGGAGATCGCCGACCGCCTGATGCGGGTCGCGGCGGAGCGGGCCTTGCGCCACGCGCCGATCCTGGAGGCGCCGCATTCGATCTGGGAGGCCTTCGCGGCTCGCTTCACCTATCAGGAGACCGACGACCAACTGACCGCGATTGCCGATGTTGTGGCGGACCTTGAGAAAGGCTCGCCCATGGACCGGCTGATCGTCGGTGACGTGGGCTTCGGGAAGACCGAGGTCGCAATGCGGGCGGCCTTTGTGGCTGCGCTGTCGGGGATGCAGGTCGCCGTGATCTGCCCGACGACGCTGCTGGCGCGCCAGCACTACCGGAGTTTCGCCGAACGCTTTCGCGGATTTCCCATTTCAGTCAGACCTTTGTCGCGTTTCGTAAGCGTGAAGGACGCCAATGCGACTCGGGCGGCGATGGCGGACGGGTCGGTGGACATCGTCGTCGGGACCCATGCGCTGTTGGCCAAGGGGGTCAACTTCAAGAAGCTCGGGCTTCTGGTTATCGACGAGGAACAGCATTTCGGGGTCGCTCACAAGGAACGGTTGAAAGAAATGCGGTCCGAGGTGCATGTGCTGACCCTGACCGCAACGCCCATTCCCCGAACCCTACAACTGTCTTTGACCGGAGTGCGCGACCTGTCGATCATCGCGACGCCCCCGGTGGACCGACTGGCGATCCGGACTTATGTTTCCGAATTCGACACAATCACGATCCGTGAGGCGATCCTGCGCGAACGCTATCGCGGCGGGCAGACCTTCTATGTCGTGCCCCGGATCGCCGACCTGCCGGAGATCGAGGACTTTCTGAAGACCCATGTCCCCGAGGCGAGTTGCGTCATTGCGCATGGGCAACTGGCGGCGGGCGACCTCGACGACCGGATGAACCAGTTCTACGACGGCAAGTTTGACGTTCTGCTCGCCACCTCGATTGTTGAAAGCGGGCTGGATATTCCCACCGCGAATACGATGATTGTCCACCGAGCGGATATGTTCGGCCTGTCGCAGTTGTATCAGATCCGGGGTCGGGTCGGGCGGTCGAAGACGCGGGCCTACTGTTACCTGACCACCAAGCCCCGTGCGCCGCTGACGCCGCAGGCGACGAAGCGGCTCCGGTTGCTCGGCAGCCTCGATTCACTGGGGGCGGGGTTCAACCTGGCGAGCCACGACCTTGACCTGCGCGGGGCCGGGAACCTGCTGGGCGAGGAGCAGTCGGGGCACATCCGCGAAGTGGGCTATGAACTCTACCAGCACATGCTTGAGGAGACGATCGCCAAGATCAAATCGGGTGAGCTGCAGGGGCTCGCGAACATCGACGACGACTGGTCACCGCAGCTGAACCTGGGCGTTCCAGTCATGATTCCCGAGACTTACATCCCGGACCTCGACATCCGACTGGGACTGTACCGGCGGTTGTCCTCGCTGACCACGAAGGTGGAGCTGGAGGGCTTCGCGGCGGAGCTGATCGACCGTTTCGGGCCGTTGCCCAAAGAAGTGAACACGCTCATGCTGATCGTCCGGATCAAGGCGATGTGCAAACGGGCGGGGATTTCCAAGCTGGATGCGGGGCCGAAAGGGGCGACGATCCAGTTCCGCAACGACAAGTTCGCCAATCCGGCGGGGCTGGTGGACTTCCTGAAGGCACAAGGCCCCGCGGCCCGGGTGAATGGCAACAAGATCGTGCTGACGGGCGAGATGAAGACCGAAGCCGACCGGATCAAGGGCGCGTTCAACATCGCCCGCGATCTGGCCGAGGTGGTGAAGGCCGGAAAGAAGGGCTAGCCGCGCGGCTCGCCCAGGGTTTTCAACGACAGGATCAGGTTGAGGCCGGTCAGGACAGTGACGCCGAGGATGAGCGGCGTCGAGGTGCCGTTGAACGCGAGGCCGATGGGGATCGCCAGGATCACCGAGCCGACGGTGGCGAGCGATGAGATCACGCTGGCGGCGAGGCCGGCGATGTGGCCGACTGGCTCCATCGCCAGCGCGTTCAGGTTGCCCATCGTCAGACCCATCATCGAGAAAAGTCCAATACACCAAAGCATTTGCATGGCGAAGCTGAGGTTGCCGTGCAGGAACCCGGTGCCGAGGGTGACAAGGGCAACCAGCGAGAGGATCAGGACGCCCGCATAGGTCCGCTGGACCACGCGCCGCATGCCAAGGGTCATCACGATGCGCGAGTTGAGGAGGCTCCCGCCCATCGAAGCGACCGCAATGACGGCAAACCAGAGGGGGAAGGTTTCGGCGCGGTCGAACTGGAGCTCGAAGATGCCTTGCAGGCTGGAGAGTGTGGCGAAGAGACAGCCCAGCGTCAGCGTCTGGAGAAGAGTGGAGACCACGACGATGCGGTGGGTGAAAAGCTCTTTGGTGCCGGTCCAGAGCGTGGCGAGGTGAAGGGGGCGGCGGTTTTCCGGGGGCAGGGTCTCCGGCTGGCGGAGGCCGAGCCAGAGCATCGCGAGGCCGGCAAAGAGGATGTAGGTGAGGAAGATGGCGTGCCAGCCTCCCAGCGCGATGATGCCCTGACCCATCAGGGGTGCAAGGGCGGGGACGATGGTGAAGATCATCATCACGAAGGACATGATCTTGGCCATCTCGCGGCCCGAGAAGAGGTCGCGGACCATCGCGATGGCGACCGTGCGTGGGGCGGCGGCGGCGAGGCCCTGGAGGAGGCGGGCGGCCAACAGGACTTCGAGGGACGGCGCGAAGTAGCAGGCCAGCGCCGCGAGGGCGTAGAGGCCGGAGCCGACAAGGATCACGCGCTTGCGGCCGAAGGTGTCAGAGAGGGGGCCGGTGAAGAGGGTGCCGATCCCCATGCCGAGGACGAAGCTGGTGACGACAAGCTGCGCGGCGTTCGGGGCTTCTGGCGACAGGGTGGCGGCGATTTCAGGCAGCGCGGGGAGCATCGCGTCGATGGAGATCGCGATGATAGCGAAAAGCATGGCGATAAGCGCCACGAATTCGGTCTGGGAGGGGCGGGTTTGGGTCACTGGGCGCGGCCCATCAGTTCCTCGATGACCTTGCCCCAGGTCTCGGGCGGCTGGGCGCCGGAGACGACGTATTGCTGGGCGATCAGGAAGGTCGGGACTGCGTTGACGCCCTTGAGGCGGGCGTCCTGATCCCGCGCGGCGATGTCGTCGGCATCGGCGTCGGACTTCAGAAGACGCAGGGTCGCCTCGCGGTCCATCCCGTTTTCCCCGGCGATGTCGGCAAGGGTGGGAAGGTCGCCGATGTCGCGGCCCTCGGTCCAGTAGGCGCGCATCAGGGCGTTGACCACGGCTTGCTGGACGCCCTCGATCCCGGCCCAGTGGATCAGGCGGTGGGCGTTCAAAGTGTTGGGCATCCGCTGCGGCTTGTCGGGGTCCATGTCGACACCGGCATTGCGCGCGACTTCACGCAGGCGCTCGTGAACGGCATCGACGCGGGCTTTGCCGTCGAACTTCTGCTCCAGGTAGGCGCGTTTGCTGACGCCTTCGCTGGGCATATCGGGATTCAGCTGGAACGGATGCCATTGGATCACGAAGGGGTGGTCGGGGTGGTCCGCCAGCGCGCGGTCGAGGTTGGCCTTGCCGACATAGCACCAGGGGCAGACCGGATCCGAGAAGATATCGAGGCGAATGGGGGCGGTGGTCATTCGGGTCTCCTGTACCGGGCTTTGAGCGCCTTGCGGATGATCTTGCCGGTGCCCGTCGTGCTGGCAGTGCGGGGCAGGGCGTCGAGGCGCTGGTAGTGCCTTGGCTGCTTCCAGCGGGCAAGGGTCTTTTCGGCGCATTCCTGCAGGGTCGAGGGTTCGATTTCGCAGGGGGCTTCATAGAATAGGGCGATGATTGTGGTGCCGGGGGTCGGTTCGACCTCGGTCGCGGCGCAGGCGGTGAGATTCGGGAGGTCGTGGAAGGCGGCCTCGATCTCGGCCGGAGAGACGCGGAAGCCGCCGGCGTTCAGGAGGTCGTCCTTGCGGCCGAGATGGGTGACGGCGCCGTCCGCAGCCATGACGGCAGCGTCGCCGGTGCGGAACCATTGGCCTTGGGGCGGCGGGTGGCCGAGGTAGTGGCGCATCAGGCCGGGGTCGGCGGTGGAGACGGCGAGTTCTCCTGGGGTCCCGTGTGGGACGGGCTGATCGTGGTCGTCCAGGATCGCGATGTGGCGGCCGGGTTGGGCGTAGCCGGTGGTGCCCTCGGGGGCAGGGCGCGCTGGTGACCCGGAGAGGTAGGTGGAGACCTCGGACATGCCGAGCGCTTCGTGGAGGTCGGTTCCGGTTCGGTCGCGCCACTGCTGGCGGAGGTAGTGGGGGAGACCTTCCCCGGCGGAGAGGCCGTGGCGGAGGTGGGGGAGCGGCGGGATCTCGGCGCGAAGGAGCTGGCGGTAGACGCCGGGAGCGGCGGCGAGGATCGTGGCCTGCGCGCGCGCCATGAGGTCGGGGAGGCCGGTGGCAGGCGTCCCGGCGGCGGGGATAAGTGCGGTGGCGCCGACGGTCCAGGGGTCGAGGAGGCCGGTGCCGAGAGTGTAGGTCCAGTTCAAGGCGCCTGCGTGGAGGAGGCGGTCTGATGAAGTCAGGCCCTCCCAGTGCTGGTGCATCTGGCCGCGCGCTAGGATCGCCCGGTGGGCGTGGCTGACGGCCATCGGTGTGCCCGAGGTGCCGGAGGTGAAGATGATGTAGGCCTCGCGCCTTGGTTCGCCTTGGTGGAGGGCGGCGGGCGGGAGGTTGGACCAGGCGGCAAGGTCGGGGGTGACGATGGGGGCCGGGTGGTCTGGGAGGGGGATGCCCGGTTCGGCGGCGATGAGTTTGGGGGCGACGAGAGCGGCGAGCTTGGTGATCTCTGGCCCTGTCAGTGCGGCGGACGTGGGAATCGGGACGAGACCGGCCCAGATCGCGCCGAGGTAGAGGATCGGGAAGGCGAGGGTGTTGCCGAGGCGAAGGAGGACGCGGTCTCCGGGCGTGAGTCCGTAGGAAAGGAGGGCGGTGGCGGTGGACCGCGTGAAGTTGCGGAGGTCGGCGTAGCCGAGGGTTTCGTCGCGGTCGGGGTGGAGGATCGTCAGGGCGGGTTTGTCCAGCGTTCCGGCGCGGGCAAGGACGTGGCCGGCGAGGTTGAAGGCCGGGGGCGCGGTCGGAAAGGGCCGGGTGTCGATCACGGACAGCATGGGGAAGGGGTAGGGGTCCCGCGCCGCAGTTGCAAGCTTTGGGCGGCTGGACTATCGGGGTCCCATGGCATTGACCGATCCGAAAAGCATGATCCGCGTGGCGCGCGAGGCCGGGGGCGAGGCCCATGTCGAGCCGCTGAACCTGGGTGAGCGGGTGCGGGAGCTGCGCCGCTCGCTCGGCTGGACGCTGGAAGAGGCGGCGAACCGGGCAGGCCTCGCGCGGTCCACCCTGTCGAAGATCGAGAACGGGCAGATGAGCCCGACCTATGACGCCTTGAAGAAGCTCGCCGGGGGGCTGGCGATTTCCGTCCCGCAGCTCTTCACGCCGCCTTCGAAGCAGCAGGTGATGGGGCGGATGGCGGTGACGAAGGCGGGCGAAGGCCAGTCACAGGCCACCGTCACCTATGAGCATGAGCTTCTGGCCAGCGGGCTGACAAAGAAGCAGATGCTCCCCTACCGCGCGGTGATCCGGGCGCGCGACCTCGATGAGTTCGACGGCTGGGTCCGGCACGACGGCGAGGAGTTCCTGTATGTGCTGACCGGGGTGATCCGGCTCTACACCGAGTTCTACGAGCCGGTGGAACTGCGCCGCGGCGACAGCGCCTATTACGACGCGGCGATGGGGCACAACGTCATCAGCCTGTCCGAGGAGGACGCGACGATCCTCTGGGTCACGTCGCTGGTCTGAGGCCACAGCAGAAAGCCGGGACGCGCCCGGCTTTCCAACGCTTGAACTGCTCTGGCGTCAGAACGTGTTCTGTACCGTGCGCGCAGTGCCCGAGATGTCCTCGCCCACGCCCGCGATGGTGTTGCAGCCTGCCAGTGCGGCCAGAACCGCCAGAAGTGCCAGTTTCTTCATGCTCGATGCCTCTTACTTCGCCTCGTACCACCAGGTGTCGGGCAGGAACCCACTCCAGTCACCGTACAGCGGTATCTTCTCGGGATACTTCAGGTTGGCCGAATATGCCAAGCGGGATACGTCGGAATACCAGATCGGGATCACATAGCGACCCGAAGTCAGCACCCGGTCCAGCGCCTTGGTGGCGGCGGTGAACTCATCCGTGTTCGGCGCCTTCAGCATCGCCGCGATCATCGCTTCGACCGCTGGCGAGTTCACGCCCATCCAGTTGCGCGTGCCGGGTTCGGTGACGCCCGCTGCACCCCAATACAGCAACTGCTCGTTCCCCGGCGATAGCGACAGCGACCGGATGTAGTGGGTCATGTCGAAGTCGTAGGCCGTGGTGCGCTCCTTGTACTGCGCATCGTCGATCTTGTTCAGCGTGGCCTGGATGCCCAGGGTCTTAAGCGCCTCGATATAGACCTCGGCGGCCGAGGCCATCTCGTCCTGGCCGGTGACCAGCAGGATTTCGAAGGCAAAGGGCTGGCCTTCCGCGTTCTTCAGCACGCCATCGTCGCCTACGGTCCAGCCCGCCTCTTCCAGCAGCGCCGCCGCCGCGCGGATGTTCTTGCGGTTGGTCTGGTCGCCGTCCGACACGGGCAGCGCATAGCCCTCGATCGCACCGGGCGGCAGTTCGGCCTTGAACGGCTCCAGAAGCTCAAGCTCGCGTCCCTCGGCAGGCTTGCCGGGTTCCATCCCCAGGAACGAGTTGCCGAAGTACGACGGGATGCGCGGCGGCAGGCCGCCATTCAGGGTCTGGTTGATGAATTCGAAGTTGAAGGCCAGGATCAGCGCCTCACGCACGCGCCAGTCGGCGAAGATCGGCTTCCGGGTGTTCATCACGAAACCCTCGATCCCCGAGGGCCGGCCATGCGGGATTTCCGCCTTGATCACATCGCCCGACTGCACCGCCGGGAAGTCGTAGGACGACAGCCACTTCGAGACATTGGCCTCGCGGTAGGCATCGACCTGGCCCGCCTTGAACGCCTCGAAGATCGCTTGCGGGTTGGCGAAGTAGTCGTAGCGGATCTCGTCAAAGTTCCACTGGCCCCGGTTGAAGGGCAGATCCTTCCCCCACCAGTCGGGGTTGCGCTTGTAGGTCACCTGCACGCCCAGTTCCGAGTCCGCCAGCACATAGGGACCTGACCCGACCGGCACCTCGGCCGTCGCCTCGGCAAAGTCCTTCCCCTCCCACTGCGCCTTCTTCAGGATCGGACGCAGGCCCAGGATCAGCGGCAGTTCGCGGTCCTCGACGTTGAAGGTGAACTTGACCGACCGCTCGCCGGTCTTCTCCATGCTGGCGATCTTCTTCCAGGCTGCAGCATAGCGCGGGTTGCCCTGGGTGCCCAAAGCCTCCATCGACCACATCACGTCCTCGACCGTGACAGGCGAGCCGTCCGAGAATCGGGCCTCGGGGCGCAGGGTGAATTCGACGTAGGTGCGCCCCTCGTCCGTGTCTATCGATTCGGCCAGCAGCCCGTAAAGCGAGAAGGCCTCGTCGTAATTCCGGCCCATCAGGGTCTCGACGGTGAGGGTCGAGATGCCGATGGCGGCCCGGCCCTTGGTGACGAAGGGGTTGAAACTGTCGAAGCTGCCCGCCTCACCCCAGCGGTAGGTGCCACCTTTGGGCGCATCGGGGTTCACTTGCGGCAGGGACACAAAATCCGGGGGGAGGGCAGGGTCCCCATACATAGCTATGCCGTGCATTGGTTCGGCTGCGGCGGCGCCGGCCAGGAAAGACATCACGACGGCCAGCGTGACCCTGCGGAAGGTTCCTCTCTTGTTCGTGATCATTCCCTGTCGCTCCCCGTCCCTACCGGTTGTGTTGGCCGACAGTAAGTCGGAGTGCGTGGCAATTCAAACTTTTAGCTTGGCCATCGGCAGAGAGGGGACTATAAAGACCTTACTGCTCGATAGGTTTCTTGCCTGTATGAAACCTGCCTCAAAGACTTAACGCCGGCCTTGTGCCGGCGTTTTTTTCTTTTGGCCTTCGTGCTTTCCCTTCTCGCCCTCGCGTGGCATTCTTTCTGCAGATGCAGCATAGGCAGGGGTGGGAACAGTGCTGAAGGGCAAACGCGCGATCATCACGGGGTCGAATTCGGGAATCGGCCTGGGCGTGGCCGAATCGCTGGCCGCTGCCGGGGCCGAGGTGATTCTGAACAGCTTTACCGACCGGCCCGAGGATCATGAGCTGGCCCGCGACCTGGGGGCCCGGCACGGTGTCACCGCACGCTACATTGCGGCTGACATGTCCAAGGGGGCCGAGTGCCGCGGACTGGTCGAAAAGGCCGGCGGCTGCGACATCCTGGTGAACAACGCCGGTATCCAGTACGTCAGCCCCGTCGAGGAATTCCCGGTCGAGAAATGGGATGCGATCATCGCGATCAATCTCAGCTCGGCCTTCCACACCATTGCCGCGGCGCTACCCGGAATGCGCGCCAAGGGCTGGGGCCGGATCGTCGATATCGCCAGCGCCCACGGTCTGACCGCAAGCCCGTTCAAAAGCGCCTATGTCGCCTCGAAACACGCGGTGGTGGGCCTGACCAAGACCATTGCGCTGGAAACGGCGGGGCAGGGGATCACCTGCAATGCGATCTGCCCGGGGTACGTCCTCACCCCGCTGGTCGAGGCGCAGATCCCCGAGCAGATGAAGGTTCATAACATGGACCGCGAGACGGTGATCCGTGAGGTGATGCTGCAGCGCCAGCCCAGCCGCCAGTTCGCCACGACCGACCAGATCGGGGGGACGACGGTCTTTCTGTGCAGCCCGGCGGCAGACCAGATCACCGGCACGACCATCAGCATCGACGGCGGATGGACCGCGCTGTGAGGCGGGTCAGCCTGGCACTGCAGGGCGGTGGCGCGCATGGGGCCTTCACCTGGGGTGTCCTCGACCGCCTGCTGGAGGAAGACGACATCGAGATCGCCGGGATCTCCGGCACTTCGGCTGGCGCGCTGAACGGTGCGGCGCTGAAGGCGGGGCTGATCGCAGGCGGTCGGGGGGCAGCGAAAAAGCGGCTGGACCGGCTTTGGGACCAGGTGGCCGAGATCGGCGATTTCCGGATGCTGCCCTGGATGGCGGCCTTCCTTCCTGCGCTCCGCTTCTGGCAGACGGCGAGTGCGGCTTTCCTGCCTTTCTCACCGCAGGGCGTCGCGGCACAGCTTTACTCGCCTTATCTCTTCGGCAGCAGCTGGCAGAACCCGCTGGAGCCGGTGGTCCGCGATCTCGACTTCGCGCAGGTCTGCGCCGACACGAGCCCCCGGCTGTTCGTCAGCGCAACCAACGTGCGCACCGGCAAGATCAAGGTGTTCCAGGGCCAGAAGATCACCCCCGAGGCGATCCTGGCTTCGGCCTGCCTGCCCACGGTGTTCCAGACGGTGGAAATCGATGGCGAGGCCTATTGGGACGGCGGTTACTCCGGGAACCCGGCGCTGTTTCCGCTCTACGAACCGGACCTGCCCGACGACATCCTGGTCGTGTCGATCAACCCGATGCGGCGCGAGGACATCCCCGACACGCCCCTGGAAATCCAGAACCGGATCAACGAGATCAGCTTCAACGCAAGCCTGTTGGGAGAGCTGCGTGCCGTCAACTTCGTCCGCCGCCTGATCGCCGAGGGGCGGATGGAGAAGGGCCGGATGAAGGAGGTGAACCTGCACATGATCGCCGATGACGGGCTGATGAACGACCTTTCGGCGGATTCGAAACTGTCGCCGACGCCGCTGCTCTTCGACCGGCTGAAGACTGCAGGCCGGGCGGCGGCTGAGGCTTTCCTGACCGACGGCGGCCAGAAGATCGGCGAGGGGCCCAGCACGGATCTGAAGCGCCTGTTGGGCTAGACCAACGGCTCTTTCGGCATCGGATAGACGAGGCCACCCGAGACGATCAGCTTGGCCGCGTCATCGACGCCCATGTCCATAACGATCAGATCCTTCGTGGGCACAAACAGCAGCATGCCCGAGGTAAAGGGCGTCAGCCCCACGAACACCGCCGACATGTCGGGGCCAAGGGCTGCCAGACGCTCCGCCAACTCGCCCTTGGGCCGGGTCGACAGGAACCCCAGGGCCCAGGTACCGGGCCGGGGAAACTCGACCAGCACGACCTTGTCGAAGCTTTGTTCCTTCTTGTTGAAGAAGGTCTCGGCAATCTGCTTGATCGCGCCGTAGACGGATCTCACCACCGGCATCCGTTCGACAAGGTTCTCGCCGGACCGGATGACCGACCGGCCGATGAGCCCCTTGGCCAGCCAGCCGATGATGATGGTGACGATCAGGAAAACCAGGACGCCGACGCCGCGTACCGGGAACTCGTATTCCGGGCCGAACCAGCGGCCGATGACCGCGTCGGGCTGCCAATAGGCCGGGATCAGCGGCAGGATCCAGCCGTCCAGCCAGCCGATGAAGGCCCAGACGATGTAGATCGTCAAGCCAACGGGCAGGACGACGACGAGGCCAGTCAAGAAACTGGCGCGCAGGCTGGCCAGAAAGCCGCGACGGTGCGGATGGTGCGGATCGGTCACGTGAGATTGTCCCCTTCACCGCCTATCTAGGGGTGCGCCCGACCGATCTGCAATGCCGCCGGTCGCAAATCCCGGGAAATTCATCCCTGCGCTGCCAGTTCGCGGGCAATCGCTGCCCCAAGGCGGGCATTGTTCAGCACCAGCTCGATGTTGGCAGTCAAGGACCGGCCCTTGGTCAGCTCGAAGATGCGCTGCAGCAGGAAGGGCGTCACGGCCTTGGCGGCGATGCCTTTCGCCTCGGCCTCGCGCAGCGCGGCCTCGATGTGCGGCATGATTTCGGCCCTGGGGATTTCAGCCTCGACCGGGATCGGATTGGCGACAAGCTGGCCACCGGGCAGGCCAAGGCGGACGCGCATCAGGTGGGCTGCGGCGATGTCGGCGGCCTTATCCATCCGCAGCGGGGCCTTCAGACCGGATGAGCGGGACCAGAAGGCCGGAAAGTCGTCCTGCCCATAGGCGATGACCGGGACGCCGAGGGTCTCCAGGTATTCCAGCGTCTTCGGCAGGTCGAGGATCGCCTTGGCCCCGGCGGCGACAACGGTGACCGGGGTTTCGGCCAATTCGCGCAAGTCAGCCGAGATGTCGAAACTGGATTCCGCCCCGCGATGAACCCCGCCGATGCCTCCGGTGGCGAAGACCCTAATCCCGGCCAGACGCGCGCAGATCATCGTGGCGGCGACGGTGGTGGCCCCGGTGCCTCCGGTTGCCAGGCAGGCCGCCAGGTCGGCGCGGGACAGCTTGGCCACGCCTTTGGCCTGGCCCAGACTATCGAGTTCAGCCTCGGTCAGTCCGACATGGATCCGCCGGTCCATGATCGCGATGGTGGCGGGCACAGCACCATGGGCGCGGATCTCGGCTTCCACCCGACGCGCCGTTTCCACGTTTTGCGGAAATGGCATACCATGAGTAATGATTGTGCTTTCCAGCGCGACAATCGCAAGGCCTTTGGCCCGCGCTTCGGCAACCTCGGGCGACAGGGTCAGGGGCAGGGTCACGATCCGATATCTCCTGATACATAGGTGGCGGCCGCGCGCAGCGCCTCATCCAGCGCCTCTTGCCGCCCCGCCCCGCGCCGTTCGGCAACCCAATGGGCTGCCATGAAAGTGTCGCCGGCCCCGGTCACGCGGGTCACCAGAACTTTCGGCGGCTCACCGGTGATGACGCCTTCGCCCTTGCGGCCCTCGGCGGCCAGAGCGCCACCGTTCGTCACAAGCACGCGCCCCGCGCCCCGGGAAAGCAGCGCCTCGGCGGCGTCGGGGGCCGTTCTGGCCTCGGACCGGGCCAGGATGTTCGCCTCTTCGAGGTTGACGTACAGCGTCGCCGAGGGATGGGTCAGCAAGGGCAACAGCCGCCCCGCCTTGCCGGGCGAGGCCGGCGCCACCCGCAGGTCGGCGGCTGCGAACAGGGGCGAGGCGGCGATCTCGGCCAGCAGCGCCTCGGTCAGGTTGCCGTCCAGCGCGACGGGGCCGGACCACGGAGCCGCATCCGTGGCCAGCCGCCCATCGGCAAGCGGGCGCAGGATCTTGTCCCCCGCAGCCTCTAGCGAATGGGCATCAGCCACGGCGGCGATCAACCCGTTGGCACCTTCGATGGCCATGTAGCGGTCGGTCGGCAGGTCGTCGGATCGGTAGACGGTCGCGGTCACCAGCCCCAGCCGGTCACAGGCGGCGATCAGCTCGTCGCCTTCCGTGTCTCGCCCGATGGCGGTCAGCAGGGCAGGGGTCATCCCGAACCGCCGCAGCGTCATCGCAATGTTCATCGCCACCCCGCCCGGCAGCCGGGTGATCCGCCCCGGCACGTCCGAGCCCAGCCGCATCGATGTGGGCGAGCGACCGATGATGTCCCACAGGACCGAACCGATGCAAAGGATGTCAGGCGTCATGCGCGCCTTCTGGACGAAGCAAGCCCACCTTGCAAGCCGTCAGCGCTTGCGGAAACCGCTGCCATAGCCCCCCTCGCGCCCGCTGGGGAAGGGTCCCTCGGCCAGGAACCTCTGGTGGCAGCGCTGCAGGGCCTTGCGGTCCAGCGTCACGCCAAGACCGGGGCCGTTCGGCACCTGTGTCACCCCGTCTTCCAGCGCGAAGGGGCCGCCTTCGATCACGTCGTCGGCGTACCAGTGGAACAGCGTCTGGCTCGCCCCCCGCACATGTTCTAGCGCGGCGGACAGGTGCAGATAGGCCGCCGAGGCGATCCCGGTCTCGCCGGAATGAAAGCGGAAGCCCACGCCCATCGCCTCGCAAGCGCGGATGAAATCGCGGGTCCGCGCGATGCCGCCGTGTTCGTTGACGTTCGTCACGATGGCATCGGGGCAGCGCAGCGCGTGCGCTTTCGGCAGGTCAATGGCGTGGGCGGAAAAGCTGATCGGCGAATGGCGGCGGAGGTCGGCCATCTCCTCATAGGTCTCGCAAGGCTCCTCGAACCAGGAGATGTCGAAGTGCGCCAGCCGCGCCAGCGCGTCGCGCGCGGTCGGCACCGTCCAGCCGCCGTTTGCGTCCAGCTGCAAGGGCCGGTCGCCGATGGCCGCACGGACCTCGGGGACCATCTGCACCTCTTCGGAGAGGGCCACGGTGCCGACCTTGCCCTCGAAGACGGTCGAGCCGTGGCGTTCGATCATCGTCGCGCAGTAGCGGGCCACATCCGAGGGCGTCGCTTCGCCAGGGTCTGTGCCTGGAAAGCGGTAGGAGAAGTACTCAGTCAGCGCGATCTCGCTCCGCAACGCCCCGCCGAGGAGGAGCGAGACCGGCACTCCTTCGGTCTTTCCCCGCGCGTCCCACATTGCCATCTCAATGCCCCCGAAGACCCGGCGGGCGGCAGTGACGTTGCCCCAGGGCGTGTAGCGCATGGCGGGGACGATCTTCGCCTCGACCGCATGGATGTCGCGAACGTCGAGGCCGATGAGCTTCTCGCCCGCCGCCATCACATCCACCGCCCGGTTGCCATCGGCGCATTCGCCAAGGCCCGTGACACCATCCTCCGTCACCAGCTCAATCACCGTCTTGGTCAACGAAGCGATGGATCCGTAGGAAAACCGGTACGGCGCCCGGAACGGGATGTTGACGGGCAGGGCGGTGATCTGGCGGATCTTCATCGGTGCAACCTTGCGGGACGGGTTGACGCAAGCCTAAGGCGGGGCAGGGGTGCAAAGACCGGCGATCCGCGACGGAATCGGGCGCTTTTCGCTTGCGCGTGTTAGAAAGCCGGGGTAAGGCCCCCGCACTTCACAGGTGTCGTCGGGGCTGATGCGGGGAGAAATCCCGTGCGGTCCACCGGTTGCCCGCAAGGGTAAAGACGGCGGCGCCGAGGTTCAAACCGGAAAAGGATAAGGCATGGCTCTTCCCGAGTTCTCCATGCGTCAGCTCTTGGAAGCTGGCGTTCACTACGGCCACCAGACTGCCCGCTGGAATCCCCGCATGGGCGAGTACATCTACGGTGACCGCAACGGCATCCACATCATCGACCTGACCCAGACTGTTCCGCTCCTGGACCAGGCGCTCAAGGTCGTGCGCGACACCGTCGCCAAGGGTGGCCGCATCCTCTTCGTCGGCACCAAGCGTCAGGCCCAGAAGCCGATCGCCGAAGCCGCGGAAAAGTGCGCGCAGTACTACATGAACCACCGCTGGCTCGGCGGCACGCTGACCAACTGGAAGACCGTCTCCCAGTCGATCCAGCGCCTGAAGCAGCTGGACGAGATCCTGGGTGCGGGCGGCGAAGGCCTGACCAAGAAGGAACGGCTGGGCATGGAACGTGACCAGGCCAAGCTGCAGGCCAGCCTTGGCGGCATCCGCGAAATGGGCGGCACCCCGGACCTTCTGTTCATCATCGACGTTGGCAAGGAAGACCTCGCCATCCTCGAAGCGCAGAAGCTGGGCATCCCGGTTGTCGGCGTCGTCGACACCAACTGCTCGCCCAAGGGCGTGACCCACATCATCCCGGGCAACGACGATGCGGCCCGCGCCATCGCGCTCTATTGCGATCTGGTCGCCCGTGCGGCGCTCGAAGGCATGTCGGCCCAGATGGGCGCGGCGGGCGTTGACCTCGGCGCGCTTGAGGCTGCCCCCGAGGAAGAAGCGGTCGCCGAAGCCGAGGCCTGAGCCCTTTCGACTGTCACCAGACTTTCACCCGGCGGGTCCATTCCCGCCGGGACACCCATTCCAAGGAGAGAGACATGACTGTCACCGCCCAGATGGTGAAGGAACTGCGCGAATCGACTGGCGCAGGCATGATGGATGCGAAGAAGGCACTCACCGAAGTTAACGGCGACATGGAAGCGGCCGTCGACTGGCTGCGCACCAAGGGCCTGGCCAAGGCCGCCAAGAAGGCTGACCGCGTTGCAGCCGAAGGCTTGATTGGCGTGGCTGTGACCACCGGCAAGGGCGTCGCGGTCGAGATCAACTCGGAAACCGACTTCGTCGCCAAGAACGAGGACTTCCAAGCGCTGGTCCGTGACGTAGCAAACGTCGCGCTGACCGCCGGCGACTCGGTCGAGGTCGTGAAGGCCGCGCATCTGAACGGCAAGACCGTCGAGACCGTGATCCAGGAAGCCATCGCCCGCATCGGCGAGAACATGACCTTCCGCCGCCTGCACGTGCTGGAGGGCGACACCGTGGTGTCGTATGTCCACAACGCGGCGACCGCGGGCATGGGCAAGATCGGCGTGCTCGTCGCGCTGAAGGGCGACAAGGCCAAGGCCGAGGAAATCGGCCGCCAGTTCGCGATGCACATCGCCGCAACCTCGCCCTTGTCGCTGTCGGAAGCCACCCTTGACCCGTCGGTGGTCGAGCGTGAACTTGCCGTCCAGACCGCCAAGGCGCTGGAAGAGAACGCCGCTTCGGCCAAGCCCAAGCCCGAGGCAGTGATCCATAACAACATCATCCCGGGCCGGATGAAGAAGTTCCTGGCAGAGAACACCCTCCTCGGCCAGGCCTTCGTCATCAACCCCGACCTGACCGTGGAAGCCGCGGCCAAGGAAGCCGGGGTGGAAATCACCGGCTATGCCCGCGTCGCCGTCGGCGAAGGCATCGAGAAGAAGCAGGAAGACTTTGCCGCCGAAGTGGCGAAGGCGCTGCAGGGTTAAGTCTGTCACCAGACAGGGCAGGGGGCCGGTGCATCGCGCCGGCCCTTTTGCTTTCGTGGCCTGGGCAAAATGAAACGGCGCGGTCCCGGGGAAGGACCGCGCCGCAAGGTCCTGCCGCGACCCTGGGGATGAGGACGGGCAGCAAGACCAAAGGGTGCCGCCGAAATTGCGGCTTCTGGGGAAGGCCATTTCTGGCCCTTGGAACAACTTGGCTACAACACCTATGCCCCCCAGCTATCCGCCTGACGCTAGGGAAGGCGAGTCAGGAAAACCTTACCTAGCGCGCCGCCTGGGCCACCTCGGGCAGGCGCTGGAAGATCATGTTCAGAAGCGCGCCCTTGGCCACCGCCTGCGCCGTGGTTTCCACCGCCAAGGCCTCACGCGCCAGGCGCAGGTGCTTTTCGACCATCGCCGGGCTTACGCCCATCAACAGCGCCACGTCCTGCGTCGTCTTGCCGTCGGCCACCCATTCCAGCGCCTCACGCTGGCGCGGGCTCAGCGCGCGGTGCCGTGACAGCTGCGGCAAGTGCACGATGGTCAGGTGCATCATGTTGGCCACCGCCATGATCTCTTCCTTGCGCTCGGAAAAGATCGCATCGACCTGCGCCGCGCTCAGCCCCGGATCGGCGATCATCCCCAAGGCGCCCTTGGACCGTGACGAGACCTCGGGGAAGCTGACCGATATCCCGGCCACGATTCCAAGCGCCGCATTCTGCCTTACCGCCTCGGCTTCCTCCGCTGACAGCCGCCCGGCGTCATAGGCTTCCTTCACCCAAGCCCAGGTGCAGGCGCCCGAATTGTGCTCGGCCCAGCGGAAGACCGGGGTCTTGGCATAGAACCCGCCCTGGAAGTAGCGTTTCACGTAATCCGCATCACAGGTCGTCAGAAACAACGCGTCATCCGGGTCGCCGATGGTCTTCACGTGCTTGAACCGCGTGTAGCCATAGTTTGCCCGGGCAAACCCCAACGAGGCGAAATAGCCGGTCGCAAGCTCCCAGGCGTCGTCGATCCGCTGTGACGCGGCGATCCGGTTCAAAAGCGGCAGAATCGAGCTTTCACGCATTTCGGTCATCCTTTTGTCCCTGGTTCCGCAGACGATCCGTGCTGGATCTTCGGACCTTGTGACTTGGACGTCAGTTACGGCAGCTTTCCTTGGCTTGTCGAGACTTTGAACCGTCAGCAGGCCGTCAAAACGCCCGGATGACTGAACTTGTCATCCAAGGCGCCGGAAACCGGGGAGGGCAACCGGGGCAGGGCGCCGGTTCAGCCGCCCGCCGCCGCCCGGATGAGTCGAATATTCTCACCATACCCCGCCGGCGCATCGGCCGAGCCTGCGCCAAAGATCGCCGCACCGGCCACCAGCACATCGGCTCCGGCCTTGGCCACGAGGGGCGCGGTCTTCACCGAAACGCCGCCGTCGATCTCGATATGGATTGGCCGGTCACCGATCATCTGACGCAGCCGAGCGATCTTGTCCAACTGGCTGTGGATGAAGCTTTGCCCGCCAAAGCCCGGGTTCACCGTCATCACGCAGACCAGGCCCACCATGTCCAAAAGCTCTGCCACCGCCTCGACCGGCGTGCCCGGGTTGATCGCGATGCCCGGGGTTTTGCCAAGCGCCTTAATGGCTTGCAAGCTACGGTGAATGTGCGGCCCGGCTTCGACATGTACCGTCAGATTGTCGGCGCCCGCCTTGGCAAAGGCCTCCAGATACGGGTCGACCGGCGCGATCATCAGGTGGACATCCATCACGCCCTTGATATGCGGCCGTAGCGCGGCACACATCGCCGGACCAAATGTCAGGTTCGGCACGAAATGGCCGTCCATCACGTCGACATGCACCCAATCCGCGCCTTGCGCCTCGACCGCGCGGCATTCGGCGCCGAAATTCGCGAAATCCGCAGCAAGGATAGAGGGGGCGATCTTGATGGAACGGTCGAACATCTGCAGGCTCCCAACGGCTTGATCGCGTCTTATCCTGTGGTTCCCGGCCTTTCCAGCCAGCTTTACTTTACATAATATGGGTTATGCGTCTTTCAGACGTAGGGTTGTCCACTGCAAATGAAAACGGCCCGGCGCTGAGACCGGGCCGCCCTGTCCTTCTGTCGACCAATCAGCCGACGAGTTCGAGACCCGAGAAGAAGAACGCAATCTCGCGCGCAGCCGAGGCTTCGCTGTCAGAGCCGTGAACCGAATTCTCGCCCTTGGACAGCGCAAACTCCTTGCGGATCGTGCCAGCGGCAGCAGCGGCCGGATCGGTCGCGCCCATCACTTCGCGGTTCTTCGCGATCGCACCTTCGCCTTCCAGCACCTGCACCACGACCGGCTCCGACGCCATGAACGCGCACAGCTCGCCGTAGAAGCCACGCTCCTTGTGCTCGGCATAGAACGCGCCAGCCTGGGCCGGCGTCAGGTGGATGCGCTTGGACGCCACGACGCGCAGGCCCGCCTCTTCGAACTTGGCAACGATCTTGCCGGTCAGGTTGCGCTTCGTCGCATCGGGTTTGATGATCGACAGGGTACGTTCAACGGCCATCTGGCTCTCCATTCTTCATGGGCCAGCGTGGCCCTTTGCGGATGGCGGGCTGCTATCACGCGCGGCGGCCTTTGAAAAGGTGCACCGGCATTGACGTTTCCCGCTGGTTAAGGCACTTCGCGGCCATGCTGAAGATCGAGGACATCACCTACAACGTCGAAGGCCGCCCCTTGTTCGAGGGCGCGTCGGCGACCATCCCGACGGGCCACAAGGTCGGCCTCGTCGGGCGCAATGGTGCGGGAAAGACCACGCTTTTCAGGTTGATACGCGGCGAACTTGCGCTTGAGGGCGGCACGATCACCCTGCCCCAGCGCGCCCGGATCGGCGGAGTCGCTCAGGAAGTCCCGTCGTCGGAAACCTCGCTCCTCGACACCGTCCTTGCCGCCGACACCGAACGCGCGAGCCTTCTGGCCGAGGCGGAGACGGCCCACGACCCGCACCGCATCGCCGAGATCCAGGCACGTCTGGCCGACATTGACGCCTGGTCGGCCGAAGGCCGGGCAGCCAGCATTCTCAAGGGTTTGGGGTTCGATGCTGAAGAACAGCTGATGCCCTGCTCTGCCTTCTCGGGCGGCTGGCGGATGCGGGTCGCGCTGGCGGGCGTCCTCTTCGCCCAGCCCGACTATCTGCTCCTCGACGAACCGACCAACTACCTCGATCTCGAAGGCGCGCTCTGGCTGGAATCCTACCTCCAGAAGTATCCCCACACCGTCCTCATCATCTCCCACGACCGCGGGCTTCTGAACCGAGCCGTCCAGGGCATCCTGCATCTCGACAACCGCAAGCTCACCTACTGGCAAGGCGGCTACGACCAGTTCGCCCGCCAGATGGCGGAACGCCGCGCGGTGCTGCAGGCCGAGGCGAAAAAGGTCGAAGCCCGCCGGGCGCACCTGCAAAGCTTCGTCGACCGTTTCAAGGCCAAGGCGTCCAAGGCCGTGCAGGCCCAGTCCCGCGTGAAGATGCTGGAAAAGCTGACGCCCATCACCGCCCCGGAAGAGGCGAAGAAGGTGGTCTTCACCTTCCCCAAGCCCGAGGAACTGGCGCCCCCGATCATCAACCTCGACGGCGCGGCAGTGGGCTATGGCGGCCCGCCGGTTCTGAAACGGCTGAACCTGCGGATCGATCAGGATGACCGGATCGCGCTTCTGGGCAGGAACGGTGAGGGAAAGTCCACGCTTTCCAAGCTTTTGGCAGGGAAACTTCAAGCATCCGAAGGCAAGATCGCCCGATCTTCGAAACTTCGCATCGGCTACTTCGCCCAGCATCAGGTGGACGAACTTCACCTCGACGAGACGCCCCTCCAGCACATCATGCGCCTGCGCCCTGCCGAAGGCCAACCGAAGCTCCGCGCCCGTCTCGCGGGCTTTGGCCTCATGGCCGACCAGGCCGACACCGTCGTCGCGCGCCTGTCGGGCGGCCAGAAGGCGCGGCTCTCGCTCCTCCTCGCCACCATCGACGCGCCGCACCTCCTCATCCTCGACGAACCGACCAACCACCTCGACATCGAATCCCGCGAGGCGCTGGTCGAAGCGCTGACCGAATACCCCGGCGCGGTGATCCTGGTTTCCCACGACATGCACCTTTTGGGCTTGGTGGCCGACCGCCTGTGGCTCGTGAAGGGCGGCGCGGTGACCCCCTACACCGAAGACCTCGAGGCCTATCGCCGCCAGCTGCTTGCCGGCGAAGACGAGGTGAGGGTCGCCGCGAAACCCGTTGAAAAGAAACGGCAAGCCAGCCGTGAGGAAGTCCTTTTGCTCAAAGCCGAAGTCCGCAAATGCGAGGAGCGGCTGGAAAAGCTGAACGACATGCGCGACAAGCTGGCGACCAAGCTCGCCGATCCCGCGCTTTACGAAGACAGCCGCAAGGGCGAACTGGCGACCTGGAACGCCAAATACGCCGAGGTGATGCAAGCCCTCGACAAGGCCGAGGCGCTGTGGCTTTCCGCTCAGGAACGCTTGGAGGCAGCGGCCTAAGGCAAGCGCTTCAGCGCTGACCTGATCCACAACAGCGCAACAGGTGGACCGAACAGCGACGATAGCCAGGCCACCTGCCGAAAAAGATCGCTCCCCTTTCCCTCCCACGGCACAATCTGTGGGCGCTCCCAAGGCTGCTGACCAAACAGAAGATAGCGGTATACCATCAGCAAAAGTATGATCTGCGTGAGCGCCCAGACATAGCTCATGAACCAGCTATGCGGAAACAGGCGGTGCAACGCGCGCTCCATCTGCACAGCGATCACGGCGGGCAAGACGAACATCGCAACCAGCCACAGGATCACGCCGCCAGTCCGGACATCCCAGAAGTAGAGCGGCCAGACGATCATAGCATATGCGATCGCCCAAACCATCGCGACACGCGGCGCCGCTTCAGCCGTGACTCTCAAGCGCGCCCTCCCCGTCGTAGCAAGGGCACCACCTGTTCGAAGTGCCGCTTGATTTTACCCCACTCTTTTCCCGATACCTTCAACTTTCCGCGCTGTTGGTTCAAGCAGATGTCATTCAGAAGGTGGCCGGAGACGAAGGAGCAACCTATGCCCATGCCCTGGACCTACCGCCAAGCGACCCGTGAATGGCAGGTCTTCCTTGCGGACGCGCGGGAAGCGATGGACCTTGAGACCGACAATGTCACCTACACCGCCGTTCAGGGCGTCCTGCAGGCCTTCCGGCGTCGCTTGACCCCGCAACAGGCGATCGACTTTGCCCAAGTGCTTCCTTCCGTCCTCCGGGCGCTGTTCGTGGCCGACTGGCAGCTGGATGAAGGCCCCCTCCCCCCAGGCAGCCGGGCCGACTGGACGGCCGAGGCGATGGCCCTCAGGCCCAACCACAACCTCACCCCACCCAACTGCGTCGAAGCCACCGCCCTCGCCCTGCGGAAATCCGTCCTGCGCGACGACTTGGACCGCGTGCTCGCCACCCTTCCCCCCTTCGCGGCCGAGTTCTGGTCGACCCCGGGCATCGATCCGGCCACGCTGGGGCCCAGGATCGTCTGACGTTCGGTTGACCTTTCCAATTCCGCCCCCTGCCCCCATATTCTCCCGGAACCGGAGGTGGGGATGGACGGCGAGACACTGGCGCGTGTGGGCTATCTGGCGCTGATCCTGGTCGCGGTCGGCGGCTGGGTGATGGTCGAGTTCCGCGAACGGATGGGACAGGCGTTGCGGATGGCGCTGGCCTGGGGGCTGATCTTCGTCGGCGTGATGGCCGGCTACGGGCTGTGGAGCGACATCCGCCGCGACGTGATGCCATTCCAGGAGATCGTCGATGACGGGACGATCGAGGTGCCGCAGTCCCCGGACGGGCACTATTATCTGACGCTGACCATCGACGGAACGGCGGTCCCCTTCATGGTCGATACCGGGGCCTCGGGCATGGTGCTGGCGGCGGGCGATGCCGAACGACTGGGGATCGACGTCGAAAGCCTGAATTTCCTCGGTCAGGCCAGCACCGCGAACGGGGTGGTCCGCACCGCCCAGGTCACGCTGGACCGGGTCGTGCTTGGCCCCTTCCGGAACGAAAGCTTCCGCGCCTATGTGACCGAGGGTGTGCTGGATCAGTCGCTGCTGGGGATGGATTACTTGCGGCAGTTCCGGATGGAATTCGCCGGAGGAAAGCTGATCCTGCGGCAATGAAGGCGGGGTCTGTCCACGGTGGACACACCAGACCGACCCAAGGATTTCAACAGCTTGTCCGCGGACGTTAACGATCTGGCAAGCTTTGCCCTGCCCCCGCCCTAGGGCCGGCTCAGCAGCCCTTGCACCGTGTTCGTCAGGTCGCTGAGCGAAAATGGCTTTGGCAGGAAAACCGAGTTCGGCACCCGAGCCTGATCCTCGGCCAGCCCGTCATCGGCATAGCCCGACATGAACACCACCTTCACCCCCGGCCGATCCAGATGCGCCCGACGGACCCAGGCCGGACCGTCCATGCCCGGCATCACCACATCGGTCACGAAAAGATCGACGTGCAGGGTCTTGTCCTCCAGCTTGGCCAGCGCCTCTTCGGCACTTGCGGCTTCCAGCACGGTATAGCCGCGCAAGGACAGCGCGCGGCTGGCAAAGGCGCGGACCGAGGCCTCGTCCTCGACCAGAAGGACCACGCCCTCGCCCTGGCGCGCGGCCACCCGGCGCGGCTCGGCGGGCAGGCTGCCTGTCGCATCGCCCTCGAAAGCCGGGAAGTACAGCGAGAAGGTCGTCCCCTGCCCCAGCGTCGAATCGACGAAGATGAAGCCGCCCGACTGCTTCATGATGCCGTAAGCCATCGACAGGCCAAGACCCGTGCCCTCGCCGATCCGCTTGGTGGTGAAGAACGGCTCGAAGATCTGGCGCAGCTGGTGTTCAGGGATGCCGATGCCGCAGTCGATCACGCGGATCACGGTGTAGTCCCCCGCCGGCACCGTGGCCCGGTCGCGCTTGAGATCCTCGGTCAGGGTCACGGGTTCCGTCTCGATCCGGACATCGCCGCCATCGGGCATCGCATCGCGGGCGTTGACCACAAGGTTGATCAGCACCTGTTCGATCTGCCGCTTGTCGGCGCGGATCCGGCCTAGCGGCTTGTCGCCCTCGCGCCCCAGGTGCACCAACGACAGGTCGACCTTTTCCACCATCAGCCGGTTCAGCAGATGGATCAGGTCGGCCAGCACATCCTCAAGGTCCAGGACTTCCGGGTTCAGCGTCTGCTTGCGCGAGAAGGCGAGCAGTTGCCCCACCAGCGAGGCCGCCCGGTTCGCGTTCTGCCGGATCTGCTCCAGATCGGCGAAATCGCTGTCCTCGCGGCCATGACGCATCAACAACAGGTCGCAATGCCCTGAAATCGCTGTCAGAAGGTTGTTGAAGTCATGCGCGATCCCGCCTGCCAGCTGACCGATGGCCTGCATCTTCTGGCTTTGGACAAACTGCGCCTCCAGCGTCTTCAGCCGCGTCGCGTCGTTCAGGATCGCCAGCGCCCCGAGACGGCCGTTCTCGACATAGCGCCGCAGCGTGATCTGCAGGAAACGTTCCGCCTCGCCGCGCAGGCGCAGCACCTCCGAGCCGCCCGGATGCCGCCCGGCCGTCACATCGGCCAGCCACTCCGACACTGGCCGGCCAAGCCCTTCGAACATGTCGTGGAACATCGCGGCGCGGGAATCGCCGTTCCACATCAGCTCGCGCGCGGCAAGGTTGGCCGACCGCATCACCCCATCGGGGCCGAAGGACATGATGGCGACCGGTACTTCCTCTAGGTCAGCGCCGACCGCCACCACGGGCGGCCGGTCCGCGCCCGGCAGGGACGGATGGTCCGTCGGCAGGGCCAGGTCCTCTGCCCGCCAGAAATAGCGGTCAACGTCGGCCCGGTGCACTGACAGCCGCAGCGACTTGCCCTGCCCCGGCAGATACTCCTGCGCCGACCCCAGGGTTTCCGCCGCCCGCTGCAACCGCTGCAGCAGTTCCCCCGGATTGAGCGTCTTCTGCCGCAGGACCGCATGCAGCGAGTGCACGTCCGCGCCGAACCGGGTTTCCGCGGCGACATTGCGCAGGATCATCTGTCCGGCGGAATCCGTCAGAAAACACGGCACCGGATCATCGGCCATCAGGCGAAAGGCAAGGTGGCTGTCCGGGCTGCTGTTGGCCGTGCCCATCCGGGCCGATACGACCAGCACCAGAACCATGGTCAACAGCACAAGCCCGGCAAACACCAGATAGAGCCCGCCGGTCTGCCAGACGACAAACCCGCCCAGCACCAACCCCAATCCTGCGATGAGGAGTACGAGCAGCAAGGGCTTCTGTGGTGAAAGGTCCAAGCTCGACAACGCTTTAAATGCTCCAAATCTGCCTGACGGGACCGCGGTTTACCCGCAAGATCGCCGGAAGGTGTTAAGACAACATTAACCGTCTTTGGGGGATCGTCTAGGTTGCGACTGGAAATTCACTTTCCATGCAAGATTGCAAGATAAAAACCGTCACCCCCTTGCAACGGTGTGAAAACCTGTTCGCGTTCCAGCCTCCAGCCAGGGGATCGGGCCAGGAATTCCCGCACTTGGTCGTGGTTTTCCGACCGCAGCAGTGAACAGGTGGCATAGGCCAGCACGCCGCCCTTGCGCACCAGGGGCGCAACACGATCCAGGATCTGCGCCTGGATTTTGCGTATCTCTTCCAGACGTTGCGGGGTCAGCCGCCACTTGCCCTCCGGATCGCGCCGCCAGCTGCCCGAGCCCGAGCAGGGTGCATCGACAAGGACAAGATCGAAGGGCGCCGCCGCTTCGGGCCGCTCGGTCAGGGTGATGTCGACCCCTGCCCGCCGGGCGCGGTCGGGCAGGTCGGCCATGCGCCGGGGATTGGCGTCATGCGCGAGAAGCTTCAGGCGCGCCCGTGAGGCCATGGCAAGCGTCTTGCCACCGCCGCCTGCGCAGTGGTCAAGGACCTTCATGCCGTCCTGCAGGGGCAGCGCCTCGACCACCGCCTGGGACGAGGCATCCTGCAACTCGACCCAGCCGGTGCGGTAGGCCTGCGCATTCTGGATTTTCCGCGCATTCTCGGTGACTTCCAGCGCGCTCTTCGCAAGCGGGTGGGGCCGCGCGGTGATCGCCTCCTCGGCCAGCGCCGCCACGGCGCCCGCGACATCCGTCTTGACCGCGTTTGCCCGCAGGAAGACCGGCGCCCGGGACCGCAGCGCCTCGGCCACCGCGCCGAAGTCCGGCCCGAGGCTTTCGCGCAGTTCGGGAACCAGCCAGCCGGGCAGGTCCAGCCGATCTTCCTCCGACGGCTCCCGTCCTGCCTCATCTGCTGTCGGAGGTTTGGGCGCATGTCCCTCGCCGGAAAACCAGGCCTCCTGCCCCGAGGCGCGCGCGAGACCCAGGACCAGCCCGCGCCCGGTCAGCCCGCCCCCAAGCGCCGATGCCGACCGGCGCTGCCGCAAGGCGTCATAGACGATGTCCCGCACCGCCGCCCGGTCGCCCGAGCCTGCAAAGCGCGAAGCGCGGCCCCAATTGGTCAAGGCGCGCTCGGCAGGCTCCCCCGCCAGCACCCGGTCCAGAACCTCGATCGCCGCCGCCGCCCGCGCGCCGGGCGTCATTGCCGCGACCCCACGGACAGGCGCGTCACCTCACATCACCCGATAGTTCGGGCTTTCGCGGGTGATCTGCACGTCATGGACATGGGATTCCTTCAGCCCCGCGCCGGTGATCCGGACGAACTGGCACTTGGTCCGCATCTCGGCCACCGTCGCGCAGCCGGTGTAGCCCATTGCGGCACGGAGGCCCCCAACCATCTGGTGGATGACTGCCGCGGCACTGCCCTTGTAGGGCACCTGGCCTTCGATCCCTTCCGGCACCAGCTTGTCGCTGGCCGCGTCCTTCTGGAAATAGCGGTCGGCCGAGCCTCGCGCCATCGCGCCCAGGGACCCCATGCCGCGATAGGCCTTGAACGACCGCCCGTTCCACAGGATCACCTCGCCGGGGGATTCGTCCGTCCCGGCAATTGCGCTGCCCACCATCGCGCAAGACGCCCCCGCCGCGATCGCCTTGGCGAAGTCGCCCGAGTACTTGATGCCGCCGTCCGCGATCACCGGGATGTCCCCCGCCGCGCGCGCGGAATCTAGGATCGCCGTCAGCTGCGGCACGCCCACGCCCGCGACGATCCGCGTCGTGCAGATCGACCCCGGTCCGATCCCGACCTTCACCGCATCCGCGCCCGCGCCGATCAGCGCCCGGGTCGCCTCGGCCGTGGCGACGTTCCCTGCCACCACCTGCACCCGGTTCGACAGCTTCTTGATCCGCTCGACTGCCTTGGCCACCCCTTCGGAATGCCCATGCGCCGTGTCGATCACCACCAGATCCACGCCCGCTTCGATCAAGGCCTGGCTGCGGTCAAAGCCCGCATCGCCCACGGTCGAGGCCGCCGCCACCCGCAGCCGCCCCATCTCGTCCTTGCAGGCGTTCGGGTTCAGGACCGATTTCTCGGTGTCCTTCAGCGTGAGCAATCCCGTCAGCTTCCCCTGCCCGTCCGTCACCAGCAGCTTCTCGATCCGCCGCGCCTTCATCAGGCTGATCGCCTCGCCCCGGTCCACCGGCTCCTTCAGGACGGCGAGGTTCTCGGACGTCATCATCACCCTAACCGGCGTCTTGTCATCGCTCGCAAAACGCATGTCGCGGTTGGTCACGATCCCCAGCACCCGGCCCTGCCCGTCCACCACCGGAAAGCCGGTGATCGAATAGCGCTCCATAAGCGCCTTGGCATCGGCCAGCGTCTGGTCCGGCGTCAGCGTGATCGGCTGGTAGACCACCCCGGACTCGAACCGCTTTACCCGCCGCACTTCCCGCGCCTGCGCCTCGGGGTCGAGGTTGCGGTGGATCACCCCGATCCCCCCCGCCTGCGCCATGGCAATCGCCATCCGGCCTTCCGTCACCGTGTCCATCGCCGAGGACAGCAGCGGAATGTTCATCCGGATCGCCTTGGTCACATAGGTCGACGTGTCGGCATCCGCCGGCAGAACGCTCGATGCCGCAGGCACCAGAAGCACGTCATCAAAGGTGAGAGCCTCACGAATCTCCATAGGCGAACCCTCCGGGAGCAAGCATCGTTTGGCGGTTCCCCATTTCACGGCCTGCGCTCGGGCGCAAGACCCAATCCGCCCCCAGAAGGCCCCTTGCCGCCGCCGAAGCCGCATGCAGATTAGCCCTGAACCAAAGGGACACCCCATGCGCGTCGCCATTGTCGAAAACACCCGCATCACCCACCACGGCCAGGTCGGCGTGGCCCTGCACGAAGCCGCAGCCCTGATCGACCTCTACAAGCCTTGGTCCGGCCAGCCCCTGCCGCAGACGGTGGACGCCGATGCCCTGGTCGTCTTCGGCGGCGAGCAGTCGGCGAGGGACGACCACACCCATCCCTACCTGCCCGACCTCGCGCGGCTGATGGCCGACTATACCGCGATGGACCGCCCGGTCCTGGGCATCTGCCTGGGGTCGCAGGTCCTGGCCCGGGCCTATGGGGCAGAGAACCACCTCGGCACCGCGCCGGAATTCGGCTGGGTCGATGTCAGCCTGACCGAGGCGGGCCGCGCCGACCCGGTTCTGGGCCAGCTGCCTGCGACCTTCCCGATCTTCCAGTGGCACTCCGACACCTTTACCCTGCCCGAAGGCGCGGTCCACCTTGCCCATAGCCCCACCGCCGCGCACCAGGCCTTCCGCATCGGCCGCGCGACCTATGGCACGCAGTTCCACTTCGAGGCGAGCCGATCCGTCGTGCGCGACTGGTCAAAGACCTTCCCCGAAACGATCGAACGGATGCTGCCCGACTGGGCTGAACGTCACCCTGAGCTTTCGGAAACCCACGGCATCCCGGCCGATGCGCATGGCCTGGCGCTGGCCCGCGCCTGGGTGGCGCTGATCTAGGCCTCGGCGGCGTTCGTCACCGCCGCCAGCCTGCCGCCGGGCCAGAGCTTGAGCACCCGGTAGGCGATCCAGGGCACCAGCCCCAGGCCCAGGATCAACAACCCCTGCCCCAGCTGCCCCAGGACCCCACCCTGCAGCATCAGCGCTGTCGCGGCTGCGGCCAGCGGAAAGGTGAAAGCCCCCCACAGCGGCGAGAAACCGGAAGCCGTGATCCAACGCGCCGAGGCCAGCAGGGCAAGGAGGATCAGCACGGTCAGCCCGCCGAAGACCAAAGCCAGCGTCGGCAGCCCCGCCAGGCTGGCCGTGGTCGCCATCAGCGCCGCCGGGGCGAGGTGGATCGCCAGCATCGGTCGCAACGGCGCGGGCGGGATGCGGCGGACCAGTTGCGCCAGGCTGATCCCCCAGATCGCCAAGGCCACGGGCAGCGTCGCATACAGGATCCCGCGCGCCAGGACTTCCTGCCCCAGCCCTGCTGCCACCGGGCCCGCGACGATGAAGCCGACAAAGGTCATATGCCAGCCCGGATTGACCATCCGTGCCTCGACCGGCAACCCGACCAGGACCCGCACCGTCAGAATGACCAAGGCGGCGTGTGCGACCAGCATTAGCAGCAACAGGACCAGCCCCGCACGGGGCGAAAGCACCGCCAGATGCCCCGCCGCGACCATGCCGCCCAGCGTTGCCGCCGCAAGACCAGCGCGCGAGGGCAGGACCTTAAGATCATCCTGTATCACACTGGTTCTGCGCAGCATTTTGACGATGTATGTACAGGCCGCAAAGGCCCAGAGCGGCAGCACCAGTCCCGCAGCCAGATCGGCCAGTTCCGGGCCAAGCCCCCAGGCCCGTGTCCCCACCCGCAGCGCCGCGGCCAGACCCAGCAGGCCCAGAATCGGCGGGAAGATCGCCGGCGGCGTGGTGGCAAACAGCGGTGCTCGTCGCGGCGGAAACTGCGGCGGCGGGTACATCTTGGGCCGGTGCCGGGCGGGGGTCTCAACCATTTTGCTCCTCCTCTTCTGCAGCCGTGCGCCGGTCCTGGACTGCACGTCTTCTCTGGAAAGCTCCGTTAACCCCAGATTGTATGCCCTTAAACTCACACACGCTCTAAACTAGTGCCAGCCTGGAAACAGTATGTATATACGCTCGTATATACTACCAAAGATATTGTTCACAAATCATATGGTTCCAGCCCATTCCTCACGACTTGATTGCGGCCATATCTGCGGAAACCAGTCCTCGCGCAGCCGCTGCCCCGCCACCATCCCATGCCCCGGATAGGGCGGTGAGGTCGGCCCGGGGCGTTCGACATAGCGCGCGTCGTCGCCCACCAGCCGCAGCGAAAACGCCCGTCGCCGGTTCTGGGTCGTGTTCCCCCGCGTGCCATGCAGGGTGCGGAAGTTGAAGGCCACGGCGTCGCCCGGCTCCATCGCCCATTCCAGGATCCGCATCCCCTCCGCCTCGGGGTCCGGGACCGGCATGTAGTCATCCTCTCCGGGATAGAAGTTCGTCTCGGACATCCAGCGCGTCGGCAGCACGTCCTTCGGCCAAAGGTGCGACCCCGCCACACAGCGCAGGGACGCCTCTTTCACCGGGTCAAGCGGCGACCAGAAGCTGACGGTCTGGCGGCCTTCGACAAAGTAATAGGGGCCATCGGTATGCCAGGGCGTGGGCTTCGTCGTTCCCGGCTCCTTCACCAGCACATGGTCGTGGAACAGCTGCACCCGGTCCGAGCGCATCAGCCGCGCCGCCACTTCGGCCGCCTGCGACTGACGGATCACCGCCGCGAATTCCGGCACCTTGGTCCAGTTGCAGTAGTCGTCGAAGAAATATCCCGGTTCGCCAGGCTTTAGCGTCGCCATCTGGTTCGTCGGGTTGGCCATGTTCCGCGCGATCCCGGCGCGCAGCATCTCGACCCAGTCGGCCCAAAGCCCCTTGACCAGCACCACCCCGTCGCGCTGGTAGGCTTCGACCATCTCCTCCGTCACCGTGACCATGCGCCGCCTCCCCGTTCGGGGCCACCCTGCCCCGGCGGGCCGGTCAGGGCAAGACCAGGCAGGTCGCGCCCAGTTGCCGCAGGGCGGCCCCGGTCCCCAGCTTGAACCGCGCCAGGCCCGGCGCGCGGTCTGTATCTACAGAGCCAAGGTCCAGCCAGCGGACCCCTTCCGCCTGCAACGCCGTCGCCGCCGCCATCAACATCACCGCATGCGCCCCGGCGTCTCGGCTTGCGTCCGAGGCCCAGCCCAGGTGGTAGGTCGCAGACGCACCATGCCGGACAAAGGCCATCGCTGCCGCCATGTCCCCGGCCTGACGCCATTCCCAGATCCGTAGCGCGTCAGCAGGCAGAGCGCGGGTGAAGCCGGGCGGCAGGCTGCGATAGCCGCGGGACTTGCGCTGCACGGCCTCCTGCAGGATCAGCCGATCCAGGGTGGCCTGAGTGCCCCGCTTGGGCCGGACTCCGGCCCGTTCGGCGGCGACCAGGCGGTTGCGCCACTTCCCCGCCAGCCCCGCACGCAGGTCGGGGCCCAGGTGCCAGACCGCGTGGTGCATCGGCGTGACCATAGGCACCAGGCCGAAACCCTGCAGCGGAGCCTCGGGCGTCGCGATGGTAATGCCCGGCCAGCGCGCCAGTTGCCGCAGAGCACGGCGCTGTGCATCGGGGCCACAGGGCGCAGACCAGACCGGCCCGCGCGACACCAACCGGAGCCGCCCGCGTTCCACCACCAGGGCGCGGCCGCCGTCCAGATCGGACCAGCGCACCCGCGCCCCATTGACTGCCGCCGCCACCGCATAGGGCTCGCTTTGCTGAAAGGGCACGAAATCTTCGAATCCGGTGCAATTGGGCATGCGCCATTAACGGAACCGAAAGCTTACTGTGCCGTTAATGGTCGGCATGAAACAGGTCTCGCTCAAACGCTCACCCGCCCCCACACCGCGGCTGACCCTCTGGGTGCCCGTGGTGCTCAGCGCCTGCCTCAGCCTCTTCTGGCTGGGCATCGTCGCGCTGACCCGGCTTTAGCACCCCGCCGCGCCGCCTTTGGCTTTGACGCATGGGCGGGCGGTGGCTATGGTCGCGCGCGTCCAAACCGTTGTGAGTGCACGGCCACATGAACCTAAAGGATCTAGCCCAGCGGCTTGGCCTGTCGCCGACCACGGTCTCGCGCGCGCTGAACGGCTACCCCGAGGTGAACGAGGCCACCCGCGAACGGGTGATGGCGGCGGCCAAGGAACACAACTACCACCCCAATGCCCGCGCCATCCGCCTGGCCACCGGCCGCGCGATGGCCGTGGGCCACGTCATCGCCATCGCCAACCGGCATGAGATCGTGAACCCGGTCTTCGCCGATTTCATCGCAGGCGCGGGTGAAACCTACAGCCGAAACGACTATGACATGCTTCTGTCCGTCGTCCCCGACGAAGAGGAAGAGCAGACCTACCGCGCGATGAAGGTGAAAGGGAATGTCGACGGCGTGATCGTCCACGGCCCCCGCGAGAATGACCGCCGCATCGCCCTTTTGCGCGAAATCGGCCTGCCCTTCGTCGTGCATGGCCGGGCGACCGGAGCCGATGGCGGCTATTCTTGGCTGGACGTGAACAACCGCCGTGCGATCCAGCAGGCGACCGAACGGCTCCTTGACCTTGGCCACCGCCGCATTGCGCTGGTCAATGGGCTGGAGTTCATGGATTTCGCCATCCGCCGCCGCCGGGGCTATCTGGACGCGCTCGCCGCCCGGCAGATCACCGCCGACCCCGTGCTGATGGCCTCGGGCGAGATGACCGAAGCCGCAGGCCACCGGGCCGCACGCGCCATGCTCGCCCTGCCCGACCCACCCACCGCCTTTGTCGCGGCCTCGATGCTGTCGGGCATGGGCGTGCGCCGCGCGATCGAGGAAGCGGGTCTGAAGCTTGGCCACGATGTGTCGGTCATCATCTTCGACGACGATCTCAGCTACATGAAGAACGGCGAGGACCGACCGATCTTCACCGCGATGCGGTCTTCGGTGCGCGAGGCCGGGCGGCAGGTCGCCGAAATGTTGCTGGCGCGGATCGCCAATCCCGCGGCAGGTGAGGTTCAACAGCTTCTGGAGGCCGAACTGGTCGAGGGCCAGTCCACCGGCCCTGCCCCGCAGCGCTGATCCATCCGAACCGCTTTGAAACCACTGGCGCATCCGGCGCTTTCACCCTATCACGCAGCACGCTTTCGAACCACGGACCAGCCCGATGACCCTAGCGATCCTTGCCGATATCGGTGGCACGAACACCCGGGTGGCGCTGGCCGATGGCGCCAGCGTGCGGCTTGACTCGATCCGCCGCTATCCGAACGCCGAATACCAGGCGCGTGGGCAGGACATCGCGCATGTGCTGGGCGATTATCTGGCGGCGACCGGCGCGAAGGTCGACGGCGTCTGCGTCGCGGCTGCCGGGCCGGTGCAGGACGGCGTGGCCACGATGACCAACCTCGACTGGGTGATGGACGCGGCCAAGCTGTCGGGCGCCACGGGGGCGCGCAAGGTGGCGATCCTGAACGACCTGCAGGCGCAGGGCCAGGCCTTGGGGCATATCCCGGCGGCGAACCTGCGCCGCGTGATCGACGGGCCGGTCAAGGCCGGCGGCTCGATGCTGGTGGTGGGCCTTGGCACCGGCGTCAATGCCGCCCCCGTCCATCCCGGGCCGCAGGCGCGCGTCGTGCCGCCGTCGGAGTGCGGCCACGTGAACATGCCGGTCCGCAGCGAGGAAGACTTTCGCCTCGTCCGCTTCATCGAGGCGCGGCTCAAGGCCGAAGGCGAGGTCCCCCATGCCGGGGTGGAGGAGGTTCTGGCCGGGCGCGGACTTGCAAACCTGCACGCCTTTGCGGCTGAACAGGCCGGTCGTCCGGCCGTGTTGACTTCCGCCCAAGTCCTTGCGGCGCTGGAGGCAGGCGATCCGGTCGCCACTCATGCGGCACGCCTGTATATACACGTCCTTGGCCAGATGCTGGGCGACCTGGCGCTGATCCACCTGCCATATGGCGGCATCTTCCTGATCGGCGGCATGTCGCGCGCGATGACGCCCTATTTCCCCACCTTCGGTCTGCAGACCTCGTTCCGCGAGGCGCGGCGGGTGGACCTGCTGCTGAAGGACTTCTCGGTCACCGTGGTCGAGGACGACTATGCTGCCCTGACCGGCTGCGCGGTCTACTTGAACAGCCAGCCGTAAGGCATTGCTTGGGCGGGGTTACGCCAGCCGTTCCTTCAGAAACTGCAGCGCCACGCCGACACCGTCCGGCGCGATGCCATGGCCGGTGCCTTCCATCACATGACCATAGGTCGGAAACCCCGCTGCCACCAGCGCATTGCCGGCCTTGGCCATGTCGGTGAAAGGCACCACTGCGTCCTGGTCGCCATGGATCAACAGGACCGGCGGTTTCACCCGCGCTTCGGCCTCCAGCGCTTCGGGCCGCAACAGCCGCCCCGAGATCGCGATCACCCCTGCGACGGCCAGGTCCCGACGCGGCGCAATCTCCAGGCTCATCATCGCGCCTTGGCTGAAACCGATCAGCACCAGCCGGTCGGGTGTAAGGCCTTCTTCGGCCAGTCGCACATCAAGAAACCCGTTCAAGTCCTTGGCTGAGGCTGACAATCCCGCATCCGCTGCCGACTGGGCCGAGCCGTCGAGCCAGGGGATCGGAAACCACTGATAGCCAAAGCCGCCTCCGACGCAGCGCTCTGGCGCGTCGGGCGCCACGAAGACGGCGCCGGGCAGGTGTGGGGCCAGCACATCGGCGAGTCCCAGCAGATCGGCCCCATCGGCACCATAGCCATGCAGGAAGACGACCAGCGAGGTCGCCTCACCCTTGGCCCCGCCCTTCCGGCCAAACCGCAGTTCCCGCATCACTCAAACCCCTTCCCGATCCTTTGCCACCCGGTAGTAGGCCCAAAGGATGCGCGCCGCAACCGACCGCCAGGGCGACCAGGCCTCGGCCATCGCGCGCAGCGCCTTGTCGCTGGGCCGCGCCTCCAGACCGAACAGCATCCGCGCCGCCTCTTGCAAGGCCAGATCCCCGGGCGCGAACACATCCGCCCGCCCCAGCGCGAACATCGCATAGATCTCAGCCGTCCAGACCCCGATGCCCGGAACCGCGACCAGAGCCTTGACGACATCCGCATCAGGAACGCCGCGCAAGGCATTGAAATCGATACCCGCCTGCGCCAGGGCCCGGCCATAGCGCGCCTTCTGGCGGCTCAGGCCAGCCGCGCGCAGGTCCTCGTCCGAAGCCGCAGCCATCGCCGCCGCTTCGGTCAGCCCCGCCGCCTCCAGCCGCGCCCAGATCGCCCGGGCGCTGGCGACGGACACCTGTTGGCCGACAATCGCCCGCAGCAGCGCCGCAAACCCGTCCGGCTCGCGCCGCAAGGGCAAGGGCCCGACCAGCGGCAAGGCCTGGGCAAAGCGTGGCTCGCGCCGGGCCAGCCACTCTGCCCCCTCGGCCACGCAGTCCAGTGTCTGGATGATCCGACCTACCATGGGCCGCACCCTTGCACCCGGCGCAGAGCGCTGCAACTCCCCTTGCCGCCGCCCGGCGACGGGTCTACGCCTGAAACATGAGCAACGACTCAACAGCCCGCCGCAACGTCCTAGTCCTTGTCGCCGCCCAGGCTGTCCTTGGCGCGCAGCTGCCGATGATCTTCACCATCGCCGGGCTGGCCGGGTCCAGCCTCGCCCCCAATGTCTGCTGGGCGACCCTGCCGATCACGATGATGGTCATCGGTTCGATGCTGACCGCGACGCCCCTGTCGCTGCTGATGCAGCGCTATGGCCGCCGCGCCGGGTTCTTCTTCGGCGCCACCGGCGGTGCCGTCGGCGCAGCAATCGGGGCCTGGGGCCTGTCGACCGGCAGCTTCGTGATCTTCTGCATCGGCGCGCTGTTTTCCGGTATCTACATGTCTGCGAACGGCTTCTACCGCTTTGCCGCTGTAGATACAGCGTCCGAGGCCTTCCGCCCCAAGGCGATCAGCTGGGTCATGGCGGGGGGCCTGCTGTCTGCCGTCTTCGGGCCGCAGCTGGTCAAGGTCACCGCGGACGAAATGGCCGTGCCCTTCCTCGGCTCCTACCTGACCGTGATCGTGCTGAACCTCGCAGGCTCGCTCCTGTTCCTCGCGCTTGACATCCCAAAGCCGAAAGCCCCGTCCGAAGGCAGCCCTCTTGGCCGCTCCCGGGCCGAACTCATTCGCAATCCCACCATCCTTGTCGCGATGATCTGCGCCACGGTCAGCTACGCGCTGATGAACCTGGTGATGACCTCCTCGCCCCTCGCCGTCGTCGGCTGTGGCTTTGACAAGGGCGATGCGGCGGACGTGGTCACGGCGCATGTGCTTGCAATGTACGCGCCCTCGTTCTTCACCGGCCACCTGATCGCCCGCTTCGGCACCGAACGGATCATCGCGCTTGGCCTGACGATCCTCGCCGCCGCCGGAGCCGTTGCCATGGCGGGGGTGCAGCTGGAGAACTTCTTCATCGCGCTGATCCTTCTGGGCCTCGGCTGGAACTTCGGCTTCATCGGTGCCACGACCATGCTGACCGCCGCCCAACGTCCCGAAGAGCGTGGCCGCCTGCAGGGCCTGAACGACCTCGTGGTCTTCGGCGGCGTCACGATGGCGTCGTTTTCCTCGGGCGGGTTGATGAACTGTTCGGGTGGGACGGTAGAGGCCGGTTGGCAGATGGTGAACCTCGCCATGCTGCCCTTCCTGGTCCTGGCCGGGGGGGCGCTCATCTGGCTCTGGCTGCGGCCGCAGGAATCCCGCGCCTGACTGTCTGACGGCGCCCCGAGGCTACCAGCGCCCGGTGAACGCTTGTCGCAACAGCCGCCAGCGCCGCTGGAATTCCGAAAGATGCAAGTCCGCCTGCCCCGCCGCCGCCTGCCGCAACAGGGGCTCGGTCTGCCAGCCGGCCAGCAGGGCGGGCGCAACCTCTTTCGGGACCAGCCGGCGGGCCTGCCGCGCGATGGCAAGCTTGGCAAGCCCCAACCGGGCCAGATCCTGCCCGGTCACCCCTTCGGGCAAGGGTTGCCTCCCCCGTGCCTCCAGTTCCGGCACCGCCTGCAGATAGCCCGCCGCTGCCGTCGCCCAGCCATAGGCCCGCAGCGCATGCTCTGCCCCGTCCGGCGCCCCCAGCGCTCGGCCCGCGAGCCACATGAGCCCCGCCCCGGTGTCATCAAGATAGGCCGTCAGCCCCTCGATCCCGTCATGCGGTTCGCGGTGGATGTCCCAGCGCCGGGCGGCGATCAACCGGTCAAGCACGTCCACCGGCAGGCCGAAATCACCGATCAGGGCATGCAGCGGCCCCGCCACCTCATGCGCCCGCGCCGCACCCGAGGCCGCGTTCTCCACCACGTCCCGCCACCATTGCAGCCGCATCTCCGCGATCAGCGGCTCCTGCGTCACCCAAGGCGCGCGCGCCACCTCCAAGTTGAAGGCATAGAGCGGAAAGAGCTGTGCCCGCGCCTCGACCGGCGCTGCCATCACCGCGCGGAACCGGTCGGGGTCGCCCCGTTCAACCAGCTCCGCACAGGCGGCCACGCTCACTTCGGCGCCCCGAAGTCGCGGATCAGCTTCCACTGGATCGCATCCAGCAGCGCTTCGAAGGACGCATCGATGATGTTCGCGCTGACCCCGACGGTCGACCAGCGGTGCCCCTGCCCGTCCTCAGAATCGATGATGACCCGAGTCACGGCCTCCGTGCCCCCATTGGTGATCCGCACCTTGAAGTCGACCAGCTTCATGTCGTCGATGCAGTCCTGATAGGGCCCAAGGTCCTTGCCCAAGGCCTTGGCCAGCGCGTTCACCGGACCTCGATCCGATCCGCTTTCGTCCATGCTGTCACTGACAGACATGTTCTTCCGCTCGCCAATCTTGACCACCACCACTGCCTCGGAAAGCGAGATCATCCGGTCGTACTTGTTCTTCCGCCGCTCCACCGTCACCCGGTAGCGCTTGACCTCGAAGAACTCCGGGCACAGGCCCAGCTCGCGCCGCGCCACCAGTTCGAAGGACGCTTGCGCGCCGTCATAGGCATAGCCCTGGTCCTCGCGCTCTTTGATGACCTCGATGATCCGGCCGAGGCGTGGGTCCTTCGGGTCGACTTCGATCCCCGCCGCCGCCAGCCGCGCCCGCAGGTTCGACAGCCCCGCCTGGTTCGACATAGGGATGACGCGTTCGTTGCCCACCAGTGCCGGGTCGATGTGCTCGTAGGTCGTGGGGTCCTTCAGGATCGCGCTGGCATGCAGCCCCGCCTTGTGGGCAAAGGCGCTGGCCCCGACATAAGGCGCGCTCCGCAACGGGACCCTGTTCAGGATGTCGTCCAGCATTCGGCTGGTCTTGAGAAGCCCCGCTAGCGCTTCCTTCGTCACCCCGGTCTCGAAGCGGCTGGCATAGGGCTCCTTGAGAAGAAGCGTCGGGATCAGCGTAGCCAGGTTCGCATTCCCGCAGCGTTCTCCCAGCCCGTTCAGCGTCCCCTGGATCTGCCGCGCCCCGGCCTCGACCGCCGCAAGCGAGTTCGCCACCGCGTTCCCGGTATCGTCGTGGCAGTGAATCCCCAGCCGGTCGCCCGGGATCCCCGCTGCGATCACCTCCGCCGTCACGCGACCGACTTCGGCGGGCAAAGTGCCGCCGTTGGTGTCGCAGAGGACGATCCAGCGCGCTCCGGCGTCGAGGGCGGCGTGCAGGCAGGACAGGGCGTAGTCCGGGTTGGCGCGGTAGCCGTCGAAGAAGTGCTCGGCGTCGAACAGGGCCTCGCGACCTTTCGCGACAAGGTGGCGGATCGAGGAGGCGATGGCCTCGCGGTTCTCCTCCAGCGTCACGCCGAGGGCGGTGGTGACGTGGAAATCATGGGTCTTGCCGACGAGGCAAACCGCCGGGGTGCCCGCGTTCAGGACGGCAGCGAGGACGTCGTCGTTCTCAGCCGACCTGCCCACCCGGCGGGTCATGCCAAAGGCGGTGAGGGTGGCTTTTGTGGCCGGGGGGGCGGCGAAGAAATCAGAGTCGGTCGGGTTCGCACCGGGCCAGCCGCCCTCGATATGGTCGACCCCCAGCCGGTCGAGCGCCAGGGCAATCTGCGCTTTCTCGGCGGTGGAAAACTGGACCCCTTGCGTCTGCTGGCCGTCGCGGAGCGTGGTGTCGAAGAGGTAGAGGCGGTCGCGGGTCATGGGAGTGTCCACGGTGGACAGGATTTCGGGGCGAGCGATTTCAAGGACTTGCGCGCAGGCGTTAACCTGGTGCTAACGGTTGGGTCGGGCCAAATTCCTTCGAAGGATTTTGCAAATCTCTTCGAAGAAATTTGTTCGGAGTTTTCGAAAACTCCAGCATAGAGGCAGTTGTAGGCAAGGCAAGCCGCCCCCCAATCCTGTGTGGATGCTATCATTTCCAGGCGTCCCAATTTCCAAGGTTAGGATTGCCATGATCAAGCATCCATTTTGTACCCTCGGGACCGTCGGATAGCATGATGCCAATAGCTGCGAGCTTCTGGCGAATTGCGTCCGCTGTTTGAAAGTCCTTGGAAGACTTCGCGGCTGCCCGTTCAGCTATCTTTTCTTCGATCCGAGCAATGAACTCAACGCTCGGCGTGTCGTCACTGTCAGTTATCCATTCGCCAACTTCGTCGGTTAGAAGTCCAAGCAAATTTGCTGACCAACGAAACCGCGCTGCGCTCAATGAGCCCCGTCGAACAGCTTTATACTGTTCATGGAGGAACGAGATAGCTTGAGAAGTGTTTAGATCATCGGAAAGAGCGTCAATCACCGACGTATGAGGATTGGCCTCAGCTTCTACATCTTCAGCAACTTCCCACCAATCTCGCAGCGTCGCCTCTGCCTGCCGCGCCTTCTCCGCTGTCCAGTCCATCGGACTGCGGTAATGCGTCATCAGAAGGACAAACCGGATCACTTCACCCGGGATTCCCTGATCCAACAAATCCCGCACGGTGAAGAAGTTGCCCAAGCTCTTGGACATCTTCTTCCCCTCGACCTGCAGCATCTCGTTGTGGAGCCAATAACGCGCGAACTGCCCATGCGGATGGGCGCAGGCGCTCTGCGCAATCTCGTTCTCGTGGTGCGGGAACTGCAGGTCCAGCCCGCCGCCGTGGATGTCGAACGACTCCCCCAGCAGTTCATGCGCCATGGCCGAGCATTCGATGTGCCAGCCCGGCCGCCCCTTGCCCCAAGGGCTGGCCCAGCCCGGCTCCTGCCCCGACGACGGCTTCCAGAGGACGAAATCCATCGGGTCTTCCTTGAACGGAGCGACCTCAACCCGCGCGCCCGCAATCATGTCGTCCACTGACCGGCCCGACAGCTTGCCGTAGTCCTTGTAGCTGCGGACGCGGAATAGGACGTGCCCCTCGACGGCATAGGCGTGGCCCGAGGCGATCAGCCCCTCGGTCATCGCGATCATCTGGCCGATGAACTCGGTCGCACGCGGCTCATGGCTGGGCCGCAGGGCCCCCAAAGCGTCCATGTCGGCGTGGTACCAGGCGATGGTCTCCTCGGTCCGCTGGTGGATCAGCTCTTCCAGGGTCCCCGGAGACCCAGCCTTCTGCCGCCGCAAGGCCTCGGCGTTGATCTTGTCGTCGACGTCGGTGAAGTTGCGGACATAGGTCACATGCGCCTCGCCATAGACGTGGCGCAGCAGGCGGTAGAGCGTGTCGAACACCACCACCGGCCGGGCGTTCCCCAGATGCGCGCGGTCATAGACCGTGGGGCCGCAGACATACATCCGCACGTCATCCGCCCGGATCGGGACGAACTCCTCCTTCCGGCGGGTCTTCGAATTGGTCAGGCGGATGGTCACCATGTCAGTCCCTGTCGCACGCGGCATCCCGCGCGGGGTGGGTTTCAATCCGTTCAGGGAATGACGAACCGCCCGCGCCCGTAGGTCAGCGGGTAATGCAGCAGATGCAGATGTTGCGCAATGTCGTCATGGGGCGCAGACTTACATCAACCCCCCGCAGCCGCCAAGGAAAATCATGCAGGACCGCGCCTTCGTCAATGCCGTCTGCGCCAGCTTCCCAGGGGCCGAGGTCAGCCAGCCCTTCGGCCCCGACCACGACTGCTGGAAGGTCGGTGGCAAGATCTTCGCGATCATCGGGCAGATGGGCGACGGCGTCAGCATCAAGACCGACCATGCCGACACCGCCCGGCTGCTGATCGAGACGGGGCGCGCGATCCGGGCGCCTTACCTGCACGTCTCATGGGCGCGCATTCCCTTTGGCCGGGTCCCGGATGACGAACTGCGCGAACGCATCGCCGCTTCTTACGCGTTGATCCGCGCCACGCTGCCGAAAAAGGTGCAGGCGACGCTGAGCTAGGGCCGGGCGCGGAATTTTCGCAGAAAATTCGTGCGCCCGGGGACTGCCTCAGTTGCCCTGGCGGCTGAACTCACCCCGGTTGTCCGGACCCAGTGCCAGCCAGCCCGCCACGGTGGCGGCCACATGGTTCGAGATCATCGATTTCTGGGTGATCCCCTTGCGCCGCGCCGCGCGCATCCGCTCCCCCGACCAGGCCGGGGTTTCGGCGCGGATCGTGGTGGGCGCGACCAGCACCTCACCCGTCCGGGCATCGCTGACCTGGGCGATGAAATCCACATTGTGCACGCCCCAGTCGGAATTCGACTGCTCTGCCTTGAAGGTCAGGGCATGGAAGCGGGTGACGGTAATGCTGATGACGATGGGCCGCGATCCGCGCAGGCCTTGCGCCCCGCGGAGCACCGCGGCCTGCATGATCTTGCCAACCTGGGTGTACCGGTCGCCCATCGGATCCTCACGCCAGACGATGTCGGCGTCCGGCAGCAGCGTCTCAGCCTCGGACACGACCAGGCTGCGTGGCACGTCGACCCGCACTTCGGCCAGGCGCCAGCCCTTCGAAACTTCGGGCGACAGGCGGTCATACTCGGTCTTGAACGAACCGCCGACGCAGGCGGTCAGGACCAGGGCGGAGACGCCCAACAGGGCAGCACGGCGGGACAGGGACATCGGGGGCCTCATGGACTACTGGGCAACAGTCTTGCGACAATTTTCTTAATGGCAGGTAATGGCCGGAAAAAGGAGCCTCTGTGTCGGGAACTCGGTCGCCCCTTGCCGTTTCGGCAACAAGATGCCCATTAGAACCGGCACAACGGAGGGGCGGGGATGGACCACGAAGACCTTAGGCTCTGGTCGAAACGGGCGGCGGACTGGGCGGCGGATTACCATGCGGGCCTGCGCGACCGCCCCGTGCGCGCGCCGCTGGTGCCCGGCGCCATCGCCCGCCAGCTGCCTCCTGCCCCGCCCGAGGCACCCGAGCCGATGCAGGCGATCTGGGACGATTTCGAACGGATCATCCCCGACGGCATGACCCATTGGCAGCATCCCCGCTTCTTTGCCTATTTCCCGGCCAATGCGGCGCCTGCCTCGATGCTGGCCGAGCAACTCGTCAACGCGATGGCCTGCAACGCGCTGATCTGGCAGACCTCGCCCGCCGCGACGGAAGTCGAGCAGGTGATGGTCGACTGGCTGCGCCAGGCCCTTGGCCTGCCGGAGGGCTTTGTCGGCACGATCCACGATTCGGCGACCAACGCGACGCTGTCAGCGGTCCTGACCATGCGGGAAAAGGCGTTGGGGTATCAGGGACTTGAGGCCGGTCTTCCAGGCGGACCGACCTTGCGCTTCTATGCCAGCGCCGAGACGCATTCCTCGGTCGACAAGGCGATCCGGGTGGCGGGGATCGGGCAGCGGAACCTGGTGAAGGTGGCAACCGATGAAACCCGCGCGATGACCGGGGCGGCGCTGGCCCAGGCGATTGCGGCGGACCGCGCGGCGGGGTTGCAGCCCGCGGGGGTGATCCTCTGCGCCGGGGGCACCAGCGTCGGGGCTTTCGACCGGATTGCCGAGTGCATCGCGGTCGCCCGCGCCGAGGGCCTGCCGACCCATGTTGATGCGGCCTGGGCCGGGTCGGCGATGATCTGCCAGGAATTCCGCGACCTCTGGGCCGGGGTGGAGGGCGCCGATTCCATTGTCTTCAACCCGCACAAATGGCTCGGCGCGCAGTTCGACTGTTCGGTGCAGTTCCTGAAGGACCCCGGCGCCCAAGTCCGCACGCTGGGCCTGCGCCCGACCTACCTGGAAACCGCCGGGCGGGAAGAGATCATCAACTTCAACGAATGGACCGTGCCGCTTGGCCGTCGCTTCCGCGCACTGAAGCTGTGGTTCGTCCTGCGGGCGCATGGCCTTGACGACCTGCGGAGCCGCATCCGCAACCATGTCGCCTGGGCCGGGGCGGTGCGCGACAAGCTGGCCGCCCTGCCGGGGGTCGAGATCGTGACCGAGCCGCGCCTGTCGCTGTTCACCTTCGCGCTGCAGGACGATGCCGCGACCGAGGCGCTGCTGACCCGGATCAACGATGATGGCCGGATCTACCTGACCCAGACCCGCGTTGACGGGCGCTTTGCGATCCGGGTGCAGATCGGATCATTTGACTGTCGGGAAGAAGATGCCATGTTCATTGCAAAGACAGTTGAAGAAATGCTTGCACCATGTTCCTCCGTTCCCTCGCCGTCGCGTTGACGCTTGCCACTGCTGCCGAAGCCCAGGACCTGCCCGCACCCTTAAGCGACACGCTGTCGGACTTTGCCGATGTGCTGGACGCGACGGCCGAGGGGCGGATATCGCGGCTTCTGGCCGACACCCGGGCGTCAACGGGGGTGCAGATGGTCGTGGTCACCCTGCCGGGGCTTGCGGCTGGGGGCGCGGGGCAATCCATCGAAAGCTATGGCAAGGCGCTCTTCAACGCCTGGGGCGTGGGTGGGGCCGAGAGGAATGACGGCATCCTCCTGCTGATCGACACCGAAGCCCGCGAGGCGCGCATCGCACTCGGGGCCGGCTATGACCCGGTCTATGACGGTCGCGCCGCGCGGGTCCTGTCGACGGCGGTGCTGCCCGCCCTGCTCGAGGGCCAGGTCGCCGCCGGGATCGAGGCCGGGATCACGTCGGCCCGCGACCGGCTGATCGCGCCTTTCCTTGCAGGGCAACCCGTGTCGCTGACCGACGGCTTTCCGGTGGAAGACAGCTCTTCCCCGCTGACGGGCCTGCTGGGCTTTGGCGCCGTCGCGGCCATCGGTGGTTATGCCATCTGGCATCGCCGCCGCGCCAAGATCACCTGCCCGAACTGCGGTGCGGCCACGCTGGAGCGCAGCCGCGAGATCATCGAACAGCCCACCCGCAGCGAGGCGGGGACGGTCCTGCAGCACCTGACCTGTTCCGCCTGCGGCTTTACCGACCGCAAGTCCTTTCCGATCACCTGGAATTCCAGCGAAGCCCGGCGCGACCGCGATACCACGCGCAAGCGGGATGGGGGCAGCGGCGGGGGCGGCGGCTTTGGCGGGGGGCGCTCCTCGGGCGGAGGGGCCACGGGAAAATGGTAGCAAGGTCCGTCTGTTGCGGCGTTTTCCTCATGCTGGCCTCACCGCTTGCGGCCGAAAGCCCGCAGGACCTGATGTTTCCCGGTAGCAGCACATGCTATGCCCGCGCCTACACCGCCGAACACCTGGCAGACCACCCCAAACAGCAAGTGACCACCATCGCGGTCAGCCCGGTTCCGGACTTTGCCGACCCGCTCCTTGGCCTCTTTCTGACGCTTGAATTGCGCAACGTGCCGGGCGGACCGTTCGAGGCCTATGCCGCCTGCGAAAACGAAGGTGCCGACACGCTGTTCTGCACGCTGGAAGGCGACGCCGGGGCCTACCAGATTACGCCCGACAAGGACGGTGCCATCCTGATCGAGGTCTCGGGCCGGGGCATGAGCATGGAGAACAAGGACGTCATTGCCACGATCCAGGCAAGCACCGGGGATGACCGCAGCTTTATCCTGTATCCGGCACCCTGCCCCTGAAAAACTTGCGGCGCGGGGGGCTTCCGCGCCGCAAGGGGGCCGGGTTGGCTTGCGTCAGAAGCGCAGGCCGACCTTGGCCTTGACCGTGGTGGCATCGAAATCGGTGCCGCTGCCGTCGAAGTCGTCGAAGTTGTGCTCGGTGACTTCGCCGCCGACCGTCCAGCGATCATTGACCGCGTAGTCGAAGCCGATGCCATAGACGACGCCGGTGTCCTTCAGTTCCGCAGCGCCGACCGTGGCATTGGCCTGCGCCGCGCCGAGCGTCCCGTAGACCAGGCTGTTGCCGATCTCGCGGCCGGCGGTCAGTTTCAGTGCCAGGACATCGCTCAACTCGTCGCCAGCTGTGGCGCCAAGCCCGATGTTCGTCGCGTCATAGGACAGTTCGGTCCCGGCAACCCAGTTGCCTAGGTCCCAGCGATAACCGGCATGGACGCCGCCGAACCAGTCGTTGCCGTCCAGCCCCGCCCCGTTCGAATCCACGTCGCCATAGCCCAGCTGCGCGCCGACATAGGCGCCCGACCAGTCAAGTCCCGGGGCCACATAGGCCGTTTCCACGGGAGCAATGACCGGCTCGTCGGCCACGACAGTCGGCCCACCGGCAAAGGCGGGCAGGGTCAGGGCGGCGGTCAATACGGCGGGGGCCACCAATGCTGCGATAGTTTTCATTTCTGTCTCCTTGTTCTGGTCACGGCGACTTTGCGGTCCACCGCGACATGCAAACAGGGAATGGGGAGATATGGTCCCAAGGACAATGCCAGCTCACGCGCGCTTGATGCAGTGTCATCGCCTCCGGCAAGGACTGGCCGAGCCGCGCGGCAGGTATCGGCCACAGATTGCCGGTTCCCGACCCTCAGGCCCGGTCGGCAAGTTCCAGCCACTCGGATTCGGCCGCCTGCAGCGCGGCCTGCCGTTCGGACAACGCTTCGGTGGCCTTGCGGAACTTCACCGGCTCACGGGTGAAAAGCTCGGGGTCCGCCAAGAGCTGCGACAGCTTGCCGATTTCCGATTCCAGCCGGGCGATCAGGTCCGGCAGGTCGTCCAGCCGCTTCTTCTCGGTGAAGGACAGGCCGCCCCCCTTGGGCGCGGGTGCGACCACCGGCGCGGCCGCCTGCGGCTTTGCAACCGGTCTTGTGACCTCTTCCGTCCGTTCGGGCCGCTGCGCCACATAGTCCGACCAGCCGCCGGGATAGGCTTGCACCCTGCCCTCGCCTTCCATCGCCACTGTGGTCGTCGCCACCCGGTCGATGAAATCGCGGTCGTGGCTGACCAGCAGAACCGTTCCGTCATAATCGCCCAGGATGTCCTGCAAGAGGTCCAGGGTTTCCATATCCAGGTCGTTGGTCGGTTCGTCCAGGATCAACAGGTTCGACGGCTGCGCCATCAGCTTGGCCAGCAGCAGCCGCGCCCGTTCCCCGCCCGACAGGCTTCGCACCGGGGCGCGGGCCTGTGCCTCCTGAAAAAGGAAGTCCTTCAGGTAAGCCACCACATGCTTGGGCGTCCCCCGCACCATCACCTGATCCGACGCGCCCGAGACGCGCATCAGGGGATCGACGGTCAAGTTGTCCCAAAGGCTCGCCTCCAGGTCCAGGCGCGTGCGGGTCTGGTCGAAGACCGCGATCTCCAGGTTGGTGCCCAGGGTGACCGTCCCGGAATCGGGTTGAACTTCCCCCGTCAACATCTTGAGAACCGTGGTCTTTCCGACCCCATTCGGTCCCACGAAGGCCACCCGATCCCCGCGCAACACGCGCAAGTCAAAGTCCTTTACGATCAGCTTGTCGCCATAGGCCTTGGTCAGGCCCTTGGCCTCGATCACCTTCTTGCCCGAGGTCGGACCGGACTCCAGCGCAAAGGCTGCCGTCCCCTGCCGCCGGATCTGCGCCTTGCGTTCCGCCCGCAGGGCCTGCAGCGCCCGGACCCGGCCCATGTTGCGTTTCCGGCGCGCCGAAATCCCCTCGACGGCCCATTTCGCCTCATGCTTGATCTTGCGGTCCAGCTTGTGGCGCGCCTCGTCCTCCTCGGCCCAGACGGTCTCGCGCCAGTCTTCGAAGCCTTCAAACCCCGCCTCGCGCCGGCGCACCTCGCCCCGGTCGATCCAGAGCGTCGCCTTCGACAAGGCCCGCAGGAAGGCCCGGTCGTGGCTGATCAGGACAAAGGCCGTGCGGGTCTCCAGCAGCTCGCGTTCCAGCCATTCGATGGCCTGGATGTCGAGGTGGTTGGTCGGTTCGTCCAGCAGCATCAGCTCTGGCGCCTCGGCCAAGAGCTTGGCGAGCGCTGCCCGCCGCCGTTCCCCGCCGCTTGCAGTTGCCACCGGCGTTGCGGGATCGAACTTCAGCCCCTCGGCCACCACGGCAAGGCGGTACTCCTGCCCTTCCGGCAGCGCTGAGGCCGCGAAATCGCCAAGGGTGGTAAAGCGGGAAAGGTCCGGTTCCTGCTCCATATAGCCGACCGTCACCCCAGGCGGGACCACACGGGTGCCCCGGTCGGCCTCCACGAGCCCCGCCATCACCTTCATCAGCGTCGACTTGCCCGACCCGTTCCGCCCCACCAGCGCAATCCGGTCGCCGGGCTGGACGGTCAGCGACAATTCGTCGAACACAGGATTCCCGCCAAAGGTCAGCGAGATGTCGGAGAGTTGCAAAAGCGGTGCGCGTGCCATGGACGCGAGGTAGAGGCGGATTTGACCGGCGTCAACGTCCTGTCATGCTGCGCATGGCAGGGTCGGGCAAAGGAGAACGGCATGAAACCTCTCGATGGTATCGCGATCCTGGACCTGACCCATGTGCTGGCGGGCCCGTTCTGCACGCAAAGCCTGCAAGACCTGGGCGCGAAGGTCATCAAGGTGGAACGGCCGGGGACCGGCGACGACACCCGCGCCTTCCCGCCGTTCGTGGCCGGAGAAAGCGCCTACTTCGCCACGCTGAACGCGGGCAAACAGTCCATCGCGCTGGACCTGAAGGCGACGGGCGACCGCGCGATCTTTGACCGCCTCTTGGCCCGCGCCGATGTGCTGGTGGAAAACTACCGCCCCGGCGTGATGGCGCGACTTGGGTATGGGTGGGATACCTTGCACGCCCGCCACCCCCGGCTGATCTACGCAGCTGTCTCGGGCTTTGGCCAGACCGGGCCCGATGCGATGAAGCCCGCCTATGACATGGTGGTGCAGGCCCGAGGTGGTGTCATGTCGATCACCGGCGAAACCGGCGGCCCTCCGGTGCGGGTGGGCGCCAGTATCGGCGACATCGTCGCGGGGATGTATCTGGCGCAAGGCATCCTTGCGGCCCTTTTCCAGCGCGAAAGGACCGGCGAGGGCGCCTTTGTCGACGTGGCCATGCTGGATGCGCAGTTGGCGATCCAGGAACACGCGCTGGCCATCGCCTCGACCACCGGCGTGGCCCCCGGCCCGACCGGCGCCCGCCACCCGACGATCACCCCCTTCGCCACCTTCCGTGCCGAGGATGGCTTTGTCGTCATCGCCGCCGGGAACGACGCGATGTTCGGCAAGCTCTGCGCCACGCTGGGCCTTTCCATCGCCACCGACCCCCGCTTTGCCACCAACGCCGCCCGCTGCGACAACCACGCCCTGCTTAAGCGCTTGATCGAGGCGGTGACCCTGACCCAACCGGTCGCGCACTGGCTGGACATTCTGGACAAAGCAGGCCTGCCCACCGCCCGCGTCCAGGACATGGTCGAGGTTCTACAGGACCCCCAACTGCGCGCACGGAACATGGTGCTGCCCGTCACCCCCCACCCCGGCGGCCCCGCCTTCACCGCGCCTGGGAACCCGATCAAGATCTCCACCCTGCCGGAAGAAACCGCCCTGCCCCCGGCGCCACGGCTGGACGGGGACAGGGCGGCGATCCTCGCCTGGCTCGACGGGGCCTAGGCCACCACCGCCGGGCGGGTCTTGCGCATGGGCCAAAGGAACAGCGCCAGGAAGACGAGGTTCGGCAGCACATTCAGCGCCGCCCCCGCCGCGATGGACCCCGCGCTGTCCACCAGGAACCAGCCCACCACCGAGGTGCGGATGATCCCCCGCACCACCTCGGGCGCGCGGGCAAGCGGCTCACCCGCCAGCTGCCAGATCATCAGCCCCCAGCCGAGCAACACCCCGCCACCGATGGCAAAGGCCAACCGGGTATCGGACGCGGCCAGCGTCTCGGCCCCGTCGAACGGCCAGACCAGCAGGTCGGCCAGCAGCCGCACTGGCAAAGCCAGCGCCGGAATACTGGCCAGCGCCAGTGCCACCCCGGTCACCACGGTCACGCCCGCCGCAAAGCGCAGGCCTTTCTGTTCGGATGTCATCGCGTGCCTCCTTCTTCCGACGATGGCCGAACCTAGGCGCAGACGGGGAAGCAACCCAATTCCCTGCCAGGTAAGTGTCTTGCGTCCCACCATGCGCTAGACTGCCCGCGAGGAGACCCCGATGCACGATTTCCCCACCGCGCTCCGCCACTGGCGCCGCACCCGCCGCCTGAGCCAGCTGGACCTCGCGTCAGAGGCCGAGGTCTCACCCCGGCACCTCGCCTTCCTGGAGACCGGCCGCTCGCGCCCCTCGCGCGGCATGGTCCTGCGGCTGGCCGAGGTGATGGGGCTGCCGAGGGGCGACCAGAACGGCCTGCTGGCATCGGCAGGTTTCGCGCCGCAGTTCCCTGTCCTGCCGCTCGCCGCCGAGGAAATGGCCCAGGTCCGCGCCGCGATGGGCTGGATGATCGACCGCCACGCCCCCTACCCCGCGCTGATCCTTGACCGCCTCTGGCGGATCGTCGACCTGAACGGCCCGGCCAAGGCCTTGTTCGGCCCCGCGGGTTTTGCCACCGGGGTCAGCCTTCTTGACGCGCTGTCGGACATGTCGGTCTTCCAGCGCCTGATCGAGAACTGGGTCGAGGTCGGCCACCACACCGCCCTGCGCCTGAAGGCCGAAAGCGCCCGCGCCGGGGGGATCGACGCACTGGACCGGGCGGTCGCGGCCCTGATGGCCGACCCGCAGATCGCCGCCCACCAGCCCCGCGCCATGGGCCGGGCGATCCTGCCCACGGTCTACCGGATGGGCGATCAGCGGCTCGCGATGTTTTCCACATACGCCCAGTTCGGCGCGGCGGAAGAGGTCGCGCTCTCGGACATGAAGATCGAACTGATGTTCCCCGCCGATCCGCAAGCCGAGGCGGTGTTTGCGGGCCTTGGCGCCACCTGACCGGCCAGGCAGGGTTTGCCGGATCGCGCCGTGATGATATGCCTGCCCCATGTCGTTCCGCAGTCTCGACCCCGCCAAGATGCTGACCACCGCCGAGCGGCTTGAGGCGCGCATCCGCGACCGGTTTCCCGATCACGATATTGCCCGGGTGGCAGCCGAGGTCACAGCCCTGACCAGAGAGGCGCGGGAAGCGGTCGCTGCACTGACCCCGCCCATCTGGTGGCTGCGCGGGCTGATTGCTGTCATGGTGCTGGGCGGGGCGGCCCTGTTCGTTCAGGTCGGCAGTGTCATCCCGCTGAACGAGATCGGCGAGGAAAGCCTCCGCTCGGTCGCGAACTTCGAGGCAGCGCTGAACACTGTACTTCTGGCCGCCCTGGGCCTGATCACTCTGGTCCGGCTGGAGTCACGGATCAAGCGGAGCCGGGTCGCGGCGCGGCTGCATGAACTGCGGTCAGTCATCCATGTCATCGACATGCACCAGCTGACCAAGGACCCCGCGGTGTTCGACCCCGATTACCGGGCAACCGACCATTCGCCGAAGCGCGCCTTGTCCCCGGCCGAGATGGCGCGCTATCTCGACTACTGCTCGGAACTTCTGGCGCTGACCGGCAAGCTGGCGGCGCTTTATTCCCAGGCGGTTCCCGACGAAGGCGTGGCACAGGCGGTCAATGACATCGAGCTTCTGGGGGCCAGCCTGTCGCGGAAAATCTGGCAGAAGATCAGCCTGATCGAGCCCAAACCGAAGGCAAAGCGACAGCGCGTGCCGGAATAGGCGCGGGACCTGCCGCAATCGGGCATTGCCCCCGGCCACGCGCGGTTTACAACCGCGATGCGCAGAAGAATTGGGCCCAAGATGACCGACGATGCACTTGTGATCTTCACCCCCTCGGGCAAGCGGGGGCGCTTTGCCCTTGGCACCCCGGTCCTGACGGCGGCACGGCAGCTGGGGGTGGACCTGGATTCGGTCTGCGGCGGGCGCGGCATCTGTTCCAAGTGCCAGATCACCCCGGGCTATGGCGAGTTTCCCAAGCACGGCGTGACGGTCGAAGCCGATGCCCTGAGCGAGTGGAACGCGGTCGAAGACCGCTACAAGCGCATCCGCGGGCTGATCGACGGGCGGCGGCTCGGCTGTCAGGCCAAGGTGATGGGCGATGTCGTGATCGACGTGCCGCCGGAAAGCCAGGTCCACAAGCAGGTGGTCCGCAAGCGCGTCGAGGCACGCGAAATCCGCATGGACCCCAGCGTTCAGCTGCGGTTCGTCGAAGTGGCCGAGCCCGACATGCACGACCCTTCGGGCGACCTTGAACGCCTGTCGGATGCGCTGCGCGATCAGTGGGGGTTCGAAAACGTCACCATTGACCTGCCCGTCCTGACCACGCTGCAACCCACCCTGCGCAAGGGGGAATGGAAGGTCACCGTGGCGCTGCACCAGGTCGCGGCCAGTGACACGCCGCGGATCATGCAGGTCTGGCCGGGGCTCTACGAAGGCTCGATCTACGGCGTCGCGGTGGACCTTGGATCGACGACCATCGCCGGGCACCTGTGCGACCTTCGGACCGGAGAGGTCGTGGCGTCGTCGGGCCTGATGAACCCGCAGATCCGCTTCGGCGAGGACCTGATGAGCCGGGTCAGCTATTCGATGATGAACCCCGACGGCGCGCAGGAGATGACCACCGCCGTTCGTCAGGCGATGAACACGCTGTTCGGCCAGCTTTGCGACGAGGCGAAGGTGGACCGCGCGCTGATCATGGATTCGGTCTTCGTCTGCAACCCGGTGATGCACCACCTGTTCCTGGGGATCGACCCTTACGAGCTGGGCCAGGCCCCTTTCGCCCTTGCCACCTCGAACGCGCTTCGCCTGACCGCCCGCGATCTGGACCTGCAGATGCACCCCGCAGCTAGGGTCTATCTCCTCCCCTGCATCGCGGGCCATGTGGGGGCAGATGCCGCCGCCGTCGCCCTGTCGGAAAACCCCGACAAGTCGGAAGACCTGATGCTGGTCGTCGACGTCGGCACCAATGCCGAAATCCTGCTGGGCAACACGACCAAGGTCCTCGCCTGCTCCTCGCCCACTGGCCCGGCCTTTGAGGGCGCGCAGATTTCCAGCGGCCAGCGCGCGGCCCCCGGCGCGATCGAACGGGTGGAAATCGACCCCGCCACCAAGGAACCGCGCTTCAAGGTCATCGGCTCCGACCTCTGGTCCGACGATCCCGGCTTTGCGGCTGCCACCGCCACCACGGGCGTCACCGGCATCTGCGGGTCCGGCATCATCGAGATGGTGGCCGAGATGCGCCTGGCCGGCATCGTCGATGCGCAGGGCCTGATCGGGTCGCCCGAACAGGTGGGGTCGGAGCGGCTGTTCCTCGATGGCCGCACCTACAGCTACCTCATCCACGACGGCAGCGCGGATGGTGGCCCGAAGATCACCGTCACCAACCGCGACATCCGCGAGATTCAGATGGCCAAGGCCGCGCTTTATTCCGGCGCGCGGCTCCTGATGGACAAGTTCGAGGTCGACACCGTCGACCGCATCATCCTGGCCGGAGCCTTCGGCGCCCACATCAGCCCCAAGCACGCGATGGTCCTGGGGATGATCCCCGACGTCCCCTTGAACAAGGTCACCAGCGCCGGAAACGCCGCCGGGACCGGGGCACGGATCGCCCTCCTGAACCGCGCCGCGCGGGCGGAAATCGAGGCCACGGTCCGCGACATCCACAAGATCGAGACCGCTATCGAACCGCGCTTCCAGGAGCACTTCGTCAACGCCTCCGCCATCCCGAACGCCGTGGAACTGTTTCCAAATCTGGAGAGTATCGTTTCCCTGCCGGACGTGAACTTCAACACCAAGACCGCAGGCGACGAAGGCGGGCGGCGCAGGCGGCGGGGCTGAACCGGCACGCCCCTTAGACCAAACGCTTGCTACGGCGCGATAAATCCGTAAACGTCGCGCGCATGGACGATCCGGTCGCCAAACTCATCGCGCAATGCGCCGCTGCCGATCGGGCGGCGTTCCGTCAGCTTTACCGCGACACGTCTGCGAAACTCATGGGCGTGCTTCTGCGTATGCTAAGGGAACGCGCTGAGGCGGAGGATGCCTTGCAAGAGGTCTACACACGGGTTTGGGTGCGCGCGGGTCGCTATGATCCGGCGAAAGGCCGGGGCATGACCTGGCTCATTGCCATCGCCCGCAACCTCGCCATCGACCGCCTGCGCGCCCGGCCCGAGGCAACCTCGGACGACGGCCTTGACACCGTGCAAGACGCGACCCCCCGCGCCGAAACCCGCCTCATTGCACAGGGCGAGGCGCGGCGGATGGCCGACTGCTTTGCCACGCTGGAACCCGACCGCGCCGATGCCGTGCGCGGGGCCTATCTGAACGGTCTCTCCTACATCGACCTGGCCGAACGCCATGGCGTCCCTCTCAACACCATGCGCACCTGGCTGCGCCGGAGCCTCCTGAAACTGAAGGAGTGTCTCGACCAATGACCGACGCACCCCTGACCCCGGAAGAAGCCGACGACGCGCTTGCCGCCGAATATGTGCTGGGCGTCCTGTCCCTGTCCGAACGCGCCGAGGCCGAGGCCCGGATCAAACGCGACGCAGGCTTTGCCGCCCGGGTGACCGCCTGGGAAACCCGGATGGAGGGGCTGAACGACGGGTTTGACGAGGCCCCGGCGCCCGACCTTCTGCCAAAGCTTGAGGCGCGGCTCTTCCCCGAAGCCGCCCGCCCCGCCCCGGCCCGCCGTCGGGTCCTGGGCTTCGGCTGGCTCTCGGGCGCCGTGGTGGCCGCTGTCCTGACTGTCCTGACCGTCGCACTTCTGGCCCCGCCGCAGTCCGAACGGCTGGTGACGCTCGCCACCGCCGACAACCGCCTGTCCTATGAGGTTAGCCATTTCGGCGACACGCTGAAGATCACGCGCGTGGCAGGCGTCCCCGCCGTCACGGGCCAGGTGCACGAGTTGTGGCTGATCGCCCCGGGCGCAAGCCCCGTCTCGTTGGGCCTTCTGCAGGACCAGCCGCTGGTGATCGACTATCCGGTCCCACCCGCAGGCTTTGTCTTTGCAGTCTCGGTCGAACCCGAGGGCGGTTCTCCGACCGGCCAGCCAACCGGCCCGGTGATCCTGACCGCCAAGGTCGGTGACGCCTGATCACGAAAACGCGAGGGCGCGCGCCCCGCGAAACTTCCGGAAAAAGGTCTCGTTGCTTCGGGTGTGAGGCGGGAATGACCCCGGCCCTCGAACCAAAAGGAAGCACCCGATGAAAGCCCTGAAACTTGCAACCGCGATCCTGGCCCTGTCGACCGGCATGGCGCTGGCCGAAAATCCGATGGTCGGCGGCGCGCCGATGTTCGAGGACAAGAACATCGTCGAGAACGCAGTGAACTCGAAGGACCACACCACGCTCGTCGCCGCCGTGCAGGCCGCGGGTCTTGTCGAGACGCTGCAGGGCGAAGGCCCCTTCACCGTCTTCGCGCCCACCAACGACGCCTTCGCCAAGCTGCCCGCCGGCACGGTCGAGACGCTGCTCAAGCCGGAAAACAAGGATCAGCTGGTCAAGATCCTGACCTGCCACGTTGTCGCGGCGGATGCGATGTCGGATGCGATCATGAAGATGGTCGATGACGACAAGGGCGCGCACCCGGTCAAGACCGTGGGCGGCTGTGAGTTCACCGCGATGTACAAGGACGGCGTGGTGATGATCAAGGACGGCATGGGCAACGTGGCCAACGTCACCATCGCCGACGTCAAGCAGTCGAACGGCGTGATCCACGTGATCGACACGGTCCTCCTTCCGGCGATGTAAGGCTTTCATCGACGGAACGCCTGCCGTCCGGGCTGGTCACTCAACCCCGGACGGCAGGATCGTCCCCGGCGGTGCCGAGTGTTGAAAGTCCCCTCGCCTTTGGCGCCACCGGTTCGGGTCTTCAGGCTTCCCCTGAAGGCCCGTTTTCCATTTTCACGCCCTGGTTGACCGAAGGTCACCCGCTCGCCTAGGCTTCTGCCCAAAGTCATTTCAGACGGAGCCGCGCCATGCGCCTTGCCACTTTCGCCCGCAGTTTTCTCTTGGCCCAGGCCCTTCTGGCCGCACCTCTTCTCGCCCAGGATCGCTCGATCATCGTCCTTGATGCCTCCGGCTCGATGTGGGGCCAGATCGACGGCCGCGCCAAGCTGGAGATCGCGCGCGAGGCGCTGGGGACGGTCCTGGCCGACATGCCACCTGAGGCGGAACTGGGCCTGATGGCCTATGGCCACCGCGAAAAGGGCTCGTGCAGCGACATCGAACTGGTCGTCCCCCCGGGCCCCGGCACGGCGCAAGCGATAACCGATGCGGCGAATGCGATGAAATTCCTGGGGAAAACGCCGCTGACCGAAGCCGTGCGCCAGGCGGCCAGTGAACTGAAATCGACCGAACAGAAAGCGACCGTCATCCTCATCACCGACGGGATCGAGACTTGCGAGGCCGACCCCTGCGCGCTTGGCGCGGAACTTGAGGCCTCGGGCGTCGATTTCACCGCCCATGTCGTGGGCTTCGGCCTGACCGACGAAGAAGGCAAGGCCGTCGCCTGTCTGGCCGAAAACACCGGCGGTAAGTACATCCAGGCCTCGGACGCGGGCCAGCTGATGGACGCGCTGAAGACAACTGTCGTCGTGGCCGAACCGGAACCCGCCCCCGAACCCGCCCCGCCGCCGGAACCCGAGGCGCTGGTCGAAAATGTCGATCCGGTGGTGCTCTTGGTCGAAGGCGGCATGGAACCGGAATCGCGCATCCTGCAGGACACAATCTTCAGCTTCACCCCGGTCGATGCGGCTGGCAATCCGGCGGGTGACCGCTATACGATCTACGGCGGCTCCAAAGGCAGCCTTGCGCCGGGCCAGTACCAGATGGTCACCGAACTCGGCAAAGCCCGCGCCGAGCAACTGGTCGAGATCGGCCCGGCCAGCGAACTTTCCACCCCCACCGCCGTGCTCGATGCCGGTATCCTGAACCTGACCATCCGACCCGCGCCAGGCGCCGATCCCGACCCGAATGCCTTCTTCGAGATCCGGGGCGCGAATGACCTTTATGAAAGCGGCTACACCCAGGCCTACCGGGTCTACCCCTCGGGCGAACATGCGCTGAACGCCAGCCTCGGCGCCGCCAGCACGACGCAAAGCGTGGTGATCGAGGCGGGCAAGGTGACCGACCTTGACCTGATCCTTGGCGTCGGCGTCGCGGCGGTCGAGGCGACCTATTCCGATACCGTCAAGGTCGAAGGCGGCGACCACTACGTGGAAATCTTCGAGGCGAAGACGGACATCGACGGCAACCGCAAATCGGTGGGCTACACCTACGGCGCGGGGGCGAGCTTTGACCTGCCGGCGGGCGATTACGTGGCCGTCGTCACGCTGGGTGCCGCCAGGGCCGAGGTGCCCTTCAGCATCAAGGTGGGTGATAGGACCGACATCACCGCCCCCTTGAACGCCGGAGTCGCAGCCTTCACCTCGCCCACGGACGAATACATCGAGGTTCTGGCGGCGAAGCCCGACATCAACGGCAACCGCGCCTCGTTCGGCTATGGCTACGGGCCAGCCTGGCAGACCACGCTTCCGGCCGGGGACTATGTCGTCAAGCTGTCGAAAGAGGACAAGTCCTCGGAAACCCCGCTGACCGTGAAGGCAGGGGAACGCAGCGAGGTCGCGCTGACCCTGCCCTGACGCTCAGGCCCGGCCCGACTGCGCCTGCAGGAACCGGCGGATGTGCGGGGCGACCTGATCCGTCGCCTCGATGAAGATCGCGTGCTTCAGGACCGGCAGGATCACCAGCTCCGACCCCGGCAGCGCCGCCTGGATCAGCCGGTTGAGCCGAGGATTGCAGCCGCCGTCATTCTCGCCGGTGATGATCTGGGCAGGCGCCGTCACCTGATGCAGCCAGGGGGCCATTTCCGTCTCGGCATAGATGTCGAAGACGTTCAGGAAGACATCCGCAGGCGTATCCACCACTTGGCGTTTGCGCCAGTCGATCACCTCCGGATGCGCCGCCGCGAAAGCATCGGTGAACCAGCGCGCGGTCAGCGTGTCCAGGACCTGCCCGATCCCCTTCTCGCGCATCGCGGCCACCACGCCCCGCACCTTGGCACTGTCATCCTCGGTCCGGAAGGCCGCCGTCGACCACAGGCCCAGGGACAGGACCCGCTCGGGATAGCGCAGCGCATAGCGCGGGCCGATCATGCCCCCCAGCGAATGCCCGGCGAAATGCGCCCGTTCGATCCCCAACTTGGCCCGCAAGGCCTCAAGGTCATCGACCAGATCGTCCAGCCCGAACCGCCCCTTGGGCACAGGGCTTTCGCCGTGACCCCTCAGGTCATAGCTGATGCAGGTGAACCGGTCCTTCAGCATCGGCACGAGCTTGGCAAAGGTCGCCCGCCGCGCGCCGATGCCGTGGATCAGGAACAGGGGCTCGCCCTGCCCTTCGACCGTATAGGCGCAGTCCATCGCTCAGACCTTCGGATCGCTCGCCAGCCGCCCGGCCGTCGCCCAGTCGTGCTTGGCGAGATCGGTGAAGACCACCGTCACCATCTGCGGCGTCCCCCCGCAAGTGTCGCACCAGGCCTTGGTCACCGCCTCGGCGCAGGCGCGCTTCTGCTCGACCGTGCGGCCTTCGAACATCTCGATCCGGATGATTGGCATGGTTCCTCCCTTACGCGGCCTGCCGGGCCGTCTTTGCCACCTTCGGCATGACCTCTTCGGCCAGCCGGCTCATCATGTCCAACACCGCACCCTGCGCCTGCCCGAAATTGGAACTGACGATGACCTCGTCGATCCCCAGTTCCGCATAGGCCGAGAGCCGGTCCACCATCTCGTCCCGGCCGCAGATCAGGATGTTCTGGCGGAACTCCTCAACCGTCTGCGTCCGCGGCAAGGGCCGGATGATGCCATGCTCGACGATCCCCGGGCCGCCAAAGACGTTGTCGAAACTTTTGTAATAGTGATAGGCCTTTGCGACCATTTCCTCACGTTCCGCCGCGCGGTCCGTGACGAAGATCCCTCGCTGCAGCGACAGCCTTTGCCCCGTCTTCCCCGACCGCGCCGCGCCCCGGTGGAAGGCCGAAACCTGACCCTCCAACACGCCATGGCTGGCCGACAAGGGAGTCGTCTGGATGTGATAGCCCTTCGCCGCCGCCGCCTCGATCCCCAGCGGGGCCATGATCGCCAGCGCCAGCGGGATCGGGTCCTCGGGCCGCGGCATCACCGTCAGCGCGTCGAACTTGTACCAGGCGCCGTCCCAGGACACCTCCTCGCGGGTCAGCAGCGCCTCCAGGACGGCAAGGCTTTCCTCGAACCGCGCCTTCGTCTCCTCCATCGGCACGCCGATCCGGCCCGTCTCGAACCCGAAAGCCCCCTTGCCCACGCCCAGGACCAGCCGTCCGCCACAAAGCGCCTGCGCCTGCACCACCTCACCCGCGAAAACCCGCATGTCGCGGATCGGCAGCTGGCAGACCGCCGTCGCGATCTCCACCCTTTGCGTCCGCGCTGCAATCGCCACTGCGAATTGCAGGGGTGACGGGATGAGAAGGATGTTCAACAGGTGATGCTCCGGCACCGAAACGCCACGAAAGCCGCAGGCCTCGGCATGGACCGCCTGGTCCAGCATGTCGGCCCAAAGCCGCTTGCCCCCCACCGCCGGGTCCAGAAGATGCGAGTTCAGGAAATGCGAGACGTCCATGCCAGCCTCCCCTCAGGTATCTTGTACGATTGTACAAACCACCCTACCCTGTCAAGCATCCCGTGAACCAGCTATCTCTGACACATGACCCAGACGCCCCGCAGCCAGACCCAGACCGACCGCCGCTCCGCTATAGCCGAGGCGGCTCTGCGGGTATTGAGCCGCGAGGGGCACGCCGGCCTGACCGCCCGTAAGGTCGCGGCCGAGGCCGGGCTCGCGCTTGGCCACATCACCTACAACTTCACCGACATGGACGATGTCCTGGCCGAGGCCTATCGCCTCCTCTCCGCCCGCCTGCGGGCAGCCTCCGACAGCGACCCTCAGGCCTCGCCACAGGCCCGCCTCTCGGCCTTCCTGCGCGCGGGCTTCACAAGCGACTTCCTGACGCCCGCACATCTGCGCATCCGCATCGACCTGTGGTCCGCTGCGCTGACCCACCCCGCCGTGGCCGAGACGGAGCGCGCGCTTTACGCCCACTACCGCGCCCGGCTCGAGGCGCACCTTGCCCCCCTGGTCTCCGCGCCGCGCATTCCGGCGCTGGCCGACCTGATCATGGCGACGCTTGACGGGCTCTGGCTTGACTGGATGCGCCGCCGCGATACCGGCGCGGTCGACAACGGGCTGCGGCTGATCGAAGAGCTGGTCCGGTCTCAGGAAACCGGCGCAACCGCCTGACAGCAAAACGAAAAGGCCGCCTTGGGTGGCGGCCTTCGGTTCATCTCATTCAGCGGCTTCCTGCGGCGGTTCACCGTCGGACTTGCCCTCGCCCTTGGGCTTGCGCGGGCCACGCGGACGCCGCGCCGGACGGTCCTCACGCGGAGCCGCCTCGGTCGATTCCGGCTCGACCTCGGCCCGGGGCCGCAGGCTGGATTCCGGCGTCTCGATCAGCCCGGTATCGTCGCCTGCGTCCAGTTCGATCACATCGACGATCACCGGCTGCTCTTCCGACCCAAGATCACGCTCGGCCCGGAAATCGCGGTTGTAGTCGCGCCGTTCGCCCCGGTCGCCGCGATCGCCACGCTCACCCCGGTCCTGCCGCTCACCACGGTCCTGCCGTTCGCCGCGTGGCTGGTGCTGCTGACCACCCTGCTGGCCGCCATTGCCGTTCTGCTGACCGCCCTGACCGCCCTGCTGGCCGCCATTCTGCTGGTACTGCTGCTGGCGCGCCTCCTGCTCGGCGGCCATTTCCTTCATCGCCTCGGCCAGCATCCGGGTGTAGTGCTCGGCATGCTGCAGGAAGTTCTCGGCCGCCACGCGGTCGTTCGACAGCTGGGCATCACGCGCCAGCATCTGGTACTTCTCGATGATCTGCTGCGGGGTGCCACGCACCTTGCCTTCGGGGCCCGAGGAATCGAACACACGGTTGACGATATTGCCGAGGCTGCGCGGGCGGTTCTGGTTGGAACGCGAGCGTTTCTTGGAGGAGCGCATCTTGTCCTTATGATGGCTTTTGACCCGCGGCCGCCGCCCCCTACGGGCAGCTGTTCATCAACACGCGTGGTCTGGCATGACGCAAGGGCAGGTGCAATCCCGCCCCGTGCTAAGGCCAGTAATCACAGGCAGGCGGACCTGACAAGCGCAAATCGTGCAGACAGACTGTTTTTGGGCGGGGTCAGGCGCAACCGCAACTGTCCGTGTCGCCCGGCTTGACGGCCAAGACCACGCGGTCGCGGCCATCCATGTCGGGAAGGACGCGCACAGCCTCCAGCCCCTCCGCCGTGAAGAGGGCGCTGACCGCCGCGCCCTGTGCGGGCCCGATCTCGACCAGAAGCCGCCCCCCCGGCATCAGCCGCGCCGGTGCGCCGCGCGCGATGATCCGGTAGGCGTCCAAGCCATCGCCGCCGGGCGTCAGCGCGAGATGCGGCTCCCAGTCGCGTACTTCCGGCGCAAGGGCGGGCATCTCCTCGGCGGCAATGTAGGGCGGGTTCGACACGATCAGGTCATAGGCCCCGGTCACGCCGGCAAACCAGTCCGACTTGCGGAACCGCGCCCGAGCTTCCAGCCCCAGATCGCGGGTGTTGCCCATCGCCACCTGCAGGGCCGCATCCGAGATGTCGGTCCCAAGGCCGCGCGCCATCGGCATCCCCTTCAGGCAGGACAGAAGGATGCAACCCGTCCCCGTCCCAAGGTCGAGCATCTTCAGGAACGGCATCCGCAATGCCTCGGCCACCAGCGTCTCGGTCTCGGGCCGCGGGTCCAGCGTGTCGCGCGTCACCCGGAAGGACTGCCCCCAGAACAGCCGCCGCCCGGTGATCTGGCTGACCGGCTGCCGCGCCATCCGCGCCTGAAGCGCCTGGTCATAGACCGCTTCCTGCGGCGCGCTCATCTCGTCCTGCAGCTTCAGCGTCAGCCGGTCATGGCCGATCCCCAGCGCATGGGCCAGCAGCACCCGGGCATCGCGCGCGCCGTCCTCGATCCCCGCGTCCTGCAGACGCGGGATCGCCCGGCGCAGCGCCTCCTGCGCCTTCATCCGTCCATCTCCGCCAGCCGCTCGGCCTGGTCATGCGCCACCAGCGCATCGATCACTTCAGAGAGGTCACCCGACATGATCTGCGGCAGCGCATAAAGCGTCAGGTTGATCCGATGATCCGTCATCCGGCCTTGCGGGAAGTTGTAGGTCCTGATCCGCTCCGACCGATCCCCCGACCCGACCTGCGACTTCCGTTCTGCCGCGCGTTCGGAATGGAGCCGCTCCCGCTCGGCCTCATACAGCCGCGCGCGTAGCACCTGCATCGCGATCTCGCGGTTCCGGTGCTGCGACTTTTCCGACGATGTCACCACGATTCCGGTGGGCAAATGAGTGATCCTGACCGCCGAGTCGGTCGTGTTCACATGCTGGCCACCTGCCCCTGACGACCGCATCGTGTCGATCCGGATGTCGCTGGCGGGGATGTCGATATCCACCTCCTCAGCCTCGGGCAGCACCGCCACCGTCGCCGCCGAGGTATGGATGCGCCCCTGCGCCTCGGTCTCGGGCACCCTTTGCACCCGGTGGACCCCGCTTTCATACTTCATCCGGGCATAGACGCCCTCACCCTCGATCAGGGCGGAAAATTCCTTGAGGCCCCCCAGCTCCCCCGCCTGTTCGCTGATGATCTCGAACCGCCAACCCATCCGCTCGGCATAGCGCTGGTACATCCGCGCAAGGTCGCCGGCGAACAGCGCCGCCTCGTCGCCCCCGGTGCCGGGCCTGATCTCGATGATCGCCGGCCGCGCATCGGCGGCATCCTTCGGCAACAGCGCCAGGCGCAGCGCCTGCTCCATCTCGGGTATCCGCGCCTTCAGCCGGGGTAACTCTTCCTCGGCCAGCGCCTTCATCTCGGGGTCGGCCAGCATCGCCTCGGCCTCAGAGAGATCGTCCAGCGACTGGCGATAGGCGCGGATTTCATCGACCACAGGCTTCAGGTCGGTGTATTCCTTCGAAATCTTCGCGATCTCCGAAGGCGCCGCCGCCCCGGCATTCAGCTGCGCTTCAAGAAACTCGAAGCGTTCAGTGATCTGCGCCAGCTTGTCCAAGGGTACCATGCGCGGGGTTTCGCCCGGAACCTGCCAAGGGTCAAGGGGCAACCCGTCCCGCTTTCCCTTCGCCAAATATCCCCGCCGGAGGCCCAACCGAGTGTCTTTGCGTCCTTCACGCAAAGACGCGAGACAAAAGACTTGCGGCGGATGCCGCTCAATTTGACAGTCGTCCCGACCCGCCTAGAGGCCGGTCATTGCTGGCGGCTCCTGCAACCCCAGCAGTTCCTGCACCCAGCCGCCGATCCGGGCGGCATTCACGCCCAGGTCTTCCGTCCCGAACCGCTGCCGTCCCGCGATGCAAAGCCCCGGACCCGCCATCACCTGCGCCGTCGTATAGTCGGGATAACCCATCAAGGCCGACCGCGTGACCCAGGTGATCCGACCCTCCGCTGCCGAGCCCGCCAGCCGCACCGTCCGCGGCGTCGCCATCGCAATGGCATCAAGCTTCTCCAGAAGCGCCTTCGGGTCGCCCTGAATCGGGCCATAGCGATTGTCGGGCCGGATGCAGAAGACATGCGCGTTCGCAGGCAACCCGCCCGCCGCAAGGTCCACATGCCACGCGGCGGGGTCTGAAGGGGCCAGGCGGATATAGGCCATCAGCCCGGCCGCAAGGACCAGAACGCTGCCAATGATCCAGACCATGCGCCTGCCCCCCATCGTTCTACCTCTGCGTCCGTGCCCAGTGATAGAGGCAGATCAGCTCATAGGCCACCGCCGCCCCGGCAATCGCCGTCGCCCCGGTGGTATCATAGGGCGGCGAGACCTCGACGACATCCCCGCCGACCAGGTTGATCCCGGCAAGGTCCCGCAGCATCGCCGCCGCCTGCCAGCTGGCCAAACCGCCCCAGACCGGCGTGCCAGTGCCCGGCGCAAAAGCCGGGTCCAGCGCGTCGATGTCGAAGGTCAGGTAAGTGGGCCGGTCGCCGACGATCCCCTTCACCGTCTCCACCACCCGCTGGACGCCCCATTCATGCGCCTCGCGCGCGGTGATGACGTTGACGCCCATGTAATCCTCGGTCGTCGTCCGGATACCGATCTGGACCGAGTGCTTGGGGTCCACGCAGCCCGCCTTCACCGCCTTGTAGAACATCGTCCCATGGTCGATCCGGGCCGGGTTGTCGTCGGGCCAAAGGTCGGAATGCGCGTCGAAATGGATCAGGCTGACCGGACCGAACTTCTCCGCATAGGCCTTCAGGATCGGGAAGGTGATGAAATGGTCGCCCCCCAGCACCACCGACCCCGCGCCTGCCTGCAGGATGGTGCGGATGTGGTTCGTCAGCGTCTCGGGAAACTCCGGCACATTGGCATAGTCGAAGGCCACGTCGCCATAGTCGATGACGTTGAGGTCCTCCAGCGGGTCCGTCCCCCAGCCCGGCGGCGGATCGTAGGGCATCAGCGCCGAGGCCTCACGGATCGCGCGGGGACCAAAGCGGGTGCCCGACCGGTGGCTCACCGCCTGGTCGAAGGGAACCCCGGTGATCGCCAGGTCCACCCCGGTCAGGTCCTTGGTGTAGGTCCGCCGCAGGAAGCTCGTCGCCCCCGCAAAGGCGTTTTCATAGGAATAGCCCCGCTGCGTGGGCCGGGTGAACGCAGTGTCGACCTGCGTCTTCGCGTCTTCAAGTGCCATGATTGGTCTCGGGTCACAATGCGCAGTCGTTCAGCGGAGACGCGCGGATCCGGTGCGCGCAGGAAACCCCTGCCCGGACCGGAAGTCAAGCGACGCGACGCGTACTGCGCAGAAGCCGCCAGAGGGTAAGGCCAGGAACTACCCAGGCGGCAAGCAGCCAGAGAACGGTGAAGGTCTTCTCGCGTCCGTCAATGCCGTATTCGTAACCCATGAGCATCGTGCAGGCCGACTGCCCCTGGATCACGACACCGACGGCAAAGCGCGCACCCTCCCAGGCATGCCACAGAAGAACCGGAAGCAGGGCCCCGATAAGGACCCCGGTGACCAACCCCAAGCTTGCACGCCATAGAAGGCCAAGCGCCAAGGCATAGCAAATCAGGACCAGACCCAGACCGCCCAGCTGATCGGCAGAGTTCTGGGTGCAGGTCCCAGCGTAGCGCGACAACCAGGCATTTGCTGCCCCGAAGTAGAGCAGAAGGACGGCGGTTCGTGTCACCCGATCCTATGCCCTTCCCGCACCAGCTCGTCCGTGACCTGCCGGATCGCCTTCTCCAGCACCTCGACCACGAAGTCCACCTGTCCCTCGGTGATCGTCAGGGGCGGAGACATCACGTTCAGATGCCCGATCGGCCGCACCATCAGCCCCATCGCCTCGGCCGCATCGCTGATCCGCTTGCTCTCGTTCACCCCGTCCGGCAACGGCTCCTTGGTCAGCTTACTGGCCACATTCTCCACGCAGACCATCAGCCGCCGCCCGCGGACCTGGCCGACCAGCGGCAGCGCCTCCAGACCCTTCAGCCGGTCCAGGAAATAATCCCCCACCCGGGCCGCATTCTCCAGAAGACCCTCGCGCTCGATGATCTCGATCGACTTCAAGGCCGCGGCACAGCTGACCGGATGGCCGGAATAGGTGAACCCGCTGGTGAACCACCGCTCCCCCTGCGCGGCCATCCCCTCCCAGATCCGGTCGCTGAAGATCAGCGCGCCCAAAGGCAGGTAACCCGAGGTCAAACCCTTCGCGCAGGTGATCATGTCCGGCACCACGCCGAACTCCGCCTCGGACGCGAACCAATGCCCCAACCGCCCGAAAGCCGTCACCACCTCGTCGGCGATGAACAGGATGTCGTGGCGCTGGCAGACCTCCCACATCCGGCGCAAGTAGCCGGGCGGAGGCACGATCACCCCGCCCGAGGCCTGGATCGGCTCTGCAATGAACCCGCCGATCCGGTCGGCGCCCACGCGAGCGATCAGCTCCTCGAACTCCTTGACCAGCCAGTCGCAGAAGGCCGCCTCGCTCATCCCCTCGGGGCGGCGATAGGGGTTCGGCGGGGACAGGTGGTGGATGCCGTCGTGCTTGTAACGGAACTCGTCCACCCGGTCGCCCGGACGCTTGCCCACCGACTGGGTCAGGTAGGTCGAGCCATGGTAGGAATGATCCCGCGCGACGATATCCGTCTTCTCCGGCCGCCCCATGCAGGTCTGCCAGTACCAGACCATCCGCACCGCGGTATCCACTGCCGTCGAGCCGCCCGTGGTCAGGTGCACCCGGTTTAGGTCGCCTGGGGCGAGCGCCGCCAACTTGGCCGACAAACGCGCCGAGGGTTCATTGGTCACATCGACAAAGCTGTTGGCAAAGGCCAGCCGCTCCACCTGGTCGGCAATCGCCTGCGCCATTTCCTTGCGACCGAGGCCCACATTGGTGCACCACATGCCCCCCACGGCATCCAGGTACTGCCGCCCCGCCTCGTCCCACAGGTAACAGCCCTCGCCCCGCGCCATCACCAGCGACCCCTCGCGTTCGAAGGGTCCGAAGTTCGTCCACGGGTGCAAAGCGTGGCTGCGGTCCATTTCCCAAAGGCTGTTCGGGGTGGGCCGTGCCAGGGCCAGGGGGGCGGTCATGAGGGATCTCCTTGCTGAATGACACAGTTGGATAACAACGCCAGACTAGCAGTTTGATCAAAACCCGGCCAGCCCCCTTGCCTGTCCAAAGGTTGGGGGTCATCCAGATATGGTGTCCAAAGGTTGATCCGGCCCCCATTAGGACCATCGGGGACCCAGGACTGGCCGCCCCCCCGATTCGCCGGCGCGTGGTCAGAACAGCTTCTGCTTCGCCTTGGCCACGCTGAAGCCATGTCCTTCGGCATTGGTGCAGGTCATGCCGGTCTTGGCCGAGACGCAAGAGATGCCGCCCAGCGACACCGCCTCGCCATAGGGCAGCACCGGATTGCCCGGGTCCTGCACCGTGTCACCGACGCAGGCCAAGACGCCCTTGCCGCTGGAGCCGACGGCAAAGGCCATGCCCCAGTCCAGCTCACACCCTGCCGGGCGCTTGGTATAGCTCGGGGTATACTCCCGCAGGTCACAGCGCGCTTCGGCATCGCCATCAAAGGTATACATCGCGCAATGGATGTTGCCGGTGGGCGACTGGAAGCCGAAGTAATCATCCGCCGCAGCGGGACCGGCCAGGAGCAACAGGACAGGGACAGCAAGGGCTTTCAACACGGCCTCCTTCGATGGCAAAATGAACCGGACAGGCCCGCGGACGCCGCCGGCCCCAATCCCGGCATGAGGCGCGCAGATGTCCCCCGTCGTCAAGGCTGCCATTGCCTACGTGGTCCCGGTCTTCGCCGTGGCCTTTGTCTTTGGGGCCCTGCGCGTGACCATCGTCGCCCCGGTGACCGGCCCGCTGGTGGCAGTTGCGCTTGAGGTTCCGCTGGTCCTCGCCCTCGCCTGGGCTGTCGCAGGCCGCGTGCTACGCCTCTGGCCGCTGCCCCTGCCCTCGCGCCTGCTGATGGGTGCCCTCGCCTTCGCACTCCTGATGCTTTTCGAACTTCTCACCGCGCTTGCCTTCGGCCAAACGCCCGCGCAGTTCCTTGCTGCCATGGCCACCGCACCGGGCGCCCTTGGCCTTGCCGGGCAGATCGGCTTTGCGCTGATCCCGCTGGTCCGTCAGGCCAGGGGCTGAGCCCGTTCCACCAGCCGGGCGAAGAAGCTGGCGCCAACCGGCGCGGCCTCGTCGTTGAAGTCGAAGGCCGGATGATGCAGCCCCGCCCCCGGCCCGGTCCCCAGGAACAGATAAGCCCCCGGCCGCACCTCCAGCATGTAGCTGAAATCCTCGGACCCCATCTCGCGGCCCGCCCGGGCGTCGACCGCTTCGGGACCCGAGACCTCGCGCGCGACGTCGGCGGCGAAATCCGCCTCGTCCTCATGGTTGATCGTCGCGGGATAGCCCCAGTCGTAATGGACCTCGGCCCTGACCCCATAGGCCGCCGCATGGCCTTCGACGATCTCATGGAACCGCTTCTTCAACAGCGCCCGCACATCCGGCTTGAAGCAGCGGATGGTGGCGACGAAAAAGCCCTCCTCGGGGATGATGTTCGACGCGGTCCCGGTGTGGATCATGGTGACCGAAACCACCGCCTCGTCCAATGCATGCAGGTTGCGCGGGATGATGGTCTGGATGGCCTGTACCATGCCGACAATGGCCACCACCGGATCGACGCATTCATGCGGCGTCGCCCCATGCCCGCCCTTTCCCATGACCTTCACCGTCGCCGTGTCCACGGACGCCATCAAGGGCCCCGGCGTGGTGTGGAAATGCCCGAAGGGCACGTTCGGCGCATTGTGGATGCCGTAGACCTGCCCGATGTCAAAGCGGTCCATGATGCCTTCCTGCACCATGACCTGCCCGCCGCCGCCGTCTTCTTCCGCCGGCTGGAAGATAAGCGCCACGCTGCCCGCGAAATTCCGCGTTTCCGCCAGATACTTTGCCGCGCCCAGCAGCATCGTCACGTGCCCGTCATGGCCGCAGGCGTGCATCTTCCCTTTCTCGACCGAGGCATAGGGCGCCCCCGTCAGCTCCTCGATCGGCAGCGCATCCATATCGGCGCGCAGCCCGATGACCGGCCCTTCGCCCTGCCCCTTGATCAGCGCCACGATCCCGGTCTTGGCGATCCCCTCGTGGATCTCGTCCACCCCGATCTCGCGCAGCCGCTCAACGATCCAGGCCGCCGTCCTGTGACACTCGAAGGCCAGTTCCGGATGCTGATGCAGATACCGCCGCCACCCCTTCATTTCCTCGGCATAAGAGGCGATACGGTTCAAGACAGGCATTGCGGACTCCTTCGGACGCAGCCTCCAAGCAAATCGCAAAACCCCGGTGGCCGCAATGACTCAATCCCCCCTTGACCGCCCCGCAGACCAGCGACTCGATCACAAGCCCGGCAGCATCGACCGCCTTCTGGCCATCATGTCAGCCCTGCGCGACCCGGCCACCGGCTGCCCCTGGGACATCGAGCAGACCTTCGCCACCATCGCCCCCTACACCCTGGAAGAGGCGCATGAGGTCGCCGACGCCATCGACCGCCAGGACTGGAACGAGCTCAAGGGCGAACTCGGCGATCTTCTCTTCCAGGTGGTCTACCATTCCCAGATGGCCGCCGAGGCCGGCCATTTCGCCTTCCCCGACGTCGTCGCCGCCATCTCGGACAAGATGATCGCCCGCCACCCGCATGTCTTCGGCACCGCGTCGCGCGACAAGACTGCCGAGCAGCAGACCAAGGACTGGGAGGCGCAGAAGGCGCGCGAACGCGGCTCCGCCCGCACCCTCGACGGCATCGCCATGTCGCTTCCCGCCCTGACCCGTGCGCTGAAGCTCCAGAACCGCGCCGCCCGCGTCGGCTTCGACTGGCCCTCGACAACCGAAGTCCTCGACAAGCTGGTCGAGGAAGCCCGCGAGGTCGTCGAGGCCCGCGATACCCTGACCCACGCGGCGCTCACCGAGGAAATCGGCGATCTCCTCTTCGTCATGGCCAACCTCGCCCGCCACCTGAAGGTCGACCCCGAAGCCGCCCTGCGCGCCGCCAACCAGAAGTTCACCCGCCGCTTCGCCCGGATCGAGGACTGGCTGGCGGCGGCGGGCAAGACCCCCGCCGACAGCGACCTGGCGGAAATGGACGCCCTATGGAACCGCGCCAAGGCCGAGGACAAGGCGCGCCCCTAGGCTTTCCCTTCACCAAATATCCCCGCCGGAGGCTCCGCCACGCGCCACAGGCGGACCGTCCGGCTCGTCTCACGACGCCAGCCACAGGCGTCCCCTCTCCCTGCAAAGGGGAGGGCCAGGGAGGGGGTCTTTCCGCCCGCGATAAAAATTCCGACCATTTCACTCAACCATCTTGACCGGCCCGCCGAAACCCGGTTACACCCGTCGCACAAAACCTGACTAAAGGACTCAACCATGCTCCGCCTTTCCCCCCTCGCCCTCCTTCTCGCCACGACTCCGGTCCTCGCTCAGGAAATCAACGTCTACTCCCACCGCCAGCCGGAACTGATCCAGCCGCTGGTCGACGCCTTCACCGCCGAGACGGGGATCGCCGTCAACGTGGCCTTCGTCGACAAGGGCATGGCCGAACGCCTGGTGGCCGAGGGCGACCGTTCGCCCGCCGACTTGGTCCTCACCGTCGACATCGCGCGCCTTTTGCAGATCGTGGAGGCGGACGTGGTCCAGCCCGTGCAGTCCGACGTGCTCGAGGCCAACATCCCCGCCGAACTGCGCGACCCGGAAGACAAGTGGTTCGGCCTGACCGCCCGCGCCCGCATCGTCTATGCCTCGAAGGACCGCGTCGCCCCAGGCGAGGTGACCACCTACGAGGACCTCGCCTCGGACAAGTGGAAGGGCCGCATCTGCTCGCGCTCAGGGCTCCACGACTACAACGTCGCCCTTCTGGGCGCGATCATCGCCCATCATGACGAGGCCTATGCCACCACCTGGGCCGAGGGCCTGAAGGCCAACCTCGCCCGCAAGCCCGACGGCGGCGACCGCGACCAGGTCAAGGCCATTGCAGCCGGCGAATGCGACATCGCCATCGGCAACACCTATTACATGGGTCAGATGCTGGCCGACCCCGAACAGGTCCCCGCGGCCGAGTCGGTGAACATCGTCTTCCCGACCTTCGAGGCCGGCGGCACCCACCTGAACATCTCGGGCGTGGCGATGACCAAATCCGCCCCGAACCGTGAGAACGCGCTGAAATTCATGGAATGGCTCTCGGGCGACGTGGCGCAGAAGATCTACGCCGAGACGAACCACGAATACCCGGTGAAGCCGGGCGTCGAACGCTCCGCCCTCGTCACTTCCTGGGGTGAGTTCACCGCGGATTCGAAGACCCTCGCCGAAATCGCCGCACAGCGCCCGGCGGCGGTGAAGATCATGGAAACGGTGGATTTCGACGGCTGATCGAGCGTCGGTCGGGCTTCAGACCGACTCTGACAGGGCGCGCCAAGAGCGCGCCCCTTTCAGTTGCAGGTGATCAGCCGGGTGAACCCCTGCGCCAACTCTGCCAAATCCTCGGGCGCGACCGGCTCCGCAGCTTCCGCCACCACCGGATCGACGCCATTCTGCGCGAGGAACAGCTTGGCGATCTCGCCCCGGATGGCGAAATTCACGTTTTGCGGGATGTCGTCATACAGGTCCGCGACCTTTGCCGCATCCAGCTTGGCCACAACGACCCCCACGACTTGCCCCGCCGCATTCACCACCGGCCCTCCAGAGTTCCCCGGCTGCACCGGGGCGGAAATCTGCATGTTGATCCCGTCACCGCCGATCCCCTTCAAGCTGGTCACCGCACCCCGCGTGATGTTCAGCCCGCCCAGCAAGTCCGGCAGCGGATAGCCCGCCACCGTCACATCCGAGTTGAGCCGCGCCGGTTCACGCGCGAATGTTGCTGGGGCCACCCCCGCCAGACCCTCTGCCTTCAACAGCGCAAGGTCAAAAGTCTCGTCCTCGGCCAGGACGACGGCCGGTTTCCCGTCGATCGACAGGCTGCGGCAGTCGGCGATGACATGGCGGTTGGTCAAGACCACGCCAGCGCCGGTCACGATGAAGCCAGTACCATACCCCACCGCGGGGCTGGCGACCGCTGCCGGCGCGGGGTCCTCTGCAGCCGGTCGCGCTGAGGGCTCTTCCTCCTCCATCAAGGCGGCGACAGTCTCAATCCCGTCCGACAGCACCCCCGGCGAAATCCCGATGGCTGGGGCATAGCCCGGCTCGATGCTGCCGGTGATCGCCGCGAAGGCCCCGGCGTCCCGGTCCTCGCCTGACAGCATGATCGTGGACCAGGCCCCGCGCCGGTAGTCCGACCTTGTGTAAAGGCTCCTGCCATCCAACGTCCGGCCCGAGGTGATCCAGACCTGCGGCCGCCGCACCGTATAGGCCTCGACCACCGAACTGTCTTCGGTGAACCGGTGCAGACGCACGGTCCCTCCGGCATCCTGTACCGTCAGGGAATAGCCGATAGAGCGCCCCCGCACTTCCATGTTGAAGAAGACATCCGACCGACCGCCCTCGACCAAGGCCCTGGTCGGCACCAGGAAGGACATGTCGAGGTCCGAGTCATACTGCCGCTCCCATCCTTCCTCCTCCAGCGCCCCGTAGGCCTTCAGCGCGGCCAGCACCGCATCGGCATTCGTCACGATCCGTCCGCCGCCCTGCGATAGCGTGAAGCGCTCCAGCGCCCGCTGGCTGCCCGCGCCCCAGGCGCCGTCGATCATCCCGTTGTAGACCCCGGCAAAGGCGAGGCCGGTCTGCAGAAGCCGCTTCTCCTGATCGGTCAGAAACCGCGCGTCGAATTCCTGCCCAAGCTGCTCCGCCGTAAAGGCCGACGCCGACCACGGGATCAGAAAGCAAATCAGGACCAACAATGCTCGCATCGGGACTCTTCCGGAAATCTGCCCCAATGGACGCCTGCGCCTCGCGTCGGTCAAGGCCATCTGTTGCAGCCTATGCGACCTACCCCCCGAACGCCCCCGTCCAGATCATCCCTAGGCCCACGAGGCCAAGTCCCCATCCGGCCATCAGCAGCCACTCCGACAGCCGTGACCAGCGTAGCTCCGGGGCGGGGCGGGTCTCTGGTTCGGTCTCGACCCCGAACAGCCGCAGCAGGCTTCGGAACAGCGGCAGTCGTAGCCCGAACCGCCGCAGCGCAGCGCCGATCCCGGCGCCCAGGAGGGCGTTGCGCAAGATGCGCGTCACTTCGTTTATCCCGCTCGCCTGCATCAGCGCGCCCGACATGAGCAGCAACGGGATCGCCGCATAGGCCACCCAATGTCTGCGGCCTTCGCCAAGCCAGCTGTCCACCAGCCACTCGGTCCCGACGGCTGTCGCCAGGATCACGGTCAGCGAAATGACGGTCGACATTACGGGTCCCCTTTGGTGCGTTGCGCGACCCTAGTGCAGCTGGGACCAGACGGCAGGTCGGCAATTCCAGCCCTGCAGGGCCGCCCGCAGACCTTTCCGAACGGTGAACGTCCGCGCGCAACCCCTTGAAATCCTTCCCGCCGCAAACCTGTCCACCGTGGACAGCTATCCCATGAACTCCACCGACAAGACCGTCGGCAGGTGCTTGGCAACCTCTTCCCAGCTCTCCCCCTCATCCCGGGAAAGGTACACCGAGCCCGAGTTCGTCCCGAAGGCCACCCCTCCCTCGCACGAGGCCATCCCCTGCCGCAGCACCGTGAAGAAGCAGTCCCTCTCCGGCAGCCCCGTGCCCTTCCCCGCCCAGGTCTCGCCCCCGTCCTCGGTCTTCCAGACCAGCGCCTTTGCTCCCACCGGATAGCGCCCCAGCGAATCCCCGTTCAGCGGGAACACCCAGAACACCCCCGGCTTCGAAGGATGCGCCGCGACCGGGAAGCCGAAGGTCGAGGGCAACCCCTCGGTCACTTCCTCCCACACCTGCCCGCCATCGCGCGACCGATACACCCCCTGGTGGTTCTGCATGTAGATCAGCCCCTCCGCCGCCCCGAAGGCCAGGTTGTGCACGCAACTGAAAATCTCGTCCTCCCGCCGGAACTCTCCCTCCCCCCAGTCGCGCGGCAAGGCCCCCGCCGGCCCCGGCCGGTTCCCCCGCCGGTTCCGCTGCTGCCAGCTCGAACCTCCATCCCGAGACTCAAACACCCCCGCCGCCGAGATCCCGACCCAGATGCCCCCCTTCTGGTCGGCAAGGATCGTGTGCAGCGTCAGCCCCGCCGCCCCCGGCATCCACTGGTCCGCGCCGGGCTGGTCGGTCAGAGCCTCAAGCCGCGACCAACTCTCCCCGCCATCCACACTCTCGAACAGATAGGCCGGCTTCGACCCCGCCAGCACCCGCCCCCGGTCGTAAGCCACCGACCACAGCTGCTCCGCCCCCTCGAACGGCCCTTTCGACACCGACCACTCGCCCCCGCGACGGCGCCAGACCCCCGCGCCTTCCCACTTGCCGCCCCCGGCCGCCAGGATCTCCCCCCCGCGCCCGATCGCATGGTTGATCGGCCAGCCCTCGCAGAACGGCCCCTCCACCCGGCCCCCACTCAGCACGAACAACCCTTTCGTCGTCCCGACCAGTATCTCCATCGCCGCCTCCTTCGCGTGACGCCCCCAGCCTACACCCGCGCCGCCACACTGCACCGCCAAATTTCCTGACCATCTGGACAAACTTCGCCCGACCCCGCTTACTCGCCCAAAAGGAGTCGCCCATGCCCCGCAAGATCATCATCGACACCGACCCCGGCCAGGACGACGCCGTCGCCATCCTCCTCGCCCTCGCCTCGCCCGAGCTCGACGTCCTCGCCCTCACCACCGTCGCCGGGAACGTCCCCCTCCCCCTCACCACCCGCAACGCCCGCCAGATTGTCGAGCTTTCCGGCAAACAAACCCCCGTCTACGCCGGCTGCGACGCGCCCCTGAAGCGCAAACTCGTCACCGCCGAATACGTCCACGGCAAGACCGGCCTTGACGGCATCCCGCTCCCCGACCCCACGCATCCCCTGCAACCCGAACACGCCGTCGACCACATCATCGACACGCTGCGGCGCGAGGCCCCCGGCACCGTCACCCTCTGCCCCCTCGGCCCCCTCACCAACATCGCCACCGCCTTCCTCCGCGCCCCCGACATCATCCCCCGCGTGGCCGAGATCGTCCTGATGGGCGGCGCATATTTCGAGGTCGGCAACGTCACCCCCGCGGCCGAGTTCAACATCTACGTCGACCCCGAAGCCGCGGAAATCGTGTTTAAATCAGGCGTGCCGCTGGTGGTCATGCCCTTGGACGTCACCCACAAGGCCCTGACCTCGCGCGCCTGGGTGGAGGAGATGCGGGCCCTCGGCACCCCCGTCGGACAGGCCGTCGCCTCCTGGACCGATTTCTTCGAACGTTTCGACACCGCCAAATACGGCTCCGAAGGCGCCCCCCTGCACGACCCCTGCGTGATCGCGTACCTCCTCCAGCCCGCCCTCTTCCACGGCCGCCACATCAACGTGGAGATCGAGACGGGATCGGAGCTCACCCTCGGCATGACCGTCGCCGACTGGTGGCGCGTGACGGGGCGAGAGCCCAACGCGATGTTCATGGGCTCCGTGGACCGGGAGGGGTTCTACCGGCTCTTGACGGAGCGGTTGGGGAGGTTGTGAGGGGGAAGCGTCAGTGGGCCGTTGAAGGTGCTACTCTCTCAGGCGTCACCTTAAACTCAGAAAACTTCCAGTTGAAGCGAAGAAACCAGCCAATCTGAGCTTTCGCAGTAGGCCCAGAGGACTCGGCTTCTTCGATTAATGCCGTCTTTACCGCGTCAAACCATTCAGCTTCCCTTCTGAAGCCTTCCCTCGTCCGATGCCTGCCGGCCAATGCCTTCAATGCCGCACCAACATCATCAAAGAAACCTCCGTCGACGTGTCGAAATACTGCCTTTGCAAAATCCTTATGTCCAGCCAGATGGAGGATTTCCGTCTGGCTATAGCCTCCGTAGCCATTCCCTCCAAAAAACTCACTTGTAAAGCCATTTAGGTCTCTACCAAACAAGTCAACTAACCTAATCGCTTCAGTGGTCATAACTCGCTCGAATGCGACGTACTGCGCGTTCCTCATTGATTCAACGATATCAGACATAGGCTCTTCAGCATCGAAAGCGTAGCCACCATAGGAAAATCCCCGCTCACCACCCCAACCATAATCACGCCCGTATGCTGCCTTAGTAATTTTATTCTCTCCTGATAGAAACGAGATTCTGGCCTTAATTCTTCTGACAAAGTCGTCTAAATCCATCCCGCCGTCACGGACAATCCAAATAGCGTCGTTGGCAACGTGAAGGTATGGGCCCGGGTCAATGTCCTCTCTGTCAAAGAGATACGAGCAGGCTTCCGTGAACATCGCCCGAAGGTCTGCCCCTTCAGCCTTCCTCCACTCCACGAATCGACGCCAGAAGGGTATCTCCCTGTCGCCTGAAAACTGCAAAGTTGAGCGAAGTGCAGATTTAACGACTTCAGGGTCCTCATATCCGATGCCAATTAATGACACGCCGAGGTCTATCGGTAAGATGTTCGAAGCGCTTCCAGAGAATATCTCCTCATGAGGGTGGTTCTCGGAGAGACGAAACAGCGGATGGGCCTCGTCTCCACCCTTGGGTCGCACGAAGAGTGAGTAGTTGTCTCTCTTCTGCAGGTCTTCTGGACTTAGTTGGCGAGACGCAACCGCTATCGCCAAAGCCAGATAAGTTCGAACAAACCGCCTCATCGCATCCACAGAGTTCACTAGATCATCATCCAGTACATCTATGACCCGGCCGCAGTCGTGAACGCACTGTCTCAGAACTCTTAGATTGCTTAGCTTCGCAGAGGAAAAGAAGTCCAGAACAGTATCCTTATGTTCTTGAAACCAATCCTTTCCTCGCCCCTCCGGCATTGCGGCAATAAACTCAGGCAAAGCCGCTCCAACTTGAGCGACAATCCGAACAGTTCTACCAACAACCTTCTCTTTAAGCGTTTGAAATAGTTCCCACCTTCGCTTTTGATCGCCTGTCTGCCCGCTCTGTTCTATATATCCATAGATAACAACATTTTTGTTTCTATGCTCCACAAACTCATTCACAAGGCCGAGAATCTCAGAAGGAGACATCCCGCAACGCTCTACGTCATCAAAGATCAATATTCTTGGAAGGTTATTGATCATTCGATCCTCAACGGCGTCTTGAATGATAGTTCCAACGTTTCCAAACTTTGCAAATAGTCCCAACGTATTTCCGAGCTTTCCGATTGACTCAGATATCTTTGCTTCTGAGGTTTCTGCTAGCAGTGCGCGCCGAAAGCCCTTTCGATCTACCACTCCATTAAGCGTTGTGTATCTTGCTTCTCCCGATTTTATTGAATCGCTCAATTCGTGTTTCACAAGGTGCGTTTTGCCAGATCCCCAGGGTGCTTCTATCATGAACGCATATCGAGGATTCGGTATCTTTGTGTATTCGCGAAGCGCAATAACTGCTGCTGCGTGGCGATCCATTTGCTTAGCTCACTCTTTTTAACGTTGTATCGATCGGATGGCGAATGATTAACCGACGGCTTGACCTAAAATCCCATACTTAGGGGCAAAGAAAAAGCAGGTTGCCCAAACCCCTTAACAAACCCCTAACGCCCACGCGCAACCCATTGCTTCCAAAGCATAATCCGAAAATGTCCACCGTGGACAACCGGAGTCCTGTGCGGCCCCCACCTCACCCCAGCGGCAGGACGACCGTGAACCGGCTCCCCTCGCCCACCACGCTCTCCACCCGCAGCCACCCCCGGTGCCGGCTCACGATGTGCTTCACGATGGCCAGCCCCAGCCCCGTCCCCCCCATCTCGCGCGAGCGGTGGGAATCGACCCGGTAGAACCGCTCCGTCAGCCGCGGCAGGTGGACCGGGTCGATCCCCTCCCCCTCGTCCGCGACCTCCACCCGCACCGCCGGCCCCCGCACCGTCTCCTCGGGCGACAGCGAGACCCGCACCACCTGCCCCGACTTCCCGTATTTCAGCGCGTTCTCGACCAGGTTCGTGAAGACCTGCACCAGCTGATCCGCATCCCCCGGCACCGTCACTGGATCGCCGGCCAGCACGACCGTATCCCCCTCCTTCTCCGCCACCCCCCGCAGCGAAGAGATCACGCTTTCCAACAGCCCCCGCAGCTCCACCGGCTCCTTCGGCCGCACCCGTTCCTCTGCCTCCACCCGGGAAAGCTGGAGAAGGTCCCGCACCAGCCGGTTCATCCGCCCGGCCTCGGCCTCCATGATCCCCAGGAACATCTCCCGCGCCTTGGGGTCGTCCTTCGCGGCGTTCTTCAAGGTCTCGATGAACCCCATCAGCGCCGTCAGGGGCGTGCGCAGTTCATGGGAGACGTTCGCGACGAAGTCCCGCCGCATTTCGCCGGCCTTCTCCTCCTCGGTCACGTCGCGGAAGACGATCAGCACCAGCCCTTCGCCCAGGGCCGAGACGGTGACCTGGAACACCTGCTCCTGCCCCTCACGGCGCAGCACCATCCGCGCCTCTTGCGGCGGGGCGTCAGGCCGGGCCGCGGCCAGCGCCGCCAGTACCGCAGGCGCCCGGACCGCGATGGCGGGATGGCGGCCCACCATCCCCTCACCCAGCAGCGCGACGGCAGGGGCGTTGCAGTCCAGCACCCGGTCGCCGTTCCTGACCAGCATCGCGGGCATCGGCAGGCCGGTCAGCAGCCTGGAAAGCTGCAACTCTGTCATTCTGGCATCACTCCGCCTCAGGTTGACCCGCGTGGCTTGTCTTGCGCGGGAATAGCAGTAAATTCGCCGCAGTACACGTAATGCGGTGCGGAACCGGCCCTTCTCCGGAACACCTTTGGCGCCCGCATGGATCCCTGACCCATGATTTGGCGGCGCCCTGCCTGGAATGAGCCGGAGAGATGTCGCAGAAATTGAGATGCCTGGTGATCGGGATTCCGGAGGCGAAGGCCGCCGAGGGAAGTCTGCGACCGGAAGAGTTCGCCTCGATCGACCTGGCCGCGTTCGACCAGTACCTGCCGCTGCCGCCGACGCTGGAGCTGGTGGTGACGCCGCTGTTCTGCATGGCCTTCGACGCGCTTGAGATCATCGAGCGCCTGGGGGCGCAGGATTTCCGCAAGACCTTGCGGGTCGTGGCGCCCAAGCTGCCGAACCGGCAGGTCGTCCTGCGTGAGCTGCGCAGCCACGCGGCGCGGCAAGGTATCACCATCGAACTGGTCGAAGAAGGCTAAGATACCTTGGTCAGCCCGGCGCGGAAGCGGCGCGCGTTGGCCTGGTAGCTGACCGCCGAGGCCAGAAGCCGCGCCTGCGCGATTTCGTCCAGGTGCCGGACCACCTTGCCGGGCGCGCCCATCACCAGGCTGCCGTCGGGGATCTCCTTGTCCTCGGTGATCAGTGCGCAGGCCCCGATCAGGCAGCCCTTGCCGATCTTCGCCCCGTTCAGGATCGTCGCCCCCATCCCGATCAGCGTGCCTTCCCCAATGGTGCAGCCATGCAGCATCGCCTTGTGGCCGATGGTGCAATTGGCGCCGATGGTCAGGGGATAGCCAAGGTCGGTGTGCAAGACCGCGTTTTCCTGCACGTTGGTCCCGGCACCAACACGGATCAGCTCGTTATCGCCGCGGATCACCGCGCCGTACCAGACCGAGGCGTCGGCCTCGACCACAACCTTGCCGATCAGGACAGCGGTGTCGGCGAGCCAGGCCGAGGCGGCGATTTCGGGGGCGATCCCTTCCAGGGTGTAGATCATCGGGCTTCGAACTCCTCGTTGAGGGTACGGACAAAGGCAGAGAGCTGCGGCTGGCGTTCGCGCCTCAAGCGCTCGGCGGTCAGGATGGTCTTCAGGCTGTCGAACGTTGCCTGCAGGTCCTCGTTCACCAGGACATAGTCATATTCGGCCCAATGGCTGATTTCGTCACGACTTTTCGCCATTCGACCGGCAATCACCTCATCGCTGTCCTGGGCGCGGGTGCGCAGGCGGCGGTCCAGCTCGGCAATCGACGGGGGCAGGATGAAGATCGACACCACGTCGCCGCGCATCGCCTGCTTGATCTGCTGGCCCCCCTGCCAGTCGATGTCGAAGACCGTGTCGGTGCCCGCCTGCATCGCGGCCTCGACCGGGGCGCGGGGGGAGCCGTAGAAATTGCCGAAGACCTCGGCGTGTTCCAGCATCTGGCCCTGTTCGACCATCGTCTGAAACTCGTCCCGGCTGCGAAAATAGTATTCGCGGCCGTCCTGTTCGCCAGGCCGAGGTTCGCGGGTGGTGGCCGAGATGGAAAAGCGCATCGTCGGGTCCCAGGCCATCAGCATCCGGGAGAGCGTCGACTTTCCGGCGCCCGAGGGTGAGGAAAGGATCAGAAGAAGCCCGCGCCGTGTCATCGATCATTCCACATTCTGGACCTGTTCGCGCATCTGATCGATCACGGTTTTCAGGTCAAGGCCGATGCGGGTCAGCGCCAGCGACTGCGCCTTGGAGCACAGGGTGTTCGCTTCGCGCATGAATTCCTGCATCAGGAAGTCAAACTTGCGGCCCACGGGTGCCGCGTCGGCGACCAAGGCGCGGGCGGCGGCGACATGGGCGGCCAAGCGGTCCAACTCCTCGGTCACGTCGGTTTTCACTGCGATCAGCGCAAGTTCCTGGGCGAGGCGCGTCTCGTCAACGGCATCGGTTGCAGCCAGGACGCGGGCCAGGGCCTCGCGCAGCGTCTCGGCCTGGGTCGCGGTGCGGGTGGCGGTTTCGGTCTGGGCATCGGCGGTCAGGTTGTCGATCCGGTCCAGCTGCCCCGCCAGCACCTGGGCCAGGGCCTGCCCTTCGGCCCGGCGCATCGCAGCGAAATCGTCCAGAAGCGCGGGCAGATCGGCGACCAGTGCAGCCCGAAGCTCGGTCGTGTCGACATCCTGCCCGGTCTGATCGATCACCCCGCGCAGGGTCAGGACATCGGCAGCCGTCGGCTGGCGCAGGGTCACGCCCGCATCCATCGCCGCCGTCTCGACCCGGGCCAGCGCTGCCAGTGCCGCAGACAGCGCCGGTTCATTCAGCCGGAAGGCCGCCAGATCACCGCCCTCGTCCTGCGTGACCTTCAGCGTCAGGCTGACATTGCCGCGCTGGACCGCCTTCTGCAGCTCGGCCCGCACCGCGGCCTCCAGTCCGTCGACCCAGTCCGGCAGGCGCAGCCGCAGGTCCAGCCCCTTGCCATTCACCGACCGCAGGTCCCAGGTCCAGGCATAGCCGGCCCCCGCCCCGCGCCGGGCCGCGAAACCTGTCATCGAAATCATGAAGCCCCCACTCAACCGCCGCGTGCGGTATTTACCATTTGATTAGATTTTCGGCCGAATCCGATGGATCCGGAGTATCTTTCTTAGACGCGGCGGACCGATGCCTCGCAAGGGGCGTGATGCATGGAACGGAGACAAAGATGACCTTAGGATTTCTTGACAGGCTGCGCCCGCACCCGCGCCCCGCCGGTCCGGTCGTCATCGAAGGCCTGTCCCAGACGCGTGCCTACTGGGAAAGCCTGCGTCGCGGCGAGGCGTTGCCGTTACGGCGGGCGGTCGATCCGCGCGGGCTGGTCGGCGTGTTGGACCGGGTGTTCCTGGCCGACCGCATCGGCCGCGGCATAGGGCAGATCCGGATTGCCGGATCGGGGTTAGCCGAGTTCGCCGGGCTGGATGTGCGTGGCCTGCCGTTAAGCTGCTTATTCGGGGCCGAGTCGCGGGGCCTCTTGGCTGACACGCTGGAACAGGTCTTTGCCGGGCCCGGCATTGCGGAGATCGACCTTGGCTCGGACCGGGCACCGGGGGGCGGCATCGTGGCGCGGCTGTTACTGTTACCGCTCGATGACGATACGGGTGGGCGGCTGGTGCTTGGGGTGATGGGCTTTGCCGACAAGTCCCCCAAGCGGTGCAAGTTGCAGATCCTGACGCGGCGGGAAGAGGCTCTGGCCTTGCCGCCAGCCCCTGCCCATGTGCCCGAGCCCATTCCGGAACCCGCGCCGGTGCAAACCCTCGTGCCGATCCGGCGCAAGGGCCATCTTTCTCTGGTACATCTTGCAGATTGAAGGATCGGCAGGGTGTATCCCTGCCGCCTTCATCCTGACGCGCCTTACAGCGCCACCCGCCGCGCGGCTTCGCGCTGCGAGGACAGCTCTTCCGCCACCAGGAACGCCAGTTCCAGCGACTGCGAGGCGTTGAGCCGCGGGTCGCAGGCGGTGTGATAGCGGTCGGCGAGATTTTCGTCGCTGACAGCCCGCAGACCCCCAGTGCATTCGGTCACGTCCTGGCCTGTCATCTCGAAGTGAACACCGCCGGGCTGGGTGCCCTCGGCCTTGTGGATCGCAAAGAACTCGCGCACCTCGCGCAGGACGCTGTCAAAGGGCCGGGTCTTGTAGCCGGACGCCGCCTTGATCGTGTTGCCGTGCATCGGGTCGCAGGACCAGACGACATTGGCGCCTTCGGACTGCACGGTCTTGATCAGCCGCGGCAGGTTGTCGCCGACCTTCCCTGCGCCAAAGCGGGCGATCAGGGTCAGGCGACCGGGCTCGTTCTCCGGGTTCAGCTTGGCCATCAGGACCTTCAGGTCCTCGGCGGTGGTGGATGGACCGCATTTCAGGCCGATGGGGTTCAGCACGCCGCGGCAGAATTCGACATGCGCGCCGTCGGGCTGACGGGTGCGGTCGCCGATCCAGATCATGTGACCCGAGCCGGCCACGTTCTGCCCGGTGATGCTGTCCACGCGGCAGAGCGCCTCTTCGTATTCCAGCAGCAGCGCCTCGTGGCTGGTGTAGAAGTCGACGCGGGAAAGTTCGTTCGCCGTGTCGCTGTTCACCCCGGCCGCATTCATGAAGTCGAGCGCGTCGGAAATCCGGTTCGCCATCTCGCGGTAGCGTTCGGCCTTGTCATGTTCGGCAAAGCCCAGGGTCCAGCTGTGCACCCGATGGATGTCGGCAAAACCGCCGGTGGAAAATGCGCGCAGCAGGTTCAGGCTTGCCGCGGCCTGGGTATAGGCCTGCAGCATCCGGTTCGGGTCCGGGATGCGCGCCTCGGGCGTGGGGTCGAAGCCGTTGATGATGTCGCCCTTGTAGCTGGGCAGTTCAACGCCGTTGATGACCTCGGTCGGGGCAGAACGCGGCTTGGCGAACTGGCCGGCCATGCGGCCCACCTTGATCACCGGCACCTTGGCGGCATAGGTCAGGACGACCGCCATCTGCAGCATCACCCGGAAGGTGTCGCGGATGTTGTCGGCTGAAAACTCGGCAAAGCTTTCAGCGCAGTCACCGCCCTGCAAAAGGAAGGCCTTCCCCTCGCCCGCCAGCGCCAGTTGCTTCTTCAGCCGCCGCGCCTCACCGGCAAAGACCAGCGGAGGATACTTCGACAGCTGCGCCTCAACGCCATTCAGCGCGCCCTGATCGGGATAATCCGGCATCTGGATCCGCGGCTTCGCGCGCCATGCCGTCTTCGTCCATCCCTTGGTCATCGTTCCGCTCCAAAGCCTTGCAATCGGTCAGCGATATACGCCCGCGTTTCCGCCTTTGCAAAGGGCGATTGGGCGAAAACCGACGCTTTCGGCCCTTGCGGCTGGTCGGTTTTTGCGTTTCCTTGGCCACAAACGACATGATCAGGTCGCAGACATGACGCTCGCGCCGCGAAAGGCCACCCAGACGCAGAAGACCTCGGCCTCGCGCCGCTTTGTCTTTGTGCTGTTGGACAAGTTCACGATGATCTCTTTCGCCGGGGCCATCGAACCCCTGCGCATCGCCAACCGGGTCTCGGGCGAGACGCTGTACACCTGGGCCCTTTGCGGCGAGGGGACCGAGAAATCCTGTTCCAACGGCGCGACCTTCCGGCTGGAGCTTGGGCTGGACGAGATGGACCGCGAGGACACGATCCTGGTCTGCGGGGGCCTGGATATCCAGCGCACCACGACCAAGGGCGTGGTCAACTGGCTGCGGCGCGAGGCCCGGCGCGGCGTCACCATCGGCGGCATCTGCACCGGCGGCCATGCGCTGGCCAAGGCCGGGCTTCTGGATGGCAAGAAGGCGACGATCCACTGGGAAAACCAGGACGGCTTTGCCGAGGAATTCGAGAATGTGAAGCTGACCAAGTCCGTCTACGTGATGGATGGCAACCGCTGGACGACGGCGGGGGGCATTTCGTCCATCGACCTGATGCTGAAGATCATCGCCGCTGACCATGGTGAGGACCTGGCGAACACGGTCGCCGACCAGATGATCTACACGACGATCCGCACCGACCAGGACACCCAGCGCCTGTCGATCCCGACGCGAATCGGCGTGCGGCATCCGAAGCTTAGCCAGGTGATCCAGATGATGGAGGGCAACATCGAAGACCCGATGTCGCCCGCCGACCTGGCCGAAGAGGTCGGCATGTCGACCCGCCAGCTGGAGCGTCTGTTCCGCCGCTACCTCAACCGCTCACCCAAGCGGTACTACATGGAGCTGCGCCTGCAGAAGGCGCGGAACCTCTTGATGCAGACCGATATGAGCGTGATCAACGTCGCGCTCGCCTGCGGCTTTGCCTCGCCCTCGCATTTCTCGAAATGCTACCGCAGCCATTACTCGACCACGCCTTACCGCGAGCGCGGGACGCAAGGCATGCCGGGCGCAGTGCCAGTGCGGCTGTCGATCTAGGGCCTGCAAAACTGGGTTAAGACCACCTTACCGAAAATCGGCATGTATTTGATATTTCACCACAAAGGGACACTTGTCCACCGTGGACACTACTCCGCCGGGGCCATCCGGTAGACCGCCCCGTCATAGACCGACAGGAACCAGATCGACCCGTCCGGCGCCTCGACCACGTCGCGGACCCGGCCAGTCTCGGCGGCGCTGATCCGTTCCTCGGCAAACCCGGTCGGGCCGGGCGTGTCGGGGTCAAGCCGTCCCAGGAAGTCGCTGTTCAGGGATCCGAAGAAGATGTCCCCCGTCCAGTCGGGGATCAGCTTGCCGGAATAGATGACCATCCCCGACGGCGCGATGGAGGGATCCCAGACGTGCAGGGGCTGCTCCATTCCTTGCTTCTCGGTCCCCTCGCCAATTGCACCGCCTCCGTAATTCTCGCCATAGCTGATGACCGGCCAGCCGTAGTTCTTCCCGGCTTCTGGGGCATTCAGCTCGTCCCCGCCCTGCGCGCCATGTTCGACGGTCAGAAGCCGCCCCGACAGGTCCAGCGCCGCGCCCTGGATGTTGCGGTGACCGAGCGAGAATGCCCCGGGCAGCCAGCCATCCTGTGCGATCCCCGGGCTGCCGTCGCGGGCCAGAAGGATGACCTTGCCGGCCGAGTTTTGCGGATCCTGCGCCTCCATCCCCTCTGGCCCCGTCCCCCGGTCGCCCGTCGTCAGCGCGATCATTCCATCCGGCAGCTCCACCAACCGCGACCCGAAGTGGCGGCCACCGGGGAAGCCGTTGCCGACGAACAGCGTCTCGAACCCTTCCAGACGGGTGCCGTCTTCCGACAGCCGACCGCGCCCAGCGGCTGTCGCCCCGCCCTCGTCGGTGCTGGCGGAGAAGCTGAGCCAGACCTCACGGCTGGTGGCGAAATCGGCGGGGATCAGGACATCCAAGAGCCCGCCCTGCCCGTCCGCCAGCACCTCGGGCAGGCCGTCGACCGCGACGCGAGCCTCGCCCGCGAACCGGATCAGGCGGCCATCCCGTTCGGTGACGAGGAAACTGCCGTCGGGCAGGAAGGCCACACCCCAGGGCTCTTCCAGGCCGTCCGCGACCGGCGTGATTGCCATCGGCCCGGCCGAGGTGGTGACCTGATCGGCCAGTGCAACAGTCGACAGCGAAACGAGACAGGCGGACAGTCGCAGAACCGGGATCATCGTATCCTCTTCAAGCTGTTCGGGGCTGCGCCCCTTCTGCCCCCTGAAATAGGGTGCGCAACGCCAAAGTCGACAGCGCTTCCCCCAGGGCAGCCAGCATGGGGCTTCCCATTTCGCAATCTGCACACTACGGTCGCCACAGGATCGCGATCCAACTAGGGAGACAACAAATGAAGAAACTTCTGCTGGCCGCTTCGGCCTGCGCACTTATGGCTGGCGCTGCTGCAGCCGAGGACGTGAAGCTGGGCATCCTGATCGGCTTCACCGGCCCCATCGAATCCTTGACCAGCCACATGGCGAATGCCGCTGAACATGCGATTGCCGAAGTGAACGCTTCGGGCAAGGCCAAGAACACCTACAGCTCGGTCCGTGGCGACTCGACCTGCACCGATGCGGCGGCTGCCACCGCTGCAGCGGAACGGATGGTCACGGCGGAAGGCGTGAAGGGCATCATCGGCGGCGACTGCTCGGGCATCACCCGCGCTGTGCTGACCAACGTCGCCATGCCGAACGGCATCGTGATGGTTTCGCCCTCGGCCACCTCGCCGGCGCTGACCGCTGACCCGGACAATGGCCTGTTCTTCCGCACCGCCCCGTCGGACGCGCGCGAAGGCGAAGTCATGGGTGAAATCCTGGCCGAGAAAGGCGTGAAGTCGATTGCGCTGACCTATTCGAACTCGGACTACGGCAAGGGCCTGGCCGAAGCGATTGCAGCGGGCTTCACCGCCAAGGGTGGCACCGTGACGATCAACGCAGCCCATGACGACGGCAAGGCCGACTATTCGGCCGAAGTCGCGGCGCTGGCAGCGGCGGGCGGCGACCTGCTGGTCGTGGCCGGCTATCTGGACCAGGGCGGCAAGGGCATCATCCAGGCCTCGCTCGACACCGGTGCCTTCTCGACCTTCGGCCTGCCGGGCGGCATGGTCGGTGACTCGCTTCCCGAAGCCATCGGCCCGGCCCTTGACGGGTCCTACGGCCAGGTCGCGCAGTCCGACAGCGCCGGTGCGGCGATCCTGACCGAAATGGGCAAGGCCAACGACCCGGCCTACGACGCCACCTCGCCCTACACGATGGAAAGCTATGACGCCGCCGCGCTGATCATGCTGGCCATCGAGGCTTCGGGCTCGACCGACCCGAACGTTTACAAGGAAAAGATCCTGGAGATCGCCAACGGACCGGCTGACGGTTCGGGCACCAAGATCCTTCCGGGCGAGCTGGGCAAGGCGCTGGAGCTGATCGCTGCCGGCACCGCCATCGACTATGACGGCGCTTCGGGCGTGACCCTGATCGGGCCGGGTGAATCGGCTGGCCGCTACCGCCAGTTCGAGGTCAAGGGCGGCAAGTACGAAACCGTCCAGTTCCGCTGATCCCAGGCGAGACGCGAATTTGCAAGGATCACGGCCCGGGCGATGACCCGGGCCGTGGCACAAGGATAAGGCCCCCGTCCGGGTGAACCGGAACAAGGGCGGGCCGCGACAGGGGAAGACAATGATCAGGGTCGAAAAGCTGCACAAGCATTTCGGCGGCTTTCATGCCGTTGACGGCGCATCGCTGGAAATCAAGACCGGCACGATCACCGGCCTGATCGGCCCGAACGGCGCGGGCAAGACCACGCTCTTCAACGTGATCGCGGGACGCTATGCGCCGACCAGCGGCCAGGTGTTCATGGACGGCGAGGACATCACCGGCCTGCCGCCGCACAAACTGTTCGACAAGGGCCTGCTGCGCACCTTCCAGATCGCGCATGAATTCGGGTCGATGACCGTGCGCGAGAACCTGATGATGGTGCCGCCGCGCCAGTCGGGCGAGAAGCTTTGGAACGCCCTCTTCTCGCGCGGCCAAGTCGCCGAGGAGGAAGAGCGCATCCGGCAGAAAGCTGACGAAGTGCTCGAATTCCTGACGATCAGCCACATCGCCGACCAGAAGGCGGGCATGATCTCGGGCGGGCAGAAGAAGCTGGTGGAGCTGGGTCGCACGATGATGGTGGACGCCAAGATCGTCTTCCTGGACGAGGTCGGCGCGGGCGTGAACCGGACACTGCTGAACACCATCGGCGATGCCATCGTGCGGCTGAACAAGGAACGCGGCTATACCTTCTGCGTGATCGAGCATGACATGGACTTTATCGGCAGGCTTTGCGACCCGGTGATCTGCATGGCCGAGGGCAAGGTTCTGGCCGAGGGCACGGTGGATCAGGTCAAGAACGACGAGCGCGTGATCGAGGCCTACCTGGGCCGGGGCCTGAAGAACAAGTTGAAAGAGGAAGCCGCACATGGCTGACCCCCGGGGACACGAGTTTTCCGCGAAAACTCGCATTGCTGATTTTCGCCGAAAATCAGTGCTTTGCGCAGCGGTGTTCCATGGCTGAACCCTTCCTGATTGGCGAGAACATGACCGGCGGCTATGGCGCGGTCGATATCCTGCATGACTGCACCCTGGCGGTGGAGCCCGGCGAGATTGCGGTGATCGTCGGCCCGAACGGCGCGGGCAAGTCCACCGCGATGAAGGCGGTCTTCGGCATGCTGAAGCTGCGCCAGGGCAGCGTGCGGCTCATGGGTGAGGACATCACCAGCCTTTCCCCCCAGGCGCGGGTGCGCAAGGGCATGGGTTTCGTGCCGCAGACCTCGAACATCTTCACCGGAATGACGGTCGAGGAGAACCTGGAAATGGGTGCCTTCATCCGCACCGACGAACGCATCCGCGAGACGATGGAGCAGATCTATGACCTGTTCCCGATCCTGCGGCAGAAGCGGTTCCAGAAGGCGGGTGAATTGTCGGGCGGCCAGCGCCAGCAGGTGGCGGTGGGCCGGGCGCTGATGACCCAGCCCAAGGTCCTGATGCTGGACGAACCGACGGCAGGCGTCAGCCCCATCGTTATGGACGAGCTTTTCGACCGTATCATCGAGATCGCGCGCACCGGAATTTCGATCCTGATGGTCGAACAGAACGCCCGCCAGGCGCTGGAGATCGCCGACAAGGGATATGTCCTGGTCCAGGGCCGCAACCGCTATACCGACACCGGGCAAGCGCTGCTGGCCGACCCGGACGTCCGCAAATCCTTCCTGGGAGGCTGACCCGATGAAACCTGCCGCTTTCGCCCTGTTGGCCCTTTTGCCCACCCAGGTCCTGGCCGGGTTCGAATGCACCGTCGACCGCCAGTGCGGCGGCGGCACCTGCGAGCCCTATGGCGGCGGACCCTTCGCCATCGAACAGTCCGGCGACATCTGGTCGGTGGCAACCGACGGCCAGTCCTGGCAGGCCTTCGATGCGGGGTACATCGAGGACACGGGCGAGTTGGTCCTGATCATGCCGCCGCAGGCCGGAATGTCGGGCATGATCAGCATCTTCCCCGACGGCAAGTTCCTGTTCACCGCCCATGCCGCGGGTCCGGTCGCGATCACCGGCGAAGGCAACTGCACGGCCACCGGCGGCTGAGCCCGCCCCCCTCCTCTGCACCAGCGAGACCCGATGGACATCCTCAACGCCCTCGTCGCCTTCCTGAACTTCATCGTGGTGCCGGGCCTGGCCTATGGCAGCCAGCTGGCACTGGGTGCGCTGGGGATCACGCTGATCTTCAGCGTCCTCAGGTTCTCAAACTTCGCGCATGGCGACACGATGGCCTTCGGGACGGCCTTCGTGATCCTGTTCACCTGGTGGTTCCAGTCGATGGGCATCTCGGGTGGTCCGCTGCCCACGGCGCTGCTTGCCTTGCCGCTGGGGATCCTGGTGACCATCGCCATGGTCCTGGCGACCGACCGGGTGGTCTACCGCTACTACCGCAAGGTGCGGGCGAAGCCGATCATCGTGGTCATTGTCTCGACCGGGGTGATGTTCGTGATGAACGGCCTGGTGCGCCTGATCATCGGCACGTCCGAGCAGAACTTCACTGACGGCGCCCGGATGTGGCTCAATCCGCAGGACTTCAAGGCCTGGACCGGGCTGGCAGAGCCCCTGGCGATCAAGACGACGGCGGCGCTTTCGGTCGTGGCAGCCGTGCTCTGCTGCATTGCGCTGTTCTGGTTCCTGCAGAAGACCCGCACCGGCAAGTCGATGCGGGCCTATTCCGACAACGAGGACCTGGCGCTTCTGTCCGGCATCAACCCCGAGCGCGTGGTGATGATCACCTGGATCATCGGGGGCGCCCTGGCCTGCATCGCGGGGACGCTGTACGGGCTGGACAAATCCTATCGCGGGATCGTCTACTTCAGCCTGCTGATGCCGATGTTTGCCGCTGCCGTGGTGGGCGGCCTTGGCTCGCCCTTGGGTGCGGTGGTCGGCAGCTTCATCGTGGCGTTTTCCGAGCTGATCGTCACCAACGCCTGGCGCAAGATCTTTGGCTATCTCGTCCCGCCCGAGTGGCTGGGCGATGGGCTCTATCAGGCGCTGTCGACCGATTACAAGGTCGCGGTCAGCTTCACCATCCTGATCCTTGTGCTGCTGTTCCGCCCGCAGGGCATCTTCGGAGGCAAGTGACATGGCCCAGTATCGCAACCTCTGGCTTTTCGCGGGCGTCGCACTCCTGTTCATCCTGACGGGCGTGTTCCAAAGCTGGAACCTGTCGCTGAACATCCTGAACCTGGCGCTTCTGTCGGCGATCATGGCGATCGGGGTGAACATCCAGTGGGGCTATGCGGGGCTGTTCTCGACCGGCATCGTCGGCTCGGTGGCGCTTGGCGGGCTGGCGGTGGTGCTGGTCTCGGCCAACCCGGTGCCCGAGGGCTGGGCGGCGGGTGGCCCGCAGATCGTCGAGGCGCTGCTCTTCGCAGCGCTCGCCATCGGCCTTGCAACCTGGCTTTACCGAAAGCTGAAACCCGGCACCAGCCGAGCGCTGGCGCTGGCGCTGTATCTGGTGGTGGCCTTCTTCATCTACCGGATGATCCTTGATCCCGGCGTCGTCGCTGTTGAGGCGAACAATCCGGCGCAGGCGGGCAACATCGGCGGTCTTGGGCTGAATTCGCTGGTCGCCTGGCCGGTTGGGGCGCTGATGGCTGCCGCAGCCGCCTGGATCATCGGCAAGATCGCCCTGGGCCTGCGCGAGGATTACCTGGCCATCGCGACCCTGGGCATCGCCGAGATCATCGTCACCGTCCTGCGCAACGAGGACTGGCTGGCGCGGGGCGTGAAGAACCTGATCGACCTGCCCCGCCCCTGGCCGGTGCCCTATGAAGTGGACCTTCAGGTCAACCCGGCCTTCCTCGACCAGGTGGCCAGCATCGGCGCCGACCCGGTCACCGCCTCAACCATCTTCGTCAAGCTTCTGTATGCGACCATGTTCGGCATCGTTCTGGTCCTTCTGGTCTGGGGCTGCGAACGCGCGCTGAACAGCCCCTGGGGCCGCACCGTCCGCGCCATTCGTGACAACGAGATTTCCTCGGCGGCGATGGGCAAGGACGTGAAGTTCCGCCACCTGCAGATCTTCATCATCGGCTCAGCCGTCGTGGGTCTTGCGGGGGCCATGCTGACCTCGATGGAGGGCCAGCTGACCCCGCCGTCTTACCTGCCCCTGCGCTTTACCTTCCTGATCTGGGTGATGGTGATCGTGGGCGGGTCCGGCAACAACTGGGGTTCGATCCTGGGTGGCCTCTTGATCGGCTGGCTGTACCTGGCGGTCGAATTCCTGGGGCCGCAGATGATGGAGATCATCACCGCCGGCCTGCCAGCAGGTGACCTGAAGGACCATTTGCAGGACACAGCCGCGCATATGCGTCTGTTGACGCTGGGGGTGGTGCTACTGGTTGTCATGCGCTTTGCGCCCAAGGGCCTGATCCCAGAGAAGTAACAAACGCAGCCGGGATCATCGCCCGGCTGCGACATTTCCTGTCGCAAATCCTCATGAACCGGTTCCCCAGCCCCGCCATGGTGCGGCAAACGGGTCTAGGAGAGTCTTGCGATGAAAACCCATGCGCGCGTGGTGGTGATCGGCGGCGGCGTTGTCGGTTGCTCGGTCCTGTATCACCTGACCAAGCTTGGCTGGTCGGATGTCATGCTGATCGAGCGGTCGGAGCTGACCTCGGGCTCCACCTGGCACGCGGCGGGCGGGTTCCACACCATCAACGGCGACACCAACATGGCGGCGCTGCAGGGCTATACGATCCGCCTCTACAAGGAACTTGAGTCGATCACCGGCATGTCCTGCGGGCTGCATCATGTGGGCGGGGTGACGCTGGCTGACAACGAGGCGCGGTTCGAGATGCTGAAGGCCGAACGCGCCAAGCATCGCTACATGGGGCTGGACACCGAGATCCTGACCCCGGCCGAGATCACCAAGCTGACCGACGGTCTGGTCGATGTGAAGGGCGTCCTCGGCGGGCTTTACGATCCGCTCGATGGCCACCTCGACCCCTCGGGCACGACGCATGCCTATGCCAAGGCCGCGCGGATGGGGGGGGCGGAGATCGTCCTGCACAACCGCGTACTGGAGACGCGGCCCACCAAGGACGGCTGGGAGGTCGTGACCGAAAAGGGCACCGTCCAATGTGAGCATCTGGTCAATGCCGGCGGCCTGTGGGCGCGGGAAATCGGGGCAATGGCGGGCGTTTACCTGCCTTTGTTGCCGATGGCGCACCAATATATCGTCACCGACGACATCCCGGAAATCATGGACATCCTCGGCCAAGGCCGGGAATTCCCGCATGTGATGGACCCGGGTGGCGAGTTCTACCTGCGCCAGGAAGGCCGCGGCATGTGCATCGGCTTCTACGAAAAGCCCTGCGAGCCCTGGGCTGTGGACGGAACGCCGTGGAACTTCGGGCATGAACTGCTGAACGAACAGTTCGACAAGATCGAGGACAGCGTCAACTTCGCCTACCGCCGCATCCCGGTGCTGGAACGGTCAGGCGTCAAGCGCGTGATCCACGGGCCCTTCACCTTTGCGCCCGACGGCAACCCGCTGATCGGGCCGGTCCCTTCCTTGCGCAACTACTGGTCGGCCTGCGCGGTGATGGCGGGCTTCAGCCAGGGCGGCGGCATGGGCCTCGCCTTGGCGCAGTGGATGATCCACGGCGAGGTGGAACGCGACCCGCGCGGGTTCGACGTGGCGCGGTTCGGGAACTGGACCTCGCCCGGCTATACCGTGCCGAAGGTCATCGAGAACTACCAGATGCGGTTCAGCGTGTCCTACCCGAACGAGGAACGCCCCGCCGCCCGACCCTTCCGCACCACGCCGATGTACGAGGTCTTCGATGGCATGAACGCCGTCTGGGGCGCGCAGTACGGGTTGGAAGTGGTCAACTACCACGCGCTACCGGGTGAGCCGCGCTATGAGGAGCCGACGTTCAAGCGCTCCAACGCCTGGGAGGCGACGCGGCAGGAAGTGATGGCCGTGCGTGAGGGCGTCGGCATCAACGAGGTGCAGAACTTCGGCAAGTACCTGGTCAAGGGCGCCGGCGCGCGGGCCTGGCTGGACCGGATCATGGCGGGGCGCATCCCGCAGCCGGGGCGGCTGTCGCTGACGCCGATGCTTGCGACAAGCGGCAAGATCATCGGCGACTTCACCGTGTCCTGCCTGTCCGAGACGGAATTCCAGTTGACCGCCAGCTATGGCGCCCAAGGCTGGCATACCCGTTGGTTCGAGCAACATGCAGAACCCGGTGTAACCGTAGAGAATATCTCGGATTCCCGCTCGGGCTTCCAGATCGCCGGACCAAAGGCGCGCGAGCTGTTGTCACGTGTCACCCGGTCCGACGTCAGCGCGGAAGCGTTCAAGTTCATGGACGTCCGCCGCATGACCGTGGGCATGGCCAACTGCATCGTCCAGCGCGTCAGCTACACCGCCGACCTTGGCTATGAGATATTCACCGACCACATGTCGGTCCGCCACCTGTGGGAGGTTCTGTCCGCGGCGGGCAAGGACCTGGGCCTCCGCCCCTTCGGGATGCGGGCGATGATGTCGCTGCGGCTCGACAAGTGGTTCGGCTCATGGGGCCGTGAGTTCAGCCCCGACTACACGCCCGCCGAGACCGGCCTTGACCGCTTCATCAGCTGGAACAAGCCCGCGGACTGGATCGGCAAGGCTGCCGCGATGAAGGAAAAGGCCGAAGGACCGAAGCGCAAGCTGGTGCCGATTGTCGTCGACGCCAAGGATGCCGACGTCGTCGCGTGGGAGCCGATCTGGCTGGACGGCGCAGTGGTGGGCTGGTGTACCTCGGGTGGCTATAGCCACTGGACCGGCAAGTCGGTGGCGCAAGGCTTCATCCCGGCGGACCGCGTGCAGGACGGGCTGGAGCTGGAGGTCGAGATCCTCGGCGAACGCCGCAAGGCGCGGGTGCACCTTGCGCCCCTGTGGGACGACGGCGGCCGGATGCGGGCCTAAGCTTGACAGGGCGCCCCGCTGCGCCCCAAGCATCGTGCCATGCAGCCGGTCGTGCACATCCTGATCCTCGCCGCCGGGGCCTCGTCCCGTATGCGGGGGCTCGACAAGCTCTTGCAGCCGGTCGAGGGGATTCCGATCCTCCGCCGAGTGGCCGAGGCCGCCTTGCAGACCGGAATGCCGGTGCTGGTGGCAGTTCCGCCGGGCAAGACCATGCGGCAGGAAGCTCTGTCGGGGCTGACGGTCGACCTTGCCGAAATCCCAGACGCGGCGCAGGGCATGTCGCGGTCGCTGGTCCGCGGCTCCGCAGCGATTGCGGCCCGGGCGGAAGGACGGTCGGACGGGCTGATGGTACTGCCAGCCGACATGCCGGGCTTCACTGGCGAGGCGTTGAGCGGGCTTATCGCCCAGTTCCAGGCCAAGCCGCAGCTGATCTGGCGCGGCGGGACCGAGGATGGGCAGGTCGGCCATCCGACAATCTTCCCGCGCGCCCTGTGGCCCGAGCTTGCCGAAGTGACCGGCGACGAGGGCGGCCGATCGGTGCTGCGCGCCCACAAGGACAGCGTCAGTGTCCTGCCACTGCCGGGGCAGATGGCGGTGCTGGACCTTGATACGCCGGAGGACTGGGCGGCCTATCTGGGCCGCCCGCTGTAATCAGCTTGCGATCAGCACTCTCGCTTCATGCGCCTTCAGCGACAGACGCGCCGAAGGGAAGGCATCGGCATTGGCGGCCAGTTCCGGGAAAAGCTGCAGCACTTCGTCCCGCGCGGCCTGATCCAGCGCCGAGAGGGTCCGTTCCGCAGGCTGGAAGCTTTCGGTCCAGATGCCGTCAGAGAGCACGATCTCGTGCCGGTCGAACAGGATGTGCACGTAGGTCACCCCATCCGCCGGCATGGCGCGGGTCACCTCGGCCATCCCGACCAGATGCTTGGCGGGGACCAGAACCTCGGTCTCGCCAAAGTACATCTCGGCCCGGGCGCCTTCGATCAGCACGCGGTGCTGCGGCGAGACCAGCATCGTGCGGTCAGGTCCCGCGCCACCAAAGGCCCCCGTTGCAATTCGGACCGGCTGCAGCTTCGGGTTCGCCAGCAGGTCCTGGTAGGACATCTGCCGCTGACCGATCCAGCGCAATGGCTGCGCCCCGTTGTCCCGGGTCAGAACCATGTCGCCAGCGCAAAGATCCTCAACCGCGACGGGACCACGCTCGGTCATGATCTGCGTGCCGGAGGTAAAGCAGACGATCACCAGATTCTCGATCTCGGTGAAGGTCAGCACGCCGATCTGGGCGCCGGTCGCGTCGAAGAAGGTGATCGTGCCGTTTTCGGCGTCCAGCGGATCATAGACCAGATCGATCCGCGCCCAGCCCATGCCGGTGATGTTTACGGTCAGAGTGTCGTTGTCAGTGGGGCCGTCGTCGCCGCCGCCGTCGACCGATTCACTGCCCAGCACGTCGTTGACAACGGCGTTGCCCGCAACCGTCTCGGCGGTGGGCTTGGTGTAGGACATGAAGATCTGGTCACGGTCATCGCCCGCGAAGATCGAATCTGTCCCGGCGCCACCATACAGAATGTCGTTCCCGGTCCCGCCGAATAGACTGTCATTCCCCGTGTCGCCAAACAGCCGGTCGGCCCCCGCATCGCCATACAGGGTGTCGGCTTCGGTCCCACCATAGACCGTGTCGCTTTCGCTGCCACCGTAAAGCAGGTCGATGCCCTGGTCGCCATACATCAGGTCGTTGCCAGTGCCGCCGTCTACCGTATCGCGGTCGTTACCGCCGAACAGCGAGTCATCCCCGCCGACCCCGGCGATAGTGTCGTTGCCCAAGCCGCCGTAGATCAGGGTGGTGTAGACATCACCGGCAAAGGTGCTGGAGTCACTGGAGCCAATCAGGGTGTCGTCGAAGTTTGACCCGATGATCCCGTCCACGCCAATGGCCGAGTCGCCCGTGGCGTGACCACCCGAGAAGGTGTTGGTCCCCAGGTTCACGCTGACCGCGGCGTTGGATTCGCTGTAGTCGGCTACGTCGAGGGCGAAGGAGCCGAACAGCGTGTCCGCCCCAAGACCACCGGCCAGCGTATCGTCGCCACCGACGCCGTTGAGGATATCGTTCCCGTCACCGCCATAGAGGCGGTCGTTGCCTTCATCCCCGATAAGCGTGTCGTTGCCGACACCACCATAGATGCTGTCGTTGCCGTCAGAGCCCTCTACCCTGTCGTCCCCGGCGCCACCGTAGACCGTGTCATTGCCGGTGCCACCGTAGATGAAATCCTCGCCGAGACCGGTAGTGATAAGGTCGTCGCCAGTACCGGCCACAACCGTGTCATCGTCCGCATTGGCCGCTGTTTCAGGGATGGTGGTGAAATGAACGTCGGAAACCAGGATCGCCTGGGTCGAGCCAACGCTGCCCGCATCGCCATACTGGATGACGATCGACGCAACGGGCCCCTGGATGAAGTACAGGACCGACCCGTCAAGCGCACCGGGAGAGGTGTTGAAGCCGTTCGGGTCACCCGACTGAGGGACAGCCGTGACGGTATTGCCGGTCTGCACCAGTTGCGACGAGCCCACCGTTATGGTGACTGGCAGCAGGTTGCCAAGGGCATCATAGGCATTGACGGTCACCGTATCGCGGAAGCCGGTTGTGGTATCCGACGTGTCGATGTCCGAGATGCGGAAGTAGACGTTGCTGACCTGATCAGTCACCCCTGATCCGGCGGCGGCCGAGAAGTCGATGGTGACTTCCGAGACGCCCGGACCGCCATCGCGATACAGCACGCCCGCCGAGCCGGTGTCGAAGCCACGGCCGTCCGGAAAATCGGTCGGCCCGGCATAGATCGGTACAGCGTCTCCTGCCCCCGTCGCGGGGCCGTCGTCGATATTGAACTGCGAACTGGCGGCGTCCTCGGTATAGGTCACCGAAACGTTCACCCGGGCCGCACCACCGGCGCCGGTTACTGTCTGGCTGAAGCCACTTTCAAGGGACGCGCCCGTGCCTCCCTGGGCATCCCAGTCCAGACGCAGGTTCTCCGCCGGGGCGGGCGTGACGCCGGGCGGCGTTTCCGGACCGGCAGTGATAACGTCATTGCCTGCACCACCAACGATCGAGTCGTTTCCGAAACCGGCATTGATGGTGTCGGCATCGGCGCCGCCGTCGATGATGTTGGCGTCCGCATTGCCGGTGATCGAGTCGTTGAAGTCGGACCCGATGATCCCTTCGATGCCGACCAGCGTGTCGCCCGCTGCGTGCCCCCCGGTCTCGGCGACCAGGTCGTTGATGTTTATCTGAACTGCGGCATTCGACAGGCTGTAGTCGACAAAATCGACACCTTGCCCGCCAACCAGCGAATCGTTGTCGAGCCCGCCAATCAGCGTGTCGCGGCCCGATCCGCCGAACAGCGAGTCTGACCCGACACCGCCGTCCAGGAAGTCATTGTCGATCCCGCCATAGAGCCGGTCAGCGTCGGCACCGCCGTACAGGCTGTCGTTGCCAGCCGCGCCGATCAGCGAGTCGATCCCGGCATCGCCGTACAGGGCATCGGACCCGGCACCACCGTCCAGCGTGTCTGCGTCGGTGCCACCGAACAGCGTGTCGGTGCCGTCATCCCCGAACAGCGAGTCCGTCCCCGCGTCCCCGAACAGCGCATCGCCATCGGCACCGCCGCGCAGGATGTCCGCGTCATTGCCGCCGAAAAGCTGGTCGACGCCAGCACCGCCAACCAGCGAGTCCGTCCCGGTACCGCCCAGAATGGTGTCGTTTCCGCCACCGCCATCCGCCGTGTCGGACCCGGCGCCCAGTTCGATGCGGTTCGCCGCGCCGTCACCCGTCACCACATCGGCACCAGTGCCGGTAATGACGTTCTCGATCCCGATCAGGGAATCCGTGCCCAACCCGGTCGCAATACCGGTGGCCAGGTTCACGTTTACCGAGGTCGTGTTGGCGGTAAAGATCGGAGTGAAGGCTCCGCCCGCCCCGATGAGGTCCGTCAGGTTGCGGCTGTAATCGGCAGTATCAATCCCGGCGCCACCGTAAAGCGTATCCTCGTCGCCGGTCGGACCACCGATCAGGGTATCGTTGCCGTCACCGCCATAGATCAGGTCGTCGCCATCGCCGCCGTCAAGAAAGTCATTCCCGCCGCCGGTGCCCGCTGCTGGTCCGCCACGCAGAGTGTCGGGACCGGCAGCGCCCCAGATCGAATCGTTCTCGGCGTCAGCCCCAATAAGGGAGTCGCCACCGCCACCGCCGCCGCCTTCGAGTGTAGCCATGCTCTTTGTCCCTCTGCCTCAGCAGCGACCCAGCCCTGATTTTTCTCCCCTTCAGGCTTGCACGCGCATCCATTAGTGGCGCGCCTTCCCGTCAAGTTGGCTATGGTCGTTCGATTTCCCCGAGATTCTTAACGAAACGTTACTATGTGCACATTCAAAATGCGAGTCCCGATGCCTCATGTTCGTTAATGACCCGGCGGGATTGGCCATATGTTGCCCGTCCTGCCGCGGTTTTGAGCTCGGGAAACAGTTCGAGAATCTCCAGACGCTGGGCGTTGCCGATGCCTTTCAGCGAGGTGTCGTCGGGATGGAAGGTCTCGGTCCAGACGCCATTGGTCAGCACGACCTCGTGGCGATCACACATGAAGTGGATGTAGGTCGTCCCGCTGGACTGCACGGTGTGGACCCCCTGGGCTGCCAGATGCTTGGCCGCGACCAGCACTTCGCGTTCGGCATAGCGCACGGAAACCCGGGTGTTGGTCACCAGGACACGATGGTTTGGGGACACCATCATGTCGCGTTCCGGCAGGCCCTTGCCCAACGAGCCCTGCTGGATGAACACCGGCAACAGATGCGGGTCGGCCTGGAAGTCGTGCAGGAACATCTGCGTCTTGCCGACCCAGCGCACGGTCTGGATGCCGTTGTCGCGGGTTACGACCCGGTCACCGGCCGAGATCATCTCGACGGGGATTTCACCGCGCTGCGTGGTAATCAGCGTGCCCGGGGTAAAGCACGGTGACGCGCGCTGCGCGCGATCCGCCGACTGTAACTCGACTGCAGGCACTTCAAACGTCTTCGCCATGCTGACCCTATACTTTGGTTAACCAACCTCTCCCGCGGACGCCCAACGGGTCTCATTTGCATAGCGTTCACGGCGGGCGGTAGAAAAGCTGAAAATTGTTTGTAAACAACGACAACACCGGCACGATTCAGCCGATGCGTGTGTTTCTGTGCAATCGCCCGGTCAGGTTTCAGCGGTTTGGTGCGCAATCCGCGTAGCCCTTCCGAAAGCGGGTCGATGTAAGTCCATGAGCGATTGCCTCTTTCAACCCACGGCTGTTTTCTGGGCATCCATTCGCCCGGGCCGTGAAGATTTTTGGCGCAACCCTGTGTTGACTAGGCCGTCCACGCGCAAATCTTCGTGCGCCGGACATGGGTCGAAAGCCAGTGTTTCCCTAGTCGTCGACAAAACGCCGCGAAGTCCCGGACTGATCGAAATCCGGATCACCGCGACGATTCGGGCTGCTGACCCATCAGGCATCTGGACAAGTGGTGCCCGAGGCGAGACTCGAACTCGCAAGCCTTGCGGCGGAGGATTTTGAATCCCCTGCGTCTACCATTCCACCACTCGGGCCACCGGCGCCACGTCTAGAACCTGCCGCGGCTCGCGTCAATGCGGGCTGCGCGGGGTCAGAGGTCGTCGGTCTGGAAGGTGTCGCAGTCGGCCATTTGGCCCGACTGCAGCCCGATCATGAACCAGCGCGACCGTTGTTCCGAGGTGCCGTGGGTGAAGGTGTGCGGCATCGGGCGCTGGCCGGCGTTCCTTTGCAGCGTGTCGTCGCCGATCTGGCGGGCGGCGTTCACCGCCTCTTCCAGATCGCCGCGTTCCACCGTGCCCAAGGTCTGAGCCGCCTCGCGCGCCCAGATGCCGGACAGGCAGTCGGCCTGCAGTTCCACCCGGACCGAGATCGCGTTCGATTCTTCCTGGCTGACCTGCTGGCGGATCTGGTTGGCCTTGCCGAGGATGCCGAGCTCGTTCTGGATGTGATGGCCGATTTCATGGGCGACGACATAGGCGGCGGCGAAGTCACCCCCTGCCCCCAGCCGCTGGTGCATCGTCGTGAAGAACCCGGTGTCGAGGTAGACCTTGCGGTCGGCGGGGCAGTAGAACGGGCCGGTCGCCTCGGAGGCGCCGCCGCAGGCGGACCGGGTGGCCTCTTTGAACAGGACGAGGGTCGCGGGGCGGTAGGCGCGGCCAAGCTGTTCCTGGAAGACGCGGCCCCAGATTTCCTCGGTATCGGCGAGGACGACCGAGACGAACTGGCCCTCGGCCTCGTCCTCGGCGGTCAGTTCGACCTGCGAGCCGCCGGACTGGGTCATGCCGCCGCCATCGGGGCCGAGGAGCTGGCTGGGATCGACCCCGAGGAAGAGCGCGATCAGGACGACGATGATCGCCCCTGCCCCGCCAACCCCGCCGACCCGCGCGGCCCCGCCACCGCCCATCCGGCGGCGATCCTCGACGTTCGAACTTTCCCTGCGACCGCGCCACTGCATGTCGTCACCCTTTTCCGAAGGTCCGATGTCCACGCAGGACACACCGGACGCCACTTGCAAAATCAAGGCCTTGGCCGTGGGCAGTTACGAATCCTTAACCCATGGGCGAGCCTGCATCGCAGCGATGCTATCCGCTGCCCCCCGTCATCGGAAGCATGAAAGCACAACAGAGCGAGGCGCGCGCACATCCTCTTTCCCTTCGCTCGCGCCGGACCTATGGTCACGGCGGATTTTTCTCAGCCGAGACGCCCGATGACCCTGAGCCGCCCCAACTTGATCCTGCTTGCAACCCTTGGTTCGGTCGCGCTTCTGGGCGGGGCCTTCGCGTTCCAGTACATCGGCGGCCTTGCACCGTGCCAGCTGTGCCTGTACCAGCGCTGGCCGCATGCGGCGGCGATCCTGATCGGCGTGGTGGCCTATTTCACCGGCTGGCGTGGACTGGCATGGCTGGGCGCCCTGGCGGCGCTGGCCACCGCGGGCATCGGGCTCTTCCATGTCGGCGTCGAGCAGCTGTGGTGGGAGGGCCTGGCCACCTGTACTGCGGGGTCGATCGAGGGCATCTCGGCTGCGGATCTGCTGGATCCGACCAAGGATGTGGCCGCCGTGGTGCGTTGTGACGAGATCGCCTGGTCGATGCTGGGGATTTCCATGGCGGGCTGGAACATGATCCTGTCGCTGGTACTGGTAGGCATCTGGGTCAAGGCGGCGCGGACGGCCTGAGCGGGGCGCCTGAGGCGGGCGGCCCCCCTCCCTGACCCTCCCCCCGTTCCGGGGAGAGGGGACGCGGGTTGAGAGGGCAGTGCCCCACAGGCGGCGTCGGACTGCGGCGACGCGGCGTGCATCAGGTGAGTCTGGCCGATGATCCTTGTCCGATCCGGGTCACGGAGCCGTAGGGCCGGAACGCGGCGCTTCTGGCTGGCGGAGCGACCCCTCACCCTGACCCTCTCCCCCCGGGGGAGAGGGGACGCCTGGTACAGGCGTTCCGCCCTTGGAGCGAACGCCGCGCTTGCGGCAGCGGTCAGAACCGGGGGTTTCCCCCCCCGGACCCCCGGCGAGTATTTGCCAAAAGAGCAAGCAGGGCCATTGGTTGCGATCTTTTGTTCAGGTAGAGGTGAGAGGCGCGGGCGTGCCGAACAGACGCGCATGTTCCTGGATCGCGAAGCGGTCGGTCATGCCGGCGACATAGTCGGCCACGACGCGGGCGAGATGCGTCTCGTCCTTGGCCGCCGCGACATCGCTTTGCCATTCCGGCGGCAACAGGTCGGGCTGGCGCAGGAAGAGGGGGAAGAGGTCGTCGACCATCCGCGTGACCTCGGCCCGAACCGCCATGACACTCGGCGCGCGGTACATGCGGTGGAAGAGGAAACTGCGCACGGCCTTCAGGTCCTGGTAGAGCGGTTTCGAGAACCGGATGATCGTCGTGCCCATGTGACGAATGTCGTCCACCGATTTCGGCTGGGCGCTGGTCAGGCGGTTCTGGGCGACGGCGATCACATCTTCCACCATCCGACCAAAGACACGGCGCAGGGCTTCGTGGCGGCGGCGCATCTTGTCGAGGCCGGGATAGGTGCGATCCACCTCCTCGAAGGCCGGGCCGGTGACGGGCAGCTCCATCAGGTCGGCCTCGGTGAAGAGGCCAGACCGCAGGCCGTCGTGCAGGTCGTGGTGGCTGTAGGCCACGTCGTCGGCGATGGCGGCGACCTGGGCCTCGGCTGAGGCATGGGTGTCGAGTTCGAGGTCCCATTGCGCGTTCACCTCGGCCAGGGCGTAGGGCAAGGGTCCGTCGTGCTTCTTGTCGGCGTTCGGGCCGATGACAGGGCCGTTGTGTTTCGCAATGCCTTCAAGGGTTTCCCACGACAAGTTCAACCCGTCGAAGTCGGCGTAGTGCCGTTCGAGGCGCGTCACGATCCGTAGGGCCTGGGCGTTGTGGTCAAACCCGCCAAAGGGGGCCATCAGGCGTTCCATCGCGTCTTCGCCGGTATGGCCGAAGGGGGTGTGGCCAAGGTCATGCGCCAGGGCCACGGCTTCGGCCAGGTCGGTGTTCAGCCCCAGGACCCCGGCGATGGTGCGGGCGACTTGCGCAACCTCGATCGTGTGGGTCAGGCGGGTGCGGTAGTAGTCGCCTTCGTGTTCGACGAAGACTTGCGTCTTGTGCTTGAGCCTGCGGAAGGCCGAGGAATGGATGATCCGGTCGCGGTCGCGCTGATAGGGCGAACGGAAGGACGACAGCCTTTCGGGCCAGAGACGCCCGCGGCTGGCCTCGGGTTGGCAGGCATAGGGCTGAAGCATGGGCGGTCCTTGTGAGGCGCGGTCCGGTCCCATATATTCAGAGCAAGCGCCGAAGGATAGGGGAACAGCCATGGAACTGACGCTTCCGCCCAGAGTGACCGACCGCGCCTTTGCCCGGCTGGCCGAGATTGCCGAGGCGGTGGGCGAGGCCAAGCCGCTGCGCGTCGCCGTGGATGGCGGGGGCTGTTCGGGGTTCCAGTATTCGATCACGCTTGACGAGCCTGCGGCGGATGATCTGGTGCTGGAGAAGGACGGGCAGAAGGTCGTGGTCGACCAGATCAGCCTGCCGTTCCTGGCGAATGCAGTGATCGACTTCACCGACGAGCTGATCGGCGCGCGTTTCGTGGTGCAGAACCCCAATGCCAAGACCAGCTGCGGCTGCGGCACCAGTTTTTCGATCTGACGCATCTCTCGCCTTCCGGTTCGCCTGCCCTAGCTTGTGCCGGGGCAGCGAAGGAGATTGCGGATGACCAACGTGCTGTTGCTGGGCTCTGCCCCCATGGTGACCGAAGCGGCAGTGTGGCCGCGGGCGCCGTTCGACCGGGTGGTGGCGATCAACAATGCCTGGCGGGTCCGGGGGGACTGGGATTACTCGGTCTACCCGTGGGATTTTCCGGCGGACCGGCAGCCGGTTGCGGGGCCGGGGCAGCGGGTGGTGACCGAGGCAGAGTTCGTGCCGGCGCAGAATGGGTACGGCGGGTTTGTCTACGCGGGCGCAACAATGGCGTTCACGGCGGGGTATTGGGCGCTGAATAGCTTACGGCCGCGGGTGCTGGCGGTGTTCGGCTGCGACATGCATTACCCGAAAGTGGGGCTGACGCATTTCTACGGGACGGGGACGCCGGACCCGTTGCGGAAGGACATCACCCTGCGGAGCCTGGAGGCGAAGTCGGCGCGGCTGATGGTGCTGGCGGCGATGCAGGGCTGCGCGGTGGTGAACCTGTCGACCGGGCCGTCGCGGCTGATTTTTCCGCGGGTCGGTCGGGCGGCGGTGGGCGGGGCGCGACCGGCAGCCTGGTGTCCGGACCTGGCGGCAGAGGCGCTGGCTTTGGAGGCGGAGCTTGGCTACCTGGTGCCCTCGGGCCGGTACTGGGAGGAGGCGGAGCGGTTCGATCCGGTTCAGCTGGACCGGCTGGACGCGCTGTGGCTGCGGGCGGCGACGGAGCCGTTGCGGCAGACGGCTTGAGGCTTGGCGCCGGGCAGCCTAGGGTTGGCTGGGGGAGGGCCCGGGCATGAAGCTGGCGACGTTCAACATCAACGGGATCAAGGCGCGGATCGAGGCTTTGCCTTTGTGGCTGACGGAGGCTGCGCCGGACGTGGTGGTCCTGCAGGAGATCAAGTCGGTCGACGAGGCCTTCCCGCGAGAGGTCTTCGAGGCGATGGGCTACCGGGTCGAGACGCACGGGCAGAAGGGGTTCAACGGGGTCGCGATCCTCTCGAAGCTGCCGCTGTCGGACGTGCGGCGGGGGTTGCCGGGGGACCCGGGCGACGAGCAGGCGCGGTGGATCGAGGCGGTGTTGGATGCGGGACGGCCGGTCAGGGTCTGCGGGCTCTACCTGCCGAACGGGAACCCGGCGCCGGGGCCGAAGTATGATTACAAACTGGCCTGGATGGCGCGGATGGAGGTCCGCGTGCGGGAGATGCTGGCGGCGGAGGAGGCGTTTGTCTGCCTCGGGGACTACAACGTGATCCCGCAAGGCGTGGATGCGGCGAAGCCGGAGGCCTGGGTGACGGATGCCCTGTTCCTGCCGGAGAGCCGGGCGGCGTTCCGGAGGCTGGCCAATCTGGGGCTGACGGATGCGGTCCGGGTGCGGGATGGCAGCCCCGGGGTCTATACGTTCTGGGATTACCAGGCGGGGGCCTGGGAGCGGAACAACGGGATCCGGATCGACCATGTGATGTGCTCTCCCCAAGTGGCGGACCGGTTGGAGGAGGCGGGGATCGACAAGGCGGTCAGGGGGCGGGACAAGCCTTCGGATCATGTCCCAGTCTGGGTGCGGATAGCGGCGTAAGGCGGAAGAAATGCGCAGAGGCTACATCGGTCAAGTCAGAGAGCACGAACAGCAGGATACACCCCCCGCTGAATTTCGGAACGCGCGCTCACGGATCATGTACATCGAGAACAAGTCAGGCGGTCTGGATTGTGCCGGCAGGATCGGGCGCGTCTTCTTTTCCAAGACTGGCCTGACGCTCTACTATGGTGGTCGGACGTTTCGCAGCCTGAAGGGCAATGGCTTCAAAGCAAACTACTTTGATGTAGCAACGGGCGAGCAATACTGGATATCGGGACCGCGCAAGGATGGTCATGTCCGCCTATACGGAGGACATGCCGGCGTTGAAGTCGATGCGGACGTGGCAGATGCGTTTCGCGATCTGGTGCGGCGCTGGTAGTGTGAACAGCAAATCTTTTCGAAAAGATTTGCAAATTCCTTCGAAGGAATTTGTCACCCCACAGTGACGTCGTGGTCGTAGAGCCAGTCGAAGCGGCTGAGCATCGCGCCGGGGGAGAGGCGGCCAAGCGCGCGGAGGCCCGCGTGGCCGACCATCCGGGGGAGGCCCGAAAGGTGATAGGCGCGGGCGTTGGCGTTGGCGGCGGCGACGATGCGGGTGGTGCGGGGTTTGCGGGTCGCCTGGTACGCGGCTAGCGCCGCGGAGGTCGTGTCGTGGGTCGTGAGCGCCTGGGCAAGGACCCAGGCGTCCTCAAGCCCCATGCTGGCGCCTTGCGCGAGGAAGGGAAGCGTCGGGTGGGCGGCGTCGCCGAGGATGGCGGCACCGCCCTGCCCCATCGGTTTCACCCAGGTTCCGGCGACGCTGTGGCGGAAGAGGCCCCAGAGCCAGGGGTCCTCGACCCTGTCCAGCCAGCCGCGGACGCGGGGGGAGAAGCCTTCGAAAGCGAGGCGCAGGTCCATGCTGTCGTCTCGGAGCGTCCAGCTTTCCTCGGCCCAGCGTTGGCGTTCCTCGACCGCGACGATGTTGCGCAGGGTGCCGCCGCGCAGGGGGTAGCTGACGAGGTGGCGACCGGGGCCCATGTGGACCTCCGCCACCGGCGCGGCGCCGGGCTCGCAGGGGATCACGGCGCGCCAGGCGACCTGGTGGGTGAAGAAGGGGGTCTCGGGGCCGTTCAGCGCGCGGCGGGTCTTCGAATGCAGGCCATCCGCGCCGATCAGGAGCGGGGTCTCGATCTGCTCGCCGCCTTCAAGGACGATGACCGGATGCAGACCGGAAAGGTCGACGCTTTCGATGCGGGAGAGGAGGCGTAGGGTGACACCGGCCTCGGTCGCGCCGTTCAGGAGGAGCGCGATCAGGTCGGCGCGGTGCAGGAAGTGGTAACCCTGCCCCGGGCGCAGTCGGGCGAGGTCGAGCCGCGTGACGGGGTCGCCGGTAGGGCCGTCGATCAGCTGGACGGCCTCGGCCCGGGTTGAGGCTGCGTCAAGCTCGGCCTGCAAGCCAAGGGCGCGGAGGACGCAGGCCCCGTTGGGCGAGATCTGCAGGCCCGCGCCGACCTCGCGGATTGCGTCGGCCTGTTCCAGGACGGTGACCTGTGCGCCGCGCAGGGCCAGGGCACGCGCTGCGGCGAGGCCCGCAACACCTGCCCCGATGATCGTCACGCTTTGGCCTATGAGACTCATTCCATGCCCCCCAGACGACAACGCCGGACCAAGGGCCCGGCGTCAATGGCGCATGATGTCACTGTGGACGTCAGTCGTCGCGGTGCACTTTCTCGCGGCGTTCGTGCTTTTCCTGGGCTTCCAGCGTCATCGTGGCGATGGGACGCGCATCCAGGCGCTTGAGGCTGATCGGTTCGCCCGACACCTCGCAATAGCCGAATTCGCCGTTCTCGATCCGGCGCAGTGCCGCGTCGATCTTGGCGACGAGCTTGCGCTGGCGGTCGCGGGTGCGCAGTTCAAGCGCGCGGTCGGTTTCCTCGGAGGCGCGGTCAGCGATGTCGGGGACGTTGCGGGCGCTTTCCTGCAGGCTGTCGATGGTTTCGGCCGACTGGTCCAGAAGTTCCTGCTTCCACACCAGAAGCTTGCGGCGGAAATACTCAAGCTGGCGGTCATTCATGAACGGCTCGTCCTCGGCGGGACGGTAGTCGTCGGGGAGGAAAACCTCGGCCTTCATCGAAACACTCTCCTTCGCGCCGGATCGCTCCGACAGGTGGGCTTCTGTCATGGACGCGCTCCTGTTGGCTGGGGCATTTATCCCAAGGCCAACGCATTGTCACTAGCGGTTGCGACATTTTCTAGGCATGGGTAGGGTTTGTGAAAGCGGGACAAACAGGATGTTGAAAGCGCAATGAAATTCGGCTCGACCGGGACTTACGTTGCGTCGGACGATCTGGCGCTGGCGGTGAATGCGGCGGTGACGCTGCAGCGGCCCCTGCTGGTGAAGGGCGAGCCGGGGACGGGGAAGACGGAACTGGCGCGGCAGGTGGCGGCGGCGCTGGACCTGCCCCTGATTGAGTGGCACGTGAAGTCCACAACCAAGGCACAGCAGGGGTTGTACGAGTACGACGCGGTCAGCCGGTTGCGCGACAGCCAGCTGGGTGAGGCGCGGGTGCATGAGGTGCGCAACTACATCCGCAAGGGGAAGCTCTGGCAGGCGTTCGAGGCGGAAGGCCGGGTGGTGTTGCTGATCGACGAGATCGACAAGGCGGACATCGAGTTTCCGAACGACCTGTTGCAGGAACTGGACCGGATGGAGTTCCACGTCTACGAGACGGGGGAAATGGTGCGGGCGAAGCACCGGCCGGTGGTCATCATCACCTCGAACAACGAGAAGGAGCTGCCGGACGCTTTTCTGCGGCGATGCTTCTTCCACTATATCCGGTTTCCTGATGAGGAGACCCTGGCGGCAATCGTGCGGGTGCATTTCCCCGACATCAAGGATCGGCTGCTGGCCGCAGCGCTGACGCAGTTCTACGAGATCCGCGAGGTGCCCGGGCTGAAGAAGAAGCCCTCGACCAGCGAGGTGCTGGACTGGCTGCGGTTGCTTCTCGCCGAGGACCTGGCGCCGGAGGATCTTCGGCGCGATGCGAAAAGTGCCCTGCCCCGGCTGCATGGGGCGTTGTTGAAGAACGAGCAGGATGTGCAGCTGTTCGAACGGCTGGCCTTCATGGCGCGGGGGCAGCGGTAGGTTTTTGCCGAATCGGCGCGGCATTCCACGCGGTTGCGGGGACTGCGGGCCGGTTGCCTCCGGGTTGCGGCCAAATCTGTAACATTTCGTGAGCGGCTGTGGATAAATCTGGCCCTGCCCGGCAGATGAGCCGCGAGGGATAGTGGTCTGAAAAATGCCACTTTTCCGGCAATTGACTTCTGCAGCCCCGGGGCCGGACAGTCATATGGCTCCGAGCTGCCGGGGCGCTGCCTGACTGGTCCTGCCGATGCGCCTGCCCCTGATACTTGCCGCGCTGTGCGTGGTCACGGCCTGCGGCCAGCCCGCCCAGGTGACCAAAAGTGGGTCGACCGACGAGGTGGGCGTCGGCTTTGGCGCGCCGGGGGGCTATCGGATTTCCAGCGCGGCGGTGTCGGGGTCCTCGCTGAGCCGCGACTTCATGGACCTGACCTTTGCCATGGAAAGCGGGCGGGGCCTGCAGACCTTCAGCCGGTTCGAGGGGCCGGTCACGGTGGCCATGACCGGGGATGTGCCTTCCACGGCTGCGCGCGACCTGGGGGCGCTGATCGGGCGGCTGCGGGCCGAGGCGGGGATCGACATTTCCCCGGCCCAGGGCGCGACGGGGACGATCACGGTGGAATTCGCGAGCCGCTCCGAACTCCGCCGGCTGGCGCCGACGGCGGCCTGTTTCGTGGTGCCCAACGTCGGATCGCTGGCGGAGTACCGCCGGCTGCGCGGGTCGGACAAGGTCGACTGGGCGCAGGTCACGCGGCGCGAGCGGGCGGCGGTGTTCATTCCGACCGACACCAGCCCGCAGGAAATCCGCGATTGCCTGCATGAGGAACTGGCGCAGGCGCTGGGGCCGTTGAACGACCTCTACCGGCTGCCCGACAGCGTCTTCAACGACGACAATTTCCATTCGGTGCTGACCGGCTTTGACATGGACATCCTGCGAATGACCTATTCGCCCAGCCTGCAAAGCGGGATGAGCCTGGAGGAGGTCGCGGCCAGGGTCGGGGCGGCCCCGGTGGCGAGTGCGGGGACCTCGGCGGACTGGACGCGGGCGATCGAGACGGCGCTGGGGCGGAGCGGCTCGCTCGCCAGCCGGCAGGCGGCGGCAGACCGGGCGCTGGCATTGGCGCAGGCGGCGGGATGGCGGGACAACCGGCTGGCCTTCAGCCTGTTCGCGGTCGGAAGGCTGGCGACGGCGAGCGATCCGGCACGGGCGCAACAGGCGTTCTCCAGCGCGGCGGCGATCTATGCGGCCCTGCCGGGCGGCGAGCTGCAGCTGGCGCATGTCGACATGCAGGTGGCGGTGATGGCGCTGGCGGGTGGCCTGCCGGAAGAGGCCGCGCGGCTGGCGGATCGGGCGATTCCGGTGGTGCGGAGCCACGACAACGCGGCCCTGCTGGCGACGCTGATGCTTATCAAGGCCGAGGCGATGGAGGCCTTGGGCAACCCGCAGGCTGCGGCGGCGCTGCGCATGGACAGCGCGCCTTACGCGCGCTATGGCTTCGGGCCGGAAAGCATGGTCCGTAGCCGGATGCGCGACATCGCGGCTGTGGCGGACCGGGCAGCAAAGGGCTGACGGGGGCGCAGGTTTGCCCCAGAAATGGGGCGGCATGTTCGTGATCGGCGGGTTACTTCTGGGGGCGATCGGCGGGGGCTTGCGGGCAAAGGCGCGCGGTGGCAAGGCTGCCGATATCGCGCAGTACGCCACGGTCTATGGCATCGTCTTCGGGCTGATCGGCCTCTTCATCACGCTGTACCTTGACCGCATGTTGCGCGGATGACAGGCGGGGGCGCGGAGTTTTCGAAAACTCCGCAACGGAGCCTTCAAAGGCTCCGGTCCGATTTCTTTGAAGAAATCGGGGGCTAAGCGATGTTCCTGCCCTTCTTCCAGACCTTGCGGGAGGAAGGGGTGCCGGTTTCCCTGCGCGAATTCCTGAGTTTCCTCGAGGCGATGGCGGCGGGGTTGGTGATCTATGATCCCGAGGGGTTCTATCACCTGGCCCGCCTGACGCTGGTCAAGGACGAACGCCACATCGACCGCTTTGACCGGGCCTTTGCACGGGCGTTTTCCGGGCTGGAGGCCGTGACGGCGGAGCAGGTGCTGGAGGCCTTGGACCTGCCGCGTGACTGGCTTGCGAAGCTGGCCGAACGCCATCTGACGGCCGAGGAGCGGGCGGCGATCAAGGCGCTTGGCGGGTTCGACAAGCTGATGGAGACCCTGCGCCAGCGGCTGGAGGAGCAGAAGGGTCGCCACCAGGGCGGGTCGAAGTGGATCGGCACGGCGGGGACCTCTCCGTTCGGGGCCTACGGCTACAACCCGGAAGGCGTCCGGATTGGGCAGGACGAAAGCCGCCACCAGCGGGCGGTGAAGGTCTGGGACCGGCGCGAGTTCCGCAACCTGGATGGCGATGCCGAGATCGGCACGCGGACGATGAAACTGGCGCTCCGCCGGTTGCGCCGTTGGGCGCGGGACGGCGCGGTCGAGGAGCTGGACCTGGACGGCACGATCAAGGCCACGGCGGCGCAGGGCTGGCTGGATGTGCAGACCCGTCCCGAGCGGCGGAATGCGGTGAAGGTGCTTCTGCTTCTGGACATCGGGGGGTCGATGGACCCTCATGTCCGGGTGATGGAGGAGCTGTTCACCGCCGCGAAGGCCGAGTTCCGGCATCTGGAGGTCTTCTACTTCCACAACTGCGTCTACGAGGGCCTTTGGCGCGACAACCGCCGTCGCTGGGACCATCAGACTCCGACCTGGGAGGTGATCCGCACCTATGGCGCGGACTGGCGGCTGATCGTGGTGGGGGACGCGGCGATGTCGCCCTATGAGATCACCCATCCGGGCGGCGCGAACGAGCACTGGAACCCCGAGGCGGGCGAGGTCTGGCTGCGACGGATCCGGGCGCAGTGGCCGTATCATGTCTGGATCAACCCGGTCGAGGAGCGGGCCTGGGGCTATGCGCGGTCGACCCAGCTTATACGCGAGATCTTCGAGGGTCGCATGGTGCCAATGACGCTGGATGGCCTTGCGCGGGGCGTGAAGGAGTTGCGATGAGCCGGTTCCTGACCCTTTGGCGGGCGCGGCCCTGGCTGACGAGTGCCTTCCTTCTGGCCTGCGCGGTGACGCTGTTCTTTGCCGGGCGGTTCACGGTCTACACCGTCTATTGGGCGACGCATCAGGAGGTGCCGGTCGAGCCCTGGATGACCGTGGGCTATGTCGCGCGGTCCTGGGGGCTGGAGCCACGGGCGCTGGATGCCGAGGCGGGAATGCCGGTACCGGAGGTCAAGGGACATCCTCAGACGCTGGAGGAGATCGCCCGCGACCGCGGGGTGCCGGTGGCCGAGGTGATCGCCGAGGTCGAGGCGGCGGTGGCGCGGATGAAGGCCTCGGGCGAATGACCGACTGGCTTCTGGGCCTGGTGCCGCAGTATGGGCTGTGGCTGCTGGCGGCGACGACGTTCCTGTCCTGCCTGGCGCTTCCCCTGCCCGCCTCGGTCCTGATGCTGACGGCGGGGGGCTTTGCGGCCGCCGGTGACCTGGTGCTGTGGCAGGCGTTCGCGGCGGCGGCGGCGGGCGGGATCGCGGGGGATCAGCTGGGCTATTGGGCCGGGCGCGGGTTCGGGGCGACGGTGCTGTCGCGGCTGAGGAAGGACGCGGGGCGCGACAGGCTTTTGGCGAAGGCGGACGGGCTGATGGCGCGGCGGGGGGTGATGGCGGTGTTCCTGACGCGCTGGCTCCTCAGCCCGCTGGGGCCTTACGTCAACCTGATCGCGGGGAGCACGCGCTATGGCTGGGGCCGGTTCACCGCAGCGGGGGTGGCCGGTGAGGCGGTCTGGGCGGGGCTGTACGTGGGGGCGGGCTTTGTCTTCGGCGGCAACATCGCGGCGGCGAGCAATGCGATCGGGTCGCTTCTGGGCATGATCGGGGGCGCGGGGGCGGTCGTGGCGCTGGGCTACTGGCTGTTCAACTCTGCCGCAGGCCAGGCGGCGTTGCGAGGGGACAAGAGCTGACTATATACGCGCCATGACCAAGCTTCTTCTCCCCATACTGCTGGCCGTGGGCTACGCCCTGTTGATGATGCGCTTTTCGGTCTGGCGCACCAAACGGATGCTGGACGAACGGTCGGTGCCGTTGACCGACCCGTCGATCACCCGGCTGGCAGACCAGATGGCGCAGGCGATGGACATTCCAGAGATCAAGGTGCGCGTCTTCGAAGTGGACGCGGTGAACGGGCTTGCGGCGCCGGACGGGCGAATCTTCCTGACGCGCGGGTTCCTGAACCGGAAAGTGCGCGGCGAGGTGACGGCAGAGGAGCTGGCGAGCGTCATCGCGCATGAGATGGGGCATGTGGCGCAGGGGCACATGCGGCGGCGCATGATCGACTTCACCGGGCAGAACGCGGTCTTCGTGATGCTGTCGGCGCTGCTGAACCGGTTCCTGCCTTTCGTCGGCATCTGGATCGCGAACCTGATCTCGACTGCGCTGATGGCGCGGCTGTCGCGGCGGGACGAGTTCGAGGCGGATGCCTATGCGACGGCGCTGCTGATCAAGGCGGGGATCGGGACCGGGCCGCAGAAGAGCCTGTTCCGGAAGCTGGAGGCGCTGACGCAGAACCGGGCGGAAGGGATCCCGGCCTGGCTGCTGAGCCATCCAAAGGTCGACGAACGCATCGCGGCCATCGAAGCCAATGAGGCGCGTTGGCTGGGGTGACGTTGGCAAACCCCGCCCGAGGCGCTAGGACGGGATTGGTCTGCGACAGGGGGCGGGTTTGGGAACGATCGACGGGCTGCCGCCGCTGCGCGAGGTGATCCGGGCGCATGAGCTGGTGGCGAAGAAGCAGCTGGGGCAGAATTTCCTGCTGGATCTGAACCTGACTGCCAAGATTGCGCGCGCTGCGGGGGACTTGTCGGGCTGCGACGTGTTGGAGGTGGGCCCCGGGCCGGGGGGCCTGACGCGGGGCCTGCTGGCCGAGGGCGCGCGGAGGGTTGTGGCGGTGGAGAAGGATGCCCGTGCGCTCCCCGCCCTGGCCGAGATCGCGGCGCACTATCCGGGTCGGCTGGAAGTGCTGCACGGCGATGCGCTGGAGCTGGACCTGGGCGCGCATCTGACCCCGCCTGTGAAGATCGTCGCCAACCTGCCTTACAACGTCGGGACCGAGCTTCTGATCCGCTGGTTGACCCCCGAAAGTTGGCCACCGCTCTGGTCATCGTTGACGCTGATGTTCCAGAAGGAAGTGGCGGAACGGATTGTTGCGAAACCGAGGACAGAGCACTACGGGCGGCTGGCGCTTCTGGCGCAGTATCGCTGCGAGGCGCGGATCGTGATGACGCTGCCGCCCGAGGCGTTTACTCCGGCGCCCAAGGTGCATTCGGCAGTGGTGCAGCTGACCGCCCTGCCCGGCCCGCGCTTTCCCTGCGACTTCAAGGTCTTGCAGCGGATCACCGCGATGGCGTTCAACCAGCGCCGCAAGATGCTGCGGGCAAGCCTGAAGGGGCTGCGGCCGGACGTCGAGGCGGTGCTGGAGGGCGTCGGTATCCCGCCCACGGCCCGGGCCGAGGAGATCGGGCTGGAGCAGTTCTGCGCGCTGGCGCGGGCGGTCGGGTAAGGGCGCGAATCTTCGACGAAAATCCGGGGGGGTTACCGCGTGGCGGCAAGCGCCTTGCGGTAGGTGTCCAGATACTCGGCAGTGTAAGTGGCATAGTCGAAGTCGAGGTCGGAGTGAATCTCCTGGACCATCGACCACATCGCCTCACGCAGGGCCGCAGCGGCCTTCATTGCACGGTAGCGGCGCCAGAGGTCGGCGTCCGGCGGCGTGCCGAAGTAGGTCTCCAGCAGCCATGCCTCTTGGGCGGCATCAAGCCCGTTGTTGGCAGCCAGCCCGCCAAGGTCGAACAGGGGCGAGCCCCAGCCGGCGTAGTCCCAGTCGATGAGCCACATCCGGCTGCCGTCGTGCAGGAAGTTGCCGGGCAGCAGGTCGTTGTGGCCGAAGACCATCTCGATCCGGCCCACGGCACGTTCCAGCGCCTCGGCCTCGTCCAGAAGGCCGGACAGGGCGGGGATATGGCGTGAGCGGCCTTCGGTCAGGGTGGCGGCATAGTCGCGCAGCACTTGGAAGACCCAGAAGGTCAGCGCAGGGCCGCGCAAGGACCGTGGCAACTCGCGGTGGGTGCGGATGACCAGTTGCAGCGCCTGGTCCAGAAGGTCGGCTTGGCAGAGGTCGGCGGCCGTCATCGTGCGGCCCTGGACGAAGTCGATCACCAGCGCGCCCGGTTCGTGGTAGAGGACGGCGGGCGAGATCCCGGCGGCTTCGGCAGCGTGGCTGGCGGCCAATTCGTTGAACCGCATGATCTGGTGGACGGGAATGTCGTCGCCAATGCGGACGACGGCCTTGCGGCGGGCGTCGGTGACAAGCACGTTCAGGTTGGTGATGCCGCCGCCAAGCGGCGTGGCGCTGGCCGCGCCTTCCCAGATCGGCAGGGCCAGTGCCCGCGCGATGGAGCGGGACAAGGGATCGGTTCCTGTCGTCATGCGGCCTTTGCCCCCCGTGCGCCCCGCCGTGGCAGGATCAGGCCATTCCGGCCCCTTTCCGGCAGGATGGTAAGGGCCGGGCGGGCTGTCAAAGGGTTTTCAGGGTCAGGGTGCCGCGGCACCTTCGGCAGCCAGGGCCAGGCATTTCGCGAGCGCCTGCCCCAGCATTTCCAGCCGGATCGGCTTGGCCACGACGGCCACGAAGCCGTAGCCGAGGTAATCCTCGACCTGATGGGTCATCACGTTTGCGGTAACCGCAATCGCGGGCGGCGGGGTCTGGCCCGCGCGTCGCGCCTGGTCCTTCAGGGCTCGCAGTGTTTCGATACCGTCCATGTTGGGCATGGCAATGTCGAAGAGCACGGCATCAAAGCTTTCGGCGCGGAAACGATTCAGCGCCTCGGCCCCGTCCGAGACGATCACCGCCTCGACGCCAAGCGCCTGCAGCATGCTTTGCAGGATGATGCGGTTCGTGGCGTTGTCTTCGGCGGCAAGGACGCGCATGTGCGGCAGGGTCGGCAGGGCGGGTTCGGCATAAAGGGCCGCGCTGCTGTCCAGCACCGGAATCCGCAGCCAGACCCGGGCAGTGACCCCCTGCCCTTCGACCGAGGTCAGCGCCACGTCGCCGTCCATCAGCCTGGCCAGGCGCCGGACGATGGGCAGGCCGAGGCCGGTGCCGAGATGGCTGCGCTGCGACCCGCCGATGCCTTGCGAGAATTCGTCGAAGGCGCGGCTGATCTCAGCGGGCGACATGCCGATGCCAGTGTCGCGGACCCGGATGGTGATGGTTTCGGCGCTGGAACAGTCGATCTCGACGCTGACTTCGCCTTCGTCGGTGAACTTGAGCGCGTTGCCGACCAGGTTGTGCAGGATCTGGATCAGGCGCATCTCGTCGCCTTCGCGCGGCACGTCGGCCAATGCGCCGATGCAGCGGGCCTTGAGCCCGATGCCCTTCCGGTTCGCGGCGATCTGGTGCAGGGCCGCGACGCGGAACAGGATTTCCGGCAGACGGATCGGGCGCAGGTCAAGGGTCATGCGACCGGCCTCGATCCGGGCGAGGTCGAGGATGTCGTTGATGACGCCCAGAAGATGTTCGCCCGAGTCGCTGATGACGCGCAGCATCGCCTGTTCCGACGGGTCGGTCAGCCGCCCGGCGAGCACGGTGGCCATGCCAAGGACGCCGTTCAGGGGGGTGCGGATCTCATGGCTCATCGCGGCGAGGAAGTCGGACTTCGCCCGGCTGGCGGTCTCAGCCGCGGTCATCGCGGCGCGGAGCCGGGCCTCGTTCTGCATCTCGTCCGTGATGTCGGTGAAGGTGCAAACCACGGCGAGGTCGGTGCCGGGGGCCGAGAGGCGGGCCGAAGTGACGGCGAGGGTGCGGCGTTCGCCCCAGGGCCAGAACAGGAAATGCCGAAGCTCGTGCATCCCGGGTTCGCCCGCCAACGCGCGGACGACGGGCAGGTCCGATGCCGGGATCGGCGCGCCCCCAAGGCCGAGGATGTCGGCGCCTTGCAGGATCGCGATCAGGTCGTCGCCCTTGTGGACCTCGCGGCCCAGCACGCGTTCGGCGGCGGCATTGGTGAAGACGACGCCGCCCCGTTCATCGACGACGACGATGCCGGAGACCGAGGCCTCCATCACCCGGGCCAGGGTATCGCGTTCGCGGGCAAGCGCGGATTCCAGCGCCTTCGCGGGCGTGATGTCGAGGTTGATGCCGCTGGTGCGGACCGGGCGGCCGTCTTCGTCCCATTCGGCGACCTGCGCGCGGGTCAGGACCCAAACCCAGTAGCCGAGACGGTGGCGCAGGCGGACCTCTTGTTCGACCTGCCACTGGCCGGCGTCGAAAGCCTCTTGTTCATGGGTGATCAGGGGCTGAACATCGTCGGGGTGCAGCATGCCAAGCCAGTCGTCCATCGGCATCGGGTTCAGCTCGACCGCGCGGTAGCCGAGGATTTCGGCCCAGCGTTCCGAGACGATGGTGACGCCGGTGCGCATGTCGTGTTCCCAGGTGCCGACCTTGGTGCCGTCGATCACCTGGCTGAGCCGCTGTTCGGCCTCGGCCTGGGTCGAGACGTCCAGCGAGAAGCCCGAGATCCGGCGCGGGCTGCCATCGGTCCAGCGCCGGGTGACATGGCCGCGGGTCAAAAGCCAGACCCAGCCGCCATCGACATGCCGCATCCGGCAGCGCAGGGTGAAATCGGTTTCGCCCTGCAGGAAGACCTCGCGCTGGACCGAGGCGACGGCGGTGCGGTCTTCGGGGTGGATCAGGTCGACGAGCGCATAAAGGTTGGCGCTGCTGTCGAGGCCAAGCATCGCCCCCCAGTGGTCGTTGATCGCGCTGAAGCCGTGTTCGGCGTCCCAGTCCCAGACCGCGACCATGCCGCCGTCGATCACCTGCTGCAGGCGCCGGTCGGCAATGCGTCGGGCGGTGACGTCTTCATAAAGGCCCACCGTTTCCCGTGCGGGCGTGGCGCGTTCGCGGGTCCAGATCAGCCGGCCGTCGGCCAGCGCGTCTTCGTTGTCCCAGACCTCGGTCAGGGGGCGGTCCAGGCGTCGTTGAAGGTTCGCGTCATCCCGTTCGCCTCCGGCGCCGAAGACACCCCGGTCGATGGCCGCGCGCAACAGGTCATCGTAAAGCGCGCCTTCCTGGATCAGGTCGGCAATCTGGTTGAAGATGCGCAGATAGGGCGTATTCCACAGGACCAGCCGGTCATCCGCATCAAAGATGGCGAACCCGTCGTCCAGCGCCTCGATCGCTGCGAGGAGGCGGACCTTGGTCGCGGCCAGCGCCTGGCTTTCGGCCTGGAGTGCGGCCTCTTTCGCGCGGATCTCGGTCATGTTCTCGATCAGCGACCAGACGAGACGCCGGCCGTTCGGATCGACGCTGAGGAAGCAGCGGACGACGGCAGGAAACGGCGTGCCGCTGGAGTTGCGGAACGTCGCCTCGACCGGGCCATAGCTGTTTGAGGCCTGCAATCCGGCAAGGGCCCCTTCGATCAGCCATTGGCTGGTTTCCGGCAGGATCTGGCGGACGCTGAGCTCACGCCCGGCATGCGGGTCAAGCGCGAAGGTTTCACGGAAGGCGCGGTTGCCGTCGAGGATCAGCCCGGTGTCGAAGTCGTTCAGCAGGATGGCATGGGGGCACATCTCGAAGAAGGCGGTGAACTGGCTTTCCCGGAAGGACAGCATCTCGGTCGACTGGTCGTCGGCGGAAATGTCGCGGATCACCGCAAGGAGGTTCGGTGCCTTGCCGCAGGGGCTGGGCTGCAGCCGGGCGACCGAAACCTCGTACCGGTGCGGCGAGACCAGCGTGGACTGGCCGACGCGGCGGGTGAACGAGGTGTTGTCGGGCGGCGGGTTGGCCAGGAAGGACTGCAAGAGATCGGGCAGCGGTTCGGGCAGAACCTCGGCAAGGGGGCGGCCGATCCCGGCCCGCACGACGCCCGAGAGCCAGGGCAGCTTGTCGCTGTGGCAGGCGACGATTTCGCCGGTGGGGGCAAGCTCGATAACCAGGTCCGGCAGGGCGTTCAGCGTGGCGGTCAGATTGCGGCGGGTGTCGGCCTCGGCCTGGGCAGCCTCGATCCGCAGGATGACAGAGGACACCGCGCGACCGATGGAGGTGAGCAGGAACACCACATCCGGCGGCCAGGTCCGGTCGGGGCGGGCGTAGTCGAAGCCGATCACCCCGAACAGCCGGTCACCGTCCAGAAGCGGGACCATTATCGTGGAATGCACGCCAATTCCGGTCAGGAAGGCGCGCTCCGGTGACCCGGCAGGCAGGTCGTCGCGGTTGGTGACGGCGACGACCTGGCCGGACAGGAACATCGCGTGCCAGGTCGGGCGGGCGACGGGGGCCGGGGCAGACATCGCCGGCTTGAGCGGCTCAGCACCGCTGCCGACCCATTCATGCGTGTTCTGGTAGCCTGCGTCTTCATTGTAGCGGAAGACAAAGGTGCGGTCGAAGCCATAGGCCTGGCCGATCACGGCGAGGACGGCATCGATTTCGGCATCCAGCGTTTCGGGGGTCACGTCCAGGAGACGGTTCATCAGTTCGACGACGCGGAACTCGACGCGTGCAGGTTCGGCTGTCACGATGTCCGGGTGACCAACGTGTCGCATGCGTCCTTACCCCTGTAAGGCGAGTATCTGCCAGAAGTTGTGCGCCCGCAAGCTTGCTGTCCGGTAAAGGGCTATCCCCAAAGACCAAGCGGTGTGGCGGCATGGCCGGGAAACACCAGCCCGGGATCGGCAAGGCGCATGTGGCCGGTCAGAAGTTCCGACAGGACATCGCGGTAGTCGGTGACGACGGCCAGGTCGGCACCTTCATCAAGCGCGTCATTCGCAAGGCCCGGCCAGCGCCCGATCATGCGGCCGCCCCGCGCCTGCGGGCCTAGGACCATCATCACGTTGCCACGCCCATGGTCGGTGCCGCCGCCGGTGTTCGAGCGCAGGCGGCGGCCAAACTCGCTCATCACCACGACCGAGACATCCTGCTGCAAGGGACCAAGGTCGCGCCAGAAGGCCATCAGCGCTTGCGAGAGCGTCGCGGTCTGGCTGGCAAAGGCGGGGGCCTGGTTCACATGGGTGTCCCAGCCGGGGAAGTCGACAGTGGCGACGCGGAGGCCGAGGTCTTCCTTGATGGTCTGGGCAACGGTCATCAGGGGGCCGGACAAGGGGTTGTCCTGCGGATAGTCGGTGCTGGGGGCGTAGGGGCGCAGGGTTTGGTCTTCCGCCGACCAGAAGCGGCCGCGCACCAGGTCGGACAGGCCGATCAGGTCAGAGACCGGACGCTGCAGCGGGCCGTGGTCGCCAAAGCCCGAGGCGAGACGGGCCTGCAGAAGGTCGGAAAGCCAGTGGCCCTGGCCGATGACGAGGTCGGCAAGACTTTCGGCCACGGCACTGTCGGCACCGATCAGGCTGGCCGGGCGCATCGCCCCCACGGCGAGGGCCGGCATCGACCCGCCGGGCGCGGCAGCCTGCAGCCAGCGGCCGATCCAGCCCGAGGGATCGCCCGGCACCAGGTTGGCGCCGAAAACGCCGCGCTCGATCCGGGCTTCGGCGTCGAAATGGCTGCGTGTCGCCTCGGGCAGGCCGGAGGCGTGGATCAGCGACAGGTCCCCGGCGTCGTAGAGGTCGGCGAAGGCTGCAGCGGCGGGGTGAAACCGGAAGTCGACGTCGGCAATGTCCTGGGCAATGCTGCGGCCAGCCTCGTCCCCTTGACGCAGCACGCGCAGCAGTTCAGGGCGGGCGGCGATGAAGTCAGGGTCGGAGGTGGGCGAGACGAGCGCCAGCCCGTCGGCACCGCCGCGCAGGAAGACCACAACCAGGATCGGATCGCGTGCCATGGCGTGCCCTATCGCATCAGGAATTCGGGGGTGAGGGCGGCAAAGGCCACCGCCGCGCGCGCGAGCGCCTGCCGGTCCTCGACCGAGAACTCGGCGGCCATGCTGGTGGCGTCGATCCCGAAGGGTTCGGCCAGCGCCAATGCGATCCCGGCCCCCTGCCCCGGTGCCAGCGCCTCGGCATGCTGCGCAGCGAAAGCGATGGCGGTGGCGGCAGGGTCGGCGGGAGTGGACATGTCAGCCTTGGCCCCGTCGAACCAGTCTTCCAGGCCGGAAAGGGCCAGATCGACATAGCGGTTGAGCGTGCTGGCCCCAGTCCAGGCAGCGATCCGGTCAGGGTGCCCGGTCGGAGGCCCGTATTCGTGCTGCCGCCAGCCGGCGCGTCCAAGGTGCCAGTGAAAACCGTTTTCAACGGATGTGACCTCGGCCCCCGTCGCGCGGTAGAGGGCGGCGAGGAATTCGAACGGGCGGCGCAGCTTCGCGGGCGGGGCGGCGAATTCCGGCGACAAGACCAGAAGGCGTAGGACACGGGCGATCTGGTCGGGGGCCTCGGCCTGGACGAGGAACTCAGCCGCCATGCGGGCGACCAGATCTGGCGGCGGGTCATCGGACAGGAAGCGCCGGGCGAGTTTCTCGCAGACGAAGGCGGCGGTGCCGGGGTGGCGGGCGAGGATGTCGAGGACCTCGTTCCCATCCTCCATCGGGCCGCGATGGGGCGGGAACTCGCGGCCAAGGATGCGTTTCTGGTAGGGGTCGTGCCAGCGGGCAACGTAATGCATCCGGCCCGTGCGGGGGGCGTTTTCGCCGTCGGCCAACCAGCGGCCATCGCCTACGGACCAGCCGGTGAAAGCGCGGGCGACTTCGTAGACGTCGAGGTCGAGATAGCCCAAGGCCAGTCCTTCGTTCGCGCCGGGGACGGACTGCCAGTCGTCGTAGCGGTCGTTCAGGTAGTTCGCGGCGCCGAGGGTGTGAAGCTCCAAGAGTTCCCGCGCGTAGTTTTCGTTGGCGGGCGAGGCGATGCTGTCGGCGTTGTTGAGGTAGTAGAGCATGGCGGGCGACTGGGCTGTCGCGCCAAGGAGCGTGCGGAAGTTGCCAAGCGCGTGGTCGCGCAACATGGCGTCATGGCTGGGAAAGAAGGCGGCGGTATACTCGTCCTTCAGCGCGTTGACGTTGAAGTGGTCGTGCCAGAACTGGGTCATCACTTCGCGGAGCTGCGCCTCGGCATGGACGGCGCGGATCAGTGCGGCGGCGATGACCTCGGTCGCGGGACGGATGCGTTCGCCGAAATCCATGCCGTTGCCGGGCGACCAGTCGACCAGGTGGACCAGATCGGCGGGGTCGGCCTGAAGGGCGGCAAGCGGGCGCGCTTCATCGACGGCGGGCCAGCTGGTGCCGTGTTCGTCCTGGTCGGCCGGGTAGCTGATCTTCAGGCGCGCTCGGTCAAGCCGGTCCTGTAGCGCGGGGTCGCCGGGCGTCAGGGACAGCTGGCGGTCAAGCCAGGCCTCACGGCCGAGGCGGGCGATCTCCTCGCGCGAGGCAGCGGTCGCGCCGAAGGTCAGGCGGTTGAGCCAGAGGTCATCCCCGGCCCCCGCCGCGGCTGCCGCAACCCGGGGCAAGGGCAGCGCGGTTGCCGCAAGGGCCGCCATCAGCCGGGTGTGGAACATGCGCCGCGTCAGCATGGAACGCCCTCCGTCCGTGAAGGGTGCCACAGGTGTGGAGCGGCTCCAACGGGGACCGCGCGGGCCAGCAAGTTCCCGCCCTTCAGACGCCGAGCAGGACCGCGATCAGCGCGAGCATGGCCGGAGCCGCCTGGACATAGAGAATCCGCTTGGACGAGGTCGCCGCGCCGTAGAGGCCCGCCACCACGACACAGGCGAGGATGAAGTAGGCGAGTTCCGTCCCTGGCCCCGGAACGCCGCGGATCAGCGCCAGGATCAGGCCTGCGGCGAGAAAGCCGTTGTAGAGCCCTTGGTTCGCCGCCAAGACGCGGGTGTTCATCGCGAATTCCGCCGAGATGCCGAAGGCGCGCCGGACATAGGGCGTTTCCCAGAGGAACATCTCCATCACCAGGATCCAGAGGTGAATAAGCGCGACGAGAGAGATGAGAACGGTGCCGATCATGCTGCGGGCATCCTGGTTTCGGCCATTTCGGCATACCAGCTGGAGCCGAAGGGAATGGCGCTGTCATCGAAGTTGTAGGCGGGATGGTGGACCATTGCGGTATCCCCGTTCCCCAGGAAGATATAGGCGCCGGGGCGTTCGTTCAGCATGAAGCTGAAATCCTCGGCCCCCATCAGGGGCGCGGTGTCGGTGTCGACATGGCCCGAGACCTTTCGGGCGACCTCGGCAGCGAAATCGGTGTTTTCGGGCGTGTTGATGGTGACCGGGTAGCCGCGCTGGTAGTGGACCTCGGCCCGGGCGCCGAGTGCAAGGGCGGTGCCTTCGGCGATCTGGCCGACCCGGGTTTCGACGAAATCCTGCACCTTGGGGTCCATGGTGCGCACGGTGCCCTTCATCTTGACGACCTGCGGGATCACGTTGTGCGCGGTGGAGTCGGTTTCGACGGTGCAGACACTGACGACCACCTGCTTCAGCGGGTCGACGTTGCGGCTGGCGATGGTCTGCAGCGCGACGATGATATGGGCGGAGACGACGGTGGTATCGACGCAGTCATGCGGTTTTGCAGCATGGCCGCCCTTGCCGGTCACCACGATCTCGAACTGGTCGGCGGCGGCCATCATCGCGCCGGGGCGGATCGCGAAATGGCCGACGGGGATGCCGGGCATGTTGTGCATGCCGTAGACCTCAGCCACGTTCCAGCGCGACAGCATCCCGTCCTTCACCATCTCGCGCCCACCGCCGCCACCTTCTTCGGCGGGCTGGAAGATGCAGACGACGGTGCCGTCGAAATTCCGCGTCTCGGCCAGGTACTTGGCCGCGCCGAGAAGCATGGCGGTATGCCCGTCATGGCCGCAGGCGTGCATCTTGCCGGGCACGGTCGAGGCATAGGGCAGCCCGGTCTGTTCCTTGATCGGCAGCGCGTCCATGTCTGCGCGGAGCCCGATGACCCGGCCCTTCGTGTCGCTGCGGCCCTTGATGACCGCGACGACCCCGGTGCGGCCGATGCCTTCGACGACCTCGTCACAACCGAAGGAGCGGCACAGCTCGGCTACCTTTGTGGCGGTGCGGTGGACGTCGAACAGAAGCTCGGGGTGCTGGTGGAAATCGCGACGCCAGGCGGTGATCTCGGGCAGAAGCTCGGCGAAACGGTTCTTGGGCGGCATTTTGGTCTCCTTTGCGTGACAGGGTGAACCTGTCAGGGCAAAACGGCAAGCCCCGGCCCGATCCGGGTGACGCAGCGGCAAGCGGGGGTCAGGAAAACCGGAATGTGATCAAGGACCTGTTGCCGATGTCGCACGTTTTGACCATATCGTCGCAAAATCGTCATGAACCCGGCTTGTTGCGGCCAAAGGCGCGCGCAATATGGGAAAAAGAGCCAACGAACGGAGCAGTCAGATGGCCACGCAACCCAGTCAGCCGCAGCAAGGCGGCGCCACGCAGCAAAGCCCGCAGCAGCAGGGCCAGCAGGCGGGCGGATCCACCCAGCAGGCGGGGCAGCCGATCTTCCGGGACTGGGCGTCGATCTGATCTGATCCGCCCTTCCTTTGACTTGACATCACCGGGGTCAGCCGCGAGGCTGGCCCTGTTTTGTTCTTGTCAGCCCCCTGCCCCATGCCTGAACCCGTATCCGCCATCCCGAACCTTGGCCCCGCGTCGGAGATTGCCTTCGCGCGGGCCGGGATCACCACCGCCGAAGAAATCCGCGAGATGGGCGCGGACGAGGCCTATCGGCGGCTTCTGGACAGTGGCTCGCGCCCACACTTCATCGGCTACTACGTGCTGGTGATGGGCCTGCAGGGCCGCCCGTGGAACGACTGCAAGGGCGAGGAGAAGAAGGCGCTCCGCAAGCGCTTCGACGCGCTGTGTGCAGGCTTCAACACATCGGACGCCAAGTTGCGCGCCGATCTTGAGCAGACGCTCAGCTTCCTGGGCGTGGTCGCGCTCGGGTAACAGGCAGATCGTTCCGCCAGTGTTTGCAGTGGTTTGGCGGGATGTGGTGCCCCCAGAGAGCGAAGGCAGGGGAAATCAGCCCTCTCGAAACACTACAAAATCAATGGACTAGGGCTTACCCTTCTTCGCGGTGTGGACCTCCTGTGGCCCAATTTGTGTACCTTGCTCTTGCTTCTCGATCAGCGCAAGTGGCTGTTCAGGACCGGCCCCACCTATGTCAACCTTCACCGCCCTGGCTCCGATCAAGATGCCGAAGAGGGCTTGCCGCATTGCCTCCGTCGTTTCCTGTTCAGTTCGCCAACCGTCAGGTGCATACCCGCCGTTCTGAATGTCTGCGGACTCGACCTTGATACCGAGTGTGCGGGACATCTCGACAAGCAGAGTGGCCAGCGCAATCTCATGGTCCCGGTTCAGTTGCTGGACTGCATCCGGTATCTTCCAGCCATGGTCATTCACTATCCGCTGCACTTCCCGGTAGGCAGTCATAACCTTGTTGATGCCGTGAAAGTGGACCGGCACAAGATTGTATGCGCCCACGAAGTCGTTGTTCGTCGGGAAGCGGCGGAGGCGCATCATCACTTCGTAGACGCCCATCCGGGTCTGTCGAACCGACGTGCGGCCCTGTAGCCACAAGGTCAGAAGGACGGCGAATATCGGCCCGAGAAAGGTCGCGCCCACGACAGCCCAGTCAATCTGCGAAAAGTCCATTCACCGTTCCCCTGTTAGGAAGTACACCGCGATTGTGAGGGGCTTTCTGAAAATGACAACCCCGGCCCCCTCGCCGTAGCAACCTCAGGAACATCCAGCGCACATTTCTGCAACCCTGAGATAGATACAGCGGCTCACGCGCTTCCCCCCGTCGGGGTGGGGGATTTCCATCCACCTGCAGAAAGGTCCCTTTTGTGCATCTTTTCAATGACTTGACAGGTTTCCTTCTGGGACTCATGAAGATCCAGCCGAGGGGGCACCCCCGGTTCACCTCTTGGAGTTCAGCCATGACCATCAGCTTCGCCGCCTCGTGTACTTTCCTGTCCATCCGCCTCGGTCGGTTTGAGGTCTTCGCCCAGCGGGAGACTGCACCGGCCACCCGGTACGGCTTCACCCGTGACCCGATCAGCGGGGGCATCTTGGACCTTCCCGGCCTGTCCGTCTCTTGGGCTTCATGATGCCGCGTTGCAATCACAACTTCCGTTGACATTTGCAACAGCCCTGCCTAGATGGTGAAACGCAACACCGAAGGCGGGGCATCACCATGCAGAAGTTCATCCTCTACTATCGCGTCAGCACCAAGGAACAGGGCAAGTCTGGCCTTGGGCTGGAGGCACAGGAGACGGACCTGCAGGTCTTCTTGAGCCAGTTCGCAGAAACGCCCTTCGAGGTCATCGCCACCTTCACGGACATTCAGTCTGGTGCAGACAATGAACGCCCCGAACTGGTGGAGGCCCTCGACCTCTGCCGGAAGACCGGGGCAACCCTCTTGGTCTCCAAGCTGGACCGCCTGTCCCGCCGCCTGTCCTTCATCGCCACCCTCATGGAAGACCCCAAGGTTTCCTTCAGGGTCGCATCCATCCCCCGCGCCTCGAAGATGGAACTGCACCTCTACGCGATGCTCGCGGAACAGGAGCGGGACTTCATCTCTGCACGGACCAAGGCGGCACTCGCTGCGCTGAAGGCCAAGGGGAAGAAGCTGGGGGGCATCCGTCCGAAGACCGAGGCGCGGAACGAGGCCGTGAAGGAGAAGGCCGAAGGGTATGCCCAGAAGGTGGCCGGGATGGTGCAACCGATGCGGCAAGCCGGGAAGACCCTGAGGGAGATTGCGGACACGCTGAACGCTTCCGGGGTCCAGACCTCGCGGGGCGGGAAGTGGTCTGCGGCTCAGGTGATGCGGACACTTGACCGGCTCGACAGCGCCGCCTGACCCGAGAACTTTCGGGCGCGTGAGGCTAGCGGGGTGATCGGTTTAGGCTGGCCGCACGGCCATCGGCCAATTAACCCCGACTATAGCAGAAAGCAGCCCTCGCCAGCCCCGGCGGGGGCCTCTTCATTTCAGCCGAAAGGAACCCGATGCCACTACCGAAGACCACCACCACCACCTCGACTACCAGCGGTGCCCAGCCCCATCCGGGCCAGACCCGCGCTCAGCCCGAACCCCGCGCCCGACTTCCTCTCGCCAGCCTAACTTTCGACCCAGCCTTCTCGCCCCGCAAGGAGACCTCCAAACCCCACGTTCAGGACCTCGCCCGCTCCCTGCGGAACGGGGGCGACCTTGAGCCAATCAGCGTATGGCAGGACACAAGCACCGGACGGTGGGTCATCCTTGATGGCCGCCACCGGGCAACCGCCTATCGCCTCGAAGGCCGCGAGGACATTCCCGTGTGGCTCTTTCAGGGTGACCGGAAGGCTGCCCGTCTGGAGGCCGCGAGGGACAACTCCAAGGCTCGGTTTCCTTGGACGACCTCGGAGTGCACCCAGTATGCCTGGGGGCTTGTGATCGAGGCAGCCGGGTCCAAGCGCAAAATCGCAGACTATGCGAACGTCCGCACCAGCACCGTTGCCAACATGAGGAAGCGGCTGGCGGAGATGACCGCAGCCGGGAAGGTGCCTACGGGAAATTGGTGGGCGGACCGCACGGGCAAGACCTCGGAGCGGCCCCCTGAGGATGACCCCGACGGTGCCCGGAAGGCCCGCCTTGATCGCCTTCGCGAGGGCATGAACGGCACCGAAACCCGGTTCAGGCTCGAGTTCGGGCGGGGGCCGACGATGGAGGAACTCGGGACCGCCATGCGCTGGCATCTCGGACAGCCTCGCTTCAAGGCGATGGCGTCTGGCGGTTACCTCGTTGACGAGGACGAGTTCTCCGACAGTGCCGAGGCTAGGCCCCTAGCACCGCATCCTGGCAACCCCGGCGAGGACTTCTGACGCCCTCACCTGTTCACCCTGACATGTCCATTTTGGACACCCTACGCGCTTCCGGTGGCCGTGACCGGAGGCGCACCTCCTCATCCCCACCCAACCGATGCACCACCTCCAGCGCCCGCTGACGGGGCCTGAAGGGCATCGTCCATCCTCACCAGAAAGAACCATCATGACAAATCCGACGACCTCGGCGATTGCCGAACCGACCACCCCGACCGCCTGCAGTGCCCAGCCCTTCGAGGGCCAGACCCGCATCGAGATTTACACCGATGGCTCTTGCATCGGGAACCCCGGCCCCGGCGGCTGGGGCGCTGTCATCCTTCGCAATGACGCCAGCGGCAACATCATCAAGCGCTTGGAGAAGTCCGGCCATGCATCGGACACGACCAACATCCGCATGGAGATGACCGGCGTTTGTGTGGCCCTCGAAAGCCTTGGCCGTGCTACTACCGAACCGATCACCTTGCGCTGCGATGCCAACCTCATCCCGAACGCCATGAATACCTGGCTTGCGGGATGGAAGGCAAAGGACTGGAAGAAGGGCGACGGCAAGCCGGTGCTGAACCGCGACCTCTGGGAACGCCTTGAACGGGCAGCCGAAGGGCGCACCGTGACGTGGGCTTGGGTCAGAGGCCACAACGGGGCCGAACACAACGAGCGGGCCGACCGGCTGGCCTATGCTGCCTCGCGCAAGGCGGAGAAGATCGTCATGGGCCGCTAAGCCTATCGCCAAGGGCACCCGGTGGGGAGACCTGCCCGGGCACCTGTCAGACGGAAGACCCGACTTCCACCGCCCCGCCGCCCAGAGCCTTGACCAAGGCCCTATGAGCCACCTGAAGGCGCACCCCCTCGCCCCCGTAGGTTTCCCCTATGGAGGGCGAGGCGTGGCCGAGGACGAGGTCTTCGACTGTCTTCCCCACCCCGGCCAATCGGAGAGCATCCTTTATGCCGTGACGAAGGGAGTGGACAACATGCTTGGGATTGGAGGTGACCTTGCGGACATGCTTCATGAGAGCCGCAGAGGCCGCGTCAGGGCCCCTTGGGCGAAGATACCGGGGAAACAGGGCGGAGGCTTCAGGGGTAACTGAAAGGGCCTCTGTGGCCGCTGTCAGCGCGTCTCCAATCAAGGGGACGGAACGGATCGATGCCTTCGTCTTGAGGCGACGACCCTCATGCCAAGTGACCCTAATGTAGGGGATGGGGCCGGACAGAAAGACATCCTCCCGCCGAAGTCCCGTCACTTCACCAACCCGACATCCGGTCCCGGCCAGAATGCGCCAAATCAGACCTAGGTCGCCTGTCAGTCGTGACGTTACCCCTGCGACCACTGGGGCCGGGAGGGGGTCCCGCTTGTCAGCATCAGGCATGGAAGCCGACCCACCGGAACCCTGCACCGGGAGGTTGTCGAAAGGGTTCACCACACCACCGAGGTCAAACTCTTTCAGGCCGAAGTTGATCACGGCGGAGAGGGTCTTGAGTTCCCGCTTGACCGAGGCCGGGGACAAGACCCCGCCACCCTTCCTCGGCGACCGCAGCATGTGGTCCCGAACCTTCCGGGCGTCCTCTCGTTTCAGCTTGTCCAAGGGCCGTGTCCGGGCATCATCCCCAAGCGCCTCGGTCACCCTTTGCATGACCCTCTCGACACGCGCCAAGGCCTCCCGGTGTTCATCGCCCTGGCCCCCTCCAAGCTTCTCCTTGATGTACAGCTTCCGGGCATCCTCGAGGGTGTGACCGGGAAGGGGATTGTCGGGGTGAAGGTTGTCCGGGTCAGTCAGAGCCGCGATGACCTTCGGAGGGGCCTTCCCGCTGGCCTCAAGGGTCTCTGCGATGACCTCCCTTGCCTCATCCTCATCCAGCCCGATGACCCCCGCAGTGAGCCTCTGGGCTTCCCTGAGGGCTGCCTCCCAGATCTCCCGGGGGGTGGCCGTGGAGGTGGCATCCCGGCCCCTCTTTGCCAGCGCCAAGGCCCTGTCAAACTCCGCCTCGATACGGGCATGTTCACGGGCCAAGGCTGCGGGAGCTGTGGCGGAGAAGACGCGCTTAAACTCGCCCTTACCCATGGTGCCCTTGGCAGCCTCAGGTACACGCCGCCGATACTCGAACCGCCCCGGACCCAGTTCCTTGATGTGCTTCAACGTCAACGACACGCCCATATTGTGTACCTTCTGTGGACCCATTTGTGGACCCCGAAGGCGGATAACGTCCTGTTTTCCTTGATTTCCTGGCGTTTCGCAAGTTGCTGTGGTGCCCCCAGAGGGGCTCGAACCCCCGACCCCCTGATTACAAATCAGGTGCTCTACCAGCTGAGCTATAGAGGCCACGGGCATCAGATACAGGCGCGGACCCCGCCTTGCAAGGGTTCAGTCCTGTTGGTCGCGCGCCAGGATCGCGACGGCGACAAGGCCCACGGCCATGACCAGAAGCGCGGCGGGGGCGGCTTCGGACAGACGTTCCAGGCTGGCAAGCTCGAAGACGCGGGTCGAGAGTGTGTTGTAGTCGAAGGGCCTGAGGAGGAGCGTTGCGGGCAGTTCCTTGACGCAATCGACGAAGACGACGATCAGCGCGGTCAGGACCGAGCCGCGGATCAGGGGCAGGTAGACCGAGGTGAGCGTCCCCGAGGCAGAGCGGCCAAGCGAGCGGGCGGCCATCGGCAGGTTCGGCGAGACGCGGCCGAAGGCGGCATCGACGGCGCCTTGCGCGATGCCGAAGAAGCGGACCATGTAGGCGAGGCCCAGGGCAACCGCAGTGCCGGTGATCATCAGCCCGGGGTCCCAACCGGTCAGCGCCAGGACCCCGTCAGCGAGGTAATGGTCAAGCGCGGCAAGGGGCAGGAGAAGGCCGAGGGCCAGGACGGCCCCCGGTGCGGCATAGCCGATCAGGGTCAGCGGCAGCAGGGTCCGCGCGGCTTTCGAGCCCTTCATGCGCAGCGCATAGACCAGGAAGATCGCAGCGGCGACGGTCACCAGGGCCGCAAGGCCGCCGACGACCAGGGTGTTTGTGAAGGCCTCCAGAAGACCCGGGGCGAGCCAGCCCTGGGGTGCGGCAGCGGCGTGGACCAGCATCACTGTCAGGGGCAGGATGAAGCCGCCGGTCACCGGCACGAGGCACAGAAGCGTGGCGTACCAGCGCTTGCGGCCCGCGATGTGCTGCGGCTCGACCGGCTGCGCGGCGCGGCCCAGGCGGTGGAAGCGGGCCCCTCCCCTCCCGGCACGTTCCAGCCCGACGAGCATGAGGATCAGGACCAGGATCACCCCGGCGATCTGCGCGGCCCCCCCGGCATTGCCGCCGTTGAGCCAGGTGGAGAAAACGCCCGTCGTCAGCGTCTGCACGCCGAAATGCAGGACGGTGCCGTAATCGGCGACGGTTTCCATCAGTGCGAGCGCGACCCCGGCGGCAATGGCGGGACGGGCCAAGGGCCAACCGATGCGCAGGAAGAGGCCCCAGGGGCCGCAGCCAAGCGCGCGGGCGACCTCGTAGGCGCGACCGGACTGTTCGCGGTAGGCGGCGCGGGCGAGGAGGTAGACGTAAGGATACAGCGCGAAGGACAGGACCAGGATCGCGGCCGGCAAGGAGCGGATTTCCGGGAACCAGTAGTCGCGGGCCGAGGTCCAGCCGAAGGTGGCGCGAAGGCCGGACTGCACGGGACCCGCGTAGTCCAGCACGTCGACCAGAGCATAGGCCCCGACGAACGCCGGGATCGCCAGGGGAAACAGCAGGGCATGCGCGAGCCAGTCGCGGCCGGGAAAGCGGTACTGGCTGATCAGCCAGGCCGAGCCGGTGCCCATCGCTGCGGTAAGGATCGCAACCCCGGCCATCAGCGCCAGCGTCGTTCCCAGATAGCGCGGCAGAACCGTCGACATGAGGTGCGGCCAGATGTTTTCGGTCGGCGTCAGGGCCAGCCAGGCGATCGACAGGATCGGCGCCAGGACCACGGCAGCGATCACCGCCGCGCCGATGGTCCAGAGATCGGGCACCAGCCGGACCCGGCGGTAGCCTAGTCGAGAGAAACGGTCGGACATCCTGTGATGCGGTTACAGGAAAGCGGTTTAACTGTCCAGAAAAGCCCGTATAGTCGCGCCGTCGGGCGAGGGGTGCCCGCGCCGCAAAGTCAGGCCCGATGCGCATTGTCTATCACCTGGGTGCCCATTGCACCGACGACGACCGGCTGGTCCGCTGCCTACTCAAGAACCGGTCCGTCCTGGCCGAACAGGGCATCGTGGTGCCCGCACCCACCCGCTATCGCAACCTTCTGAAGGACACCGTCAGCCAGCTGCGCGGGGCGGCGGCGTCGGAAGAGACCGAGGCACTGATCCTGGACCAAATCATGGACGAGGCCTCGGCCGACCGGCTGATCCTGTCCTGGACCGGTTTCCTGGGCTATCCGGCCTATGCCGTCCGCAACGGGCTGTACGCCAAGGCCGGCGAACGGCTGCGGGCCTATACCCAGATCTTCCCCGACATCGAGGCCGAGTTCTGCCTGGCCATCCGCAACCCCGCGACCTTTCTGCCGGACCTGCGCAAACGCACGCTGCAGAAGGGCCTTGAGGACCCGCTTGAGGGGATCGATCCCTTTGGCCTGCACTGGTCCGATGCAGTGGAGCATATCCTGGAGATCAACCCCGGCGTGCCGCTGACGGTCTGGTGTGACGAGGATACGCCCTTGATCTTGCCGGAAGTGCTGGCTGTCGTCTCAGGCCACGCCTCGGACACGGTCCTGACCGACACGGACGAGCTTCTGGGGATGCTGCTGACCGAGGCAGGGTTGGCGCGCTATCACGTCTATTGCCGCGAGCATCCGCCGCAGTCGGTGGCGCACCGGCGGCGCATCGTGACGGCGTTCCTGGAAAAGTTCGGCCGTCCCGAGCGGCTGGACGAAGAGATCGCCCTGCCCGGCTGGACCGAGGAAGTCGTCGACGAGCTGACCCGGGGCTATCTGGACGACATCGACCGGATCGCCAACATGCCCGGGGTCAGGGTGATCGAGCCCTGATCAGCTCATCCCGAGGGCGGTCTTGTACAGCTCCAGCACCGCCTCTTCCTCGGCGATCTCGTCGGGCTTGCGCTTGCGCAGCGCGATCACCTTGCGCATCACCTTGGTGTCGTATCCGCGACCCTTGGCTTCGGCCATCAGCTCTTTTTGCTGTTCGGTGACATCCTTTTTCTCGGATTCCAGCTGCTCATAGCGTTCGATGAACTGGCGCAGCTCGTCGGCGGTGACGGCATAGGGATCGGTCGCATCGGCCATGGCAGTCCTCTTCGGTCGGGATGGATCGGGCGTTCCTAGCCTGACCGGGGCCGGGGGTTCAAGGCAGGATCGACGGAATGGCGGGTGTTCGGGCGGGCCAAGCTTTGCTTGCGCGACCGGGCGGAACCGTCTAGCAGCGGGCCGCACGGCGATGAGGTGGGACATGCAGGGACTGATCTGGGCGGGGGCGGCGCTGACGGTGGCGGGGCTTGTGGGCCTTGGCTACTGCATCCTGCGCGCCAACCGGGCCAAGCGGCAGGGGCTGGACGATACGGCGATGCGTGCCGAGCTGCAGAAGGTCGTGGCGATCAACCTGGGCGCCGTGGGCCTGTCGGCGATCGGGCTTGCGGCCGTCGTCGCGGGCGTCATCCTGGGCTGAGCCCTAACGGTCGAGCGCCGCGAACCCCTGCCCGTCGCGGATCAGCCGGTCGATCAGGGGAGCCGGGCTCCACAACGCGGCCTCGGCACCCCAGACACGCAGGTCGGCGCGCAGTGCCATCAGCCCGCGCAGGTCGGCCTGGTGCATCGGCCCGCCGCGCCAGCGGGGAAAGGCCTGGGCGGCCACCATCAGGTAATCGATGTCTGACGGGCGCCGGACCAGACCTTCGCCCAGCAGCCGCGCGCCTTCGTTGGCAAGCGCAGCGAGCCAGCGGTTCAGCACCTCGGCCACCGGCATCGCGCGCAGGATGGCCGGGGATTCGGCGGATATCGTGTCGGTGAACTGCACGCCGAAGCCGTCCAGCGCGGTGGTGATCAACCGCCGGGGCACCCCGCGCGAGATCATCCAGGCCAGCGCCGTGCGCCCGGCATCGGCCATGCGGGCGCCGACCACAGGCCGCGCACCGACGATCACCGGCGCAAGACCGATCCGGCGCAGGCCGGACAGGGCGGTGGCGCGTGCGAGCGGATGGGCATCGCCGGGCAGCGTCAGTTCGCAGGCCCGGCCCGCGGGGGCGAGCGACAGCCCGATCTCGCCCACGGCCCCGCCCAGGACCAGGCGGGCGGCACCGGGGCTGGTGTCGGGCGGTGCAGCAGCCTTGTGCATCTGGTCCCGCACCACCATGGGCAGGCTGGCCAGGTCGCCCGGCCCACCGGTGGCCAACAGGCGGGCCGTCATGTCGCGCGCCCGGGCGGCAGAGAGCCTGCCTGCGCGCTGACCCTCATCGATCCCGGCATCGAGCGCGGCAAGTCCGACCCGCCTTTCGGCCTCGCTGCCGAAGACCCAGGTCACCGGCAGGTCGCGCGACAGCGCAGTCACGGCCAACCGCGCAAGGTCGGGTGCCGAACCGGACAGGCCGATCCGATCGACCGACAGGGGCTGCAGCTTGGAAAGGACCGGAGGCGCGGAGAGCGCCTTGCGCTCGGCCCGGGCGGCGGCGCGCAGGCCTGCGGCTTCCGGCGTGGCCTCCAGGTCGGCCAGCGCGGTGGATTCGTAGCCCTGGGCGTTTTCGGTGGGCAGAAGCAGGGCCGCCTCGACGCAGTCGATGATCCGCTGGGCGGCGGGCAGGCGCTTGCCCTGGTCGCGGCGAGCGGCGGCGACAGCTGCGGTCCAGGCGGCGGCATCCGGGGGCGTCCGCTGGACGATGTCCCCCACCGCCAGCGCGGCCGCGAGGCGCAAGGCCGAGGCAAATGGGCCGGTTTCGGCAATCCCGTCGATCAACCCAAGGGAGAGCGCCTCGGTCGCCGGGACCGGTTGTCCGGTCAGGAACAGGCGCAGCGCCTGCTTGGCGCCGACGAGCCAGGGAAGGCGAAAGCTGGCACCGCCCGCGGGGCAGAGGCCAAGTGAGATGCCAGCAAAGGCGATACGGCAGGAGGGATCGGCGAGCCGCGCCCGGGCGGCCAGGGCAAGTTCGGCCCCCGGCCCGGTGACCAGGCCCTGCAGGACCGCCACCATCGGGACCGGGCAATCGGCAACGGCCTGGCAAAGGGCGGCCAAGGTCGGCGGCGCCGGGTCGGGGTCAAGCGGCAGGTCGCTGGAAAAGGCCGGGCCCTCGGCCTGCAGAACGATGGCCTGGCAGGTGCCGGGGGCAGCGGAGATTTCAGACATGAGCGCCCGGCGCACCGCAGGGGTCAGCGCATTGGCAGGCGGATTGGCCAGGGTCAGCACCCGGATGCCGTCATGCAGCTCTGTCTTCAGCCCATGCGCCGACATTCCGCTTCCCCGCGCCATACAACCGCAAGGTTAGAAACAAAGGGCGCGAAAACACAAGACCATGGACGCGACTGCGCCCTAGACCGGCATGTTGTCGAAGCCCGCCTCGACCTCGGCATCGGTCGGCAGGCCCGAATCCTCGCCCGGCATCAGGGCGGCAAGGGCGCGCATTTCCGCGAGGAGGAGGTCAAGGCCCTGGTGCTGCAACTCGATCCCGGCGACCAGAAGGTCGGCCTCGTCGCGGATCAGATCGGCGGGTTTGCGGGCGGTCATTGGGCGCATCTCCTGCACAGGGGGGTTGCGGGCAGCACGTCGAGGCGGGCCTCGCCGATGGGCTCGCCGCAGCGGGCGCAGTCGCCGTAGGTGCCTTCGGCGATGCGGCGGAGCGCGGCACGGATGCTGCGGATCTCGGCCAGACCGGCCTGGCCAGTGGCTTCCAACACTTCGTCGCCTTCGCGTTCGGTCGCCAGTTCCTCCCAATCCGGGTTCTGGTGCGAGTCGAGTTCTTCCTCGATCGCGTCCAGCCGCGCGCCGAGTTCGGTCAACCGACGTTCAAGGGCGGCCTTCCGGACCGGAATCGGTGTCTTGGCTTGGGCTTGCATCGCATCCTCCGTGCTGATGGGCAAAGTCTAGACGGGATGGGCGGGACCTGCCTTGACGCAGGTCAACGGCGCTTTTCCTTTTCGGCGGGGCTAGCTATGGTCACCCGGCAGTCCGCCAGCTGAAGGAAGCCCAAGATGGATATCCGCGCGATCACCCCCGACTATGCGGTTTCGCCCCAGATCGAACCGGGCGATCTGCCCGCGATCAAGGCTGCAGGCTATGTCACGGTCATCGACAACCGGCCGGACGGAGAGATTCCGCCGCACCTGCACACCGCCGAGATGCGGCGGGCGGCCGAGGCTTTGGGACTTGTTTTCGTGGCGAACCCGGTGATCGGCGGGGCGCTGACGATGGACAACGTGACGGCGCAGGGGGCGGCGATTGCGGCCTCATCCGGGCCGGTCTTCGCCTATTGCGCCAGCGGCAACCGGTCGTCGATCGTCTGGGCGCTGGCCAATGCCGGGAAGCGCCCGGTGGACGAGCTGGTGGGCCTGCCCGCGCGGTTCGGCTACCAGCTGGACCATCTGCGCCCGCAGATCGAGGCGCTGGCCGGGCGCTGAGGCCTAGCCCGCCTCACGCAGTTCGGGGGGCGGGTCTTCGGACAGGTCCATCGGCAGCGGGTCGTCAGACATCGGAATTGACATCGCCATCGGCTGCACCAGCCCCATCGGTGGCGACATGTCCATTGGCGGCCGCGCTTCGGCCTGTGCGGCGGACAGCTTCAGCGCGCGCATGCCGCGATGCTGGCCAAGCCGGGCCTGGGCGACCTGCCGACCGTCCAGCGTTTCCAGCGAGATTGCATCCAGAGCGGCGGTGGGCAGGGTCAGGCTCTGCCCCACCTCGAGCGCCATGATCTGCCGGAGAGGCAGCCTTAGCCGCCCGACAACGGCGTCGAGCTTGCAGTCGGCCTGCATCACCTGCGCTTGCAGGGCCGAAGTGAAATGCGGGGCGACGGTATCTTCGGTCTTCGCAGTCGGGACGGGACAGACGCCACGGCCTTCGGCGGGCAGGATCAGGATCACCGTGCCCTCACGCCCGTCGGGGGTGCCTTCCCCGCCGCCGCCAAGCGCGACTTCGGCGGTCAAGACGCGATACACCTCTTCCTCAAGCAGCAGGGCAAGGGGCCGCACCTCTTCCAGGTAGGAGGCATAGCGGAAGCCGCCGGCCCAGGCGAAGTCGGCCTCTTCCGCCAGCGCTTCATCCAGGCCCATCAGCGCGCGGTCGATCACGCCGGCCACCATGGCGGCGTCGATCCGGCTGGGGCGGCGGGGGGCGGGGGGCTGGGCCGACAGGCGGCCGACCGTCTGCATCTCGATCAAGGCCGAGGTGACCTGGGGTGCCAGCATGATGACGCCCAGCCCTTCAGCCGGGCCGTCGAGGAGACCGATCAGCGCGCGTTCGGGGGCGATTTCCAGGATTTCGGCCAGGCTGAGCCGCGAAATCGACAATCGGCGGAAGTCGAGGTCCAGCCCCATGGCATCGCGTGTCGCGCGGGCAAGCGCCAGCCGCCAGCCCCGGTCGGCACCGGGGGCACCTTCCGCCTGGGCTGGGCGGGCACGGTCGATCTTGCGGCGGATCACGTCGGTCATGGTGGCCGGTCCCTCGTCTGGGAAAACTAGACTGCTTAACCTTGAGAAATGGTTAAGCGGCGAGCGTTTCCAGCCGTAAGGGCACCGTCACGCGGAAGGCCGCCCCGCCCTGCCCCGGCAGATAGGCGACCGAGCCGCCGAGGTTGGCCATGATCTCGCGGCAGATCGCGAGGCCCAGCCCCGCGCCCCCGGCCCGGTTGGCATCGCTGAGGCGGGCGAATTTCTCGAAGATCAGGGTCTGGGCATCCTTGGGGATGCCCTTGCCGTTGTCGATGAAGTCGATGGTCACCCGCCCGGCGCGCTGGCGGACGGCGATCCGCAGTTCCGGCCGGGCCGCATCGCAATACTTCCGCGCGTTCGAGATCAGGTTGATGAAGACCTGGGTCAGCCGGTCGGCGTCGGTGCGCAGGTAGATCGCCTCGGTCGGCAGGTCGCGGATCACCAGGAATTCGCGGTCGGGCCGCGTGGCGCGCGCTGCCGTCAGCGCGGTGTCGATCATCCCCTGCAGGCTTGCGAGGCCCACCGTCAGCTGCACCGCACCGTTTTCCAGGACGGACAGGTCCAGAAGGTCGTCAAGTAGCCGTGTCAGGCGCTTGGCCTCGTCATGGATGATCTTGCCGTAGCGCACCACGGTTTCTTCCGGCAGACCGCCTTCGGTGAGGATTTCCGAGAACGCGCGGATCGACGTCATCGGCGTGCGCAATTCGTGGCTGATCTGGCTGAGGAAGGCATCCTTCTGCAGCGAGAGCTGGGTCAGCTTTTCGTTCGCCTCGCGCAGGGCACCGGCGGTGCGGGTCAGCTCGGCCTCGCGCGCTTCAAGCCGGGCGGAATATTCCAGAAGCTGCGCCGATTCCGAAGCGACGGCCATCAGGTCTTCGACCGTCACGGTCGCGCGGCCGACCAGCTGGCTGATCATCGCGTTGGCGGTCGCCGCGCCCACGGTTCCGGACAGCCGGGCCTCGAGACTGTCGAGGAAGTCAGGGGTCGGGTCGGGCAGGAAGCCCTCTTTCCCCTGCGCGCGGGCCGAGGCCTGGAACAGGGCCTGCGCTGCCTCTTCGCCCAGGATGCGCTGCGCCATGGCCAGCAGCTCTTCCGGGTCGGCCTGGCCGCGCGACCAGCGCTGCGGACCGACCGCACCTTCGAAGACGTTGACGAAGGCAGCCCCCTGCAGGCGTTCGACCGGCCCGGGGAAGGTCAGGAGCGAGCCGAGGCAGAAGGCAAGGCAGTTCAAGGCCAGCGACCAGAACAGCGCATGGGTCAGGGGGTCCATCGCCTGGGTGCCGAAGAGCGCGTGCGGACGCAGCCAGGACAGACCGAAGGCACCCTGGCTGAAGACCTCGACCGACAGCGCCGCGCCGGGGCCGAAAGAGGGCAGGAACGAGGTGTAAGCCCAGACCACCAGGCCGGTCAGCAGCCCCATCAGGGCGCCCACCCGGGTTGCGCCGCGCCAGAAGATGCCGCCGATCATCGCGGGCAGGACCTGGGCCACGCCCACGAAAGCGATCAGCCCGATCGCCGCCAATGCCGCCGAGCCGCCAGAGACGTGGTAGTAGCCGTATCCCAGCGCCAGGACGGCGGCGATGGCCAGCCTGCGCGCCATCAGGACGACCTGGCGCAGGTCGGCATCCGCCGCGGCGGACGAGCGCAGGCGCAGCCAGAGCGGGATCATCACGTGGTTCGAGATCATCGTGGCCAGCGCAATCGATTCAACGATCACCATCGAGGTCGCCGAAGAGAACCCGCCAAGGAAGACCAGCATCGCCAGCGCGCCCTGCCCCTCGGCCAGGGGGAGCGTCAGCACGAACATGTCGGGGTTCGAGCCTGCGGGCAGATGCTGAAGGCCCACGACGGCGATGGGGACGATGAAGAGGCTCATCGCCAGGAGGTAGAGGGGAAAGGCCCAGCTGGCGCGGGAGAGGTGGCCCTCGTCCTCGTTTTCCACCACCATGACCTGGAACATGCGCGGCAGGCAGATGACGGCAGCGGCGGAGAGGAAGATGAGGCCGGTCCAGCGCCCGGGCTGCACCTGCCAGGCGGACAGGTCGGCGGCGTCGATCCGGGCAATCACCTCGCCCACGCCGCCGGCGATGCCCCAGACGACGAAGCTGCCCACGGCCAAGAGCGCCACCAGCTTGACCACCGCCTCGACCGCGATGGCGGTGACGATGCCGTGGTGCTGTTCGCGGGCGTCAAGGTTGCGAGTGCCGAAGAGGATGGTGAAGGCCGCAAGGCCCACGGCGACCCAGACCGCGATCTGCGCGGGGTCGAGCGGGCGCGAGCCGTCGGGCGCGGCGGAGGCAAAGACCCCGAAGGCCAGGACGACAGATTGGAGCTGCAGCGCGATGTAGGGCGTGGCTGCGATGACCATGATGAGCGTAACGATCACGCCAAGCGAGTTCGACTTGCCGTAGCGCGACGAGATCAGGTCGGCGATCGAGGTCACATGGTGCTTGCGCCCGATCCTGACCAGCTTGCGCAGAAGCCACCACCAGCCGATGAACACCAGCGTCGGCCCGAAGTAGATCGTCAGGAATTCAAGCCCCGAGCGCGCGGCGTAACCCACGGCTCCGTAGAAGGTCCAGGCCGTGCAGTAGATCGACAAGGACAGCGTGTAGACCAGCGGCGAACGCAGGAACCCAAGCCGACCCCGCGCGGCGGGGTGTTCGACGATGAAGGCCACGGCAAAGAGGAAGACCACGTAGAGGAGGCAGGCCAGGACAAGCAGGTTGAACGGCATGTCAGTCGTCGTCCTCGGTCCCGCTATCGCCCCTGCTGAGGCCCGGGGCAAAGGCTGCGGCCAGCAGGATCAGGCCCAGCCAGATCAGGAAGAAGTAGATCACGTCGTTGGCCGTGAGGGAGACGCCGGCCTCGGGCGCCCAGAGAAGCGGCAAGAGCAGGAGGAAGAGCCCGAGGATCGGCAGCAACCGCGCCGCATCGCGCAGGCGGCGGCGGCGGTAGGGGGCCCGGGCCAGGAACAGCGGGCGCCGGGGGCGTCGCATCACCGTGCCCGTCCGTGCTGGGCCAGCATGGCGCGGACCTCGGCCAGGATGTCGGCGTTCGAGAAGGGCTTGGTCATGAAGCGGTCGGCCCCGGCGCGTTCCGCCATTTCTCGGTCGCGGCCGCGGGCGGTCAGCATCATCACCGGCAGGTCGCGGCAGCCGGGATCGGCGCGGAGCGCGGTCAGCACCTCAAGCCCCGACATGCCCGGCAGCATGTGGTCAAGGATCACCAGATCCGGCGGGTCCTGCCGCATCATGACCAGCGCGCCCGCCCCTTCTGCCGCGTGGCTGACACGCAACCCGTCGCGCGACAGAAGGAAACGGATCGCCTCGGCGATGTTCGGCTCGTCCTCGATCAGAAGGACATGTGCGGCCAATGGTTCCCCCCGTGCGGTCTGGCGCCGCCCTGCCCTTACTATCGGCAGAAACCACGCCGCATGTCAAAGGTTGCGGGGCCCAAAGCGGGCCGTCAGACCAGCCCTTCGGCCGCCAGGATCGACGGCTCGCGCCGGGCCGGGCAGTCGCCACGCGCGCAGACCCGGCAGCTGGAGCCGATGCGCAGGACCGGACCCGTGCCCTCGTCGGGCAGGATCAGCATCGCGGCTTCGCGCAGTTCCGGTCCGCGCAGGCCCTGGGGGTGGCGCGTCTCGGCCCAGGCGATCACCCGGTGGCGCCGGTCGCTTTGCCCGGCCACCTGCACGCGCATCTCGAACGGCTGCATCGGACGCCCAAGCGCGGTGTAGAGCGGCCAGAGCGGACAGGCGGCCCCAAAGCGCGGCAGCTGAAAGCCGGTCGCGGGCTTGCGGAAGGTCAGCGTGCCCGAGGCGTCGCAGCTGACGAGGCCCGCCTGCAGGTCAGGGATGGTGGCGAGCCGCCGCATCACGGCCAAGGGCGAGGTGCCGAAGTCTTCGGCGAGCGCCATCGGGTCCGGCCCCCGCGCGGCCAATGCCTCGGCAAAGCGCGCCTCGGGCATCACTTGCGCGTCCGACCACGCCCGGGCGACGTAGTCCGCCGCAAGGCTGCGGGCCACGGCCGAAGCAAGCTGCGCGATTTCGGGCGCGAGGCCGGTCGCAAGGTCGGCATCCGGGATCGCCCAGCCCCGGGCGCGCAGCCAGTCCTCGACCTCTTCCTGCGGCGCGGCGATGCCCTGTTCCTCGATCCCCTGCCCCGCATCAAGGAAGCCGACCAGCGCCTCGGCCCCGGCGGCAAGCCGTTCGCTGTCCTGGTGCAGGTTGTGGTGGAAGCGCGTGGCCCATTCCGGCTCAAGGTCCGGGGTTTCGGCCAGGATCGCCGCGGTGGCGCGGACCGCCGAAAGGGAGGATAGCAGTTCGTGCAGCGAGGCCGACAGGTGCGGGTCGTGCGTCATCCGGTCGTTCAGCGCCTCGACTGCCCGCTCCAGCGCCTGGGTGCGTGTCTCCATCGCCACCAGAAGCCCCGCCCAGCCGGGAAAGCGGTCGACGAAATCCTCGACCCGCTCCACCTCCACCCGGGCGGGGTCATGGCGGGCCAGTTCCGCCTGCGCTGCCCCACGGGCCGCCACGGCGCGCAGGTCCTCGATCAGCGCGGCATTGCCTCCGTCGGCCAGGGCCGCCCGGTCGATCGACAGGGCATCGGCGAGGCGTTCCAGCACCTCAGGCGTGACGTTGCGCCGGTTGTGCTCGATCAGGTTCAGGTAGCTGGCCGAGATCCCCGCTCGGGCAGCGGCGTCGGCCTGCCGGAGGCCCTGGGCCAATCGCAGGTCACGCAGTTTGGTTCCGGTAAGGGCAGACAGCGGCATGGCCCTTGATGCCACAGATTTACAAGGGCTGTGAAGCTTTACAAAAGCGACGGGCCGCACCTCTGGCGCGGCCCGACTGTTCACGACTTGCAGGCTTCGGGATCAGAACTTGATGCCGGCACGCAGGGCGAAGCTGCCGATGTCCGGCTCCACACCGATGATCGATGAGGTCGCGTCGTTCTCCATCTGCCGGCTCATGAATTCGCCGCCCAGGATGAACATGTCATTGATCTGGTAGTCGTAGCCGATACCGAAGGAAATCCCGCTGCCTTCCGAGGTCGCGCCGGGAACGAAGACGCGGTTGCTGCTGTAGCCGAGGACGCCATAGACTAGGGACGGCCCGGCCGCAAAACCGACCCGCGATTTCACATCGATCAGGCGATCCACGCCCTGCCCCGGGAAGCCCTGGTTCGGAAGGTCCGCATTCTGGTAGGCCAGTTCCGCACCATAGACCATGCCGTTGCGCTCTAGATTGAAGCCGACAAACAGACCACCGATGCTGCCGCTGTCATAGGTGCCACTGGCCGTGCTGCCCGTCACCGCGAAGTCACCGGCGCCGCGCCCAAAGGTGAGACCGCCGTAGGGCCCGGTCCAGTCCTGCGCCGACGAAGCCGAAGCGGCCATGACCAGCGCAACCGTCAAGAGAGCTTTTTTCACTTTTCACTCCTTATGAAACTGCCTCTCTCAACGACTACCATGTTGGGATTCCAATTAAAAAAGCATCCGTGCGGGCCGAATCGCACAACCCTGGAATGTTGCAAAAATGCAAAAGGGTGCCGCCCAGGTCAGGCGGCACCCCGAATGCGGTCTGTGGGTGGCTTAGTTCGCCAGCGCCTTGTCGGTGATCATGCTGGTCCAGGCCCCTTCCGGTGCCTTGGTGATCACCGGGTCGGAGCCGCCCGCCAGCAGGGTCGCCACGGTCTTTTCGGCCGCCGCCACGTCCAGCGCGCCGTTCGAGCCCGCGGTCAGCTTGGCCACTTCGCCCATCATGCGCTTCTGGTGAACTTCGGTCTGCGCGCCGGTCTGGTCATTCTCCAGCACGATCATCGCGGCTTCATCCGGGTTCGCCTCGGCGTACTTCCAGCCCTTCATCGAGGCGCGGACGAACTTGACCATCGTCTCCTGGAAGGCCGGGTCGGCCAGGCGGTCCTCAAGCACATAGAGGCCGTCTTCCAGCGTCGCCACGCCCATGTCCTGGTACTTGAAGGTCACCAGCTCCTCGGGCTTGATCCCGGCGTCGATCACCTGCCAGTATTCGTTGTAGGTCATGGTCGAGATGCAGGCCGCCTGCTTCTGCAGCAGAGGATCGACGTTGAAGCCCTGCTTCAGCACCGTCACGCCACCAGCCGAGCCATCGGTCGCCAGCCCCAGTTGCGACATCCAGGACAGGAACGGGTATTCGTTGCCGAAGAACCAGACGCCCAGGGTCTTGTCGGCGAAATCCTTCGGCTCCTTGATCCCGGTCTCGGCCAGGCAGGTCAGCATCATGCCCGAGGACGCGAAGGGCTGGGCGATGTTCACCAGCGGCAGGCCCTTTTCGCGCGCGGCGAGGGCCGAGGGCATCCAGTCGATGACGACGTCTGCGCCGCCGCCCGCGATAACTTGCGTCGGAGCGATGTCCGGGCCGCCGGGCAGGATGGTGACGTTCAGGCCCTCTTCCTCATAGAACCCCTTGGCCTGCGCGACATAGTAGCCCGCGAACTGCGCCTGGGTCACCCACTTCAGCTGCAGCTTCACGTCCTCGGCGCTGGCGCTAGTCGCCATTGCCGCAAGGAACGCTGCCGTGATCAGTTTTTTCATTGCCGTCTCCCATGTTGGGCCCGATCGCGGGCCTTTGGTTAATGCCGTTGCGAAGGGTGCCAGAAGGTCACCCACCGTTCGATCAGCGAAACCAGCCCGTAGAGGACCGATCCCGCCAATGCCGCCACCGCAATCTCGGCCCAGACCATGTCAAGGCCAAGCCGGCCCACCTCGGTCGAGATGCGGAACCCCATGCCATAGACCGGACTGCCGAAAAACTCGGCAACGATGGCCCCGATCAGTGCCAGAGTCGATGCAATTTTCAGCCCGTTGAAGACGAAGGGCATCGCTGCGGGCAGGCGCAGCTTGACCAGCGTCTGCAGGTAGGACGCCCCCCAGGTTGCCATCAGGTCGCGCTGCATCCGTTCGCTGGCCTGAAGCCCCGCCACGATGTTCACCAGCATCGGGAAGAAGACCATGACCACGACGACGGCGGCCTTGGACTGCCAGTCGAAGCCGAACCACATCACCAGGATGGGGGCGAGGCCGACGATGGGGAGCGCCGCGACGAAGTTGCCGATGGGCAGAAGGCCGCGCTGCAGGAAGGGGCTGCGGTCGATGGCGATGGCGGTCAGGAAGGCCGCGCCCGCCCCGATCAGAAAGCCCGGCAGCGCGCCCTTAAGGATGGTCTGCGAGAAGTCGATCCACAGCGTCGGCAGTTCGCTGGCGATCTTGGCCGCGATTGCGCTGGGGGCGGGCAGGATTACGGGGGCGACGCCAAGGCCCCGCACCAGGCCTTCCCACAGGATCAGCACCGTCGCGCCGAAGATCAGCGGCACCAGCGCTTTGCCGGCCCGGGTGCGCGAGACGCTGCTGCCCGCCAGCCAGACATTCAGTGCCCAAAGCACGAGCCAAACGACCAGGGCGATCCACAGCTCGCTCATGCCGGAGCCCCCATACGGGCCTTTGCCAGCCGCTCGACGATACCCACCGCCACGATCAGAAGCCCCGCCAGGATTGCCGCGGCAAAGAGGCTTGCCCACATGATCAGGGGCTCGCCGAACTGCGACCCGATCAGCATCCGCGCGCCGAGGCCCTCGATGGCACCGGTGGGCAGCTCACCCACGATCGTCCCGACCAGGCTTGCCGCCACCGCCACCTTCAGCGAGGCGAAGAAATAGGGCATCGAGGCCGGGAGGCGCAGTTTCAGGAAGGTCGCCCCTTCGCTGGCCCCATAGGTCTTCAAGAGGTCCAGCTGCATCTGGTCGGGGCTGCGCAGGCCCTTCACCATGCTGACGAGGACCGGGAAGAACGAGAGATAGGCCGCAATGATCGCCTTCGGCAGATCGCGACCCTCCAGGCCCAACTGGCTGGAGAGCGTGATGATCATCGGCGCCAGGGCCACGATGGGCACGGTCTGGCTGATGATTGCCCAGGGCATCACGCTCATGTCCATCACCCGGAACCGGACAATGGCCATGGCCAGCAGGACCCCGGTGACAATCCCCAGGCCAAAGCCCATCATCGTGCCCTGCAGGGTGACGAAGCCGTGGTAGACGAGGCTCCGCTTCGAGGTGATCGCCTGACCGAAAAGGCCCTTCCACAGCTCTGCCCCCACCTGGTGCGGCGGGGGGAGGAGCGGTCGGTCCTGGTTCATCGTCTGGGCGACCATGTCCGAGAAGGCAACGGTGGTCCCGGCGCGGTCGGCCTGGTCATAGACCCAGGTGGAGTTCATCCAGACCGCGGCGGCGTACCAGATCACGATGATCCCGGCGAGGACGGTGAGAACGGGAAGCGCGCGGCTCATCCTTTCGCCCCCGTCGGCCAGGCGATCATCGCGACCGCAACCACACCCAGCGCCATGCCAGCCATTTGCAGGCTCGTGGGGCGCTCGCCAAAGACGAAGATCGCCATGACGCTGATCGCCACCAGCTGGAAGATCGCCGAGAGGGCAATGGCGAGGCCCAGCCCGTTGGCCTTCATCACCTGCACCATGATCCAGTTGCCGACGCAGAACATCGCGAGCGCTCCGATCAGGATCGGCAGCTGGCCCTTGGTCGCATAGACCTTGAGCACCCCGTTGGCCGCGACGAACACCACCGTGGCTGCCGAAAGCCAAAGGAAGGTGGCCAGGGTCATCGCCCGCCCCCCTGCCCCACGCCGGGTGTGATGACCCTATTCGTCATGATGCCCTGCCCGCAGACCTTCGCGTACCCGGTGGGCAATTTCGATGAACTCGCGGCTGTCGCGGATGTCCAGGGGCCGCTCTTTCGGCAGCGGTGAGTCGATGACATCGGTGATGCGACCCGGACGGGGGGACATCACGACGATCTTGGTGGAAAGATACACCGCCTCGGGGATCGAATGGGTAACAAAGCCCACGGTCTTGCCGGTCCGCGCCCAAAGCTTCAGCGTCTCCTCGTTCAGCCGGTCGCGGACGATTTCATCAAGGGCACCGAAGGGTTCGTCCATCAGCAGGATGTCGGCGTCGAAGGCCAGCGCCCGGGCGATGCTGGCGCGCTGCTGCATCCCGCCCGACAGTTGCCAGGGGAACTTCTTGCCGAAGCCCTTGAGCTCCACCAGCTCCAGCACCCGCTCCACCCGCCGGTCCTGCTCGGCCCGGTCAAAGCCCATGATCTCAAGCGGCAGCTTGATGTTCCCGGCAATCGTCCGCCACGGATACAGACCCGCCGCCTGGAAGACATAGCCATAGGCGCGCTTTCTGCGGGACTCGTCCGGGGTCATCCCGTTGACCGTCAGGGTGCCCGAGGTCGGATGCTCCAGCGCCGCGATGGCCCGCAGGAACGTGGTCTTGCCGCAGCCCGACGGCCCGATGAAGCTGACGAAATCGCCCTGGTTGATCGTCAGGTTCACGTCCTTCAACGCCTGCACCGGCCCGTCCGCCGTCTGGAAGACCAGGTTCAGCCCCTTGGCCTCGATCACCGGTTGGCTGACACTATCCTTCACGCTTGCGTCCCTTCTGTCATGCGGCGCGCTTCCGCCGTGCGGCCTTCACAATCCCGTTGCCCAGGCGTGAGACCCTTGGATGACCGTCCGGCCCTTCCCATTTGGCCGATGAGAGGAGGACCGCCATGCTTTTCACCACCCCGCAGACGACCCTCGCCTTCGCCCCCGCGCCCGAGGACCTGGAGGAGATCTACTTCGACGCCCCCGTCGTGGCTTTCGCCCCGCCCGTGCGGGACGAGGAGGAAAGTGAGCAAGGGGAGCCGTGAGGCGTGGTATCCTTCCTTGGAAGGAGACTCACCATGCCCGACTGCCGCAAGATCCGCCCTGCCGACCGCTATGCCGGGAAGCAGGGCTTCACTTACGATGCCGGAATCGCTGCGGAAACAGTGGGTTCCACGGCGATCTGCATGCACCTTCTGACGATCCCGCCGGGTGGACGGGCCAAGGCCCACAAGCATGCGACGCATGAAACGGCGATCTACCAGCTGACGGGCCGGGCGGTGATGTACTGGGGCGACAGGCTGGAGAACCGGATGGAGACCGAGGCCGGCGACCTGATCTACATCCCCGCCGACACCCCCCACCTTCCCTTCAACCCCGGCCCCGAGCCCTGCACGGCCGTCATCGCCCGGACCGACCCGAACGAGCAGGAAAGCGTGGTGCTGTTGCCGGAGCTGGAGCATCTGGTGCCTTAAACGCCGGTCGCCGGGATACCCGTCCGCTCCACCGGGCGCGGGGCGGTCAGGTCCTTCCACTGGGTCAGGGCGCGGTTGACCGCGGGGCGGGCCTCGCGGGCGACGAACTTGCCGTGGCCTTCCTTGGTGCGCACCTCGCCGTCGTGGATCGCCACGTGGCCGCGGGTCAGGGTGAAACGTGGCAGGCCCTTCACGGTGTGGCCTTCGAAGACGTTGTAGTCGATCTTCGACTGCTGCTTGCCCGAGGTGATGGTCTTGGTCTTCTCCGGATCCCAGACCACCAGGTCCGCATCCGCGCCCACCAGCACCGCCCCTTTCTTCGGGTAGCAGTTCAGGATTTTCGCGATATTGGTGGAGGTTACGGCCACAAATTCATTCGGCGTCAGGCGGCCGGTGCCCACCCCGTGAGTCCAGAGCATCGGCATCCGGTCCTCCAGGCCCCCCGTCCCGTTCGGGATCTTGGAGAAGTCCTTGAGGCCATAGCGCTTCTGCTCGGTCGTGAAGCTGCAATGGTCGGTCGCCACCACCGAGAGGCTGCCCGACATCAGACCGGCCCAGAGGCTGTCCTGATGCTGCTTGTTGCGGAAGGGCGGAGACATCACCCGGCGGGCGGCGTGGTCCCAGTCGGCGTGGAAGTATTCGGACTCGTCCAGCGTCAGGTGCTGGATCAAGGGCTCGCCCCAGACCCGCTTGCCCTGCTGGCGCGCCCGGCGGATCGCCTCATGCGCGTCCTCGCAAGAGACGTGGACGACATACAGCGGCACCCCGGCCATGTCGGCAATCATGATCGCGCGGTTTGTGGCCTCGCCCTCCACCTGCGGCGGGCGGGAGTAGGCGTGGCCCTCGGGGCCGGTGTTGCCTTCCTTCAGCAGCTTCGCCGTCAGTTCCGCCACCACATCGCCGTTCTCGGCATGAACCATGGCAAGGCCGCCCACATCCCCCACCCGGCGGAAGGAGTTGAAGAGCTCGTCGTCGTTCACCATCAGCGCGCCCTTGTAGGCCATGAAATGCTTGAAGCTGGTGATCCCTGCCTTGGCCGAGTCCTCGATGCCCTGCCAGACCTTCTCGCCCCACCAGGTGACGGCCATGTGGTAGGAATAATCGCAGGTCGCGCGGGTGGACTTGTTCGACCAGACCTTGGCCGCATCCATCAGGTCCTGGCCCTGGCCCGGCAGGATGAAGTCGACGACCATCGTGGTCCCGCCACTCAGCGCCGCCCGCGTGCCGCTTTCAAAGTCATCCGCCGAGTATGTGCCCATGAAGGGCATCTCGAGATGCGTATGCGGGTCGATCCCGCCGGGCATGACATAGCAGCCGGTCGCATCGAGTTCGGTCCCGCCCTTGAGGCCCTGCCCGATCTCGGTGATCACCCCGTTCTCCACCCGCACATCGGCCTTGTAGGTGAGGTCGGCTGTGACGACGGTGCCGTTCTTGATGATGGTGGTCATTCCTGCACCCTTCCCTTCTCAATCAGCTCGTACTGCGGCACTCGAGTAGAATTCCAGCTGTCCATTTCTTCCCCACAAACCGAACAGTTGAAGCTATCACTGTCTCTTGTCGGCGCACGCCAGTAAGTCTTCTGATATTTTGAGCCACAGTTTCCGCAGGTTGCGCCACCCGCGTCCGAGGTTGACCACGTCTTCATTCAGTCCTCCAGAGAAACTCACCCCACCACCTCCGCCACCTCAAGGCAGGCGTGGAGGAGCACATCCGTCCCGGCCGCGGCCCATTCCGGAGAAATCTTTTCCGCCTCGTTGTGCGACAGCCCGTCCACGCAGGGGCACATCACCATCACCGTGGGGGCGACGCGGTTGATCCAGCAGGCGTCGTGGCCGGCGCCCGAGACGATGTCCATGTGGGAATAGCCCAGCTTTTCAGCGGACTGGCGGACGATCTTCACAAGGCCCGGATCGAAGGTGACGGGGTCGAAGTGGCCCACGTCCTCGATCTCACACCCAAGGCCCAGTTCCTTCGCCACCGCATGGGCGGCGCGGATGACTTCGGCCTTCATCGCGTCGAGCTTCGCCTGTTCGGGCGAGCGGATGTCGACCGTGAACACCACCTTGCCGGGGATCACGTTGCGCGAGTTCGGGAAGACCTTTACCTGCCCCACCGCGCCCACTGCGTTCGGCTGGTGGCTCATCGCGATCTGGTGGACGCGTTCGGTGATCCGCGCCATCCCGAGGCCCGCATTCACCCGCATGTTCATGGGCGTCGAGCCGGTGTGGGCGTCCTTGCCGGTTAGTGTGATCTCCAGCCACCAGAGGCCCTGGCCGTGGGTCACGACGCCGATGTCCTTGCCCTCGGCCTCCAGGATCGGGCCCTGCTCGATATGCAGCTCTAGCATCGCGTGCATCTTTCGCGCGCCGACCTTCTCGTCGCCAACCCAGCCGATGCGGGCCATTTCCTCGCCGAAAAGCTTGCCGTCGAGGTCCTTGCGGGACTTGGCGTATTCCTCGGTATGAATGCCCGCGAACACACCGCTAGCGAGCATCGCCGGGGCAAAGCGCGCGCCCTCTTCGTTGGTCCAGTTCGTCACAACGATCGGGTGCTTGGTCTTCACACCCATGTCGTTCAGCGTGCGCACGACCTCCAGCGCACCAAGGACGCCGAGGACGCCGTCATACTTGCCCCCCGTCGGCTGGGTGTCGAGATGCGAGCCCATGTAGACCGGCAGCGCCGAAGGGTCCGTCCCTGGACGGGTGGCGAACATGTTGCCCATCGTGTCGACGCCCATCGACATGCCCGCCGCCTCGCACCAGCGCTTGAAAAGGTGCCGGCCTTCGCTGTCCGCGTCGGTCAGGGTCTGCCGGTTGCAGCCGCCCGCGATGCCGGGGCCGATCTTGGCCATCTCTTCCAGCGAGTCCCACAGGCGCGCAGGATCGATCCTCAGGTTGTCCCCGGTGGCTGGCATCGCTTGCTCCCCGAAACGGCGGGACCATGCTGCCCCTTGCCGCGACTCATTTCCTGACCGTATGGTCAAGGTGAAGGCGACCACAACCTGACCATTCGGTCAACGAAAATCAAAGGCACCATGAGCGGCGACGCCCAGATTTCCCGCCTGAAGCCCGGCCGTCGCACGGATATCCGGCGCGAGAATGAGCGGGCCATCCTGGAGGCGGCCGAGAAGGTCTTTGCCGAAGCCGGATTCGGCGGGGCCACGATGCAGCTGATCGCCGACATGGCGGGGCTGCCGAAGGCGAACCTGCATTACTACTTTGCCACGAAAGAGGACCTCTACCGCCGCGTGGTGCAGCAGATTTTCGAGATCTGGCTGGACGCGGCGTCGAGCTTTGACGACGCCCCGGGGCCGGTGGAAGGCATCGGCGCCTATATCGACGCCAAGATGGACATCAGTCGGACGCATCCCTATGGCTCCAAGGTCTGGGCGTCCGAGGTGATGCACGGCGCGCCGGTGATCCAGGACTATCTGGAGACGACGCTGCGCGATTGGACGGATGGCCGGATTGCAGTGATCCAGCGCTGGATCGACGAGGGAAAGATGGCCCCGGTAAACCCGAGGCACCTGATGTACATGTTGTGGGCCACGACGCAGCACTATGCGGACTTCGGCCACCAGATCCAGACCCTGAACGACGGCAAGCCCTTGTCGGACCGGGAATGGGCCGAGGCCAAGGCCAGCGTCAAGACCATGGTCCTGCGCGGAATCGGGGCGATCTGAGGGGGATGGGAATGGAACTGGCAGAGCTGGAAGCGGAGTTCGCGGGGCTGACCCTGCCCGTGTTCGACGAACTGGCAGCGCTGCGGCTGGGGCAGATCCTGGTCGACCTGGCCCTGGCCCAGGACCTGCCGGTGGTCATCGACATCCGCACCGCCGACCGCACGCTGTTTCACGCGGGGCTGCCCGGCTCGGCACCCCTGAACGACCGCTGGGCCCGGAGGAAGTCGAACACGGCGCTGATGTTCCAGCTGCCCTCTCTCTTGGTCGGGCGCAGGCTGGCAGCCAAGGATGAGGGCCTGGCGCGGCATGGGTTGCCGTCCGAGGACTATGCCGAGGCCGGGGGCGCGGTGCCGATCCGGGTCACGGGCCTGGGGGTGGTGGCGGTTGCCACAGTCTCGGGCCTGCCGCAGGTCGAGGATCACAAGCTGGTCGTGCGGGGCTTGCGGGCGCTGATGGCGGGCTAGCGCCTGCGTCGGTTCACCGCAGGCTCTTGCGGGGTGGCGGGCCAGTCCTACGTCTTCCGGACAACAACCAGGGAGACACCGATGTTCGCAGGCCTCAAGCGGTCACTTCTGATCATTGTCGCGATGTTCACGCTGGTGCCCTGGGGCATCATGCAGGCCGTCCAGTAAGCGGTGAGCCGTCACGCGGCGCCGGGGCTGGCGGAGCGGCGAATGATTTGACCTCGGCGTTCGGGGCGCGCTATCCAATGGGTCCGTCAATTGCAAGACCGGACCATGAGCGCGCCCCGTCCCCGTTCCCGCATCCAGCAAAAGAACCGCGAGCTGATCCTGGACGCGGCGCTGGAGGTGTTCTCGCTGCACGGGTTCCGGGGCGCGACGCTGGACCAGATCGCCGAGGGCGCGGGGCTGTCGAAGCCGAACCTGTTGTATTATTTCCCCTCGAAGGAAGAGGTACACACGGCCCTGCTGACCGGGCTTCTGGACACCTGGCTTGACCCTCTGCGGGCGATGGACCCGAAGGGCGAGCCCCTGCAGGAAATCCTGGCCTATGTCCGCCGCAAGCTGGACCTCGCGCGCGACTACCCCCGGGAAAGCCGGTTGTTTGCGGGAGAAATCCTGCAAGGCGCGCCCCGGATGCGCGAGGCGATCGAGGGGGACCTGCGGCGGCTGGTCGAGGAGAAGGCCACCGTCCTGACCCGTTGGATGGATGAGGGCCGCATCGCGCGGGTCGATCCGGTGCATCTGGTCTTCTCGATCTGGGCGCTGACCCAGCATTACGCCGACTTCGATGTCCAGGTCCGCGCGGTGCTGGGGCCGGGGCACGACCCCTTTGCCGAGGCGGGGGGCTTCCTGGAGACGCTGTTCACCCGGCTGCTTCAGCCCTGATGTCCACCGTGGACATTTCCGGATTCTATATCCATTACAATATCTTGCTGAATTTCGTTAACCTTCCGGAAAGGTTCTTTCCGACTGGATCGGATTTTAGGCACTTCCTGCGTGCCGCTTAACGGTTCTTGCGGTATCTTCAGGTTTCAGGGGGTCAACTTTGGGGGTCATGCCATGGACCTGATTACTGCCGTTCGATCGCAACAGCCGATCCAGCAACCGTCCCAGCCACCGGCTGCGGACCGAACCGTCACTGCGCCTGCTGCGGCAAGCGCCCGCCCCGTAGCCGAAACCCTGCGCCGGGACGCGGTGCAGTCGCCATCGGGGATGGCGGCCCAGGTCTCGGTGCAGCTGGCGGAACGGGAAGCCGACCACCACCCCGCCGACCAGGCCCGCGCCGCCGCCATCGCCGCGCGCGAGGCCTATATCAGCGCCAGCAGGGCCGCAGGGATGAACCCGCTGCCGTTGCCTTAACTCAGGTCCAGGATCAGGTCGAAGGCCGCGGGCTGTGCATCCTTGGCAAAGTACCAGTCTTCGGCCTCGTGCCACTGGATTTCCCATGGCCCGATTTCGCCTTCGCGGGCGATCAGGCGGGCATGCCGGACACTGTCCGGGACAGTGGCGAGGATTGTCACGTCCAGAAGATCGCGGAGTTCCGGCCGCGCAGAATAGACCCCTTCCAGAATGAGGATTGGCGCGGGCTGGATCAGGGTCGCCTCGGACCTTGGAGAGCCGTCGAAGGCATCCCAGTCAAAGGCGTGGTGGTGGCCCGCCCGTCCGGATCGCAGGGCCTGCAGCACACGGCGCTGGGACCGCCAGTCGATGCAGCGTTCGGCGCGGGACGGCGCCGGGTCGCCCTTGATCCCGGTGCCACCGGCGTAGAAATCATCCCCCTCGATCACAGTGGCAGATAGCCGTTCCGCCAGGGCCGATGCGAGGGTCGACTTGCCCGAGCCGCTGCGCCCGTCGATTGCAACGACAAGCGGCCCGGAATGCCGCCGGGTCGCTTCATTGATCAGGGCTGCGGCCCGGTCGACCTGGGTGACGCTCACTCCGCCGCTTGGGCCGACGGGTTGTTCGGGTGCGTCGTCCAGTCGGCGTAGTCACCCACCACCTTGCCGGTGCGCGGATCGACCGAGCCCTTGGCCATCGGCACCATGGTGATGCAGTTGTCGACCGGGCAGACGTTGACGCAGAGGTTGCAGGCCACGCATTCCTCGTCCTTCACGGTGAAGGTGCGGTCCGCCGACATCGCGATCGCCTGGTGGCTGGTGTCTTCGCAGGCGGCATAGCAGCGCCCGCACTTGATGCAGTCGTCCTGGTTGATATGCGCCTTGGTGACGTAGTTCAGGTTCAGGTGCTGCCATTCGACGAAGTTCGGCACGGCGCGGCCGATAAGGCTGTCGAGCGACATCTGCTTTTCGTCGAGGTATTGCGAGAGCCCAGAGATCATCTCTTGCACGATCTTGAAGCCGTAGGTCATGGCGGCGGTGCAGACCTGAACGTTGCCCGCGCCAAGCGCCATGAACTCGGCCGCATCGCGCCAGGTGGTGACGCCGCCGATGCCGCTGATCGGCAGGCCGCGGGTTTCCTCGTGCCGCGCGATCTCGGCCACCATGTTCAGCGCGATGGGCTTGACCGCCGGGCCGCAATAGCCGCCGTGGCTGCCGCGTCCGTCGATCATCGGGAAGGGCGAGAAGTGGTCGAGGTCGACATTGGTGATCGACTTCACGGTGTTGATGAGGCTGACCGCATCCGCGCCGCCCCGGTTCGCCGCCATCGCGGGCGGCAGGATCGAGGTGACGTTCGGCGTCAGCTTCACGATGCAGGGCATGCGGGAGTACTGCTTGACCCAGCGGGTCACCATCTCGATGTATTCCGGCACCTGGCCCACGGCCGAGCCCATGCCGCGTTCGGCCATGCCGTGCGGGCAGCCGAAGTTGAGCTCGACCCCGTCGGCTTCGGTATCCTCGATCTGCTTGAGGATCGCCTTCCAGCTGTCCTCCTCGCACGGAACCATCAGGGAAATCACCAGCGCGCGGTCGCGCCACTTGCGCTTGACCTCCTTGATCTCCTGGAGGTTCACCTCCAGCGGGCGGTCGGTGATCAGTTCGATGTTGTTCAGGCCCAGAAGGCGGCGGTCCGCCCCCCAGATCGCGCCGTAGCGCGGGCCGTTGACGTTGACGATGGGCGGGCCTTCGGCGCCGAGCGTCTTCCACACGACGCCACCCCAGCCCGCCTCGAAGGCGCGCTCGACGTTGTACTTCTTGTCGGTCGGCGGGGCCGAGGCCAGCCAGAACGGGTTCGGTGACTTGATGCCGATGAAATTGGACGCGAGACTAGCCATGGGATGCCTCCTTGGCGAATGCTGGGAAGGACTGGGTAGGGTGGGCGACACGCCCACCGCGGCTTAGAAGAGCGACCAGATCCAGCCGATCAGATCGCCGCCATACTGGCCGAGCTTCGGGACGATGAAGGCCCATGCGACGCAGCCTATCACATTCCAGAAGGCAAAGCGCGGGAAGCTCATCCCGCTCATCCCGGCCATGAGGAAGACGACGGGACGGAACACGGTGGTGAAATGCCCGATCAGGATCGTCACCGGCCCGTACCTGTCGAACGAGGCTTGCGCCTTTGCCACCCAGTCGGGATGATCGCGCAGGGGCCGCATGGTCAGGACATGCGTCCCGTAGCGGCGTCCCAGCCAGTAGCTGAAGGTCGACCCGATCAGCGCGCCGATGGTGGCGCCGATCCAGAGCGTCCAGAACGACAGGGCCCCGGTCGCGGCCAGCGCGCCGACGGCGGCCAGCACGGGGGTCGAGGGGATGAGGATCGACAGGAAGGCCGTGGTCTCGGCAGCCGCAAACAGCACCATGATGACCGGAAACCAGCCCTGGTTCTGTTCGATGAAGGCGATGATGTCTGCGGCGAATGCTTCCACGGGAGGCCCTTTCCGGCGCCCCTTCTGGCCCGGCCCATGGACGAAGGCAAGGGGATTGCATGGCCATCAGGCCCCCGTCAGCGCCAGGTGGATCGCCTCGGCGGCATCGCGGCCTTCGGCGACGGCGGTGACGGTCAGATCCTCGCCCCCCGCCGCGCAGTCGCCGCCGACCCAGACCTTGCCCGAGGCCCCGCTGAACTTGCCGCCCGCAACCGGCAGGCTGTCGGGGGCACCGGTCAGGGTCTGGCCGATGGCCTTGAACACCTGGTCGGCCTTCAGGGTGAAGGTCTCGGACGATAGCGTCAGGCCGTTCGGCCCGTCCTGAGTATAGGCGAATTCCACGGCTTCGGCGTGGCCGTTACCAATGACCCGAACCGGGGCGGCGTTGTGGATGATCCGGACGCCGGTCTGGACGGCGTGGTCCTGTTCGTAGCCCGAGGCGGACATCTTTTCCTGGCCGCGGCGGTAGACGATGGTGACGTTCTCGGCACCCAGAAGCTTGGACTGCACAGCCGCGTCGACGGCGGTCATGCCGCCCCCGATGACCACGACGTCGCGCCCGATGGGCAGTTTCGACAGGTCAGCGGTCTGGCGCAGCTCGGCGATGAAGTCGACCGCGTCGCGGACGCCCTGCTTGTCCTCGCCCTCGGCCCGGAGCGCGTTGACGCCCGCAAGGCCGATGCCGAGGAAGACGGCGTGATAATCGGCCTGCAACTGGTCCAGGCTGATGTCGCGGCCAAGTTCCACGCCGTTCCGGATCTCGATCCCGCCGATGGACAGAAGCCAGTCGACCTCCTTCTGCGCGAAACCGCCGGTCGCCTTGTAGCTGGCGATGCCGTATTCGTTCAGGCCCCCGGCCTTGGCGCGGCGTTCGAAGATCACGACGTCATGGCCGTGCATGGCAAGGCGATGGGCGCAGGCGAGGCCCGCAGGCCCCGCGCCGACGACAGCCACGCGCTTGCCGGTGGGCGCGCCGCGGGTGAAGGGGTGCAGGCCCTTGGCCATCGCGGTGTCGGTGGCAAACCGCTGCAACCGGCCGATTTCCACCGGCTTGCCCTCGGCCGCCTCGCGGACGCAGGCCTCTTCGCAAAGCGTCTCGGTCGGGCAGACCCGGGCGCAGATGCCGCCGAGGATGTTCTGGCTCCAGATCGTGGTGGCGGCCGCTTCGGGCGTGCCGGTCGCGATCTGGCGGATGAAGAGCGGGATGTCGATGGATGTGGGGCAAGCCGTGATGCAGGGCGCGTCATGGCAGAAGTAGCAGCGGTCGGCGGCGACCTGTGCCTCATGCCGGTCAAGCGCCGGTTCATGGTCGGCGAAGTTCCTGGCATAGGCGTCAGGGGACAGGCGGCCGGGGACAATTCCGGGCGTCAGCGGGCTGTTCGACATGGGCTGGGGGCCTCCCTGGCTTATCGTTTGGCAAAGGCTGGCACAGGTCAGAAATTTTATCAAACGGTAAATTTTCTTGACCCGCAGTTTTTCGCAGGCCTGCCCGTTTTCCAGGCAGGCGGACCGGCGTCACCCGCGCTTTCGCGGCTTTTCAGCCCCGGCAGGGTCGCGTATAAGCGCCCAATACCAGACTGCGGGGGGCCTTGCGGCCAACCCGCACGCGCCCAGGGCAGAGAAGAACAGAGGACCCGATGAGCAAGCAGAACACCGACACCGACGTCGCCTTCATCTCGGCTTTGGCCGAGCTTCTGAACAAGAACGACCTGACCGAACTGTCGGTGAAGCGGGAATATGGCGAGGACGACAGCCTGGAGGTCCGCGTCGTCAAGCAGGCAAATGTGGTGACGGTTGCCGCGGCCCCTGCCCCGGTGTCCTATGCTGCTCCTGCTGCGGCCCCGGCTGCTGCTGCGGCCCCGGCTGCCGCCCCCGCCGCGCCGGAAGACCCGGCCCAGCACCCCGGCGCCGTCACCTCGCCGATGGTCGGCACGGTCTACCTCGCCGCCGAGCCCGGCGCTTCGCCGTTCGTGACTGTGGGCGCGCAGGTCACGGAAGGCCAGACCGTCCTGATCATCGAGGCCATGAAGACGATGAACCACATCCCCGCGCCCAAGGCGGGCACGGTGAAGCGCATCCTGGTCGAGGACGGCCATCCGGTCGAATACGGCGCCCCTCTGCTGATCATCGAATAAGGGGCGGGAACCCATGTTCGATAAAATCCTGATCGCCAACCGGGGTGAGATCGCGCTGCGCGTGATCCGGGCCTGCCAGGAAATGGGGATCAAGTCGGTCGCCGTGCATTCCACCGCCGATACCGATGCGATGCATGTCCGCATGGCCGACGAATCCGTCTGCATCGGGCCCGCGCCATCCTCGTCCAGCTACCTGTCCAAGGCCGCGATCATCTCGGCCTGCGAGATCACAGGGGCGCAAGCCGTGCATCCGGGCTATGGCTTCCTGTCGGAAAACGCGGCCTTCGCCCAGGCGCTGGAAGACCACGGCATCACCTTCATCGGCCCCAATGCGGAACACATCCGCATCATGGGCGACAAGATCACCGCCAAGGTTACCGCCAAGGAGCTTGGCATTCCGGTTGTCCCGGGCTCGGACGGCGGTGTTCCTGATTTCGAGACTGCGAAGACGGTCGCCGAGGACATCGGCTATCCGGTCATCATCAAGGCCACCGCTGGCGGCGGCGGGCGCGGGATGAAGGTCGCGAAGAACGCCGAAGAGCTTGAGATCGCCTTCCGCACCGCCCGGTCCGAGGCGAAGAACGCCTTCGGCAACGACGAAGTCTATATGGAGAAATACCTCCAGAGGCCGCGTCACATCGAGATCCAGGTCTTCGGCGACGGCAAGGGCGGCGCGGTGCATCTGGGCGAGCGCGACTGTTCCCTGCAGCGCCGCCACCAGAAGGTGTTCGAGGAAGCCCCCGGCCCAGTGATCACGCCGAAGCTCAGGTCCGAGATCGGCATGATTTGCGCCAACGCAATGAAAAAGCTGAAGTATATCGGCGCGGGTACCATCGAGTTCCTGTACGAGGACGGCAAGTTCTACTTCATCGAGATGAACACCCGTCTGCAGGTGGAACACCCGGTCACCGAAGGCATCTTCGGCGTGGACCTGGTGCGCGAACAGATCCGCGTGGCGGCGGGGATGGACCTGTCGTTCAGCCAGGATGAGCTGGAAATCAACGGCCACTGCATCGAGGTCCGGATCAATGCCGAGAAGATCCCGGCCTTCAGCCCCTGCCCCGGCCGGATCACCCAGTTCCACGCGCCGGGCGGTCTGGGCGTGCGGATGGATTCTGCGATCTACGACGGCTACCGCATCCCGCCCTATTACGACAGCCTGATCGGCAAGCTGATCGTCCACGGTCGCGACCGGCCCGAGGCTTTGGCCCGGCTGAAGCGGGCGCTGAGCGAGCTGATCATCGACGGCATCGACACCTCGATCCCACTGTTCCACATGCTTCTGGCCGAGCCGGATATCCAGAACGGCGAATACAACATCCACTGGCTGGAAAAGTGGCTGGAAAAGCAGTTCTCTTGATCTGAAGGGGCGCCCGCTTTGGGCGCCTCACCGCAAAAGTTTTCGAAAACTTTTGCAAAATCCTTCGAAGGATTTTGCGGTGCACGGGACGGCCGACGAGATCACTCCGGAAATCCTGCTGCGCGCTTATGCGATGGGCATCTTTCCGATGTCCGATGGCCGCGACGACCCGGAGATCCACTGGGTCGACCCGCGCCGCCGGGGCGTGTTGCCGCTGGAGGGGTTCCACATCTCGCGCAAGCTGGCGCGGCGCATCCGGTCGGGGCAGTTCCGCGTGACGGTGGATCAGGCCTTCGAGGCGGTGGTCGAGGCCTGTGCGGACCGGGGCGAGACCTGGATCAGCCAGCGCATCCAGCGGCTTTATGTCCAGCTGCACAGCTTGGGCTTTGCCCACAGCATAGAGGTCTGGGACGGCGAGGCGCTGGTTGGCGGGGTCTATGGCGTCACGCTGGGGGCGGCTTTCTTTGGGGAAAGCATGTTTTCCCGCCGGACGGATGCGTCGAAGGTGGCGCTGGCCTTTGCCGTGCATCGGCTGCGCGCCGGGGGATTCCGGCTGTTTGACACCCAGTTTCTGACCCCGCATCTGGCGAGCCTCGGCGGCGTCGAGATCGCGCGGGCTGAATATCACCGGCAGCTGGCCGAGGCCTTGGGCGAGACCGCCGAGTTCAGCCCGGCGGGTTATTCACCTTCGGCCGGGTCGGTCGCGTCTGTGGGGGCCGCTTCCGGCAGGACGCAGGTCAGCACCCAGACGTCATAGCGCGGATGGTCCAGCGCCGAGAGCGCGGGTGCGGAGGCCAGCATCCAGCCATCGAACAGCGGGGTTTCGTTAGCCTCGACGGTGATCGTCAGATGCGCCTCGGAATCCGAGGACGGGTTGCCGGTCGGATAGCGGCAGCTGTCGAGTTGCACCACCAACCGCCCGAACTTGGCCGACTGGCCGACTGACAGCGTCACATCGCCGGTTTCGCTGGTCAGCTTGTCGAGGAAACGCAGCGAGGCACCGTCGGAGTCGCTGAACTCTGGGCCCGTGGCCGGTTCCTGCTCCTGCGCCTGGGCCGGCAGCGCCAGGGCGAGCGCGAGGATAAGCGCCCTCATGGCGTCGTCGTCTCGTCGGTTGCTGCGGTATCGCCTTCACCGCCGCCCCCGGCGAATTTCATAAGGAGCGTGATCAGGCTGACGGCTCCTTGCGTATCCTCGATCTCGCCACCGGGTTCCAGGTTCTCCAACGCGCCGCCGGGCTGGACCTCGACGAAGTTGCCGCCGAGAAGGCCCTCGGACGAGATCAGGATCGTGGAATCGACCGGGACGGCGACGTCCTTGCGCATGGTGATGGTGGCGTCGGCGAAGAATGTCTCGGGGTTCAGCCGCAGGTCGGTCACGGTGCCGACCTTGACGCCGGCCAGACGCACATCGGCGCCGACGCTGATGCCTTCGACCGACCGGAAGCTTGCGGTCAGGGGATAGCTGTCGGCCTCGGCCCCAAGACCCGCGCCCCGCGCCGCGTAGAAGGTGAAGGCGGCAGCAACCGCCAGCACCGCTGCGCCTGCCAGGATTTCTGCGCGCTCGTATGCCATCACCGGGGCGCCATTACTCGGGCTGCCAGGCCTCGTAGTCGCGCCGGGCGACCGGCTCGGCGCGGCGGATCGAGCCCGGGGGCACGTAAGCCGCCTCGGTGCCGGTCAGGTTCTCCTGATGCGGTTTTTCCCAGGACTTGTGCTTCAAGGGCTGCTTGGTCGGCGGCTCGTCCCAGGTGTAATGCAGCCAGCCGTGCCAGTCGGGCGAGACGCGGGAGGCCTCCATCTCGCCGTTGTAGATCACCCAGCGCCTCTTGCCGTCGCGGGTCTGGTAAAAGACGTTCCCCGCCTCATCCTCGCCCACCTTCACGCCCTTGCGGCTGGTGAAGATCTGGGTGCCGATCGTCTGGCTGTTCCACCAGGTCAAGAGGCGCTTGAGGAAGTACATGGGCGGTCTCCGGTTCGATTGCCCCTGATATGGCCGAAACCCGGGGCGAGGTCTAGGGGCGAGGCCAATCAAAAGAAAAGGCGGGCCGAAGCCCGCCCTTGGCTTGCAGGTTTCGGGCGCTCAGGCCTTCACCGGTTCCTTCTTCTTGGTCTCGGTGTAGACGAGCATCGGCTTCGCGCCCGAATTCACAGCTTCGTCCTTGACGACCACTTCCTCGACCCCGTCCATGCCTGGCAGTTCGAACATGGTATCCAGAAGTATGTCCTCCATGATCGAGCGCAGGCCCCGCGCGCCGGTCTTGCGCTTGATCGCGCGCTTGGCGATGGCGGTAAGCGCGTCCGAGGTGAAGGTCAGCTTGACCCCCTCGATCTCGAACAGGCGCTGGTACTGCTTGACCAGCGCGTTCTTCGGTTCGGTCAGGATGGTGACGAGCGCCGCCTCATCAAGGTCGGTCAGCGTGGCGATCACCGGCAGACGGCCGACGAATTCCGGGATCAGGCCGAATTTCAGCAGATCCTCAGGCTCCAGCTCCTTGAAAAGCTCACCTACGGTCCGCTCTTCCGGGCCCTTCACATCGGCGCCGAAGCCGATGCCCGACCCCTTGTTGCGCTGCGCGATGATCTTTTCCAGACCCGCAAAGGCGCCGCCGCAGATGAAGAGGATGTTCGTGGTGTCCACCTGCAGGAATTCCTGCTGCGGATGCTTGCGACCGCCCTGCGGGGGGACAGAGGCCACGGTGCCTTCCATGATCTTCAGCAGCGCCTGCTGCACGCCCTCACCCGAAACGTCGCGGGTGATCGAGGGGTTGTCGGACTTGCGGGTGATCTTGTCGACCTCGTCGATGTAGACGATGCCGCGTTGCGCGCGTTCGACGTTATACTCGGACGCCTGTAACAGCTTGAGGATGATGTTTTCGACGTCTTCACCAACGTAGCCCGCTTCGGTCAGCGTGGTGGCGTCGGCCATGGTGAAGGGCACGTCCAGGATGCGGGCGAGCGTCTGCGCGAGCAGCGTCTTGCCGCAGCCCGTCGGGCCGATCAGCAGGATGTTCGACTTCGACAGCTCGATGTCGTTCTTCGAGGAATGGTTCAGCCGCTTGTAGTGGTTGTGGACCGCGACCGAGAGCACGCGCTTGGCGTGGATCTGGCCAATGACGTAGTCGTCCAGCACCTTGCAGATTTCGCGGGGGGTGGGCACGCCGTCCGAGGATTTGAGACCGGTGGTCTTCGTCTCCTCGCGGATGATGTCCATGCAGAGTTCGACACATTCGTCGCAGATGAAGACGGTCGGACCCGCGATCAGCTTGCGTACTTCATGCTGGCTCTTGCCGCAGAACGAGCAGTAGAGGGTGTTCTTGCTATCGCCACCGCTGTTGTTCGCCATCCGCAGTCCTCTAACTTTGCAACCAAGTCCCCGCGCCGCAGGGCCGGTGCCTTGTGGGTAAGTTTAGGCCAACCCCCAAGGCACCACAATCCGAAAAACCCAACGGGAAAATCGAAGGTAAAAGGGGCGTCATTTCGACGTATCGTCGGCCTTTCCACGGCTTTCCAGGATCTGGTCGATCAGACCCCAGGCCTTGGCATCCTCGGCCGACATGAAGTTGTCGCGTTCCAGCGCGGCCTCGACAGTCTCGTAATCGTTGCCGGTGTGCTTCACGTAGATCTCGTTCAGGCGCCGCTTCAGTTTCTCGGTCTCGCGGGCATGAATCATGATGTCCGTCGCCTGGCCCTGATAGCCGCCCGAAGGTTGATGAACCATGACGCGAGAGTTCGGGAGGCTGAAGCGCATGCCCTTTTCGCCGGCGGTGAGAAGAAGCGAGCCCATCGACGCCGCCTGCCCGATCACCAGGGTCGAGACCTTGGGGCGGATGTACTGCATCGTGTCGTAGATCGAGAGACCCGAGGTCACCACGCCGCCGGGCGAGTTGATGTACATCGAGATTTCCTTGGTCGGGTTCTCCGATTCAAGGAACAGAAGCTGGGCGCAGATCAGGCTGGACATGCCGTCGTGCACGGGGCCGCCCAGGAAGATGATCCGTTCCTTGAGCATCCGGCTGAAGATGTCGTAGGCGCGTTCACCCCGGCTCGTCTGTTCGACGACCATGGGGACGAGCGTGTTCATGTAGTGGTCAACGGGATCGCGCATCGGTGCCTGCCTCTGTTCAGTCGTTCGAGGAATATCGTCGAATGTATTGCCAGAGTCTTAGTGAGGTGGAACGGGGGCTGCAAGGGCACCCCCCTGCGATTTGGGTCTGCGCTGGTGCGGGCTTGAAACGGGGGTGTGCTGCCCTAAACCCCGGTCATGTTCATACCGAGCCGCGCTGCGGGCCTTGACCGCCTGACCGATTTCCTGCCCCGCGCGGGCCGCGACTATGCCGCTCTGCGCAATCTGGATCTGCCCGGGCACCCGCATGTGTCGGTGCTGTCGCCCTGGCTGCGGCATCGGCTGGTGACCGAGGCCGAGGTGATCGACGCAGTGTTGCGCGCCCATCCCCGCGGGGCCGAGAAGTTCCTGGCCGAGGTCTGGTGGCGGACCTACTGGAAGGGTTGGCTCGAGTTGCGACCGGGGATCTGGACTGCCTACGGGCAGGGGGTGCAGGTGGCCTTGAACCGGCTGGCGGCAGAGCCGGGCCTGGCCGCCCGGGCCGAGGCGGCGATGCTGGGGGAAACCGGGATCGAGGGGTTCGACGACTGGGCACAGGAGCTGGTCACGACGGGATACCTGCACAACCACGCCCGGATGTGGTTTGCCTCGATCTGGATTTTCACCCTGCGGCTGCCGTGGGAATTAGGGGCGGATTTCTTCCTGCGCCATTTGATCGATGGGGACCCCGCGTCGAACACGCTGTCCTGGCGCTGGGTGGCGGGGCTGCATACGCCGGGCAAGACCTATCTGGCGACCGCCGAGAACATCGCGCTGAACACGCGGGGGCGGTTCCGGCCCGAGGGGTTGGCCATGGAGGCCCCTGCCCTGCCGCTGCCGCCCTCGCCCGCGCCCCGCCCCGCTCCACAGGGCGAGAGTCTGGACCTGACCGCGCCAAGCCTGCTGCTGCTTACCGAAGAAGACCTGAGCCCGGAATTCCTGCTGGATCAAGGGCTTCGCCCCAAGGCGGTTGCGGTTCTGTCCTGCGTGGCGGGCCGCTCGCCCCTGGCCGTGGCGGACAGGGTGCAGTGCTTTACCGCTGCGGCGATTGACGATGCGCTGACGCGGCTTGGGGCACCTGGGGCGCTGCGGTTCGGTGCCGGGGACCTGACGGCCCTCCTGGACCTGGCCGAGGCCGAAGGCCTGAAGCAGATCGTCACCGCCTATGCTCCGACGGGGCCGTTGGCCTCTGCCCTGGCCGACCTGGCGCGCCTGGCCGAGCCGCGCGGGATCACGCTGGTCCGCGTCCTGCGCGAGCATGACCGGCAGGCCTGGCCGCATGCGACGCATGGCTTCTTCCGCTTTCGCGAGGCGGTGATGGGCTAGCGTCCCTCGCGGAAGGTCCGTGCGGCCAAGGCGACACGGGCCGCTGCGGTCACCAGGCACAGCGCGCCGAAGGTCCAGGCCAAGGGCACGAAAAGCCCGGGCCAAAGCGCGAGGATCAGGAAGCAGAGGATCGTCTCGGTGCCCTCCATGAGCCCGGCGGTAAAATAGAGCGATTTCTCGCCCCGGCTGCGGGTCTGCAGGCCGTGCTTTTCGGCCAGGATCGCATAGCCAAGGAACGTCGTGGCGTTGACGTAGAAGCTGAACAGAAGGAAGGCCCCTGCGACGGCATTTGCATCGGGGTCGCGCAGGACAAAGGCCAGCGGCACCGCACCGTAGAAAAGGAAGTCGCAGACGATGTCGAGATAGCCGCCGAAGTCGGTCTTGCCCCCCGCCCGGGCCACCGCGCCGTCAAGACCGTCGGCAACACGACCCGACAGCAGGAGAAGCGCCACCCATAGGCCCGAGCCGCCCGCCCAGATGAGCCCCGCCGCCGCCAGACCCAGCGCCAGACCGGCCAGCGTCACCATGTCGGCCGAGGCGCCCCGGGCCGCAAGCCAGCGCCCGCCCCGGTTCAGCGGCGCATCGATCACCCCGCGCATCAACCCGTCCAGCATGCGTCCCCCTCGGTTTTCGGCATCTTTTCGCCTTGCCATCGGCAAGAAAAGTCACGTTTGCGCGGAATCGACCGGCAAGCTGCCGCCTACTCGCCTTTAGGATGAGTGCGCACTCTCCGGTTCTCGCATATTTCACTATTTGCGCCACATTCCGCCCGAATCCGGCCCCACTGTTCTGTGATCGGTTAGTTGCGCCACTTTTTTTGGGGACATCACATGCTGCGACGTACGACCTATGCGGCTTTGGCCGCAGCGGCCTTGCTTTGCCTGGGATCTGCCGCCCAGGCCGGATGCTCGATTCCATCCGGTTCCGATGCGATGCAGAAGGAACTGCTGAGCCACCTGAACGCCGAGCGCAAGGCCCGCGGCCTGCCCGCGCTGGTTCTGTCGGCAAAGCTCGATAAGGCGGCGCAGGGCCATGCCTGCGACAACGCCAAGCGGAAATCGATCAGCCACACCTCGTCGGATGGCGGCACGCTGAAGACCCGCCTGCGCAAGGCCGGCTATTCCTTCCGCACCGCTGCCGAGAACACGGGCCGCGGCTTTGCCAGCGGCAAGCGCGCGGTGGAATGGTGGATGAATTCGCCGAAGCACAAGGACAACATCCTTCTGCGCAAGGCGCGTGAAGTGGGCGTCGGCATCGCAGTCAGCCCGGCCCCGGACAACAAGCTGCACTGGATCATCGTGGTCGGCGCGTCGAAGTAATCAGCGCGCGATCACCAGTTCCGCCTTCAGCCCGCCCAGGGTTTCGCTGTCGGACAGCCGCAAGGCCCCACCGTGGCTAAGTGCGATGTCCGCAGCGATCGACAGGCCAAGCCCGACCCCCGCCCCACGGTTCGGATCGCGTGAGGCTTCAAGCCGGGTGAAGGGACGCAGCGCCTCTTCCCGGCGTTCCGCCGGAATGCCTGGCCCGTCGTCCTCGACCATGATCCGCAGGCTGCGGTCCTGGAAGACCAGCCGCAGCTCGACCTTCCGGCCATAGCGCTGCGCATTGCTGACCAGGTTCTCGACCGCGCGCAGGATGGCCTGGGGCCGCAGCATCACGGCCTCGGCCTCGCCTTCGACGGACACGAGCGGCACGCCGGTCCGCGTGGCCAGACCCTCGAGCAGCGCCACCACATCGGTGGATTCGTCCACCTCCATCGCGTCGCCCCGTACGAAGGCCAGGAATTCGTCGACCATGCGCTCCATCTGCACGACATCGGCCTGCAGGGCGGCGACCTCGGCATCCTCGGGCATCAGCGACAGCGCAAGCCGCATACGGGTCAAGGGCGTACGCAAGTCGTGGCTGACCCCGGACAGCATAAGTGTCCGCTGTTCGATCTGCCGCTCGATCCGGGCGCGCATGTCCAGAAACGCCCGACCGGCCGCCCGCACTTCCAGCGCGCCGCGCGGCCGGTATTTCACAGTCCGGCCCTTGCCGAAGGCCTCGGCCGCTTCGGCCAGCTTGGTGATCGGGCGCAACTGCCGCCGCAGGAAATAGTAGGCGACGACCGTCAGCAGCACGGAGGCAAAGACCATCAGCACAATCAGCTGGTGCGGGTTCGCCGCCGACATCCGCCGTCGATTGACTTCGGCCTGCACCGGGCCAAGGGCCGTGTCGAAGCGCAGGTTGACGATGCGGTTTTCCCCGGTCAGATCGACGGCGACCAGTTCCGGCAGCCGGTCGCGCAGGGTGGCAATGATCGTGTCCCCCGATAGATCGATCCGGTTCTTGCGGTCCGCGAGCGGCGCATCCGCGCCCGCCGGAAGAGTCAGGGTGATCTCCAGCGCCGACGCCAGCGGCGTCACCCGCTGTTCGGCAGCCGCCAGCGAAGGGCTGGCCGCGATTTCGTCGATCAGGAAGCGCAGGTCGATCGCCACCCCTTGCGTCATCTGCCGGGTCACGTCTTCATAGAAGCGCTGGATGAACTCGGTGGAAAACACCAGCTGAATGGCCAGGATCGGCACGATCAGGATCAGCGCCGCGCGGCCGTAAAGGCCCCTGGGAAGGATACGTTGCAGGACCGACATCGCCGACCAGCCTAACCGCCCCCTGCCCTATTGGAAAGCCATCCCTCCGGACCCCGCATGACCCAGGACCCGCCGATCCGCTGCCTTCTGGCCCCGAACCCTTCGCCCCTGACCGGGGCCGGGACCAACACCTGGCTGGTCGGGTCCACCGGCCTGGCAGTGATCGACCCCGGACCGGACGACGCGTCGCATCTGGCGGCGATCCTGGCGGCGGTCGGCCCGGGCCAGCGGATCGAGCGGATCATCGTTACCCACGCCCACCTGGACCATTCGGCCCTTGCCCCCCGTCTGGCGGCAGCGACCGGCGCGCCTGTGCATGCCTTCGGCGGCGCAACTGCGGGACGCAGCCCGGTGATGGCACGTCTTGCCCCCGACCTGCCCGACCATGGCGAGGGTCTGGACCGCAGCTTTGCCCCCGATCATCCCTTGCCGGACGCCGCGACGCTGGACGGACCGGACTGGTCGCTGCAAGCCATCCACACGCCGGGGCACCTAGGGGGCCATCTGTGCCTGGCCCTTGGCGAAACCTTGTTTTCCGGCGATCATGTGATGGGCTGGTCGACCACCATCGTCTCGCCGCCTGATGGCGACATGGGGGCCTACATGGCATCGCTGCAGCAGCTGGCGGGGACCGCGTGGGCCCGGTTTCTGCCCGGCCACGGCGATCCGATTGCCGATCCGGACCGCAGGCTGGCCGAACTGGTCGCCCATCGCCGGGGTCGAGAGGGGCAGATCCTTGCCGCGCTGGCCGATGGCCCCGTGAGTGTGGGTGAGCTGACGCTGCGGATCTATGCCGACACGCCACGCCACCTACTTGCAGCCGCCGCCCGCAATGTGCTCGCGCATCTCATTGATCTGGCATCCAGAAACCTGGTCAGCGCGCATCCCTCGCTGCATCCGGAAGCCCGGTTTTCGCTGTCCTGACCGCCCGTGCATTTTCCCCGATCTAGCCCCTTGCCGCCCCCGGCCCGCCTTGCTATAGACCCCGCGGTGTTCCGGCGTAGCTCAGCGGTAGAGCAGTTGACTGTTAATCAATTGGTCGTAGGTTCGATCCCTACCGCCGGAGCCAAATCAATAAATCATTGCAATCAGTTGCCAGGCGGAGCGCATCGTCTGCTTTGACGCTTGATGGGATTTGCCACCTGAATTGCCACCAGTTGCTCGCAGAAGTAGACGCTGCGGTGCGCGGACGACAGGCGGTCGTGCCGAAATGCACTTGCCAAAGGGTGCGTCGCCGCTGGCTCACAGCTGCCCGGTCTAGGCGCGGCTGGTCATGGCAAGACCGTGTTGCCTGCGTTGCATCTCAAGGCGAAAACGGTCGATCAGACACAAGGCGATGGAAACTTGGGCTTGTTGAGCGTGGGGCCGTTTCCGGACCACGAAGCAGCCGTGTATTGGTTTTAGTGCAGTCTGACCACCTGCCGGCAATTCTGCCAACTCTCGCCGCCCCGAGGAGGTGGGGTGGGGCCAGAATGCCGAGCACCTTGGCCCAAACCGCGCCTTGGAAGTCACTGTTCGCGAACGGCAATTTGGAGAGAAAGCTGCTTTCACGAGCGCTGGCTGTGTGACGGCCAGACACGGAATGAGTCCGAACGACGGCTATCGGCCCGTAGCAGGCGTTCGTGCAATCCCAAGATTGCCGCCGCTGCCAGCTCCAGTGCGCCTTCAACACCCTCCAAGCCACGCGACGGCACTTGTGCGATCTATTCCCAGTGAATGGTTCCGCCCTATGCGACCTCAACGACAGCAGGAGCTTGGACCGGAACGTGCAGGTCGGGATACAGGCCCTCGTAGATCGGGACGAGGGTGTCGGTCTCAAAGAGGCTGGACACCGACATTCCCCCCCAGATGTTCAGGATGGCCTGAGCGAACATCGGGGCGGTGGGGACGATGCGGATGTTCTTCGCGGCCTTCACCTGTTCGGTCGGCGCGATGGAATCGGTGATCACCAGCGACTTCATCACCGAATTCTGCACGCGTTCCACCGCCGGACCCGACAACACGCCGTGGGTGATGTAGCTGTGGACCTCGGTCGCGCCCGCCTCCATCAGCGTTTCGGCCGCCTTGCAGAGCGTCCCCGCCGTGTCGCAGATGTCGTCGACGATGATGCACTTGTGGCCGCGCACGTCGCCGATCACGGTCATGCCCGCGACCTCGCCCGCCTTCTCGCGCCGCTTGTCGACGATGGCGAGCGGGGCGTTGATCCGCTTGGCCAGTTCCCGCGCGCGGGCCACGCCGCCCACGTCCGGCGAGACGACCATCAGGTCCTGCATCTGGCCCTTGAACTGGTGCTCGATATCCAGCGCGAAGACGGGCGAGGCATAGAGGTTGTCGACGGGGATGTCGAAGAAGCCCTGGATCTGGGCGGCGTGGAGGTCAAGGGTCAGGACCCGGTCAACGCCCGCCTGGGTGATGAGGTTTGCCACCAGCTTGGCTGAAATCGGCGTGCGGGCCTTGGCGCGGCGGTCCTGGCGGGCGTAGCCGAAATAGGGGATGACGGCGGTGATCCTGGAAGCAGATGACCGACGGAGCGCGTCGGTCATGATCAGAAGCTCCATCAGGTTGTCGTTCGCGGGGTTCGAGGTCGACTGGATGACATACATGTCCTCGCCGCGGACATTCTCGAACACCTCGACGAAGATCTCCTGATCGTTGAACCGCTCGACCCGGGCGTCTACCAGATTGACGCTCATCCCCCGGTGCATCGACATCCGCCGCGCGATGGACTTGGCGAGCGGAAGGTTCGCGTTCCCGGAAATCAGTTTGGGGTCATTGGTCGGTTTCATCACGTCTCCCTTTCCGGCAACAGCAACCTCAGGCAGCGGTGCGCCCCGCGGTCGGGAAGGTCCGCTCAGGCCGGTAGGACCGGAAACTGGACAGGTCCTGCGCATTGCATTCAGCCTGCCAGCGGCTGCCCGGCACGACGGCGGTGACAACGGGAAACCGGTCGGCGAAGGCATCGGTTGCTGCGCAGTTTTCCATCGCGATGGTCACGAGGCCCGCCACGGTGCCGCCCTGCCGTTCGACCAGCTGGATCGCCGCTTCCATCGTGCCGCCGGTCTGGATCCACTGGTCGGCCAGCAAGACGCGGGTCCCTGGGGCAAATGCGGGTTGGCGCATCTCCATGTCCTGGGTCTTGCCGGAGTAGTTGGTGAAACTGACGCGGTCGGTATCGACGCAGAGCTTTCCGGCCTTGCGGACCGGCAGGAAGCCCTTGCCCGTGCGCGCCGCCAGACCTGCGCCCAGCACGAAGCCCATCGCGTCGCAGCCGCCGACCACGTCGAACTCCACCCCCTTCAGATCGGCGATGAGGTCATCCAAGAGGTCGGAAAACGCCGCCGCGTTGATGTAGATCGAGGTCGGATCCAGCCAGGCGAACTTGGGGCCCTTGGTGTTGGGCGACATGAGCGACAGATACCAGCGGTCGTCGCGGGGGCCTTTTGCATCAGTCATTTCGGGGCTCCATAGGCTCGGGTAAGGTCAAGCAACGCCTGCAGGCGCGCGGGGTCGATGTTGTAGAAGTCGCCCTTCCGGTTGATCCCGGTGGCGACGAGGAAGCAGTCCACTTCGGCGGCGTAGTCCATCGCGTTGTCAGGGGTGACGCCCGAGGCGATGGCCAGCGGTGCGCTGCCAAGACCACGGCGGAAGTCGGTGATCTTCGTGAGGTCGGTCGCCTCACCCGTCGCTATGCCCGAGGTGGTAACGACATCCATGAAGGGCCGGGCAATGTGGGCCGAGTGTTCGTTGAAGGCGGGATCGACGGGCCGCTGCTTCTTGAAGCAGACCCCGCCGAAATACATCCCCTGCCAGCCGGACGCGGCACGGATAGCCGCGATGGATTCGGCGCGGGTCTGGCTGGGCTGGCGCTCGTCCATGCAGGCATCATCGGCCCAATAGGCATCGAGCACGCAGCCTTCAGCGGCAAGGCGGCCCAGAATCGGGAAGGCCACGTCGCCGGGTAGCGCGAGGAAGTTCACCCCCAGCCACACATCCGGGCAGGCCGCTCGGGCGGCGCGCAGGATCGGCAGGAAAGGTTCGACCGGAAAGTCGTGGTTGATCAGCCAGATGCCCGGCGCCCCGAGCCGGACGGCGTGACCGATGTTGGTCAGGGTCTGGGCAAGGTCCTGCACGTGGATCACCGGGGTCACCACCGGGCCGGGGCACTTGAACAGACGGTGGAAGGCGTTGCGGTCCATGATCCTCTCCTTGGCCCTCAGGATTAGGAAGCGCTTGGCGATTTCCGAAATTGATAATTACAATGGTTCCATAAGGATCCGAAATGAGAGCCCCGCCAATGCTGACAACCAAATGCTGACAACCAAATGCTGACCCCCAAATGCTGACCAATGTGCCGACCGACCTTCTGCGCACCTTTGTCACGGTGGTGGACCTGGGCAGCTATACCCGCGCGGCCGAGGCGCTGGGGCGGACCCAGCCCGCGATCAGCCTGCAGATCCGGCGGCTGGAGGAACTCTTGCGCACTCAGCTGATCAACACCGAAGGCCGTCAGTTCAAGCTGACCGACAACGGCGTGGCCTTGGGTCCCTATGCACGGCAGATCCTGCGGCTGAATGACGATATCGTCGCGCACTATGCAGCCGAGGCGCTGTCGGGCTGGATCCGTGTGGGCCTGCCGACCGACTTTTCCAACACCTTCCTGCTGGGGGCCATCACCCGGTTTGCCGCCAGCCACACTGAAGTCAGGATCGAGGTTGAAAGCCGCCAGTCGCGCGAATTGCGGCAGATGCTGGCGGCCGACAAGCTGGACATCGTGGTCGGCATCGCACCCAGCCTGGAGGAGGCCTATCTGGTCAACTTCGCGACCGTCCAGCCGATCTGGGCGGTGGCCGAAAGCTTTGCCTGGAACGGGACCGAGACCCTGGCGCTGGTGCGGCACCCCGACCCTTGCGAATATGCCGACCGGATGCGCTCGGCGCTGCGCGCGGCGCAGAAAAGCTGGAAGACCAAGCTCGTCTCAGGCGACGTGGCCGGGCTGCAGGCGGCGGTTCTGGCGGGGATCGGGGCCAGCGCGCTGACCCCGGCCACCTTGGTCCCGGGTCTTCGCATCGGCACCGAAGCCGAGGGATTCCCGCCGCTTGCGCCCTTGCGCATCGGGCTTTTCTACAAGCACGCCCGTCTGACCAAGGCACAGCACGGTCTGGCGCAATGGCTCATGCAACAGGTCACGTTGTCCGGGCAGGCCGCAGGATGATTTGCGCCTCGCAAGGATCGAGCCTTGGGCTTGAGTTATGAACAGATCGCTGGCGCAGACCAGGACCCCCGACCCATTGCTGCAAAGGCGGATCAAGGGGGAGGCGGTGCAGATTGAACGCATCCGCAATGGTTTGGCGCAGCGCCTGTATCTGCTGCCTTGTCTCGCAGAACCGCCGGTCGGTATCCCGAGATTGCCGGCTCTGACCTGAGCCTGCCTCAGGCAGGCAGACGGACCACGCCCGCAAGGCACCAGTCAGCGACCGCTTCGGCATTGGTGGGAAGACCCTGGATGTCTTCTTCGGCAAACGAAAGAAGAGCCGCAAGGTTCAGCCCGTTTACCCCGACAAGCACCGGAAGGCCGCGATGCAGGGCTTCGGCGATCACCGGCGCAAGGCCCTTGCCTTCGGCTTCGCGTTTGCCGAACTTGTTGACGATCAGGATGTCTGCGCCGTCAAGCCTGCGTTCGACTTCATGCACGGTCTGTTCCAGCGCGCCGCTGTCAAGGATGCAGCCTCGCGCCAGCTCACCCCGGTCCTCGCTGATGCGGACGACAGGGCCATCAGGCAGCACCCGCAGGTCCATGTCGCATTTCTTGCGGTCGGGGCGTTCGTGGTTCGACTGCACGGTTCCGGCAAGTCGCAGGCCCCTTGCGGTCAGCCTGTCCGCGACCTCGGCGATCAACTGGTCCGTCCGTCCCCGGCCTTGCAGGCTGACATAGGCTATGCGCATCTGTCTCTCCAATGTGGAGCGGCCCGCCCGGAGTGACCGGGCGGGCCTGCCCTTCAGAGTTCTACTTCCCACGACTTGTAGGAGACCCGCGCCGCAGCCGCGGTCGCATCCGAGATCTTGCGGATGTTCGCCCAGGTCTGCTTGTAGTTCGGCAGGATCAGCTCGTTGGTGCCGGCGTTGATGACGTTCCCCTGCGCCCCGTTCGGTGCCCCAAAGACCATGAAGGTCTCGTTCTTCCGCGCGGTCGGTTCGGGATAGGCAAGGGCCTGCGTGGCCCCTACGTCGTTGTAGACCTCGACCATGTCACCCGGCTTCAGACCAAGCTCGGCCATGTCGTCAGGGTGGATCTGGATGAAGGGCACCGGCAGGCGGTCCATGACGAAGTCGTTCTTCTGGTCAAGGAACCAGTTCTGCCAGTTCAGGTTCGCCCGCCCGTTGTTGATCAGGAAGCGGTGGTTCGCCTGCTGCTGGGCCTTGCCGGGGGCCTGCAGACCGCGCCACGACCCCATGCAGAACAGGGCCTTGCCGTCCTCGCGACCGTGGCGGGTGAAGACGCCGTCCTCATACAGCCGCTTCGTTCCGACCAGCGCACCGTTCTCGTAGCCCTTGACCGGCTCCTGCACGCCGTTGTTGCCAGCCGCCCGAAGACGTTCGTAGGTCACCTCCGGGTTGCCAGAGTTGTAGCCGTCCATGAAGGCGTCTTCCTCTGTCTTCCAGTCGAAGCCCTTGAACTGGTCGGCATATTCGGCGCGGCCATCCTCGCGCAGGACGCGTTCCAGATGGTTGGCCAGCCGGGCCGCGATGATGCAGTCGGGCTGGGCCGAACCGGGCGCGTCCATGTATTTCTCGACCAGCCGCAAGCGCCGCTCGCCGTTCATCGAGGTCAGGTTCATTTCGCCCGATTCCACCGCCGGCAGGATCACATGCGCGGCCTGCCCGATCTGGCTGTGGATGATGTCCACGTTGACCGAGAAGATGCCGCCCGCGTTGATCGCTCCGACGATGGCGTCGACCAGTTCCTCGCGCGTGGCCCCGGCACGGGCATCCATCGCTTCCTTCACCATGTTGGTCCGCCGGTTGTAGACCCGTTTGAACTCGGCGGCGTTGAGCGTGGTCTTGTAGTGGTCGTTGGCCCAGATGTGGTGCACCTTGCCACCGCCCGCGATGATCAGCTGGTCGATGTAGGGGGCCGGTCGCCCGACATGCGCGTCCGAGGGGCGGAAGTAGCCCTCCTGGTGCCCGCCCAGACGGCAGACGCCGCCGCCTTCGCGGCCGATGTTGCCCGTCGCCAGACCGATGTTCACCAGGGCGCCGATGACGCGGTAGTTGTCGTTGCCCCAGATGATACCCTTCTCATAGCCGGTCACCGTCTTGCGGCGGCTGCCGTCGTCCTTGGGCTTGGCGATCCATTCGGCGGCCTGGATGATCTGCGCTTCGGTCAGCCCGGTCGTCGCTGCCCCGTCCGCAAGGCTCATCTTGCAGGCCGCTTTCGCCGCCTCGAACGACCCCAGCGCCGCCGGATGCGCCGCATCCTCGGGCACCGCCACGTCACCCTGGAAGGTCGACTTGGCGATGAAGTCAGCATCCACCCAGCCTTGATCGGCGATGTAGGTGAAAAGCGTGTTGAAGAGGGCAAGGTCACTGCCGCTGGCAATCGCCAGATGCAGCACGTTCTCCGCGCCCGCGACCTGTTCGCAGCTGTCCACTGTCACGGTGCGGCGGGGATCGACGACGATCACCTTCGCCCCGTTCTGCATGCCCTTGACCATATGGTTCAGGAACAGGTTGGTCTGGCATTCCATCGGGTTGGTGCCGACCAGCATGATCGTGTCGGCAACCTGATAGTCGGAATAGGAATAGTTCAGCTCGTCCACACCCATGTCGCGGGTGCTGTGCACTTCCGAGTTATAGGCGGGCCGGTTGTGAATCCGGCAGTGCTTCACCTTCATCGCCCCGAAGTAAAGCTTGCCAGTGCCCCAGGTGTTCTCATATCCGCCGGCGCTGCCGCCGTGGTCGAACATGGACACGTAAAGGTCGTTCTCGTTGTCCTTGTCGACCACGCGGGCCGTCACCCGGGCAACAAGATCCAGCGCGTCGTCCCACGATGTCGGCTGCCAGGTGCCATAGCGCCAGACCATCGGCTCGGTCAGGCGTTGCGCCTGCGTCCCGGTGATGTCCGACCGCCGGTTCTCGGCCATCCGCGCCCCGCGCACCGACCCAAGGCCCGAGTTCACCTCGCAGGCCACGTCCGGCTTGATGACCAGATGCACGTCCTGGCCGTTCTGCTTGACCACGTTGTACATGGACGGCGCATACCAGGCCTCGGTCTCGGCGCCTTGCTGCTTGGACAGATCCTCGCCGATCCAGTTGCTGTCGACCCGTCCTTGCGTCTTCAAGGGCCAGGTATAGGCTTTGTAGCCACAGCCGACGATGCAGTAGTGGCAGGTGACGTTGTGTTCCTTGGCGCCTGCGGGAATGATCGGCAGGCGGTCGATGTTGCGTTTGTAAGCCATGATCGCCCCCTTATCCTTGCAGCACGTTGGACAGGCGGCCGTAGATCAGCTCGTCCGCGCCGGTCGCATAGATGTCGCCCTTGTCGTCCACCTGCAGCGCGAACTGCGGCAGGTTCTGCGTGGCATGGCCCCAGACCTGCTGGCCGCCCTTTTCGCAATCGAAGCGGCTGAAGTGCCCCGGGCAATTCAGCGTCTTGTCGGCCCCGTGGTATGACATCACAAAGCCCTTGTGCGGGCAGAGGACCGAGTAGGCGACGATATCGCCGTCCGGCCCCGCACCACCTTCCACCGCCGTGCCCAGTTTCAGCAGGATGCCGGGGCTGTCGGCGTCGGGATAGCCGATGTCCATCGGCTCGTTCACCTTCAGATCCGCGATGTTGCCAAGCTTGGTGGACGGATAGTCCAGCATGGCAAGTGACTGCGCCTGTGCCTGCCCTGCGGGCAAGACCGTTGCCGCCGCAGCTCCTGCCGCGCCGAGAACACCCCCGCGCAGGAACTGGCGGCGGCCGACATCGACCAACCGGTTGCATTTCATGGTGGCTAACCTCCCTTGGCTCCCTTTTGTCCAAGGCTAGCGCAGGCGCGGCCTGCGCCGGGCGTCGATGATGGCCCTGCTGCAACGCGGCAAGTGGTTCTGAAACTGCACTATTTTTGGGCGTTCGGATTTCCGAACATGGCCGGCCGTTCAGAGGCCAAGCTTCTGCATCTTCTCCCACAATGTGGTCCGCGACACCCGCAGCAGCCGCGCCGCTTCGCCGACCTGCCCATGGGTCCGGTCAAGTGCGGCCATGATCTGCGCCTTTTCGGCAGCATCGCGGACTTCGGAAAGGGGGCGCATCCCCTCGTCCGCCGCGCGTTCCGGGAAGAAGTCGGCGGTCATCACCATCCCGCCTTCCGCCGTCTCGACGGCCCGCATCAACCGGGCGCGCACCTCGCGTCCATTGCCGGGCCAGCCATAGGCCCGGATCGCCTCTTCCGTCGTGGCCGCGATCCCGATCAGGGGGGCCTTTCTGCGGGCGTTCAGACCGGGGAACAGCTGGGCCGCCAGCCAGACCGCGTCGTCGGGCCGATCCGCCAAGGGGGGAACGACGATCTCGTGCGACTGCAACAGGGACAGAAGGTCGACCCGCAAGCCCTGGGCAGCTTCGTCGCCTTGTGGCCCGAGGGTGGCAATCAGCCTGAACGCTGGTGCCCTGAGGGCAGCCATCAAGCAGTCCTGCGCGGCGGGGTCCAGATCGGCAATCCCGACCACAACCAAAGTGCCTTCGCCGACCTCGGCCACCGCCGCTTCCAGCTCCGCCGCGCCAACGCGGTCGCGCAGGGCGTTGCAGACCAGGATCGGCGCGGCGCGACGCTCGGACAGGTCATGGACGCGACGTGCCAGCCGAAGCTTGCCCAGTCCCTGCGCGCCCCGGATCAGCAGCGGCGTGTCGCGGGCCGCCGCCTCGGCCACCTGGCGGTCCACAGTGCGGGCGGCAGCGGTGATGCCGGTTTCGGGCGGCATCTCCTGATCGGCGCGCGGTCGCATGACGGTTGCCAGCCGCGTCAGGAACGCCGCGATGTCGAAGGGCTTGGCGATGTAGTCCGCAGCCCCCGACCGGATCAGCCGCACAGCCTGGTCGATCCCGCCCTGCCCGGTGATGAACAGGAAGGGCGGCGGATGCGAGGTGCGGGTCAGGGTGTCGTAAAGCTCCTCTCCCGTCCCGTCGGGCAGGCGAATGTCACAGATTACCGCGTCCAGACTTTTCCGTGGCGTGCGGATCGCGGGCAGAGCGCGGGCAATCTGGCGGTGCCACTGCACCTCGGCCCCCTCCAGCGTCAGGCGCTGGACAAGCGAAGCCCCCATGATCTCGTCATCCTCGACCAGTACGATGCGGCGGCCTTCAAGCATGGCCGGACCCCGTCGCAGGCAAGTCGACGCGGATCACCGTCCGCCCGTCGGCCCGGTCGTGATGCAGCGTGCCGCCAAGTCCCGACACGATGTCATGCACCAACCGCAAGCCGACACCACCACCCGGAGGCAACGGGCCAGAGGCCAGGAGACGCCTGAGGTCGGCTTCGCCCATCGCGTTGCCCGTGTTGCTGACCGCGATTGACAGCCTGTCTCCGCCATTGCTGACCTTGAGACCGACCTCTCCACCCTTTCCGGCAGCGGCCCCGGCGTTCAAGAGAAGGTTAAGCGCTACTTGTCGCACCGGAGCGGCGGGTTGGCTGGCAAGGGCCTCGGCGCCTGCCACCACTTCCCACGCCAGCGCCAGATTGCGGCTGTGCGCCTCGGGCTCGAACAACAGCCGCAGGTCCTCGAAATCCTCGGGCCGCAAGGGTTGCCCGGCGCGGTCCAGCCGGTTCTGGTCCAGCATCGCCCGCGTGACGTCGCGCAGGTGCCCAAGGCCGCGCTGCATCAGTTCGGCGGACTGGCGCACGACCTCGGGCCGGTCGGCATAGGTGCGGATCGTGTCTGCCGCGTTCAAGAGACCGCCCAGCGGGTTGTTCACTTCGTGCGCCAGAGCGGATGACAACCGACCCAGGCTGACAAAGCGCTCCCGGTCCGCGAGGCGGCGTTCGGCCTCGGCCCGTTCCTCGACCGCAGTGGTCATCTGGTTGTAAGTCTCGATCAGCCGCGCGAGGCCGGGGTCGCCATGGGGAATCTCGCTCGTCGGGATCGGGCGAGGTGACCCGCGCGAGGCGTCCATCGCCTGCACGAGCGAGCCGACCGGCCGCAGGATGCGCGCAACCGCAAGCCAGCCACCAAAGGCCAGCACCCCTGTCGCCAGCGCATTGCCGAACAGAAGCCACAGCGTCACTTGCCGGCGCTCGGCCAGCAGGTCCGTCACATCCAGTTCGGTGACGATCCCGCCGATGGTTCGACCCTGATATTGCAGGGGAGAGGCGACGCGCAGCACGGGATCGCCCGTCATCCCCACCGCTTCCGGCGCAACGGCGCCAAGGCCGAATTCCGCCGCATCCTCGCCCACCGGCGCACGGTGGGGATCGGTCGCCGCCAGCACCCGCCCCCGTTCATCCGCCACCACTGTCAGCAAAAGCCGCTGCCCGTCACTGGCTTGGCGCGCTCGGTCCAGAATGTCATAGACCTCCCACACATCCTGCCGCAGGACGGAAGGACCGAGCGCAACCGCCAGGCCTTCGACATGCAGCCGCGCGGTTTCGGACAGCCGCGCATCCTGCACCCGGCCAAGCGCGCCCAGCACACCCTGGCTGGCGACCAGGGCAAGGACAATCATCAGCACCGCCGTGATCAGAGGCACGCGGACAGTCACTGGCAAGTTGCGAAAGCGCCGCATTGCAATCATCCGCCAGCCAGCGCGGCCATGCGTGCCGCGATGCCGTCGAACAGCGCGGGGTCCGCCGGGACAACGGCGTCAAGAAACAGCAGGCGCAGAACCTCCCGGCCCTTGTCAGCCTTTCCCAGACCCTGCAAGGCAGTCCTGCAGGCCATGATCCCGACCTCATCCATCCGGTCGCTGCGCGCGACGAAGGGCGGAAATCCCAGATCCTCGGACCGCGAAATCACGCGCGTGCGTGCCGTCAGGCCGGGCTCGACACTGTTCAGAACCTCCCAGACATAGCCGTCGACACTGCCCGACCGGGTCAGTCCTCCGGCCACCGCGCGCACGACATTGCGGTGCCCGTAGGTGAAGATCGAACGGGAAAAGTAACCGTCCGGCGTCGTGCCGATCCGGGCAAGGTCTGACGCGGTGACAAGGTAGCCGGAATTGCTGTCCGGGTCCGAAAAGGCATGTGCGCCACCTTGCAGATCGGCAAGGCCGGTCGCGGCATCGTCGGCAGCGACGATCAGGTAGGACTGATAAAGCGGCGCGCCCCGCCAGACCGGCACCCCCAGCAAGGAAAGCTGATCGCGGTGCTGCAGATAGGGATAGCCGCAGGTCCAGGCCGCATCGACCGACCCATCCAGCAAGGCGCCGGTGATCTCCTGATAGGTGCGGCGCTGGACCAGTTCGATCTCGCGCCCCACTGCCTCGCCCAAAGCGGTGCGAAGCGCAGAGATCACCGCAGCGTCATTGTCCAGAAAGACCGGCGTCAGGGCAAAACGGAACGGCGCTTCACTTTGCGCACGAACCATAGGCGCCGCGTAGAAAGCCGCGCCCGCCAGTATTGCGCTTCGCCGGGTGTGCACTTCTTCCTCCGCAGTTTGCGCAGCACCTGTCTTCACGTGTGCCAGGAGCGAGCTTGATCCTTGCAGGATGATCCGTCAAATCGGAGTTCGAGACGGCGCTGAAGCCCTGCCGATAGACAAGGACCCGACATGAGCCTCTTTGAACGCTGGCTGACCCTCTGGGTGGCCCTGGGTATCCTTGCCGGGCTGGTCCTGGGCAACCTGCTGCCTGGCGTCTTTGCCGCGCTGGCCGACCTCGAATACGCCTCGGTCAACCTCGTGGTGGCCGTGCTGATTTGGGCGATGGTCTATCCGATGATGATCGCCATCGACTTCGGCTCGCTGAAAGAGGTCGGCCAGCGGCCGAAAGGGCTGGTGATCACGCTGGTGGTCAACTGGCTGATCAAGCCCTTCACCATGGCAGCCCTTGGCGTGCTGTTCTTCAACCACCTCTTCGCCGGACTGATCGACCCGGCAAAGGCGCCCGAATACATCGCGGGGCTGATCCTGCTGGGCGCGGCACCCTGCACGGCGATGGTCTTCGTCTGGTCCCAGCTGACCAAAGGCGACGCGAACTACACGCTCGTCCAGGTGTCCGTGAACGATCTGATCATGGTCGTCGCCTTCGCGCCGATCGTGGCCTTCCTGCTGGGCGTCACCGACATCGAAGTGCCGTGGGAGACGCTGATCCTGTCGGTCGTCCTTTACATCGTCATACCGCTGATCGCCGGCGTGTTGACGCGGCGCGCGCTGCTCGCGCGCGGAAGGTCGGTCGAGGAGTTTACCGCCCGCATCAAACCGGCATCGGTCCTCGGTCTGCTGTTGACCGTGGTGCTGCTGTTCGGCTTCCAGGGGCCGGTCATCATTGCCCAGCCGTTGCTGATCGCCCTGATCGCCGTGCCGATCATCATCCAGTCCTACGGCATCTTCGGGCTTGGCTATGCCTGGGCGTTTGCGTGGAAGCTTCCCCACAAGGTTGCTGCGCCCTGCGCCTTGATCGGCACGTCAAACTTCTTCGAACTGGCGGTCGCAGTGGCCATCGGTCTTTTCGGACTGAACTCCGGTGCCGCGCTGGCCACGGTCGTCGGTGTGCTGGTCGAGGTGCCGGTGATGCTGTCGCTTGTGGCTTTTGCCAACCGCACGCGAGACAGCTTCCCTGCTTGACGATACCTCCGGTTCCTAAGCACTCCGTCGAACAAAAGACGATGGTCAGCGTTCCGCCCCTCGCGTCCTCTCGGTCAATTTTGGCTCAATAGTAACTTCAGACGCGCGATCTGCTCATTCAGAATGTCTGAGACCTGGTGCGACTATGGCAGCCCCGGGGCAGCGTTTGGTCGTCAGAGGGATCTCCATCAGCGTGATCTCAGGCTGTGGGGACGGCCAACCGACAAACTCCGGCTAGTGCAAATGAACTATGGATCGGGGGCGCGTTCCGGGGAAAGCTTTTCGCAAAGCTTTGCGGAAGGGCCCGACGATGACAACCGGCTTCTACTTCGACGAACGCTGCCTCTGGCACTCCACCGGTGAGCACGTGATCATCGCCCCGGTGGGCGGCTATGTGCAGCCGCCCTCGGGCAGCATCCATGCCGAAAACCCGGAAACCAAGCGCCGCCTGAAGAACCTGGTCGAGGTGTCGGGCCTGGGCGACCAGCTGGCCTGGCGGAAAGCGCCGCCGCTGACGCGGGCCGAGATGGAGCGGATTCATACCCCCGCCTATCTCGACAGCTTCAAGGCCCTGTCCGATGGCCGGGGCAGCGATGACAACTACACCCCCTTCCGCAACGGCAGTTTCGAGATCGCCGCGCTTTCCGCGGGGCTGGTGAAGCTGGCGGTGTCCGACGTCTTCCACCGCCGGGTGGACAACGCCTATGTGGTCTCGCGCCCGCCGGGGCACCATTGCCTGCCCGACCTCGCGATGGGGTTCTGCCTGCTGGCCAACATTCCCCTGGCGCTCGAGGCCTTGCGGGCCGAGGTCGGGCCGGTTCGCGCGGCAGTGGTCGACTGGGACGTGCACCACGGCAACGGGACCGAGGCCTGCTTCTACGACCGTGACGACACGCTGACGATCAGCCTGCACCAGGAAAACTGCTTTCCGCCCGATACCGGCCAGGCGACGGCTCGGGGACGTGGCAAGGGCGAGGGGTTCAACCTGAACATCCCGCTCCTGCCCGGCGGCGGGCACCAGGCCTACATGGATGCCTTCGACCTTCTGGTCACCCCTGCCCTGCGCGCGTTCCGGCCGGACCTCATCATTGTCGCCTCGGGCCTGGATGCCAGCGCGCTCGACCCGCTGGCGCGGATGCTGGCGCATTCCGAAACCTACCGCGCCATGGCCAACCGCGTCGTCGCCCTGGCCAGTGACCTGTGCGGCGGGCGGCTTATCGCGGCGCATGAGGGCGGTTATTCCGACGGTTATGTGCCCTTCTGCGGCCTGGCGGTGATCGAGACGTTTGCAGGTCATCGCACACCGGTCGAAGACCCGTTCCTGGGCATCCTCAGCGGCCAGCAGCCCCCCGGCGACCTCATCGCCTTCCAGCGCGCGCGGCTTGAGGCGCAGGCGCGGGCCTTGGGTTTTCTCTGACCGGCATGGTGCATTTGCATGATTTACAACCGGTCCGTGACCGGGCCCCATGAAGAAAACCGGCACCGGGAAGACCCGGGCCATCAGCCAAGGGAGAGACCACGCCATGACCTGATCCGCCGTCAGTTCCTGATGACCTCGGCCGCCTCCATCACGGCGGCCGCACTCACGTCCCCCGCCTTTGCCGCCGACCCGATCCTGATCGGCGTGCCCACCGCGCAGTCCGGCCCGGTGGGCGTGGCCGACCAGCAGGACTGGCTGAACGGTGTCACCATGGCGGCGGAAGAGATCAATGCGGCCGGGGGCGTGAACGGCCGTCCGCTGGAGACCCGCGTGGTCGACATCGACCTTCTGACCCCCGAAGGCACGGTCGCGGCGTTCCAGAGCCTGGTTGAGGGCGGCGTGCACGCTCTGGCGCATTCCTTCGCCATCATCGCCCAGCCGGCAATGGATGTCGCGGCCTCGAACGGGGTGCCCTACCTGCACGGCAACACCGGCCAGGCGAGCCTCGACCTTGTGGCCGCAAACCCCGAGAAATACCGCAACATCTTCCAGATCGACGTGGCGGAAACCTGGTACGGGTCGGGCTTCATCAAGTTCCTGTCGAACCAGAAGGCCGCCGGCTGGGTGCCGAAAGACAACCGCTTCCATATCGTCCAGGAACAGATCGGCTACACGATGGCCGTGTCGAACGCCGCGCAGGCCGCCATCGCCGCTTCGGGCGGGGAATGGGAACAGGGGCCGGTGACCGACATCCAGTTCCCGGTGCAGGACTGGACCCCGGTCGTGCAGGCGCTGAAGGAAAGCGACAGCGGCATCATCCTGATCAGCCACTGGGTGGCCGCGGAACTCGCCAGCTTCGCCCAGGCCTATGTGCTGGACCCGCCCCCCGGGCGCGCTGGTCTATCTGCAATACGGCCCCTCGCAGCCGGAATTCCTGGACCTGGCCGGCGACGTGGCCGAGGGTTTCATCTGGGGCACCGTCATCGGCGTCTATGCCGACGACATGGGCATGGCCTTCCGCGAGAAGTACATGGCCAAGTATCCCGGCACGATGGGCATGGTCTACACCGGGTCGGGCTATGACACGATCAACATCCTGGCCAAGGTCTGGGCCTCGGTCGATCCGTCGGACTTCGACGGGGTGGGCAAGGCGATCAAGGCGATCAGCCACCGCGGCGTCTGCGGCACCTATACTTTCGCGACCGAGACGAACTCTCCCATCAGCTATCCGAACATGACCGACGACCCCGAGGCTGGCCAGGCGCACCTGATCTTCCAGGTGCAGGACGGGGCGCACACGATCATCTCGCCTGACACGCACAAGCAGGCCGACCTGCGGCCCGCGCCCTGGATGTGATGCAGCCAGAGGCGGCAATCTTCGGCTGCCGGGGATCGGGATATCCTTCGGCGGTCGGGCGATCCTGCAGGACGTGTCCCTATCGGTCGCCCCGGGAGAGGTGCTGGGCCTTGTCGGGCCGAACGGGGCCGGCAAGACCTCGCTTTTTGAGATCCTCTGCGGGCGGTATACGGCGTCCAGCGGAGAGGTGTACCTGAAGGGCCAGGACATCACCCGGATGGCGGTGCATGACCGCGCGCGGGCGGGTCTTGCGCGCACCTACCAAAGCCCGGTCGTGCCCGGCGCGCTGACCATTGCCGAGACGTTCCGGGCGGCGCGACTGGCCTATGCACCGTTCAAGACGCGGATGGATGCGGAATGGGCCTGCCACATGACCAACTGCCGCCAGCCCTGGGACCGGCTGGCGGGGTCGCTTGACACCTTCGACCGGCGCAAGCTGCTTTTGTCCTGCCTCCTGATGCGCGACCCGGTGGTGCTGCTGCTGGAGGCAACCGGCGAAACCTGCCACTTCAGCCGGTTCAACGGCAGCTCGATGACCGTCATCGCCACCGCCGAGGGCCGCAAGGTGAACCGGATCACCATGCAGGGGATCGAGTTCCTGCCGGTCTGCACGACAGCGGCGGGCCGGGCCTTCCTGGCCTTTGCCCCGCCCGAGACAGCCGCCGCCCTCATGGACGCCGAACCCCTCTCCGCGCCGGATCGCGCCGCGCTTGGGCAAGCGCTGCAGCACATCAGGAAAGCGGGCTATGCCACCGTCGACCATTTCGAGGATGAGGACATCGTCGGCATCGCCCGCCCGGTACTGCGGGCCGACCAGAGCTTCCTCGGCGCGCTGGCCGTGATCGTCCCGCCGAACCGGATGACCGAAGGGGTGCTGCAGCACTTTCTGGCCGCGCTGCAGGCCGGCTGTGCCGAGATTTCCAAGGGGCTGGGCGGGTATGCCTCTTCCCCTCTGCCGGACCCGGCCCTTACCCGCTGACGGCAGCCCGCCGCGCCTTGCCCGCCGGTTTGGGATACTGCGGCAGCCACTGCGCTTGCGCCTCCAGCATCTCGTCGACCATCGACCAGACCTCGGATGGAGTGCAGACAGCTCCGACCAGGGGGTCGTGCAGCACGGCAAGCTTCAACAGGTCCACGTCGCCCGTGATCGCCGCCTGCACCGACATGCGCTGCACGTTGACCGAGGCCTGGCAGGTCGCGGCGCAGGCCAGGGGCAGCGTCACCCCTTCCACCATGTTGATCCCGAAGCGGTCGACCCAACCGGGGGATTCGATGATGCAATCCGCGGGCAGGTTGGTGATCGTGCCGCCGTTCTTGACGTTGAAGTGCCCGCGGTAGGGGCGACCGGTCTCCAGGGCCTCGATGATGTGACTGGCGTGTTCGTCGGTGCGTTTCCATTGCGACAGGGGCTTTTCGGCGTCCTTCAGCATGGTCGGATATTCGGTTTCGAACCAGTTCCGCGTCTCGCGTGTGTGGCGCAGGTAACCCCCGGTTTCGCCGTGAATCCAGTCGTCCGTGCTGATCCAGTTCGGGATGTCCTCACGCCGCTTCCGGTACCACGGCAGGTATTCGGACAGGTGGCCGTTGGATTCGGTGGAATAGAAGCCGAACCGCTTCATCACGTCGATCCGCACCTTCTCTTGCCGCGAAAAGACCGGGTGGCGCTCGAACGCCTCCAGAAGCTCGTCCTTCCCGATCTTCCGGCCCTTGTGGCGGATGTCGAGGTACCAGGTCTGGTGGTTGATGCCGGAACAGATGATGTCGACCTCATCCATCGGGACGCCAAGCGCAGCGGCGATCTGGCGGTGGCCGTTCTGGACGCCGTGGCAAAGGCCCACGGTGTTCACCCCCCCATGGTCGATCGCCGCCCAGGTCATCATCGCCATCGGGTTGGCGTAGTTGAGGAGGAGGTGGTCCGACGGGCAGACCTCGCGGATGTCCTTGCAGAAGTCGAGCATGGCAGCGATGCCCCGTTGCCCGTAAAGGATCCCGCCCGCGCAGATCGTGTCGCCGACGCATTGGTCGACGCCGTATTTCAGCGGGATGGAGATGTCGGTGGCAAAGGCCTCGACGCCCCCGATCCGCACCGTGTTCATCACATACTTCGCGCCTTCCAGAGCCTTGCGGCGGTCGGTGGTGGCGGTGACCTTGGTCTTCAGGCCGCTGACTTCGATCATCTTGCGCAGGATCCGCGCAATCATGTCCAGGTTCGTCTGGCTGATGTCGGTCAGCGCGATCTCGATCCCCTCGAATTCCGGAACTTTCAGGATGTCCGAGCAGAGCTTGCGGGTGAAACCGACACTACCCGCGCCGATGATGGTCAGTTTGAACGGCATTTCTGGGCCCTCCCTTTGGGGAAAAGGCTATGCCCGCAGGGCCGATGGGTGTAGAGAAATCTTGTGCCAATCCGGGTAATTTCATGCTGTCCGCGCTTCTGTCCCACGGCCACGACATCCGGGTACTTTCCGCCCGGGGTGCGGTGCCATCGCTGGGCGTGCTGGCCGAGGCCGTGGGATATGAGCAGCGCCGGGCCGAGCACTATAGCTGGGACGGGATGAAACGCGGGTCCGAGCCGTTCCTGGTGATCCAGCACACCATACTGGGCGAGGGGCGGCTCGACTTCGCGGGCGCGCGGCATCGGCTGCATATGGGTCAAACCATGCTGGTGACGATGCCCCACGCCCACCGCTACTGGCTGGAGCGGGGCGGGCAATGGGAGTACTTCTGGTTCATCCTTTCGGGTCGTGAGGCCCTGCGGATGGCGCGCGAGGTGCTGGCTGTGGCGGGGCCGGTGTTGCAGCCCTCGACCGAGGGGGCGGCGCGACTTGCCGACGCCTGCCATACGCTCATGACACGCCCGTTGACCCCGGCGCAGGCCTCGGTCCTGGGGTATCAGGCGCTGGCCGTCCTGCATGATGCGGCCTTTGCCGGGGCAAGGCCGCAGACGACCCTGGCACCGGAAATGGCGCGGGTGCTGTCCCACGTCGAGGCAAACCTGGGCGGCGACCTGAGGGTCGACGCGCTGGCGCATGTCGCAGGCCTCAGCCGCGCGCATTTCGTCCGGCGCTTTGCGGTCGAGGTCGGGGTGCCGCCCTCGGACCACGTTTTCGCTCGGCGGATGGACCGGGTGGAGCGGTTGCTGACTGCCTCGGAAATGAAGGTGGCCGAGATCGCACGGGCCACCGGATTTGCCGATGCCAACTACCTCGCCAAGGCGTTCCGGCGGCATCGCGGGCTGTCGCCGATGGAGTTCCGGGCGTTGCGGGATGAGGCGGTTTGAGAAACGCCTCCTCGTTCGCCTTCGGCTTCTCGTCGGTCAGCGAGGAGAAACGAAGTGCACGACGAGCGGATCAGGCGGGTTCGTGCAGGCCTTGAAGAAAGGCACGGTGCGGCAGCGCCTTGCCTGCGGCGATGCGGTATTCGCGGGTCAGAGACTTGGCGGTCTGGCGGGCCTTTGCGCGCAGCTCGGGGCGCGCGGACAGCCAGTCCTTTGCGGCCTTGGGATTCAGAAGGCCTAAACCATCCAGCACCGGGACGTGCAGGTGGTGGTCGGTGTGCGGCAGGGACATCGGGAATGGCTGGAAATCCTCGGGTCCCGGAACCTTGGTTTGCCAGAGGGCGAGACGGTCAGCGAGCCGATCCGGCAATGACCCCGCCACGTCCTGCCAGAACGGGGTGTCGCGACGTTCAGAGACATAGTGCAGCCGGATGAAGTCGCGGAAGTCGTCCACCTGGCGGGCGGCGGCGGCGTTGAAGGCCTGGCGGGCGCGGTCGTCGGGGTTGGGCAGTACTGAGGAGAGGAGCATCAGCTGCACCACGGTTCCGTGGATGGAAGTGGCCTCCAAAGGTTCGAGGAAGCTGGAGGACAGGCCCAAGGCGATGCAGTTGTGGATCCACTGCTGTTCCAGCCGCCCGGCGTCGATCTTGATGTCGTTGCGGACCTCGATCGGGTGGCCGAGGGTGGTTTCGATCTCGGCCTTGGCCTCATCGGGCGTGACGTGAGCGTCCGAGAAGACATAGCCGCAGCCATAGCGGCCTTGAGTCGGGATCTTCCACATCCAGCCCGCCCCTTGCGCCCAGGCCAGCGTGCAGGGCTCAATCTCCTCGCCGTCCGGGATGTCCAGCCAGAAGGGGATCGCCCGGTTCACCGGCAGCGTCCCCCGGTAGCTGACCCACTGCCCGCCCATCGGCCCGATGAGGGCACGGCGGAAGCCGGTGCAATCCACGTAGAGGTCCGCCTCCACCCGCGCACCTCCCTCTAGCACCAACGCGGTGATGTTCCCGGTCTCAGGATGGCGTTCGACGGATTGGACCTGGTCATCGATGGTGGCGATGGCTTTCGCCTTCGACCGCAGCCACTTGCCCGCCAAGGCCTGGTCGAAGTGGAAAGCGTGGTGATAGGGGCCCACCGCCACCCGCCGCCCGCCTACTATCGCGAAGGGGCTGCGGTTGCCGTTCAACAGGTGCTGGAACAGATGGGTCTGGCCGACGCTCTCACCCTGCCCCACCTGATAGACGTCCAGCGCATTGACGTCGAACCCGGCCACCCGGTGCGGGTCGTCGATGGGGCCGTCGTAGGAATGCCCCGTCCGCCGCCAGTCGCGGTGGCGGATGCCGAACTTGATCGTGGCCCCGGTGGCGGCCAGGAATTCAGCCTCGTCGAGGCCGAAGTGCTGGAGCATCTGGCGGAAGACGGCAGTCGTCCCCTCTCCCACCCCGATGGTGCCGATCTTCGAGCTCTCGATGACCGTCACCTCGCACGGATGCCCGCCGCGACGCGCTGAATCGCCCAGCATCATCGCGGCGAGCCAGCCGGCCGTCCCGCCCCCAACCACACAGATGCGCCGGGGCCACATCGCCTTAGCCCGCCTTGCGCACGGGCACCCGCGCCCATTTCGGCAGCCAGTCGCCGTGTGCGGCCAGAAGGTCATGGGTCATCGCCCAGATCTGGTCGAGGTCAAGCTCGGCCCCCGTATGCGGGTCGAGCATTGCGGCGTGGTAGATGTGTTCAGGGTTTTCCGTCAGCAGCGCCTGCACCGTCAGGTCCTGCACGTTGATGTTCGTCCGCATCAGCGCAATCAGCTGCGGCGGAATGTCGTGGACGATGGTGGGCTGAAGGCCCATGTGGTCGACCAGCACCGGCACCTCCACCGCGCAGCCATCGGGCAGCTGCGGGATGTAGCCGCGGTTGCCGATGTTGCCGTAGATCACCGAAGGCTCACCGGTGACGACCGAGTTCACGATCTCGGAGGCATATTCGTGGCTTTCCTTCACCTCGACGGTGTTCGCGGACTTCAGCGCCTCGGCTTCCTTCTTCCAGCGCGCGATCTGTTCGACGCAGCGCTTGGGGTATTCGTCCAAGGGGATCCCGAACTTTTCGATCAGGTCCGGCCGGTCGCGCTTGATGAACCACGGCGTGTATTCGGCGAAGTGTTCGGAGCTTTCAGTCACGAAGTAGCCCAGCCGCGTCAGCATCTCGTACCGCACCTTGTTCGGGCAGCGCGGGTTCCAGTGCGACGGCTTGGGGAAGCGCCCCTCGCGGTAGCCCTTCACCAGGTCGGGGTAGAGGTTCTTGTAGGACCCGTCCGCCTGCCGATGCTCAAACGTCAGGTAGAAGGCCATGTGGTTGATCCCACCCGCACGGTAGCGGATTTCTTCCACGGGGATGTCGAGGTCGCGGGCCAGTTCCCAGGCCGTCCCTTGCACGGAATGGCAAAGACCGACCTGCCGGATTGTCGGGTATTTCGCCGCGATGGCCCAGGTGTTGATCGCCATCGGGTTCACGTATTGCAGCATGATCGCCTGGGGGGCGACCTGCAGCATGTCCTCGCAGATCGACCACAGGTGCGGCACGGTGCGAAGACCCCGCATGATGCCGCCGATCCCAAGCGTGTCGGCGATGGTCTGGCGCAGGCCGAAGGCCTTCGGCACCTCGAAGTCGGTGATCGTGCAGGGGTCGTAGCCGCCGATCTGGAAGCAGACGACAACGAAGTCCGCCCCGGTCAGCGCGCGCTTCTGGCTGGTGTAGGTCTTGACCGTGGCCTTGCCGCCCAGGGTCTGCGCCAGCTTGCCGACGATGATCTCGGATTCCTCCAGCCGTTCGGGATTGATGTCCATCAGACGGATTTCGGCATTGGCCAGCGCGGGCCGCGACAGGATATCGCCGGCGATGTTCTTGGTGAACACGGTCGATCCGGCGCCGATGAAGGTGATGACGGGGGCAGGCATGAGACTTCCTTTAGGCTGCGATTTCGAATGCCGCCTTGACCAGGCGACGGGTGTAGTCGGTCTTGGGGTTTTCCAGCACTTGGCTCACCGGGCCCTGTTCCACGATCCGGCCGTGCTGCATCACGATGACCCAGTGACACAGGGCGCGGACGACCTTCAAGTCATGGCTGATGAAAAGATAGCTGAGGCCCTTCTCGCGCTGCAACTTGCGCAGAAGCTCAATGATCTGGGCTTGGACCGACAGGTCCAGCGCCGAGGTCGGCTCGTCCAGAAGGATGAACTCCGGCTCCAGCGCGATGGCGCGGGCGATGGCAAGGCGCTGGCGTTGACCGCCTGAGAATTCGTGCGGGAAGCGCGACAGGATGGTGTCGGGCAGGCCCGCATCGCGCAAGGCCTGTTTCACCCGCTCTTCCCGCTCCGCCCGGGTGCGACCCAGGCCGTTGACGATCAGGCCTTCCTCGATGATCTGTCGCACCGACATGCGCGGGTTGAGGCTGGAAAACGGGTCCTGAAAGACGATCTGCATCCGCTTGCGGAACGGGACCATGCCCTTGCGGTCCAGCCCGTCGATCCGTTGGCCCAGGAACTCCACCTCGCCCTCGGTCAGGGTGTTCAGCCGCAACAGCGCCTGGCCGAAGGTGGTCTTGCCTGACCCGCTTTCACCGACCAGACCCAGCGTCTCGCCCCGCTTCAAGGCCAGCGACAGCCCGTCGACAGCCTGCAGCTTGGTCCATTCGCCCCGGAAGACCCCGCCCTTCCGCAGGTTGTAGGTCACCCGGATGTTCCGGCCTTGCAGCACGACCTCTTCCCGCACCTCGGCAGGGTCGGCACGGCCTTTCGGTTCCGATCCCAGAAGGCGGCGGGTATAGGGATGCTGCGGCCTGCTGAAGATCGCCTCGGTCAGGCCTGCCTCGCGCACTTCGCCGTGCTGCATGACATAGACGTGGTCGGCGAACTGGCGGACGACGGTCAGGTCATGGGTGATCAGGATCACTGCAAGACCCGTCTTGTCCTTCAGCGCCTTGATGAGGTTCAGAATCTCCGCCTGCACCGTCACGTCCAGCGCGGTTGTGGGTTCGTCCGCGATCAGGACGTCGGGGTTGTTCGCCAGCGCCATCGCGATCATCACCCGCTGGCGCTGGCCGCCCGACAGCTGATGCGGATACTGGTTCAGCCGCGCCTCGGGCTCGGGGATCTGCACGTCCTTCAACAGCGCGAGCGCCTTGGCCTTGGCCTCGGCCTTGGTCATCCGGTTGTGGATGCGCAGGACCTCGGCGATCTGGTTGCCGATGGTGTAGACCGGGTTCAGGGACGACATCGGCTCCTGGAAGATCATCGACAGCCGGTTGCCGCGCAGGGACCGCATCTCGCGCGGGGACAGCTGCGCCATGTTGCGCCCGGCATAGAGGATTTCGGTCTGCGGATTGACCGTCGCGCGTTTCGACAGAAGCCGCATCACCGCCCGCGCAGTGACCGACTTGCCGCTGCCCGACTCTCCGACCAGCGCGATGGTCTGGCCCTTGTGCAGGGTGAAGGAGACGTCCTTGACGGCCTCGATGGTGCCGCCGTCGACCTGGAAGGTGACGCCGATCTTGCGGGCCTCGATGACGATGTCTGCAGTCATAGCGGCCTCAATACGGGTCAATGGCATCGCGCAGGCCGTCGCCCAGCGCGTTGAAGGCAAAGACAGCCACAAGGATGAAGCCCACCGGCGACAGGATCCAGGGGTAGGACCCGATGACCGAGAAGGTGGATGCATCCTGCAGCATCAGCCCCCAGGAAATCAGTGGCGGCTTCACCGCAAAGCCGAGGTAGCCAAGGAAGGACTCCAGCAGCACGATGGCCGGGATGCCCAGGGTGATCGACACGATCACATGGCTCATCACATTGGGCAGGATGTGCCGGGTGATGATCCGCCCGTCACTGGCGCCCACGGCTTGCGCCGCGCGGACGTAGTCGACCCTGGCCATCGCCATGGTCTTTGACCGGACCTCGCGCGACAGCTGCGCCCAGCCGAGGCCTGCGATGACAAGGATGACAAAGCCGATGAACACGGGCGACGGCGCGGTGACCGGGATCAGTGTGGTCAGCGTCAGGTACAAGGGCAGCTGCGGGAAGGCGAGCACGATTTCCACGAACCGCTGGAACCACATGTCGAACCGGCCGCCGATATAGCCCGAGGTGATGCCCAGAAGCGTGCCCGCGATGGTGATCAGCGTGATCGAGGTCAGCGCGATGATCAGGCTGATCCGGCTGCCCATGATCCCGCGGCTGAAGACATCCCGGCCCAGCTTGTCGGTGCCCAGTAGCCGCAGGGGCGTGCCGTCCCGCAGGCCGATGAAATGCGTGTTCATCGGGATGAAGCCAAGGAATTCATACTCCCACCCGTCGACAAAGAACGCCAGCGGCCGCGGGTTGTCCAGGTCCGGCCCCATCAGCGGCTGGAAGGTGACCGGGTCCAACTCCTCGCTTTCGGTGATGGTGTAGACCACCGGCCAAAGCGTGAAGCCCTCCTTGGTGTAGAAGCTGATCTTGTCCGGCGGCGCGAAGGATGCCCCGTTGGCGTTGGGGTTCTGCGGCGCGAAGAACTCGGCAAAGATCGAGGTGAGGAACAATAGCGACACCAGGACCAGCCCCAGCATCCCGGGCACCGACTTGCGGAACCGCCGCCACACGAGTGCCCGATAGCTTTGCGAGGTGGAGGAGACGGTGGACAGCCGCCCATCCGCGGCTTCGCCTTCGTGGACCTGGGTCATTTGTCGCTCCCTACCCGGATACGCGGGTCAAGGACCGCCAAGAGAAGGTCGGCGATGATGTTGCCGATGATAAGCGTGGCCCCCAGGACCAGCATCAGCGTCGCGGTGACGTAGACATCGCCGATCGCCATCGATCCAACGATCGCCGGGCCGATGGTGGCCAGGCCGAAGACGATGGCGACCTCGATCTCACCAGTCAGCATGTAGGGCAGGACGACGCCCTGATAGGCGACCAAGGGGTGCAGCGCGTTCGGCACCGCGTGGCGCATGATCACCGCGCCCTCGCCCAGCCCCTTGGCCCGCGCGGTTTCAATGTACTGGGCGTTCAGCGTGTCCAGCAGGTTCGCCCGCATGACGCGCATGTTGTAGGCCAGGCCCCCGAAGGCCGCGACGGCGATCACCGGCCAGACATGCTGGATCAGGTTCCAGAGCTTGCCCCAGTTGAAATCAAGGAATCCCTCCCAGTACGGCTGCCCCCCGTAGCGGCTCGAATAGAACGACCCGATCTCCTGCACGTTCAGCTGGAAGACCAGGATGTAAAGGATGATGAGCGCCAAGAGGAAGCGCGGGATCGTCATGCCCATGAAGCTGACGAAGGACAGCACCGTATCGACCCAGGTGTATTGCCGCGTGGCGGCCAGGATGCCGAAACCGATGCCGATGAAGGTCGCCAGCAGGTGGCAGACCAGCGCGATGGCAATCGTCGGCGGCAGACGCTGCGCCAGGATCTCGGCCACGGGCTTGTTGTAGGCATAGGACTGGCCGAAATCGCCCTCGGTGATGATCCCCCAGATCCAGTAGCCGTACTGCATGATGAGAGGGTCGTTCAGGCCGTGCCGCTCGCGGTATTCCTCGGCCGCAGCCGATGCGGCCTCGGGCGTGGCCCCACCCTGGACGATCATGTTGGTGCGGATGAAGTCGGCATAGTCGCCCGGCGGGGCCTGGATGATCATGAAGGTGATGAAGCTCATCACGATCAGGACCGGCACCGATTGCATCAGGCGCACGCCAAGAAAGCGCAGCATCGCAGGTCACCTGCCAAGGAGGGGGGAAGGAAGGCTCCGGGGGCGGCGGTCGTCTGCCGCCCCCGGAGGTCGGGAGGAAACCCGTCAGTTGGCCGTGATCGGCCCGGGCGAACCCGGAGCGCCAGGCAGGGTCTGCGGATGCAGTTCCGCGCCGATCTGCTTGTCGGTGGGCACGAACACCCGTTCCCGGATGATGTTGTCCTCGGCCCAGTTGTACATGAAGATCGGAGCCCCCGCCGGGATGTTGGCGAAGCGCTTGTTGATGATCAACGCACCGGGATAGGCAGTCAGGCCGGCAGCCGTCACGTTTTCGGTGAACACCCTCTGCCAGGTCTTCATCGCCTCGACCTTGGCGGCCGGGTCACGCGTGCCGGTGAAGGCCTTGATCGCATCCACAAGCTGCTGCTCGTAAGGCTGCAGATCCATCTCGCCCGCACCATTGGCGCGATGCCAGACCGCCGTCACCGGACCGACCGGGGCCAGGTTGGTCGTGCCCTGGACAGCCGAGACGAACTCCTGGTTGTTGCGCAGGACCAGCCAGTCCCAGGCACCGGCGTCACGGGCGTTGTCGAAGTCCTTGCCCGTCAGGCTGTTGAGCGTGACCTTGATGCCCACATCGGCCATCATCGCCACCACGCCCTCGGCCAGGTTGCCGTCCGTAGCGTAGTCGGAGTTGACCAGAAGCGTGACGGTCAGGTCCCCGCCACCGGCCAGGTTCACCACGCCGTTGCCGTCCGTATCGGTCAACCCCGCCGCCTCCAGCGCCGCCTTCGCGCTGGCCACGTCAAACGGGTAGAACACGGTGGACCCGGCATCGTAGAAGCTGGTCGAGGTCAGCAGCCCCCCGGCATACGGCGCCGTGAACGGCCCCTTCACCAGGCTGTCGCCCAGCCGCTGCCGGTCCAGCGCGTAGGTCACGGCCTTGCGGAAATCGAGGTTCCGGTTCAGCTCGCGCACCGCCTGGCCCCGGGCGTCAGGTTCGCCCCAGCCATTGGCCGACTGGTTGAAGAACAGCTGATAGCCGATCGACCGCGGCCCGAAGGCCAGACGCGCCGGGCTTGCCGGATCGGCGGCCTTCTTCAGGCTTTCGACATAGTTTTCCGGCTGTTCCAGGTTCGAGAAGTCGCCCGTTCCCGCCACCGCCTGCACGTCGCGGTCACCCCAGGTGGAAAGACGGAAGTGCATCTCGTCCAGATAGGGCAGCTGCTGGCCGGTTTCGTCGACCTTCCAGTAATAGGGGTTGCGGCGTTTCACCACGATGTCGTCGGGGCGGTGTTCCACCACAACCCATGCGCCCATCACCGGGAAGTTCATGTAGTCCGACGGGAAGGCGTTCAGGAAGGCTTCATAGCTTTCGCCGCCATGCTTGGGGTGCTTGGGCTTCAGCACATGGCTCGGGCCGGGGCAGAAATTGCCATAGGCCATCGCGTAAAGGACCTGCTCCGGGAACGGATCGGCGAAGGTCAGCGTGAAGGTGTAGGGATCGACCGTCGCATAGGTCGCGTCGTTGTAAGTCGCGGGGCTTGCACCCATCAAGGGGGTGACGTTCTCGTCCATGATGACATCGTTCCAGTAGAACTCGATGTCCTCGGTGTCGAACGGGTCGCCGTCCGACCACTTGGCGCCCTCGATCAGCTTGACGGTCAGCACCTTGCCGTCTTCCGACCATTCCCAGCTTTTCGCCAGGTTCGGCATCGGCTGCAGGTCATCCGCGTTCACGGTGAACAAGGGGCCGGTCCGCGTCAGGCATTCGACCAGACCGATGTCGATCCCGCCCCAGCCATAGCTTTGCCCAGCCCAGAAGTTCCAACCCTCGGGTCGGCCACCGATCACATGGCGCATCACATCGCCATAGACGCCCGGACCATCGGGCATGTTCGCAGTCTTGTAGACCAGGGGCTCTTTCGGCAGGCGCTCGGCCACCGGGGGCAGCTTGCCTGCATCGACGAAGGCGGTGACCCAAGCCGGTTCCGAATAGGACGGAAGCGCCTTGTATTCGAAGATGTCCGCACGGTTGACGTAGACCGGCTCGGTCTGCGCCTCGAACTTCGGGGCTTCCGGTGGGGCAGTCGGCGCGGCCATCTCGGCCATCACCGCCCCGGTGGACACACCCATGAGCAGCGCCGCGATTGCAGCGCGCCGGACCTGGATCGTCATGTTTCCTCCCTTGGCCAACACTTTGGTGGTCGGTTGATCATCCTGTTGCGCGATCAGCCGGTGAGTCCCTCCTCCACCGACCGCCGCAGCCTGAGGTTGCGGAAGCGCTGGGAATTCAGCAATATCGGTTTGTCAGAAAGTTTTACGGTTTTCTAAGGTCGGCAGAGGAATCCCGATGGCAGAGGCGCAGAAGCGATCCCAGACGCGGCGCAATCCGATGCCGGTGCCGAACCATGACCGGCATTTCTACTCGCGCAATCGCGCCTTCGGCCGATTTGGCATCCGGATCTTCGAGCCCGAGCTGATGCCGCTGCCGCACTGGCACGGCCATGTCGAGCTGAACTTCGCGATGAACTTCCGGATGGACTACGATTTCGACGGCACCAGCCTGACGGTGCCCGAGGGGCGGCTGGTGCTGTTCTGGGCCGGGGTTCCGCACCAGCTGACCGGGATCACGCCACTGGGCAATGCGCCTGGGCGGCTGGCGAACATCTACCTGCCCTTGGACAGCTTCCTCCAGATGCGCCACATCATGTCGCTGCAGGCCGCACTGATCGGGCGCGGGATGGCCGTGCTGCCCGCGTCGCTCTGCGATGGCGACCAGATCCAACGCTGGTATCTCGATTACCGTTCCGGCGATTTCGAACGGGCCGAGATCGTTAAGATGGAGCTGAACGCGCTTTTCCGCCGTGCGGCGATCACCGGGGTCGACTACCTGCGCGCTCCCCAGCACGAAATCGGTAGCGACCGTTCCCTAAGCTCGGCCCATGTCCGGCATGTGATCGCCATGGTGCGCCACGTGCTGGAGAATCTCGACAAACCCCTGTTGAACGCCCAGGTGACCGCAGTGACCGGCCTGCACGAAAACTACGCGCTCGCGCTGTTTTCCAAGACGATGCAGGTGCCCCTGAAGCAGTTCATCAACCGGATGCGGCTGATGCGGGCGCGGGCGCTGCTGGTCGAAAGCTCGATCGCCGTGTCAGAGGTCGCCGAACAATGCGGCTTCGGCTCGATCACCCAGTTCTATGCCAATTTCCGCGCGGGCTACGGGATTTCACCCGCCTCGCTGCGGCAGCACTACGTCCAGATGGACCTCCGCTAGCGCCTCACCGGCCCTTCTGCCGCAGCCAGTCCAGGATGATCTGCCGGTGCCTTTCGCCCGAATAGCTGGGGAAATGCCCGCCATGCACCACCCGGACCGGCAGGCGCAGAAGCCGTTCCATGGATGCGATGTACTGCCACCGCTCCAGGTCCGACGTCCCCTCGATCAGTTCGCCATCATAGACGATGTCGCCGGAGAAGAGGATGCCCGTCGCGGCCTCCCACAGCGCGATCCCACCGGGGGAATGGCCGGGGGTGTGGATCACCTCGAACCGCCGGTCGCCAAGATCGATAATGTCGCCATCCCATAGGAGGCGCTGCACCGGGGCCGCATGCACGGTGTAGGTCTCGGACCGGTAGGGCTCGGGCGGCAGCGTCGTGAAGATGTCGTCGGTGACATACTTGTCGGCAAAGGTGTTTTCCCGCGTCGGCGCGCGCAGCAGATGCGCCTCGGCGGCATGGCACAGGCGACAGGAGAATTCATGGTGCAGGCCCACGTGGTCGAAATGCGTATGGCTCGCCACCGCCAGCAGCTGGCGTTCGGTGACCAAGGGCACCTGGTCGCGTAGAGAGACGACGCCCATCCCGCTGTCGACCAGCATGTCCGTGTCCCTGCCCCGGACATGCCAGACGTTGCAGCGGTAGAATTCACGGATATGGGGTTCGTCGATATGAGTGACGCCATCGCCCATGCTGCGGACCCGCCACCAGTCTTCGGGCTTCGCTCTCATTCCTGTAACACCACCCAGGTTTCGGCCCCAAGGTCCAGCACGGCGCCGGGCTCTGCCGCCTGAGATTGCGGCAGATGCACCACCAGCCGCAAGTCTGGCGCTGACAGCGGCGCGACATGGGCCCGGATATGGGTGCCGAAAAAGGCCGCGTCCTCGACCCGGCACGGGCCGATGCGCAGTAACCCGGTTGGGGTGATCGCCTCGGGCCGGATGCACAGCGTGCCGTCAGGCGCATCGACCGGGACGAACGCAGCACGGCCCTCCGCCACCGGAATGCGGTTGATCTCCCCCATGAAACCAGCGGTGAAAAGGGTTTTCGGCTGAAGGTAGACCTCGCGCGGAGCCCCCACATGCTCGATCCGTCCGGCGTTCATCACCACGATCCTGTCGGCGATGGCCATTGCCTCTTCCTGGTCGTGCGTGACATGGACGAAGGTCGTCCCTACCCGCCGCTGGATCGCCTTCAGCTCATCCTGCATCTGCCGCCGCAACTTCAGGTCCAAGGCACCAAGGGGTTCGTCCAGAAGCAGCACCTCCGGCTCCACCGCCAGAGCCCGCGCCAGCGCCACCCGCTGCCGCTGCCCGCCCGACAGCTCATGTGGCCGCCGGTCGCCCCGGCCGTCCAGCCCGACCAGCGCCAGCATCGCCTCGGCCTTCGCCGCGCGCTTGCCCCGGTCCATCCCCCGCATCCGCAACCCGAAGGCCACGTTGTCGCGCAAGCTCATGTGGGGAAACAGCGCATAGTCCTGGAACACCGTCGTCGTCGGCCGGTCCTTCGGGGCGACGCCTGCCATATCGCGCCCGCCGATCAGGATGGCGCCCTCGGTCGGCTCGGCAAACCCGCCGATCAGGTTCAACAGCGTCGTCTTCCCGCAGCCCGAGGGGCCCAGCAGCACCACGAACTCCCCCGCCTCGATCTCAAGGCTCACGCGGTCAAGCGCGGTCGCCTGGCCGTAGCGTTGCGAAACCGATTGAATGGATACGGCGGCGGTCATGGGCGTTTCCGGAAGACGGTGAGTTCGAGAAGGATCACCAGCGTGACCGAGACGAGGAACACCAGCGACCCCACGGCATTGGTGGCGGGCGACAGGCCCGATTTCAGCATCGACCAGATTTCGACCGGCAATGTGACGTCGAACCGGGTGAGGAGAAAGGCGATGATGAACTCGTCCCAGCTGAAGGTGACCGACAGGAAGAAGGCGGCGGCAAGCGGCGCGGCAAGCATGGGGGCAGAGATCAGCGTCAGCACCTTCCACTCCGGCGCGCCAAGGTCGCGGGCGGCGCGTTCGGCGTTCTTCTGGTGGTCGCCCATGGCCGCGTAGGTGATGGCAAAGCACAGGGGCAGGTTGATGACGACATGGCCGATGCCGGCGGTCCAGAGCGATAGTCTGATGCCAGTCAGGTTGAACAGGTTCAGAAGGCCAAGCGCGATGATCAGGTAGCTGACGGTCATCGGCGCGATCAGTACGCCGCGCATCAGCGCCGATCCGGGAAGGCGAACCCGGGCCAGGGCATGGGCGGCCAGGAAGCCAAGAACAAGGGCGATCAGCGACGAGACGATGGCGACAAGGAGCGAATTCAGCAGCGCCGCCGTCAAGTCGTCATTCCCCAGCACTTTCGCATACCAGTCCAGCGTCACGCCCTTGAACGGTGGCACCGGCAGGCGACCGTCCTGGAAGCTGAAGGCGACAAGCACGGCCACGGGCAGGAAGATGAAGGCATAGGCCAGGCCCAGGTAGAGCCAGGAGAGGGCGCGCATCAGCCTGCCCTCCTCGTGCGCCTTCGGCTTCTCGTCGGCGGGACACAAGCGAGGAGTGACGAAGTCATCGACGAGCGTCCCCTCATACCCGGTCCAGCCGCAGCCAGCGACCGCAGGCGAAATAGGCCAGCGTCACCACGGCCATCAGCACAACGCTCAGCGCCGAGGCCAAGGGGAAGTTCCCGCTCCGCCCCAGCTGCAGCATGATCAGCTGCGGCAGCGTCAGTTCTGTGTTGCCCCCCAGGATCTGCGGCGTGATATAGTCGCCGATGCAGAGGACAAAGGTCAGGAAAGCCCCCGTCACCACCCCCGGCAGGGTCAGGGGCAGGATGACATGGGCAAAGGTCTGCCAACGGCTTGCGCCAAGGTCCTGTGCGGCACGAGCGTAGTTCGGCGACAGCTGGATCAGGTTCGCGTAGATGGTCAGCGTCAGCAGCATGACGAAGAAATGCACGAAGCCGATCACCGTCGCCGCGCGGGTCGAGGCGATTTCCAAGGGCTCGGCAATGACCCCAAGGCCCATGAGCGCCTTGTTAACCACCCCGTTCTGCCCAAGCACTAGAAGCCAGGAATAGGACCGTACGACGTAGGACGTCCAGAACGGCAGCACTGCCAAAAGAAGCGCCAGCCGCTGCCAGCGCGCGGGCACCCGGAAGGCGATGATCGCGGCCAGGGGATAGGCCAGCACCACCGAGATCACCGTGACCACGACCGTGATCTCCAGGCTGTTCCACAAGGCACCCAGCATCGTCGGGTCGGTGAACACCCGCACGTAGTTGCCGGGATCGAAGCCGCGGACGACCTCGCGCCCCTCCATATGCGCGAAGGACAGCGCGATCATGACCAGGAACGGCAGGACGAAGAAGGCCGCCGTCCAGACCAGCGCCGGGGCCAGCAGGCCCAAGGCCTGGCGGCGGTCGCGGGCGGCGAGGCTCACCCTATTGCGCCAGCATCTCGGTCCACAGGTCCTGCATCGCCGTGTCCAGCTCCGCATCCGGAATCGGATAGAGCTGCGCGCGCTTCAGGAATTCGGGCTGCTCGTCCCAGCGCAGCACCGCCTTCTGTTCCGGCGTCAGCACCTCGCCCGCCTTGGCATTGGCCGGCATTCCCCAATAGCAGGCCGAGGTCGCCAGCCGCGCCTGCCCTTCGGGCGAGGTGATGTAGTTCACGAACTCCAGCGCCAGATCGGGTTGCGTCGACCCTGCAACGACGCCGATCGATTGCGCCCAACGCAGCCCGCCCTGCTTGGGGATCGTCCAGTCAAGGTTCGGGTTATCTACCGCCAGCACCGCCGTCAGCCATTCCCCGCCGCCCACGACGATGTCAACCTCCCCCGTCGCGAGCGCGGTCTGGGCCGAGACGACGTCCGACACCTGCTTCGACGCCTTGCGCAGCGCCATCAGCGGGTCTTTCAGCGAGGCCAGATTGTCCGCCGTGATATCCGCCGTATCGACCCCCTGCCCCAGCGCGACCAGCCCCAGGACCGGCAGGTAATAGTCATAGATCCCGATCCGCCCGTCATACTTGCCACTGGTCAGGGCCGCCATGTCCGCCATGTCAGCCGGATCGACCTTGGACTTGTCGTAGCTGATCGTGTTGTAGCCGAACTTCTCGGTCACCGCGTAGGTCTTGCCGTCGACCGTGTTGTTCTCGGCCATCACCAGTTCCGGGAAGAAATCCGCCGTCTGCAGCTTGTCGGCCGGCAACTCGGCCAGATGCCCGCCCTCGACCGCGCGCTTCACGTCGACCGCGTCGATCACCAGCACGTCCCAATCGCCCGGCTGCGACTGCTCCAGGATCGCCAGACCCGCCGCCGTCCCCTCATATTCCTTCAGGTTCACCTTCACGCCGAACTTTTCCTCGAACGGCTCGATCAGCGCCGGGTCGGTGTGGTCGCACCACACGAGCGCGTTCAATTCCTGCGCAAGGCCGGGGGTGGCGGTCAGGATCAGGGCAAGGGCAGACAGCGTGCGGGTCATCGTCATCTCCATGTTGGGGGCCTCTGCGACGGGCGCTTGCGAAAAGAATTGAGTTCGTTCATTTTTGAAGTCAACATCAAAAATCAGGCAGTTTGGGAACCGCATGACCGGCTTGCGCGAACGACAGAAGGCCGACCGCACGCGCCGCATCCTTGAGGCGGCCTCGACCCTGTTCCGCGCCCAAGGCTACGACACCGTGCGGATCGAGGACATCGCGGCAGCGGCGGAGGTTTCGGCCGGGACCTGCTACAACTACTTTTCCACCAAGGGCGACCTCCTCCTCGCCATCGTCTCGATGGAGGTGGAAGAAGTCGTTGAGGCCGGACGCCCCCTGGTCGCGGCCCCCCCGAAGGACGTGGCCGAGGCGCTGGTCAGGTTGATCCGGCTTTATTACGACCACTCGCTGCACTACCTGTCGAAAGAGATGTGGCGCAGGGCCATGGCGATTTCCATCGAGGCGCCGGGCACGCCGTTCTCGCGCCATTACACCGACCTCGATGCGATGCTGGCGGGCCAGGTCTGCGACCTTCTGGCCGCCCTGAAGGCACGCGGGCTGACCCGGCCCGACCTCGACCCGGCAACCCTCGGGCAGATCGTCTTCCACTCGCTGAACCAGCTCTTCATCGAATTCGTCAAGGACGACGCCATGCCGATGGCTGACCTGCACCGGATCAGCGAAGCGCAGACCCGCAGCCTCGCCGCCCTGATGCGGCCCTGATCGCCGCCCTCGCCCCTTGCCATCGCCCGGCAGACTGGCTAAATCAGCCGCATGCGGGTGTAGCTCAATGGTAGAGCAGAAGCTTCCCAAGCTTACGACGAGGGTTCGATTCCCTTCACCCGCTCCATCCCCTTACAGCGATTGACAACACCCGCGCCGCGGTTGACCCTTGCGTCACCTTTGCCGGAGCTACCCATGTCCCCTCGCCTTCTCGCCCTGCCGCTTCTCCTTGCCCTCCCCGCCTGCGTCTCCGAACCCTCGGGCCCGTCCGAGCCCTACGCCTTCGTCGGATCCTGGGATTGCGGGGTCGAGACCTTTACCTTCACCAACACCACCTACAACGACGGGACTAACACCTATCCGATCCAGAACGTCGCAAAGAACGGCAGCAACTACACGCTGCGCTTCGGCAACGGTTATGTGCTGGCCCTGGGCGCAGTCACGGCGACCGGCCTGACCTGGGTCTCGGGTCAGACCGGCGACCAGTTCAACTGCGTCCGCGTGAAGTAGCTTCCGTTCGGCCCCGGAACCGGCTAACCAGCCGCCCGAACGGCAACAGGAGAGCCCCATGAACACCGACATCACCCGCTACGGCACCGGCCCCCGCATGTCCGAGGCCGTGGCCTACAACGGCATCCTCTGGGTCGCGGGGCAACTGGGCGAGCCCGGCGGCTCGGTCGCCGACCAGACCCGCCAGGCGCTTGCCGCCATTGACGCGATCCTCGCCAAGGCCGGCACCGACAAGACCCGGATCCTCTCGGCGCAAATCTGGCTGGCCGACATCGGAACCTTCGCCGAGATGAACTCGGTCTGGGACACTTGGGTCCCGCAGGGCCACACCCCGGCCCGCGCCACGGGTGAGGCGAAACTGGCCACCCCGGACTACAAGGTCGAGGTTATCGTCACCGTCGCGCTGAAGTAACATGCGGAAACGGGGGTTTCACACCCCCGCACCCCCGTGGGATATTTCCGGAAGAGAAAATCAGCTGCGCAGGAAGTCGACCAGCGCGGCGGTTGAGCCATCCTTGCCCGCCGTACCCGCCTTCCCTTCCAGCACCGGCTGCAGCGCCAAAGCCAGCTCCTTGCCCAGCTCCACACCCCACTGGTCGTAAGAGTTGATGCCCAGGATCACACCTTCGACGAACACCCGGTGCTCATAAAGGGCAATGATCTGGCCCAGCGTGAAGGGCGTCAGCTGGTCGTAGGCAAGGACCGTCGACGGACGGTTTCCCGGGAACACCCGATGCCGCGCCTGACGTTCCAGCTCGGCCCCGGTCAGACCCTTCTTCGCCATGATCGACCGAGCCTCATCCAGCGACCGCCCCCTCAGCAGCGCCTCGGCCTGCGCAAGGCAGTTCGACACCAACAAAAGGTGTTGATGCGCTAGATCCGGCTCATGGCCGCGCCGCGCCACCAGAAACTCGCACGGCACCACCCGCGTCCCCTGATGGATCAACTGGTAAAAGGCGTGCTGACCGTTCGTCCCCGGTTCGCCCCAGACCACGGGACCGGAGTGGGTTTCGAGGTCCGAGCCGTCGATCCCGACGCGCTTGCCGTTACTCTCCATTTCTAGCTGCTGCAGATAGGCCGGGAGGCGGCTAAGCCTTTGATCATAGGGCAGAACCGCCCGTGTCGTGTGGCCGCAAAGCTGGTTGTGCCAGACACCAACCAGCGCGAGCATCACCGGCATGTTCTGCGCAAAGGGCGCGGTCAGGAAATGCTGGTCCATCGTCCGGCCACCCGCCAGGAACTGCTCGAACGCCTCCGGCCCGATGGCGATCATCAGCGACAGCCCGATCGGCCCCCACATCGAATAACGCCCGCCGACCCAATCCTCGAACCCGAAAACCCGCTCCGGATCAATGCCATAGGCGGCGGTCTTGTCACCCGCAGTCGAAACGGCGGCGAACTGCGCCGCGGGATTGGCGACCTTCGCCCCCATCCAGCGCTTGGCGGTGTCGGCGTTGGTCATCGTCTCGATAGTGGTGAAGGTCTTCGAGGCGACGATCACCAAAGTCGTCGTCGGATCAAGGTCTTGCAGCACATCATGAATGTGCGCGCCGTCCACGTTCGACACGAAATGACAGCGCGGCCCATCGGCAAAAGGCGCGAGCGCCAGATAGGCCATCGCCGGTCCAAGGTCCGACCCGCCAATCCCGATGTTCACCACATCGGTGATCTTGCCGCCCTGGCCCTTGAACGCGCCCGATCGCACATCCCGCGCGAAGGCCGCACAGGCCGCGCGGATGCGGCGCACCTCGGGCAGGACGTCCTTGCTATCGACCCTGATGACCTCGGAGTCACCCGCCCGCAGCGCCACATGCAGGACCGCGCGCCCCTCGGTGTCGTTGATCTTCTCGCCCCCGAACATCGCCGCGCGCTTTTCAGCCACGCCAGAGGCCTCGGCCAGTTTCACCAGCGCCGCCCGTGTAGCTACATCGACGTTGGTCTTGGAATAGTCGAACAGCATCCCGTCCGCAGTGACCGAGAAATCGCCCGCCCGGCTTTCATCAAACAGATCAAGGATATGGCGGCCCTTGTTCACATCGTGAAGCCGCTGCAGGTCTGCCCATTTCGTCATGTCATTCCGCCCAATGCACGGTTGCGTTGTCGAGGACGGCGCGCACCGGCGCCTCCTGCGGGGTCAGGGTCATCGCGCGCTCCAAGGCCGCGCGCTTTTCCGGCCCGGTGATCAGGATGTGGATGTTGAAAGCCCCCCGCAGCACCGGCGCGGTCAGCGTGATCCGCGGCTCCCCCGCCGCCTCGGCCCGCATCGGCAGAAGGATCGGGGCATGGGGCGAAAGCGCTTCTGCCAGGCGGTCCGCGCCAGGAAAGAGGCTCGCCGTATGCATGTCCGCGCCCATGCCCAAAAGCAGGACGGAGATTGGCAAATGCGGCCTCAGCCCATCCGCCAGCGCCTGAAGCATCTCTTCCGGCTGGTCGGCAGGCGCATACAGCGGCACCAGCCGCGCCTGCGCCGCCCGGCCCCGCATAAGCCGCTCCCGCACCAGCCGCGTATTTGAGCGTTCGCTCGATTCCGGCACCCAGCGTTCGTCGTTCAGCACGACCGCAACGTTCGCCCAGTCGAGGTCCACCCCAGACAAGGTGTCGAAGATCGGCCCCGGCGTGGTCCCGCCCGGCACCGACAATGTCGCCTTCCCTTCCCGCCGCAGGAAATCCGCCAACTGCCCGGCGATCACGTTCGCCAGCCCTAGCATCAGGAATTCCCGGTCCGGGTAGGTCTCCAGCTTCACTCACGAATCTCCCGCCAGCGCCGCCCGTCACGGTGCATCAGCATCAGCGCGTCCTCGGGGCCGGATGATCCCGGGTCATAGGTCTGGGGCCTGTCGCCCCTGGCCTCCCAGCCCTCGATGATCGGATCGGTCCAGGCCCAGGCGGCCTCGACCTCGTCCCCGCGCATGAAGAGCGTCTGGTTGCCCCGGATCACGTCCATGATCAGGCGTTCATAGGCGTCGGGCACGTCCTCGCCGTCGGTGATCGCGTCGGCAAAGGACATGTCCAAGGGCACCTGCATCAGGCGCATGCCGCCGGGCCCCGGCTCCTTGATCATGACCATCAGGTTCATGCCTTCGTTCGGCTGGAGGCGAATGACCAGCACGTTCTCATGCCAGCCCGCCGCATCGTCAAAGATCGCATGCGGCGGCTGCTTGAAGGTGATGGCGATTTCGCTTTCCCGCGCCCGCAGCCGCTTGCCCGTCCGCAGGTAGAACGGCACCCCCTGCCAGCGCCAATTGGAAATCGCCACCTTCAGCGCGATGTAGCTTTCCGTCTTCGAGGCCGGGTTCTCGGCATGCACGACATAGGCCTTCTCGCCCTTGCCCGCCCCGTATTGCCCCCGCACGATATCCTCGGGCGGAACCGGCTTAAGCGCGCGGATCACCTTCAGCTTCTCGTCCCGCACCGCGTCGGGGTCGAAGTGATACGGAGGCTCCATCGCGATCAGGCACAGCAGCTGCATCAGGTGGTTCTGCACCATGTCCCGCATCGCGCCCGACTTGTCGTAGTAGGCCCCGCGCCCGTCGACCCCCACCGTCTCGGCCACCGTGATCTGGACGTGGTCGATGTACTCGGCCTTCCACAACGGCTCGAACAGGATATTGGCAAACCGCACCGCCATCAGGTTCTGGACGGTTTCCTTCCCCAGATAATGGTCGATCCGATAGATCTGCGTCTCGTTGAAATGCTTGGCCAGCACTGCGTTCAGCGCCTTCGCACTCGCCAGGTCCCGCCCGAAGGGCTTTTCCACCACGATCCGGCTCCAGGCATCCGCAATCCCATTCTCCGACAGCCGCTGCGCGATGTCGCCAAAGAGGCTGGGCGCGACCGAGAAATAGAACGCCCTGACCACATTCTCGCGCATCAGCCCCTTCAGCGCCGCCCAGCCCCCGGTCCCCGTCGCATCGATCGAGACGTAGTGGATGCGTGCCAGAAATGCCTCGATCACCGCCTTGTCCTGCCTGGCCTTGGGGACGAATTCCTCAAGCGCCTCGCGGACTTGCACGCGGAAGCTCGCGTCCGTCAGGTCCGCCCGCGCCGCGCCGATGATCCGGCTCTCTGCCACCATCTGCCCGGCCATGAACCGCCGATACAGACCCGGCAGGATCTTGCGGCGGGCCAGGTCGCCGGTCCCCCCGAAGATCACCAGATCGAAGACATCGACCGGAATGACACGCGATACCATGACCGTCTCCTGGCAGGGCGCTGTTAGCGCTAACGGCGCCTTCTAACGCCGACGCGTTCCGATGTCTAGCATCGCTCTGCGCGGGGGGAAACCGGAAGCGGCATCACGCCTCCAGTTCGGCGTCCCAGTACAGGAAGTCCATCCAGCTTTCGTGCAGGTGGTTCGGCGGGAAGCGGCGGCCATGCGCCTGCATCTCCTCCGCCGAAGGCGCGCGGGGCAGCCGGTTCAGGTACATCCCCGCCTGCTTCAGCGTGCGCGACCCCTTGCGCAGGTTGCAGGGGGAGCAGGCCGCCACGACATTCTCCCAGCTGGTGATCCCGCCCTTCGACCGCGGCAACACATGGTCAAAGGTCAGATCCCCCTTCGCCCCGCAATACTGGCAGCAGAATTCGTCCCGCAGAAAAAGATTGAAGCGCGTGAATGCCACGCGCTTCTGGGGTCTTACGAATTCCTTCAGGACGACCACGCTGGGTATCCTGAACTCTTGCCGCTGACTGTGGACGACCGCGTCATACTCCGCGACGATCTGCACCCGGTCGAGGAATGCCGCCTTGATCGCCTCCTGCCAGGGCCAAAGCGACAGCGGGTAGTAAGACAGCGGACGATAGTCGGCATTCAGCACCAGCGCGGGATAGTGCTTCAGTGCCGCCGGATCGCGCACAAACTGGGATCTGAAATCGCCGTCCATCACGTCAAAGACTCCGCCCTTCGCCCGTCAACCACTCGGCCACAGGGCGGGGAGTCCCGCCCCGTTAACCGGACTATATCTGGCGTTCCGCACATGGCAACCCCCAAGCACCTGAGTGTGATCCGGACTTGTCCACAAGGCTTCTGCCAAAGCCGGGTAACGGCAGAATGACGAAGTTCTGGGCAAAGGGCACCCCTAACCCGGCCAGATGCTGCCCATTGCCAGCCCGGCAGGGTTGTCATCCCCCTCGCCAGACCGCTATCTGGCCGGGACCCCCAAGGGGAATCCAACCCAAGCGGAGCCCGCCGATGACCCTCTCTCGCCGCACCCTGGTCCTTGCCCCGGCCCTGGCCCTGGTCGCGGCCTGTTCCCGCCGCGCGGCCCCCGTTGCAGTTTCCTCCGCCGACCTACATCCGGGTGAAACGCCCGAGATGCGCGCCCTCATCCGCAAATATGCCGGCGTCCACGGCATCCCCGAAAGCCTTCTACACCGCGTCATTCAGCGCGAAAGCGACTACAACCCGGGCGCGCGGAACGGCCCTTACTATGGCCTTATGCAAATCCTGCCGCAGACTGCCCGCACCATGGGTTACCAGGGCCCGCCCGAGGGCCTTCTCGATGCCGAAACGAACCTGATGTATGCGGGCCGCTACCTGCGCGGGGCCTGGATGGTGTCCGGTGGAAACGAGGCCGAAGCCGTCGGCTGGTACGCGCGCGGCTATTATTACGAGGCCAAACGCCTGGGCCTTCTGGAAGAAACCGGACTGCGCACCTAAGTCCAACCGGACAAGGGGGGCCGCATGGCAGAGAACCGACCGGATATCTGCGTGCTGGCCAACCCCCGCTCGGGGACATCCTTGCGCAATCCCGGCGCCGTGGACCGGGCAATGCAGGTCTTTGGACCCCGGGCCGAGCTGCGCCCCTTCACCGGCGATCCGGCGGATGAGGCCGCGCGCGCGGTCCGCGACGGGTTTCGCGTAGTGGTGGCTGCGGGCGGCGACGGATCGGTTGCAGGCGTCGCCCATGCGCTGGCCGGGACCAAGGCTGCGCTTGCCGTTCTGCCCTTGGGAACCTTCAACTATTTCGCTCGCGGCCTGAAGATGCCCGAAGAGCCTGCAGCCGCCGCAAAGGCGATCCTTGACGGTCAGCCGCATGACATCAACGTCGGCACCCTGAATGGCCGCGTCTTTCTGAACAACATCGCCATCGGGCTTTACCCCGCGATCCTGGAAGAACGCGAAGCCGCCTATGCCCGCTGGGGCCGCTATCGTTTTCTGGCCCACCTCGCCTCCTTGCGGACGATCCTGCGCTTTCAGAAACCCTACCGGATGGAGCTCTATCAGGACGAAACCCGCCACCGCATCCGGACGCCGATGATGTTCGTGGCGCGGTCGGCCTATCAGCTGGACCAGTTCGGCCTGGAAGGCGGCGAGGCGATCTCGGACGACCGGTTCGTGATGTTTCTCGCGCACCAGCAGACGCGCCTTGGTTTCCTGCGCCTGGCCTGGCGGCTGATCCGCAAGCGGGTGGATCACGGGCGTGATGTCATCGTCTCCACCCCGCGCCGGATCGCCGTGGCCGTGCGCGGACGGCGCAAGATCTCCGTCGCGCTGGATGGCGAGAAGCTGAGGATGAAGCTGCCCCTGCGCATCCAGCTCAATGACCATGTCCTGCGGGTGATCCTGCCCCCGGCGAAGGGCGATCCGGGGGCATGAGCCGCATTCTGCATCTGTCCGACCCGCATTTCGGCAGGGTTGATGAGCGGCTGGTCACGCCCATGATCGACCTCGCCCACCGGATGCAGCCGGACCTGTGCGTGATCTCGGGCGACCTGACGCAGCGCGCGCGGGCGGGCCAGTTCCAGGCTGCGCGCGCCTTTGTCGACCGCCTGCCCGGCCCGACCCTTGTCGTGCCCGGCAATCATGACATGCCGCTGCGCAATCTGCCCGTGCGGCTTCTGGCCCCCTTTGCGGGCTATCGCCGGGCCTTCGGGGCCGAACTTGAACCCCTGGTCCGCCTGCCCGACGCTCTGGTGCAGGGCGTGAACACCGCCAATCCGCTGGTCTGGAAGTCGGGTCTCTTGCGCCCCGCATCCCTCGCCCGGCTGACCGCCACCTTCCGCAGCGCGGCCCCGGGCCAATGGCGCGTTGTGGTGATGCACCACGCCCCCGTGCCTGCCGCAGACGGCACCCCCGCCGACATCGCCGACCCCGAGGCGACCCTGGCCGCGCTGGCGGCGGCCGGTGCGGATATCGTCCTGTCCGGCCACACCCACATGCCGCACACAGGCTTTGCCGAAACCGCCGCCGGGGTCCTGTTCCTGCAGGTCGGGACGGCGATTTCGACGCGGCTAAAGACCGGCACCAACGACGTCGCGCTGGTCACATTGGGGGCGGGTCAGGTCACGGTCGAAAGCTGGATTTCTCCGCCCGAAGCCACCGGCTTTGCCCCCGGTCCGACCTTCAGCTACGCCCGTCCGGGGGCCGACTGGCAGAGGTTACCAAATCCCTAACGTCCGCGAGCAAGGTATTGTTTTCATTCGAGTTACCGATTTTGTCCACCGTGGACACTTCAGTACCACGCGTCCGCCATCCCAGCCTTCTTCCGCCCCACGAAGTCATGCAGGGCCTCCCTGACACCGTCATCCAGCGGTGGCGCCTCATACTCCGCCAGCCGCTTCTTCCACAGCTTGTTGGCCCGGGAAGCCGCATCCGAAGAACCCGCCGCCTCCCACTTCTCGAACGGCTCGTTGTCCGACAACTCGCTGTCCCAGAAGGCCGTCTCGTAGTGCTTCATCGTGTGGGAACAGCCGAAGAAATGGTTCCCCGGCCCCACTTCGGCGAAGGCCTCGACCGCCAGCTGGTCGTCGTCGATCCTGATCCCGTCGAGGTAGGCATGCAGGGCCCCGCAAAGGTCCGCATCCAGCATGAACTTCTCGTAGGACATGGACAGAAGCCCATCCAGGAACCCCGCCGAATGCAGGATGAAGTTCGCCCCGCAATGGATCGCCGCCAGCATCGACATTGTCCCCTCCATCATCGCCTGCCCGTCCGGCAACTTGGAGGTGGTGAAGTTCCCCGAACAGCGCAGCGGCAGGTTCAGGCGGCGGGCCAGTTGGCCGATGACCTGGCTGCCGATGGCCGGCTCCGGCGTCCCGAACGTGGGCGAGCCGGAACGAAGTGACATCGAAGACAGGAAGTTCCCGAAGATGACTGGCGCGCCCTTCCGCTCCAGCTGGGTCAGCGCGCAGCCCGCCATCGTCTCGGCCAGGCTCTGCACGATCCCGCCTGCGTTCGTCACCGGCCCCATCGCACCGCCCAGGATGAACGGCACGATCACCGCCGCCTGGTTCGCCCGCGCATAGGCCCGCAGCGACTTGGTCATCGTCCCGTCCCAGACCAGCGGCGAGTTGACGTTGACGTTCCCAAGGATCACGCAGTTCCGGTCGACAAAGTCCGCGCCGAACAGGATGCGGGACATCTCGATACTGTCCTCCGACCGCTCCTCGGCAGTTACGGACCCCATGTAGGGCCGGTCTGACAGCTCGATATGAGCCAGCACCATGTCGAGGTGACGCTTGTTGACCGCCACGTCGGTGGGCTCGCAGATCGTACCGCCCGAGTGGTGGAAGTTGGGGCTGGATTGTGCGAGCTTGATGAAATTCCTGAAGTCTTCGATAGTGCCGAACCGACGGCCGCGGTCAAGGTCCATCACGAAGGGGCTGCCGTAGGCGGGCGAGAAGACGACATTCTTGCCGCCGATCTGCACGGAATTGGCGGGGTTGCGGGCGTGCTGGGTGAACTCGGCTGGCGCGGTTTTCAGGATCTCGCGCAGCATACCGGGTTCGAACTTGACGAGGAGGCCGTCGACCTTGGCCCCAGCCTGCTTCCAGAGGTCCAAGGCCGCCGGGTCATCGCGGAATTCGATCCCGGTTTCGGCCAGCACGCGGTCTGCGGCCTTTTCGATGCGGACCAGGTTCTCTTCGGACAATACGTCATAGGTCGGGATGTTGCGGACGATGTAGGGCCGCCCGACCCCCTGCCCTTTGTGCGCCCGTTCGGCCTGCCGCGCCTGGCGGCCTGACCTGACCCTGACCTCACCCACCGCCGCACCTCCGCTAACTCGACAGTGGTGTCAGGTTTGTCGCAAACAGGCTGTCCGTCTGGCCTGTTTGCGACAAGTCCTGAGCGGATTCAGGTCACGACATCGGGGCCTGCCCGCCCGGTGTGGCCCGCAATCCCCGCCAGCGCATGTGCCGCGCGGATCACCGGCGCGAGCGCCGCTTGCGCGTCAAGGTCGAGGCCGCTGGGGCCTGCCGCGTAGCGCTCCAGATAGACCCGCAGCGTCGCGCCTTCGGTCCCTGTGCCGGAGAGGCGATAGACGATCCGGCTGCCATCGGCGAACAGGACCCGCACCCCCTGTTTCGTGCTGACCGAGCCATCAACCGGATCCGTGTAGGCGAAATCGTCCGCCGCCTGGACCGTCATCCCCTCGACCTGCCGCCCCGGCAACCCGGCCAGTGATCCGCGCAGGGCCGCGAACATCGCGTCGGCCTTGGCGGTTTCAATCGCCTCGAAATCGTGGCGGCTGTAGTAGTTGCGCCCGTACTTCGCCCAGTGTTCCTTCAGGATTTCGGCCACCGATTGCTTGCGCACGGCCAGGATATTCAGCCACAGAAGGATCGCCCAAAGCCCGTCCTTTTCGCGCACATGGTCGGAGCCGGTGCCGAAGGACTCCTCGCCGCAGATCGTGGCCTTGCCAGCATCCAGCAAGTTGCCGAAGAACTTCCACCCGGTTGGAGTTTCATACTTCCCGATCCCCAGCGCGTCGGCCACACGGTCCGCCGCCGCTGAGGTCGGCATCGACCGCGCCACGCCCCTCAGACCCTTGGCGTAACCCGGTGCCAGATGCGCATTCGCTGCCAGCACCGCAAGGCTGTCGGACGGCGAGACATAGATCCCACGCCCGACGACCATGTTCCTGTCCCCGTCCCCGTCGCTCGCCGCGCCAAAGTCCGGGGCCGCGTCCGAGAACATCTCGTCCATCAAGGCCTTGGCCCAGGTCGGGTTTGGGTCGGGGTGCAAGCCGCCGAAATCGGGGAGCGGGGTGGCGTTGACGCAGGTGCCCTTCGGCGCGCCGAGGCGGTTTTCAAGGATTTCAATGGCATAGGGTCCGGTCACCGCGCACATCGAATCCATCCGCATCCGGAACCCGCCCGCGAACATCGCGCGGATCGCGGGGAAGTCGAACAGCGTCTCCATCAGGGCGGCGTAATCGGTGACGGGGTCGACCACATCAACCACCATCGCGCCCAGCTGGTGCCGCCCGACGCGGCCAAGGTCCACATCCTGCGCCTCCAGCACCTTGTATTCGGTGATCTCGGTCGTGCGCTTGTACATCGCCTCGGTCACGCCTTCGGGGGCCGGACCACCGTTCGGCATGTTGAACTTGACGCCGAAATCCTCGTCCGGGCCGCCGGGGTTGTGGCTGGCCGACATGATGATCCCGCCATCGGTTTTGTTCAGCCTTATCAAGTGGCTCGCGGCCGGAGTTGAGAGGATCGCGCCCTGTCCCACGATCACCCGCGCCGCGCCATTGGCTGCCGCCATCCGCAGGATCACCTGCGCCGCGCGGTCGTTGAAGTACCGCCCATCCCCGCCGAGGACGAAAGTCTTGCCCGCGGCCCCCACCACGTCGAAGATCGACTGGACGAAGTTCTCCAGATAGTGCCGCCCCATGAAGACCGGGGTCTTCTTACGCAAGCCGGAAGTCCCCGGCTTCTGCCCCGCAATGGGCTGCGTGGCGACGGTAGTGATCTGGGTCATGGTCTTCCTCCCTTGCCGGTCAGGGACCGGAACAGCAGTACGGATTGCGCAGGCGTCTGGGTCAAGTCCGAGGCCTTGCCCGAAGGCACAAGCCCGGGCCGCGTGGTGTCGAGCAGAAGCTCCCACCCCGGTGCGGTGTCGGGCAAGTGCAGACCTGCCGTTGCCCCTGTGTTGAAGACGGCAAAGACCGCCTCGGGGTTCGGATCGCCGCCTTCGGCCTGCATCCGAAGTTCCACGCAGAGGCAGCGGAAGGCCGGGTCGTGCCATTCCTCGGACTGCGGCACGGTGCCGTCGGCGCGCCGCCAGATCACATCCGGCAGCCCGTCAGACGACCGCTTGCGCGCATGCAGGAACCGCCGCTGCCGCAGGACCGGAAGCTCACGCCGCAAGGCCGCAAGGCGCTGCACGAAGCGCGTGAGGTCGGCATCGCCCTTCGTCCAGTCGATCCACGAGGTCTCGTTGTCCTGGGCATAGGCGTTGTTGTTGCCGCCCTGGGTATGGCCGATCTCGTCGCCCGCAAGCAGCATCGGCACGCCCTGGGACAGCATCAGCGTGGCCAGGAGGTTCCGCTTCCGCAAGGCCCGCGCTGCCAGGACCTTGGCGTCCTTCGTCGGCCCCTCGACCCCCAGGTTGTCCGAGTGGTTTTCGTGGTGGCCGTCGCGGTTGTCCTCGCCATTGGCGAAGTTGCGCTTGATCGTGTAGCTGACCAGGTCCTCCAGCGTGAAACCGTCATGGCTGGTGACGAAGTTCACCGACGATGTGGCGGCGCGGCCCGAATGGTCGAACCGTTCGGCGCTGCCAAGGACGCGGGCCGCAAGGTCGCGCGTCATCCCGGCGTCGCCCTTCCAGAACCGCCGGACGCCATCGCGGAACTTGTCGTTCCATTCGTGGAACGGGTGCGGGTAACCGCCCAGTTGATAGCCGCCCGGCCCGATGTCCCAGGGCTCGGCGATCAGTTTGACACGGCTGAGCGTCGGGTCCTGCCGGATCGCGTCGAAGAAACCGCCGTTCGGGTCAAAGCCATGCGCCTCGCGCCCCAGGGCAGTCGCGAGGTCAAAGCGGAAGCCGTCGACATGGGCCACCTCGACCCAGTAGCGAAGCGAGTCCATCACCATCCGCAACACCATCGGATGCGTCAGGTTCAGCGTGTTGCCCGTCCCTGCGTCGTTCACATAATGCCGCCCGCCGCCCGCAAGCCGGTAGTAGCTGGCGTTGTCGAGCCCCCGGAACGACAGGGTCGGGCCCCATTCGTCGCCCTCGGCGGTGTGGTTGTAGACCACGTCCAGAATGACCTCGATCCCGGCGGCATGGAACCGGCGGACCATGGTCTGGAACTCCCACAGCGCGCCCTGGCTCATGTAGCGGGCTTCGGGCGCGAAGAAGGCCAGCGTGTTGTAGCCCCAGTGGTTCTTCAGACCCTTCGCGATCAGGAACCGGTCGTCGATGAAGGCCTGGACCGGCAAAAGCTCGATCGCGGTGACACCCAGCTTGTGCAGATGCTCGATCACCGAGTCCGAGGACAGGCCGAGGTAGGTCCCCCGCAACCCCTTGTCGACGCCCGGATGCAGCGCAGTCATCGACTTCACATGTGCCTCGTAGATCACCGTCTCGATCCGCGGCGTGCGGGGCGCCTGGTCGTTGCCCCAGGTGAAGGAGGTGTCGGTCACCACAGCCTTCGGCACGGCAAAGGCGCTGTCGCGGGTGTCGAAACTCAGGTCCCCGCGGGGCGAGCCGATCTTGTAGCCCATCACCGCGTCCGACCACTTGAGCCGCCCTTCCAGCGCGCGGGCGTACGGGTCAAGAAGCAGCTTGTGCGGATTGAACCGGTGCCCCTGTTCCGGCGCGTAAGGCCCATAGGCGCGGAAGCCGTAGACAGCGCCGACCGTCAGCCCGCCGACATGGATGTGCCAGATGTCGCCATCGCGTTCGATGATCGGCAGGCGGGCAAGCTCTTTCCGGCCGTCGGGGGTGAAAAGGCACAGCTCGATCCTTTCGGCATGGGCCGAAAAGACCGCGAAGTTCACCCCGTCGCCGGTAAGGCTCGCCCCCATCGGCCAGGGTCGGCCCGCACTGGTCGCGTGACCGGACAGCCGCGCGGGCAGCGAAACCGTCTGCGGGGTCACCCGGTCAGCCTTTCGTAAAGCCGCGCATAGGCCGCGGCCGAGGTCTCCCACCCCACCGGATGCGCCATCGCATTCGCCCGCAGCTTGGCCCAGAGTTTCGGCTGACGATAAAGCTCCAGAAGCTGGTCAAGCGCCCGCCCGAAGGCCAGGGCATCGACCGGGTGGAAGGTCACCCCCGTCGCCGCGCCCGCTGCAAGCGTCGCAGGATTCGCCCCGATCACCGTGTCGGCCAGACCCCCTACCATGCTGACGACGGGCAAGGTGCCGTAGCGCAACCCGTACATCTGCGTCAGCCCGCAGGGCTCGAACCGGCTTGGCACCAGGACAGCATCCGCGCCGGCAAACAGGCGGTGGCTTAAGCCTTCGTCATAGCCGATCTTCACCGCAATCCGGCCCGGGAAACGATCTGCCAGATTGCGGACGGCCCCCTCGAGCCCCGGGTCACCTGAGCCGAGGACCAGCAACCCGCCACCGCCCAGCACGAAATCGGGCATGACTTCGGGCAGCAGGTCAATCCCCTTCTGGTCGGTCAGTCGGCTGACGACAATGGCCAGCGGGCCTGGCACCTCAAGCCCGAATTCGGCGCAGAGCTTGGCGCGGGCCGCAACCTTGCCCGCCATCGACTTGGGTCCGAAGGCCGGGTCCTCGGCCGCCGGGTTCCAAAGCGCCGTATCAACACCGTTCAGGATGCCCGAGACCACCGGGGCACGCGTGGCGATCACGCCTTGCAAACCCATGCCGAATTCCGGGCGCATCAGCTCGGCGGCATAGGTTGGCGAGACGGTGGTGATCCAGTCGGCCGTCACCAGCCCGGCCTTCAGCGTTGAAATCCCGCCGTAATACTCAAGCGCCTCGGGGTGGTAGGCGTGCCCCGGCAGACGCAGGACACCCAGCATGTGCGCGGGGGCCCAGCCCTGGAAGGCGATGTTGTGGACGGTGATGACCGATTTGACCCCGCCATTGCCGTGATAGGCCAGATAGGCCGGGGCAAGGCCCGCCTGCCAGTCATGCGCGTGCAGGACATCGGGCTTCCAGTCCGGCAGCCCTTCGCGCGCGATGGTGGCCCCAACCCAAGACAGCGCGGCAAAGCGCACAGCATTGTCAGGGTGTTCGCCCGTCGGCCCGGAATAAGGCCCACCCGCCCGATCAAAAAGGTGCGGAGCGTCGAGGAGGAGCAGCGAAACTCCCGCCACATCGCCCGCCAGAACCCGTCCCGGCCCGCCCCACAGATCGGCATCTTGCCAGACCACGGGCCAGCCAGAGGCATCGGCGCGCAGGCTGCGGTAGGCGGGCAACAGGACCCGCATGTCCCAGCCGGTCGGTGCCAGCGCGCCCGGCAGTGCCCCCACAACGTCGGCCAGACCGCCGGTCTTTACCAGCGGGACGCATTCCGAGGCCACCGACAGAACCCGACCGCCCATTCACCTTGCCTTTCCGTATCTTCCTGCCCGGAGTTAACGTGAACCCCGGGCAAGGTCCAGCCGTTCAGCCCAGGGCCTTGGCGCGCGCATCCAGCATGTCCTGGGTGATCAGCACGATCCCGCCATCCGACCGGCGGAACCACTTTGCATCCTCATCGGGGTCCTCGCCGATCACCAGGCCCTCGGGGATCACCACGCCCCGGTCGATCACGCAATTCTTCAGCTGTGCCTTGCGGTTGACCGTCACCTGCGGCAGGGCCACGACATATTCGAGACTGGAGAAACTGTGCGTCCGGACCCCGGTGAACAGAAGCGAATTCCGCACCTCTGACCCTGACACGATGCAATCGCCCGAGACGAGCGACGACACCGCCATGCCGCGCCGCCCATCCTCGTCATGGATGAACTTCGCCGGTGGCACGATCTCGGCATAGGTCCAGATCGGCCAGGAGCTGTCATAGATGTCGAGCTTCGGGATGAAATCGGTCAGGTCGATGTTTGCCTGCCAGAATGCGTCGATCGTCCCCACGTCGCGCCAGTAGGGTTCCGTCTCAAGCCCGCTGGTGACGCAGCTGTCGGCGAACTTGTGCGCCACGGCCTTGCCGTTCTTCACGATGGCAGGGATCAGGTCAAAGCCGAAGTCATGGGTCGAATTGTCGTCCTGCATGTCGCGGATCAGAAGATCGCGCAGGAAGGCCCAGTCGAAGACATAGATCCCCATCGAGGCCAACGCATGGTCCGGGTCACCCGGAATGGCGGGCGGGTCCTTCGGTTTTTCCAGGAAGTCGGTGATGCGCATGGTCTTGTCGACATGCATGACACCGAAGGCCGAGGCCTCTTTCCGCGGCACGGTCAGGCAACCGATGGTCACGTCGGCCCCGGCTTCGACGTGCTGGCGCAGCATCACCTCATAATCCATCTTGTAGATGTGGTCGCCCGCCAGGACGATCACGTATTTCACGTGGTAGCTGTCGATGATGTCGATGTTCTGCGCGATGGCATCCGCTGTGCCGCGGTACCAGTTGACCTCGTCCATCCGCTGCGATGCGGGCAGGATGTCCAGGTATTCGTTCCGTTCCGCCCGGAAGAAGCCCCAGCCGCGCTGGACGTGACGGATAAGCGAGTGCGCCTTGTACTGCGTCGCGATCGCCATCTTCCGGATGCCAGAGTTCAGCGCGTTCGACAGGGCGAAGTCGATGATCCGGGTCTTGCCGCCGAAGTAGACCGCGGGTTTGGCGCGCCGGTCAGTCAGCTCTTTCAGCCGCGACCCACGTCCGCCCGCCAGGACGAAAGCCATGGCCTGTGACGACAGGCGCTGGTTCGGTCTTGGTTTCATTCTTCCCTCCCCTGTGGCGGTTGGTCCCGCCGGACTTAATCCTGATGCAGATAGAGTGCCGACAAGGGCGGCAGCGTGACAAGCGCCGATTGATGCTGGCCGTGCCAGGGCGTCTTTTCCGTAGTCACCCCTCCCAGGTTGCCACGGTTGCCCCCGCCGTAAATCTCGGCATCGGTGTTCAGGATTTCGTGCCATTTGCCGGCTGCCGGCAGGCCGAGCCGGTACTGGCGAGCAATGGGGGTCATGTTGACCACCGCCACGACTTGCTTGTCACCGTCGTTGCCCTTCCGGACCCAGGCATAGACCCCGGCTTCGGCATCGTTCGACTCGATCCAGGCAAAGCCTTCTGGGCGGGTGTCGTTGACATGCAGCGCCCGCGTCTCGCGGTAGACCCGGTTCAGGTCGCGGACCAGCTGCTGCATGCCCTTATGTTCCGCAATATCAAGCTGATGCCAGTCGAGGCTCTGGTTGTGGTTCCACTCTGCCCCTTGTGCAAACTCCTGCCCCATGAACAGAAGCTTCTTGCCCGGATGCGCCCACATGAAGCCGTAGTAGGCGCGGAGGTTGGCAAACTTCTCCCACGCGGTGCCGGGCATCTTCGACAGCATGCTGCCCTTGCCGTGGACGACTTCGTCGTGGGATATTGGGAGGATGTAATTCTCGGACCAGGCGTAGACCAGGCCGAAGGTCATCTGGTGGTGATGGTACTTCCGGTAGATCGGGTCCTTCTGCATGTAACTCAGGGTGTCGTTCATCCACCCCATGTTCCACTTGAAGCCGAAGCCAAGGCCGCCCCAGTTTGCCGGACGGCTGACCCCTGGAAAGGCCGTCGATTCCTCGGCAATCGTCATTATCCCCGGCACTTCACCGTAGGCGGTGATGTTCGTCGTGCGCAGGACGTCTATGGCCTCATAGTTCTCGCGGCCGCCGTCCTTGTTCGGAATCCACTCGCCTTGCTTGCGCGAATAGTCGCGGTAAAGCATCGACGCCACCGCATCCACCCGCAGCCCGTCGATGTGATATTCCTCCAGCCAATACAAAGCGTTGGAGACGAGGTAGTTCTTCACCTCGACCCGGCCATAGTTGTAGATCAGCGTGTTCCAGTCCTGGTGGAACCCCTCGCGCGGGTCCTGATGTTCGTAAAGCGCGGTGCCGTCGAAGCGGCCCAAGCCATGCGCGTCGGTCGGGAAATGGCCGGGCACCCAGTCGAGGATGACGCCGAGGCCGCGCCGGTGCGCCGCATCGACGAAAGCGCGGAATTCGGATGGCGTGCCGTGCCGGATGGTCGGCGCGAACATCCCCACTGGCTGATAGCCCCAGGAGCCGTCGAACGGATACTCGCTGACCGGAAGGCATTCGATATGGGTGAAGCCCATGTCGGCGGCGTAATCCACCAGTTGCTCGGCCAGTTCCAGATAACTCAGCATCCGGTCGCCTGGAGCCCGACGCCAGGACCCCAGATGCACCTCATAGACCGAGATGGGAGCGTCGATGCTGTGATTTGCGGCCCGGCCTTCCATCCAAGCCCTGTCATGCCAGTCACCCCGAATTGTCCTGACAACCGAGGCATTTGCGGGCGGATGTTCAGACCCAAATCCGACAGGATCGGCCTTCAGCGGCATCACTGCGCCGCCCGGTCCCTTGATCTCGTACTTGTAGGTCGTGCCCTCGCCCAGACCGGGGATGAATATCTCCCACACCCCCGTCGCGCCGCGCCTGCGCATCGGGTTGCGGCGACCGTCCCAGACGTTGAAGTCGCCCACGACGCTGACCCGCTCGGCATTCGGGGCCCAGACGGCGAAATGCACGCCGTCGACGCCCTCGTGGGCCAACACATGCGCGCCAAGTGCCTGCCAGAGCCGCCGGTGGCTGCCTTCACCCAAGAGGTACTCGTCCATCTCGCCCAGCACCGGGCCAAAGCGATAGGGATCCTCGAATTCCCAAGTGTTTCCATGCCCTTCCGCGCGAAACTTGTAGTCCGCCTTTCGCGCCATCTGGTGCGTGAAGAGCCCCGGCAGTCCCGGATAGGGCACTGCCTCGGCCTCGGTCTTGCCGGCCAGCACCCACAGCCGGTCCGCCCCCGGCACGAAGGCGCGGATTTCCCAGCCCTTCGCCGCCTTGTGCGGCCCCAGGACGCCAAACGGATCGCCGTGCCAGCCCCCGGCAATCGCCTCTGCTGCGCCTCTGTGGAGTGTCGTCTCAGCCATGCTCTCCTCCCCGAAAGCCTGCCGGAGCGCTTAAAGCGCAGATGTCGCCTGCCAGATGTCGCTCATGTAGCTGCGGATCGTCCGGTCGGACGAGAAGAACCCGCTCCGCGCCGTGTTCATCGCCGCCATCTTCCACCAGCGCGCCGGGTCGGCATAGGCCTTGTCGACCTCTGCCTGCGCCGCACGGTAGGCGTCGAAGTCCGAGGCGACGAGGAAATAGTCCGAGTGCCACATGCCGTGGACAAGGCCATGATATCGCCCCGGCTCATCCGGCGAGAAGCGGCCCTCGGCGATCATCTGCAGCACATCCATCAGCGGCTGGCTCGCCTCGATCGCCTTCTTGGCATGTTCCGGGTCTTCCCGCCGCTTCTGCACCTCGGCCGCCGTGAGACCAAACAAGAAGAAGTTCTCTGCCCCCACTTCCTGCAGGATCTCGACGTTCGCCCCGTCCAAAGTCCCGATGGTCGGCGCGCCGTTCATCATGAATTTCATGTTGCCGGTGCCCGAGGCCTCTTTCCCAGCAGTCGAAATCTGTTCCGACAGGTCCGCGGCCGGGATTACCCGTTCGGCCATCGTCACGTTGTAGTTCGCCGGATAGATGATCTTCAGCAGGTCACCCGTGACCGGGTCGTTGTTAACAACGTCCGCCACGTCGTTGATAAGGCGGATTATTTCCTTCGCCACAGCATAGCCCGGTGCGGCCTTGCCGCCGAAGATCTTCACCCGAGGCACCCATCCCGCCTTGGGGTTCGACCGGATTTGATGCCAGTGCGAGATCGTCTCAAGAATGTTCAGCAGCTGGCGCTTGTATTCGTGGATGCGCTTGATCTGCACGTCGAAGACCGCGTCGGGCGAGACCTGCACCCCCATCTCGCGCCCGATCCAGTTCGACAGCGCCACCTTGTTCTTGCGCTTGGCCGCCGCAAATCGGTCGCGGAAGCCTGCATCAGCGACATGTGGCTCCAGCTCGCGCAGCCGGTCGAGGTCAGCCTCCCAACCCGCGCCGATGCTGTCGGTGATCAGCTTTGACAGCGGCCTATTGGCCATTCGCAGCCAGCGCCGGGGTGTGACCCCGTTGGTCTGGTTGATGATCCGGCCGGGATGCAGCCCGTTCAGTTCCGGGAAGAGGTTTTGCTTCACCAGGTCCGAATGCAACGCCGAGACACCATTGACCTTGTGGCTCATGATGAAGGCAAGCTCGCCCATCCGCACTTCCTGGTGCTTCACGATCCCCACGTAATGCGGCCGGTTCGGATAGGCGCGGCGGTGCCAGCTGTCGATCCGCTCGACAATCTGCATATGCCGCGGCAGCACGTTGCCGAAGGTGAAAGTTGCCCATTTTTCAAGGGCTTCCGGCAGAAGCGTGTGGTTTGTATACCCCAGGCAGGCCCGCGCGATGGTCAGCGCCTCGTCGAAGGGCAGCCCATGGTCGTCGGACAGAAGCCGGATCAGCTCGGGCCCTGCAATCGCCGGGTGGGTGTCGTTCATCTGGATCGCCACATGCCGCGGAAGCGCACGAAGGTCGGAATGGTTCGACAGATACCGCCGCAGGATATCCTGCAGCGCGGCAGAGGTCAGGAAGAACTCCTGCTTCAGCCGCAGCTCCTTGCCCTGGTAAGTGGTGTCGTCGGGATAGAGGACGCGAGAAAGAGTGCGCGCCAGCGTTTCCGGTTCCGCCGCCGCGGTGTAGTCGCCCCGATTGAACCGTTCGAGGTCGAAGTTCGTCGTTCCCTTCGCGCCCCAAAGCCGTAGCGTGTTGGCCCATTTCCCCTGCCAGCCGATGACTGGAGTATCAAACGCCTCGGCCGTCACCGTTTCCTGCGGATACCAGATGTCCTTGCCGTCCCGGCTTTCGACATGGCCCTTGAAGCCCACCGTATAGTTGCTTTCGGGCCGGGCGAATTCCCAGGGGTGCGCCTGAGCCAGCCAGTTCTCGGGCGTCTCGATCTGGCGGCCGTGGTCGAAGTGCTGGCGGAAGAGACCGTGTTCGTAACGGATGCCATAGCCGTAGGCCGGGCAGCCCAGCGTCGCCATTGATTCCATGAAACAGGCCGCAAGGCGCCCCAGACCGCCATTCCCCAGCGCGGCGTCAGGTTCGTCGTCGATCACCGAGCGCAGGTCGACGCCAAACGCCGCCATCGCCTCTTGCGCCGCCTCGTCGAGGCCGAGGTTGATCGTCGCGTCCTCAAGAATGCGGCCGATCAGGAATTCCATCGACAGGTAGTAGACCCGCTTCTTGTCCTCGGCCCAGGTCCGCTTGGTGGACGCGAACCAGGGCTCGACAATCCGGTCGCGGATCGCATGGGACAGGGCCATCCGCCAGTCATGCACGGACGCATGCGGGGCGTCCTTGCCGACCGTGAAGGTCAGATGGCGCAGGATGTCGGCTTGCAGCAGGTTCGGGGTCACGCTCAGGTCGGTCACGGTTTTGTCCAGCAAGGTCTTCTCCTGGGAAAGCCTAAGCGCCCGTGGGCGGCGGTCAAGCGGGCTTTCGGGGCGGCGGGTCAGAAAGGCTCTGTTACCGCAAACATTAAGTCCATCTAAGTGATTTAAAGCGGTTTGGAAAGCCGATTCGGCGAAAAACATGGCAATTCGGCTGGGATGCCGCAGTTACGATAGAAGACCTTGACGCGGGCTGGAAGCTGGGACCCAATCAGGAGCAGAGAGGATGCATCCATGACCACACTTTCCGTCCCTGACATGAGCTGCGGCCACTGCAAGGCCACGGTCGAATCCGCCCTTGGCGCAGTGCCGCAGGCGGGCGAGATCAAGGTCGACCTCGGCTCTCGCAAGGTTGAGGTTACGGGCCCTGCCCCCGCTGCCGAACTTCTGAAGGCGCTTGACGCCGCGGGCTATCCGGCGAGCGTCGCCTAAAGGCTCGGCCCCGGCTCGATCTTGCTGCCGTCGTTGAACCGCGACAGGCGGAAGCGGCTGAGGTCGTGCCCGACAGGCCGCCCCATCACCAGGTCCGCCACCACACGGCCCATTCCGGGACCAATGCCGAAGCCATGCCCGCTCATCCCGGTGGCGATGGTCAAGCCGGGGACTCCGGCATGATCGACGATTGGCACCACGTCCGGCAGGCTGTCGATCATCCCGGCCCAGGCAGCCTTAAGCTTCGGGCGACCGAGCGATGGGAAGGCCTTGGCAAAGCTGTCCTGCACTTCGCCCAGAGTCTGCATGTTCGGTGCGGGGTTCAGGATGCGCTGACGTTCAAAGGGACTGGGGGCGTCCATCGACCAGCGGCGCGGCGTGCTCCAGGCGTCCGGGAAGCCCTTCGGGGCCGCCAGCCGGAAGTTCGTCGACCGGAAATCCTTTTTCAGGACAGGCAGATAGACGCCAAAGCTGCGAAAGGCGTCCTTGCCGATGAAGAAGTCATGCCGCGCGCCGGGGGCAATCGAATAGCCCCCGTCCGCCCGACGCCGGAAGGCGAAGTCATCGTCCGCAGCATTCCCGGCAAAGATCTCCGGCATCGGCTCGGTCGCCGCCACGGAGGCCAAGACCGAGAGCTGCGGGATGCTGATCCCGTGCGCGCCCAGGAACAGCCGCGACCAGGCCCCAGCAGCGACGACCACATGGTCGCAGGCGATCCGGCCCGCCTCCGTCACCACCCCGGCAACGCGACCTGCCGCGAGGTCCAGCCCCCGCACCGCGCAGGCCTCGCGGATCACCACGCCCTTCTCCTCGGCCACCGCCGCCAACGCCGGGACTGCCACCCAAGGCTCGGCCCGCGCATCCGAGGCGGTGAAGAGCGCCCCCTTCCAAGGCGCCACCGCGCCTTTCAGCATCGCCATCGTCTCGGCGGCCGTCAGCAGCCGCGTGTCCAGCTGGTGCGCGCGGGAATGTTCAGTCCAGGCCTCGAACCCTGCGATTTCCCGCTCGGTCTTCGCCAGATAGAGGACCCCGGTCTGCCGGAACCCCAGCCCGTCGCCCATCTCGGCGGCCAGCCGCTTCCAGATCGACAGGCTTTCCACCATGATCGGCAACTCGGCAGGGTCCCTGCCCTGCTGGCGCACCCAGCCCCAGTTGCGGCCTGACTGCTCGCCGGCGATCCGACCCTTTTCGCAGACGACGACCGACAGCCCCCGCTCTCGCAGAAACCAGGCCGTCATCACCCCGATGACCCCGCCGCCGACCACGACCACATCCGCGCGCGACGGCAGCGGCCCCGTAAACCGAACGGGCGAGGCTTCGGAGATCGGAAAGCTCATGCGCAACGCTCCAGAAGCCGCTCCATGAACCTTTGCCCGGCTTCGAACTCGCTGACCTCAAGGTATTCGTCCGGCTGGTGCGCCTGCGCGATGTCGCCGGGCCCGCAGACCACCGCGGAATAGCCGGCATCCTGGAACTGCCCCGCCTCGGTGCCGTAGGAGACGACGCCTGTTGCGTTCTCGCCGGTCAGCGCGCGTGCCAGGGCTTCTGCCTCGCCGTCCGTCTCGGGTCGAAGGGGAGATACATCGAAGAACCGGGACAGCCGTACCCCCGCCTCGGGTCGCCGCGCCTTCAGTGCCCGGTCCAGCGCCATTGCGGCCTCGCGGAACGCGGCAGCGTGGGCATTGATGTCATCGTCCGGAACGCAACGCATCTCGACCGAGAACCGGCAGTCCGCCGCCGTGATGTTGTCCGCCGTGCCACCCTGGATGCGCCCGACATGCAAGGTCGTGAACGGCGGATGGAACCGCGACCCGATCGCACCGCGCGGCCGCGCCTGGATCTCGTCATTGCGGTCATTGACCCACTGGATCAGCCGCGCGCCCTCCATGATCGCCGAGACGCCTTCGGGCAGAAGCGAGGAATGCACCTCGTATCCTTTCACATGCACGGAATAGCCTGTGCCACCCTTGTGGCCGGTAATCACCTTCATGCGGGACGGCTCGCCGATCAGGGCAGCAGAGCCAAGCGGAAAGACTTGGCGAAGGGCTTCGATCATCGGTGGCGCCCCGGTGCAGCCGACCTCTTCATCATAGGACAAGGCCAGTTGCAGCGGGCGCGACACACCCCGCCGCTGCGCCTCGACCACCGCCCAGACCGCAAGGGCGACGTAGCCCTTCATGTCACAGGTCCCGCGCCCGTACAGTCGCCCATTGCGTTCCACCACCGTCCAGGGGTCGGAGGTCCAGGTCTGACCGGTAACCGGCACTACGTCGGAGTGACCCGACAGGACAACAGCGCCTTCAACCTGGGGACCGGCGTGCGCCATCAGGGCCGCCTTCTGCCGGTCCTCGTTCCAATACCTCTCACAGCGGAGGCCGTGGCTGGTGAGGTAGGCTTCCAGCCAATCCACCAGCGCAAGGTTCGATTCGCTGCTGACAGTCGGAAATTTGACCAGGTGATCCAGAATCTGACGTGGCGTCAGCACTGTCATCGCGATTTCCCTTGCCAGGACTACATTTGGTAGCCAGCCTGTCCCTGGGCCCGGGCCAAGTCAATATCTGGCAAAGTGACGCAAGGTTCGGTCATTCTGCCCGATGAACACTGTGGAATCGCGCGCCAAATCAGGATTGATAGAAGACCAAGAATCGGAAACAGTTGGCATCAACGTAGCAACCACAAGCTGCACGGCCGGCAATTCGGCCAATAAAAACAAGACTTAAGAACGTCGCGGGGAGTACTGAATGGCCGAACCGGCCGCTTCTGTCCTTGAAGTCAGGGACCTAAAGACCGTTTTCCGCACCCGTGGCGGCGAGATTCACGCTGTGAACAACGTCAGCTTCCACCTGCGGCGTGGCGAGCTTCTGGGCGTAGTGGGGGAAAGCGGCTCGGGCAAGTCGGTGACGATGATGTCGCTTTTGCGGCTGTTGCCGATGCCACCGGCGGAAATCCGGTCGGGTCAGGCACTGCTGAACGGGCGTGATCTGATCGCGACGAGCGATGATGAGTTGCGCACGATCCGGGGCGCGAAGGTCGGCTTTGTCTTCCAGGACCCGATGACCAGCCTGAATCCGGTGTTCACGCTGGGCAACCAGATCATGGAGCCGCTGATCGAGCACATGAAGATGTCGAAAGCCCAGGCCGAGGCGCGGGCGATCGAACTTCTGGAGCTGGTGGGCATTCCCGATGCACGGCGGCGCCTCTACCAGTACCCGCACCAGTTTTCCGGCGGGATGCGCCAGCGCGTGATGATCGCCATAGCGCTGGCCTGCGACCCGGATGTGCTGATCGCCGATGAACCGACGACGGCTCTGGACGTGACAATCCAGGCGCAGATCCTGGAGCTTGTGAAAGAGCTGCGTCAGAAGCTGGGCATGGCGATCATCTGGATTACGCATGATCTTGGTGTCATTGCGGGAATCGCCGACCGGGTCATGGTGATGTACGGCGGCCAGATCGTCGAACAGGCCCCGGTGCGCGAGCTGTTCGCACACCCGCAGCATCCTTATACCCGGGCGCTTCTGAAGACGATTCCGCGGATCACCGGCGAACGCGAGTCGCGCCTGAAGGTGATCGAGGGCCAGCCGCCGATCCTGACCGCTCCCCTGACCGCCTGCCCGTTCCGGGCCCGGTGCGAGTACCGCCACGACACCTGTGACGCGGTCAACCCGGCCCGCCGGGCCATCGATGGCAAGGCGCTTGGCCATGGGCATGACGTCGCCTGCCACTGGCAGGCGCCTGCCGCAGCGGAGGTCGCTCATGCTTGACGCCGCCCCCGCGCCGCTGGTTCAGGTCGAAGACCTGAAGATGCACTTCCCGATCTATACCGGCCTGTTCCGCAGGCACACGGGCGACGTGAAGGCAGTGGATGGGGTGTCCTTCCAGATCATGTCGGGACAGACGATGGGGCTGGTGGGCGAATCCGGTTGCGGCAAGTCCACGGTCGGGCGGGCGATGTTGCGGCTTTACGAGCCGACGGCGGGTCGCGTGCTGATTGCGGGTGAAGATGTCGCCCGCATGGCGCCCGAGTCGCTGCGGAAGAAGCGCCCGACGATGCAGATGGTGTTCCAGGACCCGCAGGCCAGCCTGAACCCGCGCATGACGCTGGCCGACATCGTCAGCGAGCCCCTAGACGAACACACCAACTGGTCCCGCGACCAGAAGCTGGAGCGGGTCTACGAGCTGATGGACCAGGTCGGCCTGAACCGCCGCTTCGTGAACCGTTTCCCGCACGAGTTTTCGGGTGGCCAGCGGCAACGCATCGGGATTGCCCGCGCGCTGGCGCTGAAGCCCCAATTCATCGTCTGCGACGAACCCATCGCAGCGCTTGACGTGTCGATCCAGGCGCAAGTGGTGAACCTGCTGGAGGACCTGCAGGAAAAGCTGGGACTGACCTATCTGTTCATCAGCCATGACCTGTCGATGGTGCGCCATCTCGCACAGCGGGTCGCGGTGATGTACCTGGGCCGGATCGCCGAATTGTCCCCTTCGAAGGACCTCTATGTCCGCCCGCTGCATCCTTATGCCGAGGCGCTTCTGTCCGCGGTGAACGAGCCCGACCCCGAGCTTGCCGCCCGCCGCAACCGCATCATCCTGAAGGGCGACGTGCCCTCACCCGCCAATCCGCCCAAGGGCTGCAACTTCTGCACGCGCTGCCCAAAGGTGATGGACATCTGCCGCAGTGTGAAACCCGACCTGGCCGAAGTGGAACCGGGCCGGATGGTCGCCTGCCATCTTTATACAACGACCGCCGGATCAACCGGCGGGACCGAGGCTGACGAGCGCAACCAACAAGGAGAGAACCGATGAAACTCAGAGCCGCCCTGATGGGCGCAGTGGCCGTGCTGGGGCTTGCCCCCGCCGCCTTTGCCGAACGTGGCGCCGATGGTGAGCTGAAGCTCACCTTCCCGCAGGCCGTATCGATCGTGAACCCCTATCTCTCGGGCGGCACCAAGGACATCCTCGCCGCCGCGATGGTGGTCGAGCCGCTGGCCGTGGTCGACCCGAACGGTGTTCTGGTTCCGCGTCTGGCCGCCGAGATCCCGACGCTGGAGAATGGCGGCGTGTCGGCCGACATGACCTCGATTACCTGGAAGCTGCAGCCGGGCCTCCTGTGGTCCGACGGCTCGCCGGTGACCGCCGACGACGCGGTCTTCACCTGGCAGTACTGCACCCACCCGGAAGGCGGCTGCAGCCAAGCGACGAAGTATGACGGCGTGAAGGCGGTCGAGGCGGTCGATGCCTCGACGATCAAGGTAACGTTCGACGCCCCGAAGCCGAACCCCTACACCGCCTTCGTCAGCGGCCTGTCGCCGATCCTGCAGAAGGCGCAGTTCGAGGCCTGCATCGGTGCTGCTGCGCCCACTTGCACGGACGCGAACAACATGCCGATCGGCACCGGCCCGTTCAAGGTCGTGGGCTTCACGGTGAACGACACTGTGTCGATGGAAGCCAACCCGAACTACCGTGACCCGGCAAAGCCGGCCTTTGCGACCGCCATGATCAAGGGCGGCGGCGATGCCGAAAGCTCGGCCCGCGCCGTGATGGAAACCGGCGAATTCGACTATGCCTGGAACACCCAGATCCCGCCGGACAGCCAGGCCGCGATGAGCGCTGCCGGCAAGGGCCAGTTCGTCGTCGCCTTCGGCACGCTGGTCGAACGGATCGAGATGAACATGACCGATCCCTCGGCCGACCTGCCGGAAGGCGAACGCTCCACCGTCAAGCATGCGCATCCGATCCTGTCGGACATCAAGGTGCGGACCGCACTGTCCATGGCGATCGACCGCTCGATCCTGGTGGAAGTCGGCTATGGTGCCGGCGGCAAGCCGACCTGCAACGTCATCCCCGGGCCGGAAGGCTGGGCTTCGGACAACACCGACTGCCTGACGCAGGACCTGGAAGGCGCCAAGGCGCTTCTGGAAGAGGCGGGCTGGACCGACACCGACGGCGACGGCGTGCGCGACAAGGATGGCAAGAAGCTGAAGCTTCTGTACCAGACCACCGTCAACCCGATCCGCCAGGACTTCCAGGCGCTGGTCAAGGATTGGTGGGCTGAAATCGGCGTTGAAACCGAGCTGAAGTCGATCGACCCGGGCGTCTTCTTCGGGGGTGACCCGGGCTCGCCCGACACGTTCCAGAAGTTCTACGCCGACGTCGAGATGTACGCCAACAACTCGGAACAGCCTGACCCGGAAAGCTATCTGGCCCAGTACCTCTGCGCCAAGATCCCAAGCCCGGAAACCCAGTGGCAGGGCGAGAATATCAACCGCTTCTGCACGCCCGAATATGATGCGCTGCATACCGAACTGAGCCAGACGACGGACCTCGCCAAGCGGCAGGAGATCGCCAAGAAGCTGAACGACATGGTCACCAAGGACAGCATGGTCGTTGTCCCGCTGGTGCACCGCGGTACGCTCTCGGCGCATTCCAACACGCTGGGCGGCGTCCAGATCAACGCCTGGGACATGGAAACCTGGAACACCGCGGACTGGTTCCGCATCAAGTAATGAAGCCTGCTGCGGGGCCGGACATCCGGCCCCGCAGCCCTTCGTCTCTCTGATCCAGGGCGCGCCGCGCATGCTCATCTTCACGCTTCGCAGGTTACTGCTGGCCATCCCGACGCTGCTTATCATCTCGCTTGTGATCTTTCTGCTGGTCGACCTCGCCCCGGGGTCGCCGATGTCGCAGATTCCGCTGACGGTCCCGCCGGAAGTGAAGCAGAAGATGATGGAGGCGCTTGGCGCCGATCAGCCAGTTTTCGTCCGCTATCTGCTTTGGCTGAAACAGTTCTTCTGGATCGAGCCGATGACCCAGTTCGACTACTGGTTCGGCACCACCTTCGTGGAAGGCGAACAGCGCATCCTGTCCTGGCAGTCGCGCAGCCCCGTCTTCAGCATCATCGGCGAACGCCTGCCCCAGACCCTGATCGTGATCGGCACGGCCTATCTGGTCGGCATCCTGATCGCGCTGCCCATCGGGATCTACTCGGCCTACCGCCAGTATTCCCTGTTCGACCAGGCCGGCACGATGTTCGCGATGATCGGCTTTTCGGTTCCGACGTTCTTCTCCGGAACGCTCTTCATCATCATCTTCGCCGTCTGGCTGGGCTGGTTTCCGACCAAGTACGACACCACGCTTGAGGTGACGGATTGGGCAAGCTTCCTGGAGCAGCTGCGCCAGATGGCCCTGCCCGTCATGACGCTTGGCCTTGCCAACGCGGCCGCAATCAGCCGCTACATGCGGTCTTCCATGCTGGACAACATGACGATGGACTATGTCCGCACCGCCCGCGCCAAGGGGATGACGGAACGGACCGTCGTCCTGAAACACGTGCTGCGGAACTCGCTTATTCCGGTGGTCACCGTCATCGCGCTTGGCATCCCGTCGATCTTCGGTGGCGCCATCATCACCGAGAACCTCTTCGGCGTGAACGGCATCGGCGCGGCGCTGATCGGCGCGATCCAGGCCAGTGACCTGCCGATGGTCCAGACGCTGGCCTTCATCTTTGCCGTGCTGATCGTCCTGTTCAACCTGATCGCCGATATCCTTTATGGCCTTCTTGACCCCCGGATCCGCTATGACTGAGGCAAGCACCACTCCGCCGAAACCGGCCAGCCAGTTGCGCGACATCTGGCAGCAGTTCCGCACGCACAAGGGCGCGCTGTTCGGTCTGATCGTCCTGGGGCTTCTGGTCGTCTTCGTGGTCTTCGGCCAGCTGGTCTGGGATCCGCCGCAGCGGCTTTCGGACACGATCAAGATGAAGAACCAGGGACCCTCCCTCAGCGCGCCGTTCGGTACCGACCAGCTGGGCCGCGACCTCTTGTTGCGGATGATCCAGGCAGGCAAGGTGTCCTTGGCCGTGGGCATGGTCGCGATGGTCATCGCCATTGTCTTCGGCACCTTCATCGGCATTCTGGCCGGCTATTTCAAACGACTGGACGGCCCGCTGATGCGGCTGACCGACATGTTCCTGGCCCTGCCGCTGATCCCGCTTCTCTTGGTCATGGTGATGCTGTTCCGCGACAAGGTGGCGGGCATCCTGGGGCCCGAGCTTGGCGCCTTCACCCTGATTGTCTTCGCCATCGGCATCACGTCCTGGATGGCCACGGCCCGCATCGTCCGGGGCGAAGTGCTGACGCTGAAGGAACGCGAATACGTGCTTGCCGCCCGCTCCATCGGCGCACGGCCCCGGCGGATCATCCTGCGCCATATCCTGCCGAACGTCGTCTCGCCGGTGATGGTGGCAGCGACCCTGGGCGTGGCCGAGGCAATCATCACCGAATCCGTCCTGTCCTTCCTGGGCCTGGGCTTCCCGCCGGATTTCCCGACCTGGGGCCGCCTGCTGTACGATGGGCTGCAGTACATGCAGGTCTACCCGGAACGGGTGATCTGGCCGGGTCTCGCGATCTCGTTGACCGTGCTGTCGGTGAACTACATCGGTGACGGGTTGCGCGACGCGCTCGACCCCCGAATCCGCGGCAGATGAAGCGCTCGTTGTTCGCCTTCGGCGCTCCTCGCTCGTGACGAGAAGCCGAAGGCGAACGAGGAGCCGTTCCTCAGTGCAGCGTCTTCCGGATGCGGCGGACCATCAGCCAGACCGCCAGCACCACGACTGGCACCAGACCGGCAAGAAGGACGCCATGGCTGATGTGCAGGGCGTGCGCTGCGGGCTCAAGGAAGTAGGCGGCCAGGTTCACCGCGTAATAGCTGATCGCCACGGTTGACAGGCCTTCGACCGTGCGCTGCAACCGCAACTGCAGGTCCGCCCGCTGGTCCATGCTTTCAAGAAGCTTCTGGTTCTGCGCCGACCGCTCCACGTCCACCCGGGTCCGCAACAACTCAGCCGCCCGCTCCGCCCGTTCCGCCATCGCCTTCAACCGGCTTTCCGAGGACTTCACCGTCCGCATCGCCGGATCATAGCGGCGCATCATGAACTCGGCGAAGGTCTGCCGCCCCTCGATCCGCGTCTCGCGCATCACCTCGATCCGCTGGTTGACGATGGCCTCATAGGCCGCCGTCGCGCCGAAGCGGAAGGAAAACTGAACCGCAAGGCTTTCCAGTTCCGCCGAGATGGTCAGCAGATTGTGCAGCGCCACCTCTGGCGCGGGCTCGGGGTTGTCCAGACCTGAGACCAGCGCCGACAGCTTCGGGTCCAGCGCATTCAGCCGCCCCGACAGGTCGCGCGACCGCATGAGGCCCAGCATCGACATCGCCCGGTAGGTCTCGATCTCGCACAGCCGCTGCACGATCCGCCCGACCCGGCGGGGGCCCGTCCCCGGTGCCACGAAGACCGCAAAGCGCATGTGCCCGCCGGGATCGATCCGGAAGTCGCCCGCCACGACCGCCGCCCCGTCAACCACCCGGCTGACTGCCAGGCTTTCCGGCACGAACCACTCGTCCACCTTCTGCAGGAGGTCATCGTCCGAGGGAGGCATCGGCTCGACCCGGATCAGGACCGAGGTCAACCGCTTGCCCGGCGCAGCCGCCAGCCAATCCTCTGGCAGGACCTCGGCCTCTGCCGGGTCGAAGGGCCGGGCGGAGGTGCCCTTGGTGAAGGCCGTGTAGGTCACGAACTCGGTGTGGCTTTCCCACTTCAGCTCGGCCCGCCCGATCGGCCCCTGGAAATGCGTCGCTCCAGGCTGCGGATGCGCGCTGCCATGGCGGTCGAGCAGCGCCAGAAGATGCGCGAGGTCCTGCCCACGGTCGCGGTTCTGCGCCTGCACGGGTTCCTTGATCGCCACATAGACCGCCGTCGACGGCACTTCCAGCGAAGGGAACGGCCGCGCGTGCAGCTCGTTCACGGTGGCATAGCGCAAGGGATGGTCGGAAATCGGCATGCTTTTGGGTCCGCAGTCGGGCGTCTCACCGTCGCGCATAACCAGATTTCTTGTGGGACTCCATGGTTTTATCAGCATGCAATGGCATACCTCCCGCAGGGCGACCGGATCGCACCAGAATTTCTTTGTGCCACCGCGTAGGGAATGCCCCGGACCTGCGTATGAGATACCAGGTAGCAGGATGATCCTGCGCCGCACCGAGACCGGCCGACCCGGCCCCCGAACCAGGATGACACCATGCGCAGCTTCCTCATTCTCGCCGTTCTGGCCTTGCCGGTGACCCCGGCCATGGCCGACATCACCGTCACCACCGACCGCGGCGGCAGTGCCGTCATCTCGCGCGACTGCACGCGGGGCGAAGGCCAGGCGGTCTGCACGACCCAATCGCAGCTCACAGGGGCCGAAGGAAAGACCGCCGCGAAGACCCGGCTGCGGACCGCCGAGCGTGGCTTTGTCTCGACCAGTGTCACTCTGACCGGACCCGAAGGGAACACCCGCACCCGGGAACGCAGCTTTACCCGCGGCGACTGACCCCGTCCGGCCAGGAGACCCGCGCCGGGGCTTGCCCTTCGGCGCGGTTTGGCAAAGCTTGGGCTGGCAGGTGGACGGGGCAGCGGGTGACGGCGGACGAAGATCGGCAGACGATGGCTGCACTAGCCCGTGGGGACCGACAGGCCATGACGGTTCTGATCCGACGCCACGGGCCCGGCGTCCGCCGCTTTCTTGCGGGTGTCCTGACATCGCCGCACGAGGCGGAAGACATCGCGCAAGAGACGTTCCTGCGGGTCTGGTCGGCGGCCTCACGCTATGATCCGTCGATTGCCTCCCCCGCCACCTGGGTCTACCGGATTGCGCTGCGCCTGGCGATTGACCGCAACCGGCGCACGGGCTTTCGTCGCTTTCTGGGACTGGAGGCCGCACCCGAGCCGCTGGACGACCAGCCCGGCGCGGATCGGGACCTGGCCGCCCGTCAGGCTCTGGCCAGGACACATGCGGCCCTTGCCACCCTGCCGGACCGGCAACGCAAGGCGCTTCTGCTGCGGGCCGCGGCGGGGCTTACAAACACGGAAATCGCCGCCACATTGGGGATCAGTGCGGGTGCGGTGGAACAACTGCTCGTGCGGGCCCGGGCCAGCCTGCGGGTCATCACAAAGGGGGAGATCACATGACACATCAGGACGACGACGCATTCGATGCGGCGCTGGCCCGCGCGCTGAACGGCAGGGCCGATGACACGGCCCCGCTCTCGCGCGCCGTCATGACCCGTCTGGCGGAACCAACCGCTGGCCGGCGCATTCTGCCGGGCGAGGTTCTGGCCCAGCCCCTGCCCGCCGCAGGCCTTTTGCTGGGCCTCCTGGGGCTTGCCGCAGCGGTCGGCTACGCGATGGGTCCGGCCGCCCCCGACGAAGTCGCCGCGATTGCCGAACTGCTTGGACTGGGGCTCTGAGATGACCGAACCGGCCTTGCCTTCCACCAAGCCGCGCCGGTCCTGGGGGCGGATCGCCCTGGTATCAGCGCTGATCCTGTCCCTGATGGGCAACGCTGTCGCCCTTGGCGCCTGGGCCAGGCTGCGTGACGCCCGCTCCGAGCTTTTGGGTCCGGAAGCCGCAGGAACGCGTTTGCCCGATGATCTTCGGCAAGAGCTTCGACAGGCCTTGCGCGAGGAAATGCCTGGCCTTCGCCCCCTGTTGCGCGACCTGATCCAATCCCGCGCCGAGGTGGTGGCAGCCGCCAAGGCGCGCCCCTTCGTGCGTGCGGACGCCGAGGCTGCCATGAATGCTTTTCGTAGTGATGCCAATGCCTTGCTGGTCGAAATTCAACGAGTTTTTCTGGACCAGCTGGAACGGAAAGCCGCGGAAAGCCCCTGAAGCTTGACCTGATCCTGTCAGGCCGCAGCAGCCAAGCGGCAGGGCATGAAATCCTCGACCATCGCGGTTTCGCCGTCGAAGGTGCAGAAGCTGTAGGGCGGGACTTCCTCCCAGCCGCCCTCCTCGGCTTCCAGTGGTTCCGAGACCACCGCCCTGCCCTGACGGCTGTCCGACCAGCGGTGGTAAAGCGACGGCGCCGCGTCGTCGGTAGCATAGCGGACGGCATAGAGGCGTTGCCCGTCAGAGAGCGCGGCAGTCATCCGCAGATGAGGAGCCGCGCCTTTTTGGCGGGCAAGACGGATGAAGCGGGCTGCCGCCCGTTCCAAGGCGCCACGTGGGTCGGTGTCCAAGCCCTCGGCGAGTGCCACGAGGAACAGCGCCTCGCTGTCGGTCGCACCCTTGCGGTGGGGATAGAGTTCTTCCGGAATCATCATGTCGGCATCGCGGCGGAAGGCATCGTACCCGCCAACCTGGCCGTTGTGCATGAAGCTCCAGCGCCCATGCGTGAACGGGTGGCAGTTGTTGCGGCTGGTGGCCGTGCCGGTGGAGGCGCGGACATGGGCGAGGAACAGGTGCGACTGGACCTGGGCTGTCAGGCTTTTCAGGTTCGGGTCGGACCAGGCGGGCAGGACGTCGCGGAAAAGGCCAGGTTCGGGCTTCGCGCCATACCAGGCGATGCCGAACCCGTCGGCGTTGATCGCCGTGTGGCACTGGGTAGCACAGTGCGACTGGTGGATGAGGGAGTGACCGGGGCGGCTCACGATCTCCTCCAGGAAGATCGGCGCGCCGGTGTAGGCGGCCCAGCGGCACATCTAGCCTTGCCTCGTTCGATGGATCATCTGCTCACGCCTTCTTTTCGGTGAAGTCTAGCAGAAATCGAACCGGTCGGGAGAGATAATCCAATCAAATCAAGGAAAACCCTACTCGATCTCCTCGACGACCATCAGGTCGCGGACAGAGGCGCCCTTCGCATGGGCAAGCGCGGCCTGATAGGCGGGGGAGTTGTAGCACTCCACCGCTTTTTCGAGGCTCGGGAAGCGGGCGACAACATTCCGTGGCCGGTCGTTGCCTTCCAGCTGCACATAGCGGCCGCCGCGCGCCAGGAAGACGCCGCCGTGAGCCGCGATGGCCTCGGTCGCGCCCTTGGCGTATTTCGCATAGGCCTCGGCGTCGGTGACGTGGACGTGGGCGATCCAGAGCGCGGTCGGCATGTCAGGCCCCCATCGCGGCTTCGGCCGCCTTGATCGCTGCCTCGGCCTGAGCAATGTCAGCGCCCCCGGCCTGCGCCATGTCGGGACGGCCACCGCCACCCTTGCCACCCATCGCCTCGGCTGCCGCCTTGACTAAGGTGACGGCCGAAAGCTTCGCGGTCAGGTCTGCCGTGACGCCAGCCGCAACAGCGGGTTTCGCGCCGGTGTCGGCGATGAGAAGGACCGCGCCCGAACCCAGACGCGCCTTCATCTCGTCGATCAGCGCCGGGAGGTCTTTGCCCGAGACGCCGGAAAGCACTTGAGCAACGAACTTTACCCCGTTGATTTCCTTGGCCTCTGTCCCCGCAGCCTTGCCGCCCATCGCCACCTCGCGGCGCAGCTGCGCGACCTCGTTCGCCAGCGCCTTGCGTTCATCAAACAGCGCACGGATGCGGTCGGCGAGTTCCGCAGCCGGTGCCTTGACGATCGCCGCGATGTCGTTCAGCCGCGCGTCCTGCTGACGCAAGTGGTCAAGGGCCGCCTGCCCGGTCAGTGCTTCAATCCGGCGGACGCCTGCGCTGGAAGCACTTTCCGACAGAAGCACCATCGCACCGATGTCGCCAGTGCGGCCAACATGGGTGCCGCCGCAAAGCTCCAGCGAATAGGTCTTGCCGTCGGTGCCCTTTCCCGAGCCCTCCAGCGTGCCCATCGAGACGACGCGGACTTCCTCGCCGTATTTCTCGCCAAACAGCGCCTGGGCGCCAATCGCGCGGGCGTCGTCGGGGGTCATGATCCGGGTCTCGACGGGCGAGTTCTGGCGGATGAAGGTGTTGACCTCGGCCTCAATGGTCTGCAGGTCCGGCGCGGAGATCGCCGCCGAATGGCTGAAGTCGAAGCGCAGGCGGTCGGCAGCGTTGAGGCTGCCCCGCTGGGCAACGTGGTCGCCCAAGGTGCGCCGCAGTGCCTCGTGCAGAAGGTGCGTCGCCGAATGGTTCGCGCGGATTGCCGAGCGGCGGCCGTGCGCGACCTCAAGCTTCGCGGGTTGTCCTTTGATGACAGTACCTTCCGTGACATTCGCAATGTGGATGAAGACCCCCGCGGCCTTCTTCACATCAGTCACTTCGGCGGTGCCAGTCTGGGTGCGGATCAGGCCCACATCGCCCACCTGACCACCGGATTCGGCGTAGAACGGGGTCTGGTTGACGACGATCTGCACGGTCTGGCCCGCTTCGGCCTGTCCCACAGCAGCGCCGTCCCGGAGAAGCGCGGTCACGACACCCTCCGCCGTCTCGGTGTCGTAGCCGAGGAACTCGGTCACGCCATGCTCTTCCGCGATCTCGAACCAGATCTTCGCATCGCCCGCAGCTCCTGTGCCGGACCAGGCCGCACGGGCCTTGGCCTTCTGCTCGGCCATCGCGGCGTCAAAGCCCTGGACGTCCACCTCACGCCCCTTCTCGCGCAGCGCGTCCTGGGTCAGGTCGAGTGGGAAGCCATAGGTGTCATACAGTTTGAACGCCGCCGCGCCAGGGAGAGCGGCGCCTTCCGCGAGGCCCGACAACTCGTCGTCCAGAAGCCGAAGACCCCGGTCGAGGGTCTGCTTGAACTTGGTTTCCTCGGTCCGCAGCGTCTCTTCGATCAGCGCTTGCGCCCGGGAAAGCTCCGGATAGGCGCCGCCCATCTGGCGCACCAGCGCAGGGACCAGGCGGTGCATCACCGGGTCCTGCGCGCCGAGCATGTGGGCGTGGCGCATCGCGCGGCGCATGATCCGGCGAAGGACGTAGCCGCGCCCCTCGTTCGAGGGCATCACCCCGTCGGCGATCAGGAAGGACGTGGACCGCAGGTGGTCGGCGATGACGCGGTGGTGGATTTTTCCCGGTCCATCAGGGTCTTGCGACGTGACGTTCGCGCTGGCCTCGATCAGGCTGCGCATCAGGTCGGTGTCATAGTTGTCGTGCTTGCCCTGGAGGAGAGCCCCGATCCGCTCCAGTCCCATGCCGGTGTCGATCGACTGCATCTCAAGCGGAACCAGCCGCCCGTCAGCGAACTGTTCGTTCTGCATAAAGACGTTGTTCCAGATCTCGATGAACCGGTCCCCATCCTCTTCCGCCGACCCCGGAGGGCCGCCCCAGATGTGGGGGCCGTGATCGTAGAAGATTTCCGTGCAGGGGCCGCAGGGGCCGGTGGGACCCATCCGCCAGAAGTTGTCGTCCGATGCGATGCGGATGATCCGGTCGTCGGTGAGGCCCGAAACCTTCTTCCAGATCCCGGCCGCCTCATCATCGGTGTGGTAGACGGTGACGAGGAGCTTGTCCTTCGCAAGACCGAAGTCCTTGGTCAGAAGCTCCCACGCGAAAGCAATCGCCTGTTCCTTGAAATAGTCGCCGAAGCTGAAATTCCCCAGCATTTCGAAGAAGGTGTGGTGCCGCGCGGTATAACCCACATTGTCGAGGTCGTTGTGCTTGCCCCCGGCCCGCACACATTTCTGCGCGGTCGTTGCGCGCTTGTAGTCCCGCGTCTCGACCCCGGTGAAGAGGTTCTTGAACTGCACCATGCCAGAGTTCGTGAACATCAGCGTCGGGTCGTTCCTCGGCACCAGGGGCGAGGAGTCCACCACCCGGTGGTCGTTGCGGCGGAAGAAGTCGAGGAAGGTCGAGCGGATATCGTTCAGCGAGGCCATGTGGGGGCGGTCCTTCGGGCGAAAACGGAAATTCGGCCCCCCATGTAGCCCCCTGCATGGGGCCTGTCCACGGGTCACGCTTTCGACGCGGGAAAAAAGGCTGTCAGCGCAGGACTTCGACGGCGTCGCCGTTGCGGATCACACCGTCCTGTTCGATGGAGCAGAGGACGCCGCGCAGGCGAAGCGTCGGGTGTGCGCGGACCCAGTCGAACGCCGCCTCGCCGTGGCGCACCTTCCACTTGGCGCAGGCGTCGTTCCAGACTTCGGAGACCCTGAGAATCGCCGTGCCGACCGCCAACCGCGTGCCAGCGGGCAGGTTCGCCTCGGTCATGTCGAGGTCGCAGACGAATGTGTCGCCAGGATGAACGACATTGTCCCGGTCGCGCCAGACCAGGTCCAGCACGCGGCGGGGCAGGATCGAGACCTGAATGCCGGGGTGGCCGGTGCCGTCGGGAAGCTTTAGCCAGGGGGCGCTGCCCCAGCGCTCTCCGGGGATGCCGTGCGCCTTCGTCACCCTGATTTCATCAACGAACCGGCGCTGGCCGAAATCGGGGCGGAGGCACAAAAACTCGACCGCGCTGCCGGTTTTCGGTGCGGAAAGCACCTCCGGCAGCGCGGCCATCAGTTCTTCGTGGGTGGCCTGGGTCACTCGTCCAGCACGTCGGCGGAATCTTCGCCGGCCATGGTGAAGTCGAGCCCGTTGGCAGCGCGGATCTTGTCCTCGATCTCCAGCGCGACAGACGGGTTCTGTTTCAGGAAGGCCTTGGCATTCTCACGCCCCTGCCCGATGCGTTCGTCCTTGAACGAATACCAGGCGCCCGACTTCTCCACGACCCCGGCCTTGACGCCAATGTCGATCAACTCGCCGGTCTTTGAGATGCCTTCGCCATACATGATGTCGAATTCGACCTGCTTGAAGGGCGGGGCGACCTTGTTCTTCACAACCTTGACGCGGGTGGTGTTGCCGACAACCTCCTCGCGGTCCTTGATCGAGCCGATCCGGCGGATGTCGAGACGGACGGAAGCATAGAATTTCAGCGCGTTGCCGCCGGTGGTGGTTTCGGGCGAGCCGAACATCACGCCGATCTTCATCCGGATCTGGTTGATGAAGATCACCATGCAGTTCGACCGGCCGATCGAGGCGGTCAACTTGCGCATCGCCTGGCTCATCAGGCGGGCCTGGCTGCCCATCTGCATGTCACCCATGTCACCTTCGATCTCGGCCTTGGGCACAAGGGCTGCGACCGAGTCGACCACCACAAGGTTCACCGCGCCGGAGCGGACGAGCGTATCCACGATCTCCAACGCCTGTTCGCCGGTGTCGGGCTGCGAGATCAGCAGTTCATCCAGGTTCACGCCCAGCTTCTTGGCATACTGCGGATCCAGCGCGTGTTCGGCATCGACGAAGGCGCAGACGCCGCCCTTCTTCTGCTCCTCGGCAACGACATGCAGGGTCAGCGTGGTCTTGCCCGAGGACTCGGGCCCGTAGATCTCGATGATCCGGCCCTTGGGCAGGCCGCCAATCCCAAGCGCGATGTCGAGGCCCAAGGAGCCGGTCGAGGTCGACTCGATCTCCATCGCCGGGCTGTCGGCGCCGAGCTTCATGATCGAGCCCTTGCCGAACTGCCGCTCGATCTGCGCAAGCGCCGATTCCAGAGCCTTCGCCTTGTCCATATCCCGCTTGCCCCCGAGGTCGAGAAGGTTAGCCACTGCCATGTCGTTCTCCTTATTTCACAGCCGCATTCCAGCGGCAATCCTTGCCCGTGTTCCCCAAGTGTTCTTGCCCTTATGAGCACAAAAAGGGAACAATTCAACTCAAATCTGACAGTGGCAGTTTGGGCGCGGTTTGGTTAAGGGAGTGTTGACGAAAACCCGGGACAACCGGGCGATGTGCGGGAACATCGGGGGAAAGGGCCGGAGATGCTGGTATTCTGGGAGCAGAGGCTTGCGTTTCTGGCCACGCCGAAGACCGGGTCGACAGCGATTGCGGCCGCACTCGAATCGCTGGCATCCGTGTCGATCCAGCGGCCGCCCTTGTTGAAGCACACCACCGTCCACCGCTATCGACGCTTTATCGGGCCCTATCTCGAGGTCGCGTCGAAGGACACGTTCACCGTGGTGGCCCTGATGCGGGAACCGACGGATTGGTTGGGGTCGTGGTACCGCTTCCGCCAGCGCGAAGAGACGGATGCTGGGAAGTCGACGAAGGGCATCAGCTTTGACCACTTCGTCCGGGCCTGGTGCCAGGACCCGCGGCCGGATTTCGCGGATGTGGGTAGCCAGGGCAAGTTCCTGCGGCCGCGGCAAGGCGAGGGCGTGGACCGGCTGTTCCGCTATGAGGAGATCGGGACCTTCGTGCACTTCCTGGAGGAACGGCTTGATTGCGAGATCATCCTGCCGCGCCTGAACGTCTCTCCCCCGGGGGCGACGGAATTGTCGGCAGAGACGGCAGCCTTGCTGCGGGAACATGCGGCTGAGGATTTCGCCCTGTACCAGACCCTGACTCCTTGAGCGCGGGGTTGCCGGGTCCGGGTTTCGGGCATGACACGCCGGCGGAAAACGGGTAGTTTGCCGATCAAGGGGCGCATGAGACCCCATGAGGCATGAAAGGGCGGACAAGATGACCGAGATGATGATGACGCGGCGCGGGCTTTTGGTCGGCGCGGGGGCCTTCGGGCTGGCGGCCTGCAACAACGGGATCGGGTCGAACGGCGGGCAGCAGATCGAGGCCCGGGTGGCGGCGACGGAGAGTTACCTGTTCCAGCAGTATCCGGGCACGCGGGATCTGGCGAGCCGCGCGGCGGGGGTGCTGTACATGCCCCTGATGACCGAGGTTGGTGCCGGGTTCGGCGGGGCCTTCGGGCGCGGGGCACTGCGGATCCAGGGGGTCACGGTCGACTACTACTCCGCGACCAAGGGGTCGTTCGGGCTGCAGATCGGGGCGCAGCAGTACGCCCACGCCCTGTTCTTCATGACCCCCGACGCGCTGGAGAAGTTCCGGCGGTCCTCGGGCTGGGCGGTGGGCGCGGACGTACGCTATGCGAGCCCAGAGGAGGGTGCTTCGATCGGCAAGGAGTCGACCGAGCTGAACGATGTGATCGCCCTGGTCTTCGGGCAGCAGGGTCTGATCGCGGGGGCCTCCTTGGCCGGGGTCAAGTATACGCGGATCATTCCCTGAAAAGTGTCCACGGTGGACAAACGCCGATGAGCCATTGATTTCAATATCTTGGTCGCGGACGTTAGGAAATTCTTAAGGTCTTGATCTTGACGGGGCGGTGGGCGTTTCGCCCACCCTACGTTTGCGTCCTGAAGGCAGGCGTGACACCCTTGGCATGCGTTCGGATGCCTCCGGCGGGAGTATTTGGGACATGGGCAAGACCGGATGTGCTTGCGGACCAGTCCTGCGCGGTGGCGACGTTTAACAACGTGAATGACGTGTCTGGGCAATCCGATCAGCGCCGGTCCCGGGATGCGGTCATTCCCTTACTTCAGCCGCCGGATAAGGCTCGACGTGTCGTTCCGTCCCCCGCCCATCAGTTGCACGTCCTTGTAGAACTGGTCGACCAACGCGGTGACCGGCAGCCGCGCGCCGATCTCGTCGGCGGTGTCCAGACAGATGCCGAGGTCCTTGCGCATCCAGTCGACCGCGAAGCCGAAGTCGAACTGGTCCCGAAGCATGGTCTTGTGCCGGTTGACCATCTGCCAGGAGCCTGCGGCCCCCTGAGAGATCACCTCCACCACCTTCTCGCCGTCGAGGCCCGCCTTCTGGCCGAAGGCCAGCGCCTCGGACAGGCCCTGCATCAGGCCCGCGATGCAGATCTGGTTCATCATCTTGGCGAGCTGCCCTGCCCCGCTGTCGCCGATCAGGCGGCAGATGCGGGCGTAGGCGGCCATCACCGGCTCGGCCCGGGCGTAGTCGGCAGGGTCACCGCCGCACATGATGGAGAGCTGGCCATTCTCCGCCCCCGCCTGCCCGCCCGAGACCGGGGCATCGACGAAGGCCAGCCCCGAGGCCTGGGCCTGGGCCGCGAGTTTGCGGGTGATGTTGGCGGAGACCGTGGTGTGGTCGACGAAGACCGCGCCCGGCGACATCGCGGCGAAGGCGCCGTCCGGCCCGATGCAGACCTGGCGCAGGTCGTCGTCATTGCCAACGCAGGCCATCACGAACTCGGCCCCCCGGACCGCAAGCGCGGGCGAAGGCGCGGCCCTGCCGCCGTGGCGGTCCACCCAGGCCTCGGCCTTCAAGCGGGTGCGGTTGTAGACCGTCACCTCATGCCCCTTGGCGACAAGATGGCCTGCCATCGGGAAACCCATGACTCCCAAGCCAAGAAATGCCACTTTCGCCATATGCGCCCCCCGCTTGTTGCCCTTGCTCGGTGCATGGACTAGGAACCGATCCGCTTCACGCCGTCAAGGACCAGCCCCTTATGCCCAGGACCCCATGCTGACCGCCTTTCGCTGGCTGATCCGGCTGGTCACCGGACTTATCGCCCTGGGCCTGATCCTGGCCTTCCTGGCCTATTACATCCTGTCGCGGTCGCTGGTGGATTACAGCGAGGATTTCACCGTTGCGGGCATCTCGGCCCCGGTGGAAATCGTGCGCAACAACGATGACGTGCCGCACATCTTCGGGCGTACGGACGAGGATGTGTACTTTGCCCTGGGCTTTGCCCATGCGCAGGATCGGCTGTGGCAGATGACGATGCTGCGGCGCACGGCGCAGGGGCGGCTGTCGGAACTGTTCGGCCCGGCCACGGTGCAGGTGGACGAGCTGATGCGGCGCTATGACCTGTATGGTCTGGCGCTGCAGTCGGTCGAGGCGCAGGACCCGCAGACCCGCCGGGCGCTGGAGGCCTATGCTGCGGGCGTGAACGCCTGGATCGGCGAAGTGAACAAGGGCGCCCGGGGCCGCGGTGCGCCGGAGTTCTTCCTGTTCGAGCCCGAGATCGCGGCCTGGGCCCCGGCGGATTCCATCGCGATCCTGAAGCTGATGGCGCTGCAGCTGACCGGGGCGCTGCAGTCCGAGGTCTTGCGCGCGCGGGTGTCGCTGCTGCTTGCGCCCGAGCGGCTGGCCGACATCCTGCCGGATGATCCGAGCCAGGGCGTCGCCGCTCTGCCCGACTATGCAAGCCTTGTCCCTAGCGTGGTGCCGGTGATGGCCCCGGTCGACTTTGCGATGGGGCCGTTTTCCCCGGTGGCCGAGCCCGGGATGGCGGGGGCGTCGAATTCCTGGGCGGCGATGCCGGAACGGTCGGCGGCGGGAGGCAGCCTGTTGGCGAACGACCCGCATCTGGGGCTGACCGCGCCGACGATCTGGTATCTAGCGCGTCTGGAGCTGCAGACGGGCGGCGTCATTGGCGGCACGATCCCAGGGGTGCCCGTGGTTTTGGTCGGCCGGTCGGACAAGCTGGGTTGGGGCCTGACGACGGCCTATGTCGACGACCAGGACGTGGTGATCGAGGCGCTGAACCCGGCGAACAAGGAAGAATACCAGACCCCCGACGGCTGGGCCCCTTTCGAGACCCGGCAGTCGATCATCCGGATCAAGGATGCCGAGCCCCTGACGCTGACCCTGCGCTGGACGCGGAACGGGCCGGTGCTGCCAGGGGGGCACTATGACCTCGACTCGATCACGCCTGCGGGGCATGTGGCCGCGATCAGCTGGACGGCGCTGTCGGGGGCCGACACCTCGATCAGCGGGGCGATGGCGCTGATGCGGGCGAAGTCGATCCCGGAAGCGCTGGAGGCGGGCAAGCTGGTCGTGGCACCCGCGCAGAACGTGATGCTGGCGGACGAGACGGGGATCGCGATGCAGGTGATGGGGGCGATCCCGGCGCGGGACCCGGGCCATCCCTCACAAGGCCGACTGCCGGCCTTGGGGTCGGATGCGCGCGTGGGGTTCAAGGGCGTGCTGCCCTATGCGGAGAACCCGAGCTTCCGCAACCCGACCTCGGGTCTTCTGGGCAACACCAACAACAAGACGGTGGACCGGCCCTTCCCAAACCATGTGAGTTTCGACTGGGGCGACACGCAGCGGATCCAGCGTTGGCTGACGCTGATGCAGGCGCGCGAGGTGCATACGCGGGAAAGCTTCATCGAGGCGCAGCTGGACACGGTGAACCCGACGGCGCGGAACCTGTTGCCGCTGATCGGGGCGGACCTGTGGTTCACTGGCGAGGCGGCGCCCGAGGGCTCGCCCGAACGGTTGCGGCAGCGGGCGCTGATGCTGCTGGCGGAGTGGAACGGCGAGATGAACGAGCATCTGCCCGAGCCGCTGATCGCCGAGGCCTGGATGCGGGCGCTGATGGAGCGGCTGATCCGGGACGAGCTGGGGGCGATGGCGGACAGCTTCACCCATATCTCTCCGGTCTTCATCGAGCGGGTCTACCGCAATGTGGGCGGCGCGTCGGCGTGGTGCGACGTGATCCAGTCGGCGGCAGTGGAAAGCTGCACCGACATTGCGCGGGTGGCGCTGGACGATGCGTTGTTGCAGCTGTCGGAACGCTATGGCGACAACATCGAAAGCTGGCGCTGGGGCGACGCGCACCAGGCGACGCATGACCATCCGGTGCTGGGCGAGGTGCCATTCGTCAAGCATTTCGTGAACATCCGGCAGTCGACGAGCGGCGGGGACGACACGCTGATGCGGGGGGTGACGCGGGGCAAGGGGCCGGAGCCGTTCCAGAACGTGCATTCGGCGGGGTATCGCGGGGTCTATGACTTTGCCGACCCGGATTCGTCGGTCTTCGTCACGGCGACGGGGCAGTCGGGGCATCCCTTGTCGCGGCATTATGACGACCTGGGCGAGCTGTGGCGGCGGGGGGAGTACATCCCGATGTCGCTGGACCCGGAACTTGCGCGGGCTGCGGCGGCGGGGGTGATGGTGCTGACGCCGGAGGGGCAGTGACCGGGGTCCCGACGCTGCACACGGCGCGGCTGGTCTTGCGCCAGGCGCGGTGGGACGATCTGGAGGCGGTGCACCGCTTCATGTCCGACCCGCGCGCGATGCGCTACTGGTCGCGGCCAGAGCATGAGACGCTTGAGGAGACACGCCATTGGCTGGGCTTCCTGGTCGATCAGGCCGAGGACAGCCGGGACTGGCTGGTCGAGCGGGATGGAGAGGTCATCGGCAAGGCCGGGGCTTGGGCAGTGCCGGAGGTGGGGTTAATCCTGCACCCGGACCACTGGGGCCAGGGACTGGCGCAGGAGGCGATGAACTCTGTGATCCCCGTGCTGGAGGCGGAGTTTCCGGCGATCACGCTGACGGCGGAGGTCGACCCCCGCAATGCAGCCTGCCTGAAGCTGCTGGCGAAGCTGGGGTTCCTTGAGACGCACCGGGCGGAGCGGACGCTTCTGTGGAAAGACGAATGGTGCGACAGCGTCTATCTGGCGCGGCCGCATCAGGCTTGAGCGGTTCGCGCGGGGCCAAGCGTCCAGGCCGTTGCGGCAAGTAGCGCCATGAGCGCGAGGGGCGTGTGGAGCGGGTGGAGGAAAAGCGCGCGCAGCGGCTCGGTTCCTGACCAGGTGGTGCCGAAATCGCTGACGAAGGGATGGATCATGACCGAAGCGGCCCAGAGCCAGAGGAGGGCGATGGGCGGCAGGGCGAGCCAGCGCAGATGAAAGCGGCGGGCAAGCGCGGCGAGAAGCGGGATGGGCAGCGTCGCGGCAAGGGCCGTCAGGGCGAGTTCGGTGCGCGTGACCTGGATGCCCGGATACAGCGGGAAGCCCTGGCCAAGGTAGTCTCCGGGAATGCCGAACAGCGCATGGAGCCAGAGCGCTGCTGCTGCGGTGAGCCAGAGAGCGGCGAGGCGGAGGATCATCGCACCCCCTGCCCTGCGCGGGTCGCGGAAATGTATCCGGTCAGAGCCGTTCCCATCGGTTCTGCTGCCGGGCGGTCCAGCGCACGGTGAGGTGCCAGCCGTCTTCGGCCTCGGTCTCGGTCAGGACGATGGTCTGGTCATGGAGCCAGGCGCGCTTGCGGCCCTGGTCGAAGGGGATAATCAGGGTTTCCTCGGTCCGGTCTTCGTCGAGCGTGCGCGAGATGAGGGAGAGGAGCGTCTCCACCCCCTCGCCCGTCAAGGCCGATACCGGCAGGACCATGGGACGTTGCGCAGCCTGGGCGGTCAGCGCGCCGCGTTGCGAGGCATCGACCAGGTCAAGCTTGTTCCAGACCTCGATGATCGGCGTGTCTTCCTTCACGCCCAGTGAGGCCAGGATATCGGCCACATCGGCGGCCTGTTCGACGGTTTCCGGGTGGCTAATGTCGCGGACATGGAGGATCAGGTCGGCGGACAGCACCTCTTCCAGCGTGGCGCGGAAGGCGGCGACAAGCTGGGTCGGCAGGTCCGAGATGAAGCCCACGGTGTCGGACAGGATGATCTTCGCGCCCGAAGGCAGCGCCACGCCGCGCATGGTGGGGTCGAGCGTGGCAAAGAGCATGTCCTTGGCCAGAACCTCGGCCCCGGTGATGCGGTTGAAGAGCGTGGACTTGCCGGCGTTGGTGTAGCCGACGAGGGCCACGATCGGGAACGGCACCTTGGCGCGGGCGGCGCGGTGAAGCTCACGCGTCTTGACCACCTGGTCGAGTTGGCGGCGCAGCTTGACCACCTGATCGTCGATGGCGCGGCGGTCGCTTTCGATTTGGGTTTCGCCCGGGCCGCCGACAAAGCCGAAGCCGCCGCGCTGGCGTTCAAGGTGGGTCCAGGCGCGGACCAGCCGGGTGCGCTGGTAGCTGAGGGCCGCGAGTTCGACCTGCAGGACGCCTTCGCGGGTCCGGGCACGGTCGGCGAAGATCTCCAGGATCAGCGAGGTCCTGTCGAGAAGCTTAACCCCCCATTCCTTTTCCAGGTTGCGCTGCTGGACGGGCGAGACGCTGCCATCGACCAGAACCAACCCGATCTCCTCGGCCTTGAAGCGGGCCTTCAGCTCCTGGACCTTGCCCGAGCCGAGGAGCGTGCCGGGATGCGCGCGCGCCAGGCGGACGACCTCGGACCCGCAGACCTCAAGTTCCGGGAGGGCGGCGGCGAGCGAGACGGCCTCGGCCAGGCCATGCTCGGGCAGTCGGCGATTGCCAGCGGATTTCAATGCCGGATGCAGCACCCAGGCGCGGGTTCTGGCGGTCGCGGTATCGCGCAACCGATTGCCCGCCCTATCGGACAGGAGACCGGTTTCGTCCTGCGGACCGTTGGAGATCAGTCTTCCCCTTCGTAGAGGCTGATCGGCGCGCCGGGCATGATGGTCGAGATCGCATGCTTGTAGACGAGCTGCGATTGCCCGTCACGACGCAGAAGCACGCAGAAGTTGTCAAACCAGGTGATCACGCCCTGCAGCTTGACGCCATTGATCAGGAAGATCGTCACCGGAACCTTGGCTTTGCGAACATGGTTCAGAAAGGCGTCTTGCAGGTTTTGCTTGTCAGCGGCCATCGTTGTTTTGCCTTGTTTTTCTATCGCTTCACTGTCACGTCGTGGTCGTTTGTCGTTGAGCCCTGTCTTCACCGCCAGACACGGTAAGCCGAGTATGTCGCGGGCGGGCGGGAGTTTCCAGCGCAAAAATCAGGCTGTTACCTGCCCCGGTGCGCCGGTCCGGGCCGGTCAGCGCTGCCCGCGCCCCGGCAGGATGAGGGCGAGGAGCGCCAGGGTTTCCAGCCGACCGACGACCATGGCGATGCCAAGGATCAGTTTCACCGGATCGGACAGGTCGGCGTACAGGATGGGTTCGGGGGCGCCGATCTCGGCCAGCTGGCCCGTGGTGGTCAGGCTGGAGATCGCCAGGACCATGCCCTGTTCAAACTCGAGCCCCGCCAGCAGCAGCAGGGCCATGGTGATGGCAATGGTGGTGGCAAAGAGCATGAAGAAGACCCAGGCCAGTTGCGCCCCCTCCCGGCGCAGGCGGCGGGCATCCGCGCCCCCCCGCCCGATCGAGTTCGGGTGGATGATCTTCTCCAGTTCTCTTTCGCCCTGGCGCAGAAGGGCGTGCACCCGCAAGAGCTTGACCCCGCCGGCCGCGGTTGCAGTGCCGCCGCCGATCATCGCCAGGCCCAGGAGCACCAGGCCCGAGGTGCCGACGCCCGACCAGTCGGCCGCCGTCTGCCAATCGGTCGAGACATAGCCGGTGGTGGTCAGGAAGGAGGCCGAGGTGAACAGGATGCCCCAGAACGACTGCACCGCGTCGGTTTCGGTCAGGGGGCCGGACTGACCTACGACATACCAGTGCCGCAGGAACAAAAGCAGTGTCACCGATGCCAGCAAGAGGGCCGCCAGCCTCAGTTCCGGGTCCTGCAGCAGCGGGCGACGGTTTTCGGCAAGCCGGATGCCGGGCAGTGCGCGGCGGGTGATGGCGAAGACGAAACAGAGGAAGATCGCGACCTCTCCGGCGATACCGGCTTGCGAGGACTGGAACGGCTCTTGCCCGGTGATGCCGGAGGTGGAGAGTGTGCCCATGGCATGGATCAGCGCGGTGATGCCGGTTTCGCCGAGGATCAGGAGGATGCCCCAGAGGAGCAGGGTCAAGGTCGCATAAGCCGGGAACAGCATGAGTGCAAAGCGGGTGAGCCGCTGGGCGGGGTCGGCGATGCGGGTGACCTGGGCCGTTCCGGCCGCGCCACGCCCGGGGACGCGGCCCGAGATGACTTCGGTGCCGCCAAGGTTCAGGGGGGCAAGGATCGCATAGGCGGCCAGGAGGATCAGGAAGCCGCCGAACCAGCCGACCGTCGCACGCCAGAGATGGACGCTGTCGGCCAGCCGGTCGGGCTGGTAGACGCTGGCCCCGGTGGTGGTGAAGGCCGAGACCATCTCGAACCAGGCGTTCATCAGCGTGGTGTCGGGCAGCGCCTCGACCATCGGCAGGGCCAGGGCAAAGGGCAGGACGGCATAGGCCAGGACCAGGGCCGCAAGGTGGCTGCGGGCCGGATCGCGCGGGCTGTAGGCGGCGGTGGCGATGCCGAGCATGACGGCGATCACCAGGAGGATCAGCGCGGAGTAGAGGAAATCTCGGGCGTGTTCGTGGTCATTCGCCCCAATGGCAAACAGCGCGGGCACCAGCGCGATAAGGCCGCTGAGGCCCAGAAGGACCACGAGCAGCGGCAGTTCTGCCAGCCGCGCCAGCATCAGAAGAAGTCGATGGAGACTTGCAGGAGGCGTTCGACCTCGGGCACGTCCTTGGCCATGGCAAAGAGGGCGATGACGTCGCCGGCCTCGATCCTGAGGTCGCCGGTGGGTTTCAGGACCTTGTCGCCCTTCATCACGGCGCCGACGAGGACCCCTTCGGGAAACTCGATGTCGCGGACCAGGCGGCCGGAGAGCGGCGAGGTGGACAGGACCTGCGCCTCGATCATCTCGGCCTCGGCGTCGCCGATGGAGTAGACCGCGCGGACGCGGCCGTGGCGGATGTGGCGGAGAATGGAGGAGACCGTGGTGGCGCGGGGGTTGATGTAGGCGTCGATGTCGAGGGGGGCCATCAGCGGCGCCAGCGTGGGGTCGTTCACCAGCGCGATGGTCATCGGGCAGCCGGCCTGCTTGGCGCGGACGGCGACGAGGAGGTTGGTCTTGTCGTCATCGGTGACGGCGAGGATGGCGTCGGCGCGGTCGATCGAGGCTTCCATCAGGATGTCCGAGTCCATCCCGTCGCCGTTCAGGACGATGGTGCGCTCGAGAGAGTCGGCGGCGATTTCGGCTGTGGCGCGGTTCTTCTCGATGATCTTGGCGCGCACGCGGTCGGTGCGGGTTTCCAGCGCACGGGCGACGGCGAGGCCCACGTTGCCGCCCCCGACGATGACGACGCGTTCCTGCTTTTTCGTTTTCTTGCCAAAGATTTCCAGGGCGCGGTTCACGTCCTCGAAATGGGTGAAGACGTAGATCTGATCGTCCGCGTAAAGCTGGTCGCCGGGCTCGGGCGCAAACAGGCGATCCTCGCGCCGGATGCCCACGACAATGGCGCGGAGGGTGGAGAAGAGCTCGTTCAACTGGCGCAGGGGCGTGTTCAGGACCGGGCAGTCCTCATCCAGCTGGATGCCCAGAAGCTGGGCCCGACCATTCATGAAGCTTTCGGTGTCGAAGGTTGCAGGGGCCGCAAGGCGCTGCAGCGCGGCCTCGGCCACCTCGCGTTCGGGAGAGATCACGACGTCGATGGCCAGCCCGTCCTGGTTCGTCAGGTTGCCGTAGAGGGGATCAAGGTAGTTCTGCGCCCGGATGCGCGCGATCTTGCGGGTGATGTTGAAGACGGTGTGGGCCACCTGGCAGGTGACCATGTTCACTTCGTCGGAATGGGTGGCTGCGATCAGCATGTCGGCATCGCGCGCGCCGGCCTTTTCCAACACGTCGGGATGGCTGGCAAAGCCCACGACGCCTTGCACGTCCAGCGTATCGGTCGCGCGGCGGACAAGATCGGCGTTCACGTCGACAAGGGTCACGTCGTTCTTCTCGCCGGACAGATGACGGGCGATCTGCCAGCCGACCTGCCCCGCCCCGCAGATGATGACCTTCATCAGTGACCCCGCGTTCCGTCGTCTGCGCCTGAATGTCAGATCGGGGCCGGGGGGTCAATGTTCGGGGGTATGGGCAGCGATGGTGTCGAGGCAGGCGGGGAGGTTCTTGAGGATGTCATGGTTCCCCAGCCGAAGGACGCGGAAGCCCTTCTGGTGGAGCCATCGGTCGCGGTCCATATCGCTCTGGGAGCCGTCGCCGGTGCCGTCGGCTTCGATGATCAGGCGGTGGTCGGGGATCAGGAAGTCAACGATGAAGGGGCCGATGGGGGCCTGGCGTCGAACCGAGAGGCCCATGAAGCGATGGGCGCGGAGATGGTGCCAGAGGACGCGCTCGGCCGGGATCATGGTGCGGCGCAGGCGTTTTGCTTGGGCCTTCTGGCCGTTGTTCTAGAAGCCGCTCATCCCTTAGTCCTGTCAGCACCCCCGCCCTGGCCCTCCCCCTGGCAGGGGGAGGGGACGCGGGATGGCAGCGTCAGTCTGAGGTGGGCACGGTTAACAGGGGCTTAAGGGCAACTGTTTTCGTCCAGGTCCGTCATTCTTGCCCGGAGAGTAGGGAAACTCTCGTTCGGCAGCCCCATTCTACGACCCTCTGACAGGCTGCTAGAACCTACGGGAGACTACCGCCACGTTTCAAGTCGGGTGCGCCGGTGCGCCTTGCGTCCCCTCCCCCTGCCAGGGGGAGGGCCAGGGAGGGGGTCACACCGGCACGGGCAGGGCGTTACTCCTCGAACTCGCCGAAACCCCTGCCCCCGCGGGTAGACCCCACTACACCAAGGGACTTCAGCTTGCGGTGCAGCGCGGAGCGTTCCATGCCGACGAAGCTGGCCGTGCGGCTGATGTTGCCGCCAAAGCGGTTGATCTGGGTCAGAAGGTATTCGCGCTCGAAAAGCTCGCGCGCTTCGCGCAGGGGCAGCGTCGCGATGGTGCCGGACAGGGACAAAGCACTTTCGGTTTCGACCTTGGGCTCGGTGCCGGGAATCTCGGCGGCTTCGATGGGACCGGTGGAATCGCCCAGGATCAGGATGCGCTCGATCACGTTGCGCAGCTGGCGGATGTTGCCGGGCCAGGGGAGCGTCTGCAGGACGGTGTCAGCCTCTTCCGACAGGCTGCGGTTCGGCAAGCCTTGCGTCTTGTGGAACCATTCGATGAAGTGGCGGGTCAGTTCCGGCACATCCTCGCGCCGGGCGGCGAGCGAGGGGACGGCGATGGGGACAACGTTCAGCCTGTCGTAAAGCTCTTGCCGGAAGCGACCCAGGCCGATCTCAGACCGCAGGTCGCGGCAGGTGGAGGAGATGACGCGGAGGTCGACGCGGACCTTGTCGGTGCCGCCCGCCCGGGTGAACTGCTGTTCGGTCAGGACGCGCAGGATCTTGCCTTGCGTGCCGAGTGGCATATCGGCGACCTCGTCGAAGTAGACGATCCCGCCATGCGCCTGTTCCAGGAGGCCGGGTTCGACCCCGCGTTCGGGGGTTTCGCGGCCGAACAGGACCTCTTCCATCCGCTCGGGTTCGATCGAGGCCGAGGAGACAGTGACGAAGGGCGAGGCCGCACGGTTCGAGTGCGTGTGGATGTAGCGCGCGGCCATTTCCTTGCCGGTGCCGGGCTCGCCCGTCAGCATCACGCGGGCGTTCGACTTGGTCACCTTGTCGAGGTTGCCCTTCAGCGTCTTGAAGGCAAGCGAGGAGCCGACCATGTCGGCCGAGGCCACGTCGCGGCGGCGCAGTTCCTGGTTTTCACGGCGGAGCCGCGCGGTTTCCATGGCGCGGGCGACGACGACCATCAGCTGGTCGATGTTGAAGGGCTTTTCGATGAAGTCGTAGGCGCCCTGCTTGATCGCGGCGACGGCGATTTCAATGTTTCCGTGACCAGAGATAATCACCACCGGAATATCGGGATTGTCGCGCTTCACGGTTTTCAGGATGTCGATCCCGTCCATGCGGCTGTCTTTCAGCCAGATGTCCAGGATCATCAGCGAAGGCGGATCGGCGTTGATCTCGGCCATGCAGTCGTCGGAATTTGCGGCGAGGCGGGTGGTGTAGCCTTCGTCCCGCAGGATGTCGCCGATCAGTTCGCGGATGTCCTGTTCATCGTCGACGATCAGAATGCTCATGTCTCAAGCCTCCTTTGCGGCCGGCGCGGCGCCGAGTGGAATATGCGTGCGCTGACGCTTGCGTTGGGTGCGGGGTAGTCGGATCTCGGCCATCGCGCCGGGGTGGGCGTTGCCGTCAAAGATCGGCGCGTCGAGAAGGGCGAGGGTACCGCCGTGTTCCTCGATGATCTTCTTGACGATGGGCAGGCCCAGGCCGGTGCCCTTTTCGCGAGTGGTGACGTAAGGTTCAAAGAGCCGTGCGCGATCTGGTGGCAGGCCCGTGCCATTGTCCATGATGCGGATGACGGCTTCGCTGTCGTCGGCAGTCAGCGAGATGCGAATCTCGGGGACGAAGCCTGCGGGCGCGCCTTTTTCCTGATGCGATTCAATCGCTTCCCCGGCGTTCTTGATCAGGTTTGTGAAGGCCTGTCCGATCATCGTTGCGTCAAGGTCGAGGTGCAGTTCGTCCGCGGGAATGTCCTTCACGAAGCGCACCCCGGGCTGGCCGTTTTCCTGCAGAAGGACGGCGCCTTTCAGAAGCGCGGCGAGGTCGCAGTCGCGGCGGTCGGGTTCGGGCATGCGGGCGAACTTGGAAAACTCGTCGACGATCCGGCGCAGGTCGTTGGTCTGGCGGACGATGACGTCGGTGTATTGTTCGAGGTCCTCATGGTCGCGGACCTGGGTGGCGAACTTGCGCTTGATGCGTTCGGCGGAGAGCTGGATCGGGGTGAGCGGGTTCTTGATCTCATGCGCGATGCGGCGGGCGACGTCGCCCCAGGCGGCCATGCGTTGTGCGCTGACGAGGTCAGTCACGTCGTCGAAGGCCACGACGAAGCCTTCCAGGTCGCCCGCGTCGCTGCGGCGGGTGGACATGCGGACGAGGAGGCTTTCGAGCTTGCCCTTGCGGGTCAGGCGGACCTCTTCCTGGACGGCGTTGGTGCCGGCATCGCGGAGGCGGTCGAAAAGGGGGGCGAATTCCGGGACGGCGGCGGCAAGCGGCATGTCGGACTGGCCGTCACCGAAGTCGAGGAGCCGTTCGGCGGCGCGGTTGACGAAGTCGATGTCACCGTCCGAGTCGAGGCCGATGACGCCGGCCGTGACGTTGGAGAGCACCGAATCGAACAGCCGCCGCCGGGTTTCGGTCTGGGCATTGCTTTCCAGAAGCGCCTCGCGCTGGCCCTTCAGCTGGCGGGTCATCTGGTTGAAGAGACGACCGAGGGAGGCGATTTCGTCATCGCCTTCTTCCTCGGCCACCTGAACGTCAAGATCGCCGCCCCCTACCCTTTCCGCCGCCCCGGCGAGCCGCCCCACGGGCCGCGATAGGCGTTCGGCGAACCAGAGGCCAAGCCAGATCGCGGCGAGGATCAGGATCAGCGCGAAGCCGAGGTAAATCAGGCCGAAGTTGAACAGAAGCCGCCCACGTTCGGATTCGAGCTGGTTGTAGAGCTGGACGGTTTCCTGGGTTTCGTCGAGGAGCGACAGGATCGACCCGTCAACGGTGCGGGTCACGTAAAGATAGCGGTCGGTGTAGGCCTCCAGCAGAACCAGCGCGCGGAATTCATTGTTCTTCCAGTCGGGGATCAGCACGGTGTTGCCCTCGCGGGCGAGGCGGAGGTGTTCCTCGGTCAGGGGCTCGAAGTCGAAGAGGTAGGACTTCTCGCCCCGGGTCTTGAGGGTACCGGTGCCGTCGACGAGATAGGCCTCTTTCAGCCCGCGCTGGACGACCTGCTGCGCCTGGGAAAGCAGCGGGCGCAGCTGGTCATCACGAAGGAAGGTCGTCCGCCGCTTGGCGTCGTTCAGGTAGCCCGCAAGGGTGACGACATCGGCGGCCAGGTCGTCCTTCTGCACGGCCTCATAGGCCTGGGCGGCAGAGAGGGAGGAGCCTACGACCGAGCGGACGCGGTCGGAGAACCAGCCCTCAAGCCCGATGTTGATCGACAGTACGGCGAAGACCGCGACAAGGACCGTGGGGATCAGCGCGATCAGCATGAAGACGCCGGACAGGCGCATGTGGAGCCGCGATCCGGCGGATTTGGAACGGCGGTCGGCAATCAGGCGGACGACACGCGCCAGGACCAGGGCCGCAATCGCCAGCACGTAGATCAAGTCGGCCAGCAGGATCAGCCGCAGGAAGGGCGAGGCCGCACTCTGGTTGATCGAGCCGAGCGCAAGGAAGGTTGCGACCGCAAGGACGGGGCCCAGGAAGACCAGGCCAAGTGTAACCGACGTCTGCACGCGCCGCTGCCGACGCAGACGGGAAAACCGCTGCCAGACATCCCTGTGAACTGCCCGCTCCACCCTGTGCCGTTGCCTTCGCTTACGTCAGTCGGTGGTTCCCCCACCCCTGGCCACTATATCTAGCAGCCAAGCGGGGTGAAACCGAAAAGACACAGGTAGGCGTTGCCCCGCTACATCAACTTGCGGCGACGGGTTACGCGAATGTCGAGATCGGTGATCTTCTTGCGCAGCGTGTTGCGGTTGATCCCGAGAAGATCGGCGCATTTCGCCTGGTTGCCGGCGGTGGCGTCCAGCGCGATCTCGATCAGGGGCAGTTCGACCTCGCGCAGGATGCGCTGGTAGACGCCCGGGGGCGGCAACTGCCCGCCATGCAGGTCGAAGTAGCGCTTCAGGTGCCGCGCGACCGAGGCGGACAGCTTGTCGCCTTCGACCATGCCGGTCAGCGGTTCGGGGCTGGGTTGCTGACCAAGGACCTGCTCGACCTCGGACCGGGCGATGTCGGTTTCAGTGGCGGTGACCAACAGGCGGCGGATCGTGTTTTCCAGCTGGCGCACGTTGCCGGGCCAGGAGTAGGCGCGAATCAAGTCGACAGCCCCCTGCGACAGACGGCGAATGGTGCCGATTTCGCGTTCGCCCTTGGCCAGGAAATGTTCGGCCAGAAGCGGAATATCCTCGACCCGTTCGCGCAAGGACGGGACATGCAACGTGACCCCGCCGAGGCGGTAGAAGAGGTCCTGGCGGAACTGGCCGGCCTCCATCCGGGCGGAAAGGTCGGTCTGGCTGGTGGCCATGACGCGGGGGGCCTTGTCGCCCAGCATGTCCAGCATGCGGACGGCGCGGGCCTGGGTGTCGGCATCGTAGTCGGCGACCTCGTCAAAGACGATGGAGCCGCCGCGGGCACGGGAGAGGAGCGTCGCAGGCCCGTCGATGCCGGCAAGGTCCGCGGACTGGGCTACGACGAAAGGCAGCGTCCGGCGGTCCGAGAAATCATGGATGGCCCGGGCGATCAGCGACTTGCCAGTGCCGGATTCGCCGGTGATGAGGACGGCGAGTTCGGTGTTCATCACCCGCGCGACCAACCGGTACAGCGCCTGCATGGCCGGAGTGCGACCGACAAGCGGCAGGTCATCCCCGGCCTCGCGTACCGGGACCACGACCTTGGCCGCCCGGCGCTTCTGGTCCAGCGCCTTGGCCGAGCGCTTCATCAGGTCGGGCAGGTCGAAGGGTTTTGGCAGGTAGTCGAAGGCCTCCGCCTCGGCCGCCTGGATCGCGGTCATGATGGTGTTCTGTGCCGAAATGACGATGACCGGCAGGCCGGGGCGCATCTTGGAAATCCGGGGCAGCGCATCCAGCCCGTTGCCGTCGGGCATGATGACGTCGGAAATCACCAGGTCGCCCTTCCCTTCCTCGACCCAGCGCATCAGCGTCATCAGGCTGGACGTCGCGTGGACCTTGCAGCCTGCGCGGGTCAGGGCCTGGGTCAGGACCGTGCGGATCGTGCGGTCGTCGTCGGCGACAAGGATGGTGCCATCCATTACTTCGCTTCCTTCTTCTTTTCGCGGGGGGCCATGGGCAGGGAGACGCGGAACACTGTTCGACCGGGGACGGAATCGACCGAAATCCAGCCGTCATGGTCTGTGATGATCTTGGAGACGAGCGCGAGGCCGAGGCCGGTGCCGTTTTCGCGGCCCGAGACGAAGGGCTCGAAGATGTTGGCGGCGATCTCGGGCTTGATCCCGGGGCCGTCGTCGATGATTTCCACGTTCAGGGGCAGCGCGGCCGAGGGGCCGTCCTTGCGGCGGAGGCGCAAACTGAGGTCGTAAAAGGTGTGGAGCCGGATGGTGCCGCCGTCCTTGCAGGCCTCGGCCGCGTTCTTGATGAGGTTCAGGAACACCTGCATCAGCTGGTCGCTGTCGGCGAAGGTGGGCGGCAGCGAGGGGTCGTAATCCTCGACAATCGTCATGTGGGCGGCAAAGCCGACAAGGGCCGATTTGCGTGCGCGGTCAAGCGCGTCGTGGATGTTCACGGGCTTGCGTTCGGGGGGGCGGAGGTTGCCGAACTGTTCGACCTGTTCCAAGAGTTTCACGATCCGGCGGGTTTCCTCGACGATCAGATCGGTCAGCTCCTGATCTTCGGGCGTGAGGTTCATGCTGAGGAGTTGCGCAGCACCCGAGATGCCAGCGAGGGGGTTCTTGATCTCATGCGCCAGCATTTCGGCCATGCCGATGGCGGACCGGGCGGCGGTCTTTGCGCCCATGGAGCGGCCCATCCGGTCAGCAAGCTCACGCGGGGAGAGGATCAGCATGACGATGCCGGGGTTGTCGTGCATGGGCGCGAGGTGGATCGTGCATTGCACGGGCGGGCGTTCGCCGGTGGTCACGTCCACGTCGTTGATGTTCAGCGGCGACTGGTTGGCGCGGACCCTGACCAAGGCTTCGTCCATCGGGGCATCGATGGCGAGGCGGTCGAAGACGGGCTGGTCCTTCAGGGCCCTGTCAGACGCGTTCAGGAAGGTCTCAGCCGCGGGGTTCGCTTCAAGGATCCGGCCTGCCGTGTCGATCAGCAGGGTGGGCAGGGGCAGCGAGGCCCAGATCACCCCCGGCACCGGGTATGGCATCCGGTAGGGCGTCATGCGGCGAGCTCCAGTTCGGCGAAGGCCTGTTCCAGAAGGACGATGACTTCGGCCGGGTCGGTGGAGGTGAGGATCGGTTCGCGGGCGTGGGGCAGTCCGGCCTCTTCCAGGTACCAGCCCAGGTGCTTGCGGGCCATGCGCAGGCCAAGGTCGCGGCCGTAGAAGGTGAGCATGTCGTCGTAGTGGTCGAGGATCATGCGACCAAGGCGGCCGCCTTCGGGGATTTTGGGGGCGGGGGTGCCGTAGATGTCATGCGCGACCTGGGCGAGCCGCCATGGGGCACCCTGCGCGCCGCGGCCGATCATGATGCCGTCGGCGCCAGACAGGCGCAGCGCCTCACGGGCAGAGGCGGTGTCGGTGATGTCGCCGTTGGCGATGACCGGGATGCGGACGGCCTCTTTGACCGCGCGAATGGCGGCCCAGTTGGCTTGGCCCTTGTAGAACTGGCAGCGGGTGCGGCCGTGGATGGTGATCATCTGCACACCCGCCGCTTCGGCCCGGCGGGCGAGGTCAGGCGCGTTGTGCAGCGTGTCGTCCCAGCCAAGGCGGGTCTTCAGCGTGACGGGCACCTTGACGGCTTTGACCACCGCCTCAATCAGGGTCAGCGCGAGGTCGAGGTCGCGCAAAAGCGCCGAGCCGCAGAGGCCGGTGGTCACGCGCTTGGACGGGCAGCCCATGTTGATGTCGATGACCTTTGCGCCCTGCCCTTCGACGAACTTCGCGCCCTCGGCCATCCAGTAGGGATCGCGGCCGGCGAGTTGTACGGAGGTCGCCTGTTCACCGAACCCGAGTTCGGCCCGGGCGCGGGCTTCGGGGCGGTTGCGGACGACCTCTTCGCTCGCGACCATCTCGCTGACGACCAGCCCGGCGTTGAATTGCGACACCAGCCTGCGGAACGGCAGGTCGGTGATCCCGGCCAGGGGCGCGAGAAACACCGGGGGATCAAGTTGCAGTGGGCCGAGAGGGACGGGCAAAGCCTTATCCTTGTGCAGTTGCGTATCGTGCTAGCCCTGCCAGAAGCCATGACCAAGGCGGGGCGGGTCGATTATGACTGAAAAACATGCGTTGCACAAATTTTAGGCAAACCGACCGTGCAAGCGCCAGATTGTCATGCAGGTCGGGCTGGATTAGGCAGATGGGAAAGGAGCCCACATGCGCACAGCCGTCATCATCGTAGCCGCCGGTCGCGGAACCCGCATGGGCGGCGAGGTTCCGAAGCAGTGGCAGCTGCTGGCCGGAAAGCCGGTGTTGGCGCATGCGGTCGCGGCCTTTGCAGGCATGCAGGTCCTGGTGGTGATCCACCCCGACGACCGGGCCCGCGCGGAGGCGTTGGGCGTGCCGCTGGTCGAGGGGGGAGCGACGCGGGATGCCTCGGTCCTGGCGGGGCTGCAGGCGCTGGAAGGCACCGGGGTCGAGGCGGTGCTGATCCATGACGGGGCGCGGCCGCTGGTCTCACGCGGGTTGATCGACCGGCTTGTGACGGCGCTGGAGGTACATGCGGGCGCGGCCCCTGCCCTGACGGTATCGGATGCGCTGTGGCGCGGGGCCGAGGGGCTGGTTGCGGGGACTGTGGACCGGGCGGGGCTGTTTCGCGCTCAGACGCCGCAGGCCTTTCGCTATGCGCCCATCCTTGCGGCACATCGCGCGCATCCGGGCGGGGCGGCGGACGATGTTGAGGTCGCGCGCGCCGCAGGCCTTGACGTGGTGATCGTCGAGGGCGAGGAAACCAACCTGAAGCTGACCTTTCCGGGTGATTTTGCCCGGGCAGAGGCGATCCTGAAAGGGCGTGACATGGATGTGCGGCTGGGCAATGGCTATGACGTGCATGCCTTTTGTGACGGCGACCACGTCTGGCTGTGCGGGGTCAAGGTGCCGCACGGCAAGGCGCTCTTGGGCCATTCCGACGCCGATGTCGGGATGCACGCCCTGACCGACGCGATCTATGGCGCGCTGGCCGTGGGCGACATCGGGCGGCACTTCCCGCCAAGCGACCCGCAGTGGAAGGGCGCGGCGTCCTGGATCTTCCTCGACCATGCAGTGCGACTGGCGCGGTCGCGGGGCTATGAGCTTGGCAACTGCGACGTGACGCTGGTCTGCGAGCGTCCGAAGATCGGCCCGCATGCCCTTGCAATGCAAGCGGAATTGGCGCGGATCATGGGGGTGGACCCAGGGCGCGTGTCGGTCAAGGCCACGACCTCGGAACGGCTGGGCTTCACGGGCCGCGAGGAAGGCATCGCGGCGCTGGCCACGGCCGTGCTGGTGAAGGCATGAGCAAGGCCGTCGCCACCTTCCTTGGCGCGGGGTTCCTGAAACCGGCCAGCGGAACCTGGGCCAGCGCGATCACCGTCGCCCTGGCGGTGGCGGCCTATGAGGCGGGCTGGGCGCTGGCGGTGCCGGCCGGGTTTGTCGTGGCGACGCTGGCCGGGTTCTGGGCCGTTCCGAAGTACCTGCAGCAGACGGGGGGTGAAGACCCCTCCGAAGTGGTGATCGATGAGGTGGCAGGGCAGCTGCTGGCCTTGTCCTTCACGGTGGTCCCGCTGTGGTGGCACGGCGTGGACCTCTTGGCCGCCTGGCCAGGCTGGGTGGTGCCGTTCCTGCTGTTCCGGCTGTTCGACATCTGGAAGCCCTGGCTCGTGGGCCGGGCCGACCGGATGGGCGGGGCCGCGGGTGTGATGCTGGATGACCTTTGGGCGGGTCTGTTCGCCGGGGTCGGCTCGATGGGGCTTGCGGGGGTCTATCACGGGGTAGTGCAGCCATGGCTGGGGTGAAGATCGAAGAGCTGTTGGCCGAGGCGCGTTACTGGGGCCTCAAGATCGCCACGGCAGAAAGCTGCACCGGCGGGATGGTCGCAGCGGCGCTGACCGATGTGGCCGGGTCGTCCGATGTGTTCGAGCGCGGGTTCGTGACCTATTCCAACGCGGCGAAGGTTCAGATGCTGGGGGTGTCCGAGGCGACGCTTGCAGCCCACGGCGCGGTGTCCGAGCCCGTCGCCCGCGAGATGGCCGAGGGGGCGCTGACGCATTCGGCGGCCGACCTTGCTGTGTCGGTGACCGGCATCGCAGGCCCCGGCGGGTCCGAGTTCAAGCCCGAGGGCCGGGTCTGCTTTGGCCTGGCGCGGAAGGGTCGCGCGACGGCGGTCGAGACGGTGGAATTCGGTGCCCGTGGCCGGGCCAAGGTCCGAGCAGCCGCGCGGGACCATGCCCTGGCGCTGTTGCGCGGCGCGTTGGGCTGAACGGCGACGGGCTGCGCCCCGCCCCGAGGGCTATCTGTAAAGGTCGAAAAAGCGCAGGATTTCAACGTTGGCGTTGATCTCTTCCGTCTTGCCCTCCTTCAGGCGCGCCTTCTTTGCGCCGGGCCAATGATGTGCGCCGCCCTCGACCGTGATCAGGCGGAGAACGACTGCACCACCTCTGCTGTAGTCGGTGATGGTGACCGAGGTTCCGTCGTCGTGCTTGTCGATCTTGCGCGAGGTGGACGTTGTCCGACCCCACGGCGTGAGGAAAGCCTCGACGACCGAAGCGACCGAGGCGAAGTCGGTGCGGGTTAGGCTGGTGTCACCTTTCCCGCCCTCATAGGGCACCATCGTGTCGGCCGTGCCGTGGATGATCAGCGCGGGCACCCTGCCCTGCACCTCGGTTGACCGCGTGTCCATCGTGCCCGCTACCCCGGCCACGGCTCGGGCGAGGTCCGGGTACCGGGCGGCAAAAGTCTCGGCCATGATCGAGCCGTTCGACATTCCGGTCAGATAGACCCCCTCGCCATCCACGCCAAAGCGGCTGGAGGCGTCGGCGATGACCGCTTTCAGAAACCCAAGATCATCGACGCCCTGTCGCGCGGCGTAACCGCAGCAGTAGCCACCGTTCCAGGTCAAGAGCCGCTCGCCGCGACGGCCGCTGCCGGCGGGAAAGGCCACGGCATAACCATTCCGGGTCGCGGTCTGGGCAAGGCGCGAGGCCGAGGCAAACTGGTCAGGGTCGCCGCCGCCGCCGTGGAGGGCCAGGATCAGGGGGGCTCCCTGCGGATTTCCCGGCAGGAAGATTTCGTACCAGCGGTCGCCGAGGCGAATGGTCTCGGCCGCGGCGGGGAACGTGAGGAGAAGGGTCAGCAGGAAGGCGATCAGACGCATGGGTCCCCCGGGGGTTGTTTCAGGGACATACGCAGGCGGGCGCCCTGCCCTACGGCCGCCGGGCAGATTTCACAGGGCAGGCCCGTAAAGCTCTGCCGCGCGGCGTTCGAAGGCGCGGACCACGCGCTGCATCGCGTCATTGAAGACGACCCCGATGATCCCCTGCAGGATGGCGTTGCGGAACTCGAAGTCGACGTGGAAATCGACCTCGCACCCGCCAGGGATGTCGCGGAACGCCCAGTTTGAGCGCATGTAGCGGAACGGGCCATCGAGGTATTCTGTGTCGATCTTCTGGGCCTCGGGCCAGAGCGTGACGCGGCTGCCAAAGCGTTCGCGGAAGACCTTGAAGCTGATGACAAGGTCTGCCTCCATCACCTCGCCACCGCCGGCGATGGGGGTACGCGACCGGATGCGGGCGGCGGAATTCCACGGCAGGAACTTCGGGTAGGATGCCACATCGGCCACCAGATCGTACATCTGGCGGGCGGTGTAGGGCAGGCGCTTGGTTTCGGAATGGGTGGGCATCGGCGTCTCTGTTTGCCGAAAGATGTGACGCGGGGCGTGCGCAAGATCAAGCGGGCGGCATGTCACGGCCTAGGCAACTGTGGCTTTGGACGCTAGGAAGGGGCGGACGCAGCCGGAGCCCGAAATGCCTGACCGCCCCTATGTGATCGACCAGATGATCAGCGCCAAGGCGATTGCCGCGCGGGTCGAGGCGCTGGCGCGCGAGATCACTGCGCATTTCAAGGGCACCGACAAGCTTGTGGTGGTGGGCCTTCTGCGCGGGTCCTTCGTCTTCATCGCCGACCTGGTGCGCGAGATCGAGCTGCCGGTCGAAGTGGATTTCCTGGAGGCGTCAAGCTACGGCGACAGCATGCACTCCAGCCGCGAGGTGCGCATCCTGAAGGACCTGCGCGGTGAGATCGCAGGCCGCGACGTGCTGGTGGTCGAGGATATCATCGACACGGGCTTCACCCTGAGCCATGTCCTGCACCTTCTGAAGGCACGGGAACCGGCGCGGCTGAAAACCTGCGCGCTTCTGGACAAGCCGTCGCGCCGGGAAGTGCCTGTCAAGGCCGACTGGACCGGGTTCGAGATCCCCGATGAATTCGTGGTGGGTTACGGCATCGACTTTGCCCAGCGGAACCGCAACTTGCCCTTCATCGGCAAGGTCCGGTTCACGGAGGCCGGATGAACCAGCTGCACTGGCTGCTGCGCGCCAAGCGCTGGGTGCAGAACCCGCCCTCGGAAGGCCGGGTCAAGCTGGTGTTCGGCGTGGTGGCGATCTGCCTGGTGATTGCGGGGATCGAGTATTTCTTCGGCTGGCCAGACTGGATGACGGTCGACAACTTGCGCCAGAAACCGTGATTGGACGCGGGCGGGGGGTCAGGTAGGCTCCGCCGGACGCTTGGAAGTGGAGAGATGCGATGCGGATCACGCGCTGGCTTGTCCTGCTTGGGCTTGTCGCAGCAGGCGGCCTGTATTGGGTGACACGCCCGCAGCCGCTGCCCGACTCCGCTGTCGCGAACCTGACCGGCGATGCCGCGAAGGGCGAGCTGGTGTTCTGGGCGTCGGGCTGCGCGTCCTGCCACATGGCAGAAAAGGCCGAAGGCGCGGCAGAGCTGGTGCTGGCGGGCGGGCAGCGGTTTCCGTCGGATTTCGGCACCTTTATCGCGCCGAACATCAGCCAGGACCCCGACCACGGGATCGGCACCTGGTCGCTTCTGGACCTTGCCAATGCGATCACCCGGGGCGTGAGCCCAGAGGGAGAGCACTATTACCCCGCCCTGCCCTATGCGTCCTATGCCAAGATGGACATGCAGGATGTCGCCGATCTCTATGCCTTCATGAAGACCCTGCCTGCCGATCCGACGCCGAGCCAGCCGCATGAGCTGGGCTTTCCCTTCAACTTCCGCCAGACGATCGGCGGCTGGAAGCTTCTGTTCCTGTCGGATGACTGGGCCTTGCCGGGCAATTTGACCCCCACGGCGACGCGCGGCCGCTATATCTCTGAGGCGTTGGCGCATTGCGGTGAATGCCACACGCCACGCAACCTTCTGGGCGGGATGGACACGGCGCGCTGGCTTGGCGGGGCACCGAACCCGTCTGGCGACGGGCGCATCCCGAACATCACGCCGGGCAAGCTGGGCTGGTCGGCGGGCGATATCGTACAGTACCTGACGACCGGTTTCACACCCGAGTATGACAGCGTGGGCGGGCACATGGCCCATGTCGTGGAAAACATGGCTCGGCTGCCGGAAACCGACCGTCAGGCGGTGGCAGAGTACCTGTTGGCGGTGACGAGCGTTGAGTGAGCCGCACTTTACCGCGCATTAACCCTGGTGCGGGCAGGATGCTGGCATGAGCCAGCACCAGACATTTCCGCCTGTCAATCATGATCCCGAGGGCTGGATTCGGCTGATCTTCGCGGCCCAGGCCGCCAAAGGTGGCGTTATCCGCCGCTCGATTGCGTGGGTCGACCGTGAGGTCGGACAGGACCGCTTTGTCGATGAAGTCTGGCGGCGCGGCTTCCATCTGTTGCGAACGTCAAACCAGTTCATCGTTGTCTGCAACCGCGACCCCGTGACGCTGGTCTTCTGAGTGATCGAATTTTCGTCGAAAATTCGAAGTCCGAGTTTTCGTCGAAAACTCGTTCAGCCCCGACCCGCCTGGCGCGCGGCCCGCATCCGGGCGAAATCATCGCCGGCATGGTAGCTGGACCGGGTCAGCGGCGTCGCTGAGACCATTAGGAAGCCCTTGCCCCAGGCCGCAGTCTCATAGGCCTTAAACTCTTCCGGAGTGACGAAACGGTCGACCCGGTGATGCTTGGGGGTCGGCTGCAGGTACTGGCCGATGGTCAGGAAATCGACGTCGGCCGACCGCATGTCGTCCATAACCTGCAGGACCGCTTGCCGCGTCTCGCCAAGACCGACCATGATGCCCGACTTGGTGAACATCATCGGGTCCAGTTCCTTGACCCGCTGGAGGAGCCGCAGCGAATGGAAGTAGCGGGCCCCTGGGCGGACCTCGTGATAGAGGCCCGGCACGGTTTCGAGGTTGTGGTTGAACACATCCGGCCGCGCTTCGACCACCTTTTCCAGGGCCGAGGGCGGGCATTTCAGGAAGTCCGGCGTCAGGACCTCGATGGTCGTGGCCGGCGAGCGGTGGCGGATCGCGCGGATCGTCTGGGCGAAATGCTCGGCCCCGCCATCGTCGAGGTCATCCCGGTCCACGCTGGTGACGACGACATGGGTCAGGCCAAGTTCGGACACCGCATGTGCCACCCGGCCCGGCTCGAAGGCGTCGAGGGTCTGGGGTTTGCCGGTCGCCACGTTGCAGAAAGTGCAGCCGCGGGTGCAGATTTCACCCATGATCATCATGGTGGCGTGGCCCTGTGACCAGCATTCGCCGACGTTCGGACAGCCGGCTTCCTCGCAGACGGTGACCAGCTTCTTCTCGCGCAGGATGTCGCGGGTTTTCTTGTAACCCTCGGAGGTGGGAGCCTTCACCCGGATCCAGGCCGGCTTCTTCGGCTGGGCATTGTCCGGGCGATGCGCCTTTTCGGGATGGCGTCCTTCGGGAATCTTGAGGTCGCGCACGGATTTTTCCCCCTGACCAACTGGCTGGTCCTCAGATAAGCGCAAATGCAGCGCAAGGCAACGCGACCGGCCGGTCAGACCGCGCCGCAGCCCCTTGCGCCCAGTGCAATGCAGACGTGCGTTTTGATGACCAGTCCATTCCGTGCCGACGTGATCGGCCCGCGCCTTCTCAGGTGGCGCAGAGGACAGGCAGTCCCGCACGGATCGGAATACCGCGCGCCGCCGTCACCCTGGCCTGTGCGCGCGTTCCGGGGACGGGGAAACCCCGGAAGAAGGGGGGATGCCGGAAACGGTGTCCCCCCTTCCGCTTTTCCGGGCCTGATTGACCCGGATCAAGGTCGTCCCCTTGCCAAACCGTCATCAGGGCCCAGAACCTTGGAGGTCATGATGTCGGTCGTCGAACTTGCGCTTGCGGTCCTGGTCCTGCTGATAACACCAGGGCCGACAAACTCGCTGGTGCTTGTCGCCGGTGCCGAACGCGGCTTTGCCAGGGCGATGCGGCTGATTCCAGCGGAGCTGGCGGGCTATTTCCTGACGGTGGTGCCGCTGGCGCTGATCGGGGCCGCAGTGCTTGACGCACATGCGGGTCTGCGCAGCGCTGTAACGCTGATTGCGGGGGTCTGGGTGGCGATCCTGGCCGTCAAGCTGTGGCGGGTGCCGGAATTGGTTGCCGAGGGCCGGTCGGTCGGCGCGCGCGAGCTGTTCGTGACCACGGCGCTGAACCCCAAGGCGTTGATCTTCGGGCTGGTCCTTCTGCCCTCGCCAGACCGGCTGGGCCTGAACCTGGCGCTGTTCGGCGGGCTGATCGTGGCGGTGGCAGCCCTTTGGGCCGGGATCGGCGCGGTGTTGCGGCGGGGGGCGGGCCAGCCGCGCGCGCTGTTTCTGTTGCGGCGGCTGGCCTCGGTCTGGTTGGCGGCGATCTCTGTCGTCCTTCTTGCGCGCGGGGTCGGCGCCTAGCCGATCAGCGGGCCGGATTTGCCGTAGGTGTCCTCGTAATGCCGGCGCAGCCGCATGAGGGCGATGCGCAGGACGATCTTGCCCGACCGGGCGGCCCAGCCCATGCGCTTTTCGGCGACTTCGAGGCCTTCCAGAAAGCAGCAGCAGCGCAAGGCCACGTCGCCAAGGCCCGGACCAAGATCGCGCAGGGCTGCCGCCACGCGGGCGCGGGCCGAGGACGGGCCCTCGGCCAGACCGCTGTCGGGCTGGAAGGTGCCCCGGTCACCGCCGGTCAGGAACCGGTCCCAGTTCTGGGCCACCCGGGGCCCCATCTGCGCCAGTTCGAAGTCCTCGCGCAGGCGTTCGGCGGCAGCCACGAGTTCGGGCTCCAGGAAGGGCTTGCCGTCCCGGTCCCGGCGACGGCCCAAGAGGGCCACCGGGCTTTCGGCCATGTTGTAGCGCACACGGCGCGGCCCTGCGTCATCCATCACCTCGCGGTCGCCCCAGACGCGGTGCTGGTCACCGAAGGGCGTGGCGGCCTCGGCCATCCCCTGGCGGCGACGGTCTTCCTCGTCCACCATCCGTTTCAGCGCAGCCCGCCCCGCCGAGGTGATCTCGTAGGTGGAAACGCGGCCTGGCTTGCGGCAGGTCACCCAGTCCTTCAGCGCGAAGGCATGGGCGACCGACCGTTCCAGCACCGCCGTGCGCAGGCTTTTCCCGTCGGGAAGCTCACGGATCACAACGGCCTTGTCCAGGTCCGGGGCGATGGCCATCACCGCGCTCGGCTCGGCCAGCCGACGCAAGACACGCATGCCTTCGCGCATCAGGGCCTGTTCGTCGCAGAGTTCGGGCTGTTCACCGGCTGCGGTCTGGCGCGGGTGAATGGACATGGAATCATCCTTTCGGGCTATTGCATCGGACTGGCGGAGAACACGTCTGGAGATCGCGGAAAGCGCCTCGTCCATCAGCGGGTCCTCACGGCGGTTCTCGAACCGTCGCACCTGTCGCAGGATGGTTGAGGCATGCAAACCTTCGCGCCGTGCCAGCTCCCGTAGCGATGTGCCGTCTTCGGTATGATCGAGGTAATGACGCACAGCAGCAGGAAGCCAGTCGGGCAGGCTGGCGGCAGTCAATTCTGGCAATTCGGTCGTCCTGTTTTTGTCCACAACCCGGCTGCAATGTGTCCAGCCTTGGACTTTTGCAACCTTGGGTCGAAATGGTTACCTGTTCGTTAAGCTTGCGGCTGGTCACAACAATTCGATGAAATTATTAAACTCTTCGGTAACCTCCGTGCGCTGGTTCGCTGTTTTCGCAACGCAAGGTTGTATTGGGTCAGGATGTCGCCGTCCAGATTACGGAGGATAACGATGACTGACTGTCACACCCTGCTTTCCACCCTGCGTCGCCCCCGGCTTCTGATGCGCGCTGCGCGCTTTGGACTGGGCGAATACCGGCGTGAGCGCGACCTGCGTCGCTATGTCGAACGGGCCGGCTCACCCGAAGAGACGGTAACATCGCTGATGACGGTCGAGGCGGGGCTGGAGAAGACGCGCGTCGCCGGCGATGCGGCCTATTCGGTGGCACGGCACATCGAAGTGCTGATCGCCATCCTCGCCGAAGCGCAGTTCCTGCGGCGGGGCGGCATTGCCTGACCAAGGAAAGGGAAAGGGGCGGAAGATCCGCCCCTTTTTCAATCAGATGAAGGCATCCGGCATCTCTGACTTGCGCCGGGTTACGAACCCCTCCAGCGCCTCGCGGATGCCGGGGTCAAGGTCGGGGGCCTGGTAGTCAGCCAGCTGTTTCTTGACCTTTTCGTTCGCCAGCGCCTGGGTGTCGCGTGCGCCTTCCTCGGCCCAGGTCTCGAAGGGCTTGTAGTCCAGAAGGTCCGACCGCCAGAAGGCCGACTTGAAGTTGGCCTGGGTATGCGCGCAGCCAAGGTAGTGGCCACCGGGGCCGACTTCGCGGATAGCATCCATCGCCTGGCCGTTCAAATCGACCTGGATCCCCTGCGCCAGGTGATGCAGCGTGCCCAGCTGGTCGGCGTCCATCACGAATTTTTCATAAGAGCTAACGAGGCCCCCCTCCAGCCAGCCGCAGGCGTGGAGCATGAAGTTGACACCGGCGAGCAGCGCCATGTTCAGCGAGTTCGCGGTTTCATAGGCCGCCTGGGCGTCGGGCAGCTTGGACCCGCAGAACGACCCGCCCGACCGGTAGGGCAGCCCCAGGCGCCGCACCAGCTGGCCCGCGCCGTAGGTGATGTGCGCGGCTTCCGGCGTCCCGAAGGTCGGAGCGCCCGAGTTCATGTCGATGCTGGTGACGAAAGCCCCGGCAATGACGGGCGAGCCAGGACGGACCAGCTGCGAATAGCTGACGCCCGCAAGGATTTCCGCCAGCACCTGGGTCAGCGTGCCTGCCACTGTCACCGGGGCCATCGCGCCGCCGACGATGAAGGGCGAGACGATGGAGGCCTGGTTGTTGGCTGCATAGACTTCCAGGGCGCCCATCATGATCCCGTCGAAAACCATCGGCGAGTTGATGTTGATCAGGCTGGTCATCACCGTGTTCTGGTCGACGAAGTCAGACCCGAACAGGATCTTCGCCATGTCGACCGAATCCTGCGCGCGGCTGGGTTCCGTCACAGACCCCATGAACGGCTTGTCCGACAGCGTCATGTGGGCAAGCAGCATGTCGAGGTGGCGCTTGTTGACCGGGATGTCGGTCGGCTCGCAGACCGTGCCACCGGAATGGTGCAGCCACTTCGACATGTAGCCGAGCTTCACGAAGTTCTGGAAATCCTCCAGCGTCGCATAGCGGCGGCCGCCTTCCATGTCGCGGACGAAGGGCGGGCCGTAGACCGGGGCCAAGACCAGATTCCGGCCACCGACTTCCACGTTCCGCTCCGGGTTCCGGGCATGCTGGGTATAGGTCTTCGGCGCGGTGGAGATCAGCTTGCGGGCAAGACCGCGGGGGATATGCACCCGCTCGCCCTTCACATCGGCCCCCGCATCGCGCCAGCGGGCCAGCGCGGCGGGGTTCTCGACGAAGTTCACCCCGATCTCTTCCAGCACCGTCTCGGCGTTGTGCTCGATGATCTGGAGCGCTTCCTCGTTCAGGATCTCGAAGTTCGGGATGTTGCGCTGGATGTAGCGCGCGGTCTCGAAGCTGATCGCGGTGCGTTCCGCCCGGCGGCTGGCGCCCCCACCACTGCGCGCCCTGCGCCCTGCAACTTCGTTCATCTTTGCCTCCGATCCGGTTTGCCGCCCTTATGCCGCCAAACCCGGGGCGACCGCCCCCTGAAACCGTCCTATCCTTTCCAAAACCGACATCGCCCGGGGTCGCAAACGACATCGCCCGTCTTGCGCTTGCGGTCGCGCCAGCCTAATCGGACGCATGAGCCAGACACACGACCGCCTTCTCATCATCGACTTCGGGTCCCAGGTGACGCAGCTGATCGCGCGCCGCCTGCGTGAGCTGAACGTCTATTGCGAAATCCACCCCTACAACCGCATCGACGAAGGCTTCCTGAAGGCCTTTGCGCCGAAGGCGGTGATCTTCTCGGGTGGCCCGGCCTCAGTCTACTGGGAGAACGCCCCGATGCCCCCGAAAGGGGTGTTCGAGATGGGCGTGCCGATCCTGGGGATCTGCTACGGCCAGCAGGTGATGATGCACTGCCTCGGCGGACATGTCGAAGGCGGCCACGGCACGGCAGAGTTCGGCAAGGCCTTCGTCACGCCCACCGCCTTGACGCATCCCTTCCTGGCCGGGTGGTTCGAAACCGATGCCGGCCCCCAGGCGCAGGAACAGGTGTGGATGAGCCACGGCGACCACGTCTCGAAGATCGCGCCGGGGTTCCAGGTCTACGGCACCTCGCCCAACGCGCCCTTTGCGATCACCGCCGACCCGCAGCGGCATTTCTACGCCGTCCAGTTCCACCCCGAGGTGCACCACACCCCCAAGGGCGCGCAGCTGTACGAGAACTTCGTGAAGCTGGCCGGGTTCAAGGGCGACTGGACGATGGGCGCTTATCGCGCCGAGATGATCGAGAAGATTCGCGCTCAGGTCGGCGACAAGAAGGTCATCTGCGCGCTGTCCGGCGGGGTCGACAGTTCGGTCACCGGACTCCTGTTGCATGAAGCTATCGGCGACCAGCTGACCTGCGTTTTTGTAGACCACGGCCTACTGCGCTTGGGCGAAGCCGAGCAGGTCGTCCAGATGTTCCGCGAAAACTACAACCTCAACCTGATCCACGCCGATGAAAGCGACCTTTTCCTCGGCGCGCTGGAGGGGGTCTCGGACCCAGAGGTCAAGCGCAAGACGATTGGCAAGCTGTTCATCGACGTCTTCCAGAAATACGCAGCCCAGATCGAGGGCGCGGAGTTTCTGGCGCAGGGGACGCTTTACCCTGACGTGATCGAAAGCGTCAGCTTCTCGGGCGGCCCCTCGGTCACGATCAAGAGCCACCACAATGTTGGCGGCCTGCCCGAGAAGATGGGCCTCAAGCTCGTCGAACCGCTGCGCGAGCTGTTCAAGGACGAGGTCCGCGCCCTTGGCCGCGAGCTTGGCCTGCCGCAAAGCTTCATCGGCCGCCACCCCTTCCCCGGCCCCGGCCTCGCCATCCGCTGCCCGGGCGAGATCACGAAGGAAAAGCTGGACATCCTGCGGAAGGCCGATGCGGTCTACATCGACCAGATCCGCAAGCATGGCCTCTACGACGAGATCTGGCAGGCCTTCGCCGCGATCCTGCCGATGCGCACCGTGGGCGTGATGGGCGACGGGCGGACCTACGACTATGCGCTGGCGCTGCGGGCGGTGACGAGCGTGGACGGCATGACCGCCGACTACTATCCCTTCACGCATGAGTTCCTGGGCGAAACCGCCACGCGGATCATCAACGAGGTCAAGGGCGTGAACCGCGTCTTCTACGACTGCACCTCGAAGCCGCCGGGCACGATCGAGCTGGAGTAACCAGCCACGGTCGTGCCCGATTCGCGGGCAACCTTTACGGTCTTGCCCGTGACGGCAGTCTGGCGTTGGCCTGTGAAACGGATCCGGCCCGCGTTAGAACCGACCGTGATGCGCCGTCTCGGCCAAGGGCTTGCGCTGGCTGGGTTTTTCCCGCGCTGCAAGGTCGTCGGGCAGTGCTTCTGCCGGCCCCTGCTCGCCCACCGCGACCACGCAGTGCAGCGTGTGCCCGTCAGGCAGATGCACAGCCGCCGCCAGCTTTTCGCGGTCAAAGCCGCCCATGGCATGCGCGACCAGCCCCATCGCCTGCGCCTGCAGGGCGAGGCTCATCCAGGCCGCGCCGGTATCAAAACCCGCCGTGCGGTTCGGCACCTCAGCGCCCTCACGGTTGGTGACCGTGTCCCTTGATGCGACCACCACCAGCACGGCGGCCTTCCCGGCCCAGACCAGGTTGTTGCCGGTCAGGCAGCCGTGCAGTGTCGCAAAGGCCTCCTCTCCCCGTCTGGCCCAGACGAATCGCCAGGGCTGGTGGTTGGAGGCGGAAGGCGCCCATCGGGCAGCCTCCAGCAGCAACATCACCTCAGCTTCGCTGAGCGCACGATCGGTAAAGGACCTCGGCGACCAGCGGTCGGTGAACTGCGGGGCGACCGGGTGGTCGGGCTGACGACTGGCGGTTTGGTCCAGGCTCATGCGTGCATCCTGTTGCTTTCGCGATGAGATAGGCCGCATCACCCGCCGCGGCAACCACCCCTGGCGGCCAGAGGCTGTTTGCCGGTGCACAGACCCCCGCGACAGGCGCGCCATGCCATGCCATGATCCGGCGAAGAGGGAGGATCAGGATGCAGGCAGTCCGGCTACAGGCAGTGGGTCAAATCGAGGCAGTGGCGGTTCCCGAGCCGACGCCCGGCCCCGGCGAGGTTCTGGTCCGGGTCGAGGCCGCCGGCATCTGCGGCACCGACCGGCACCTGTACAAGGGCGAGTTTCCCTGCAAACCGCCCGTTACCCTGGGTCACGAATTCGCAGGCGAGGTGATCGCCGCCGGGGACGGGGTCACCCTGCCCCTCGGCACGCGTGTCGCCTGCGATCCGAACATCGCCTGCGGCGCCTGCGACCAGTGCCTGCGCGGGCGGACCAACCTGTGCATCCGCAACGTGGCCATCGGCATCCACCGCGATGGCGGCTTTGCCGAGCTGGCCGTGATCCCGGCCCACCGTGCGGTTCCGGTTCAGGACCTGCACCCGCACCATGCCGCCTTTGCCGAGCCCCTGGCCTGCACGCTGCACGGCGTTGACATGGGTGCGCCGATCCCGGGCGAGCGTGTGATCGTCCTCGGCGGCGGGGTCATCGGGCTTCTGGCCGTGCAGCTGGCCCGCCTTGCGGGGGCGGACGTCACCCTTGTCACCCGGCACCCCACCAAGCGCGCGCTTGCCCTGGCCATTGGGGCTTCCCAGACGGCTGCGAACGAGACCGAGGCGCGCGCGCTTTTGCCCAAGGGGGCCGACCTGGTGCTGGAATGCGCAGGCGTGGCGGACACCGTGGAAATGGCGCCCCGCCTGACCCGCTCCGGCGGGCGCGTCGTCATCCTGGGCGTCATGCCTCAGGGCGAAAAGGTGCGGATCGAGCCCTTCGACCTTCTCTTCCGCGAGGTCCAGCTCTTGCACAGCTTCATCAACCCTTTCACCCAGACCCGCGCAGTAGCCCTGCTTGGTGCAGGCCGGATCGATGTCGCCCCCCTGATCTCGCGGACCATCCCGCTGGCCGAAGCGGCAGCGGTCATCGCCAATCCCGCGGCAGCAGGAGAGGTCAAGGTGCTGGTCGTGCCGGGATGATGCGGCTTTTCGGGCGGTTGATCTGCCGGAACGCGGACGAAGCGGCGCTCGTCGCCAGCCATCTTCCAGACCACATCCGGGCAAGCCGCGCCGAGCCCGGCTGCCTGTCCTTTGCCGTCACACGGACCGAGGACCCGCTGATCTGGCGGGTCGAAGAAAGCTTCGTCTCGCAAGCCGCTTTCGAACACCACCAGTCCCGGACCCGGACGAGCCGGTGGTTCACCGCGACCCAGCATATCCGGCGCGAGTACCAGACAAGCGAAGACTGACCCGGTTCGCGTGGACTGGACATTTGCCGCGTGACACGCAAGTTGGCCGCATGAGCCACCCCCAACGCCAGCTTGCCGCCGCTGCCTGGATGACCGGAGCCATCGCCGCCTTCACGGCCATGGCGATCGCCACCCGCCAGATCAACGGCGCGCATGACACGTTCGAGATCCTGGCCTATCGGTCGATGTTCGGCTGGGTGATCATCGTGGCCATTGCCGCTGCCCTTGGACGGCTGGGCGATGTCCGCACCGAACGGCTTGGCAGTCACGTCCTGCGCAACATCTTTCATTTCACCGGGCAGTCGCTGTGGTTCTGGGCGATCACGCTGATCCCCCTGGCCCAGGTCTTCGCGCTGGAGTTCACCTCGCCAATCTGGGTGATCCTGCTGGCCCCGCTGTTCCTCGGCGAACGGCTGACCCGGCGCAAGCTTCTGGCTGCGGCACTTGGCTTTGCCGGTGTGCTGATCGTCGCCAATCCAGACTTTGGAAAGATCGAGCCCGGCGTCCTGGCCGCCGCCGGCGCCGCCTTCTTCTTCGCCACGACCACCGTGATGACCAAGGTACTGACGAAGGGCGAACCGATCCTGTCGATCCTGTTTTGGCTGACGCTGATGCAAGCGGTGTTCGGTACGGTGGCGATGAGCCTCTTCGGCACCATCACCCTGCCCTCGCTGGCTACGCTGCCCTGGCTGGTGCTGATCGGGATTTCGGGAATCACCGCGCATTTCTCGCTGACCACCGCGTTGTCGCTGGCGCCAGCAAGCACCGTGGTGCCCGTCGACTTTGCCCGCCTGCCGATCATCGCCCTGGTTGGCGCGGTCTTCTACGACGAACCCGTTGAGTTTTCGTTGTTTGTTGGCGCCGGGCTGATCTTCCTGGGAATCTGGATCACCTTGCGCAGTGGCGCACCCGCGCCACAGGACGTAGCGGTCACGAAACCGTGACGCGGCGTCATTGATTGACCCAAGATGTCGCAGGGCTTAGCCTTTCCCGCAGGGGGAATTCCCGGGGATGGGAATTCGTGTTGAGGGATGAGCACAATGAAACGCATTCTGATGGCGACAGCCGCCACCTTGGCAATGGCTTCGATCGCACAGGCGGGCGGGATTGACCGGTCGGGTCAGGGGCTGGGTGCCCTGTTCGAAAAGGGCCGCTATGTCGAACTGTCCTTCGGCCTTGCCTCGCCCACCGTCGAGGGCGTCGATGTGGCTGCCCAGCCGACGGGCGATGTGGCCGGGACCTATTCGCAGCTTGCCTTCAGCTACAAGTACGACATCAACGACAAGCTTTCGATGGCGCTGAACGTGGATCAGCCCTTCGGCGCTGAAATCCTTTACGGCACGACCTCTCCGGTCCTCGGTCGCACTCTTGCAGAAGCAAGTTCCTATGCGGTGACCGGCATCCTGCGCTACAAGTTCAACGAGACTTTCTCGGTCCACGGTGGTCTGCGCATGCAGAATGCGGGTGGCAACATCCGCCTGCAGGGGGCGGCATATGGGCCGTTGTCCGGCTACACCGTCAACCTGGATCGAGATTGGGCCCCGGGCTACCTGGTGGGCGTCGCCTATGAAAAGCCCGACATCGCCCTGCGCGTCGCGCTGACCTACAACTCGGCGATCAAGCACGACTTTGACACCACCCAGACCATTCCTCCGACAACCGGCTCGTCCACCGAAGTCGAGACGCCGCAGTCGATCAACCTGGACTTCCAGACCGGCGTTGCCAAGGACACGCTGGTCTTCGGTCAGGTCCGCTGGGCCGACTGGTCGTCGTTCCTGATCGACCCGACGAACTTCCCCGGGAACGGCCTGGTGGAACTTGAAGACACCATCACCTACACGCTGGGCGTGGCCCGCCGGTTCAACGAGAACTGGGTCGGGACTTTCTCGCTGAACTACGAAGGCGAAGGCACCGACGACCTGGTCTCGCCGCTTGCGCCGACCAACGGCCGGATCGGGGCGACCATCGGCGCGATCTACACGATGGACAACATGAAGATCACCGCCGGCATCAACTATACCCAGCCGGGCGATGCCCGCCCGGAAACCGGAACACCCGACATCGCACGTGCGTCGATGACCGACAGCTCGGTCATCGGGGTCGGCGTCAAGGTCGGCTGGTCGTTCTGACCTTCCGGCCCTGCAACGGTCTCGAACCCCGCCTTCGGGCGGGGTTTTTCGTTGTGGAACGCCCACGGCACCGGTAACAGGGGCCGCGAAGAGGTGATGCGATGATCTACCGCTCTGGCGCTGACTATCTGAAGGCCCCCCGCAAGCGGGTCATGCTGTTCGGCATGTCAGGCCTGGGCAAGACCTACCTCTCTACCCTCTTGCGCGACCACGGCGACTGGTTCCACTACTCGGTCGATTACCGGATCGGCACCCGCTACATGGGCGAATTCATCGCCGACAACTTCAAGCGCGAGGCGATGAAGGTCCCCCTCCTGCGCGAACTCTTGATGACCGACAGCGTCTATATCGCGTCGAACATCACCTTCGACAACCTGGCACCCCTGTCCACTTACCTCGGCAAGCCCGGCGATCCGGCCAAGGGCGGCGTCCCCTTCGCGGAATACATGAAGCGCCAGGAACAGCACCGGGCGGCAGAGGTCGCCGCGACGCTGGACACCGCACGGTTCATGGAGCGGGCCGAGGAAATCTACGGCTACCCGAACTTCGTCTGCGACACCTCCGGTTCCATCTGCGAGGTGGTGGAGGCAGAGGACCCGACCGATCCGGTGATGAAGCAGCTGTCGGAGACGCTGCTGATGGTCTGGATCAAAGGGTCCGAAGCGCATACGGCCGAGCTTGTCCGGCGCTTCGACCGCGCGCCGAAGCCGATGTACTACCAGCCCCACTTTCTTCATGCGGCGTGGGAAGAATACCGCGCAACCCATTCCGTAACCGAGGAAACCTGCGATCCCGATCACTTCGTCCGCTGGACCTATGCCCGGGCCCTCGCCCACCGCCAGCCGCGCTATGCCGCGATGGCGCGATGGGGCGTGACGGTGACCGCCGAGGAGGTGTCCGAGGTCCGCTCCACCGCCGATTTCAACGCCCTGATGGCCAGCGCCATCGACCGCGCGTGACCTTGCAACACTGACAGGAAACCCCTAGCTCTTCCGCTTCCGAAGGCCCAAGGACCCCGACCATGCCCATCACGCTTCCCGAAACCCTGCCCGCCTATGACGTGCTGCGGTCCGAAGGCGTCATGGTCATGTCCCCTGACCGCGCCGCGCATCAGGACATCCGCCCCTTGCGGATTGGCCTCCTGAACCTGATGCCGAAGAAGATCCAGACGGAAAACCAGTTCGCCCGGCTGATCGGCGCGACGCCGTTGCAGATCGACCTGCAGCTGATCCGCATGTCGGAACACCAGACCAAGAACACCGCCGCCGAACACATGGCCGCGTTCTATCGTCCGTTCCAGGAGGTCAAGGGCGAGAAGTTCGACGGCCTCATAATCACCGGCGCGCCGATCGAGCATCTGCCCTTCGAGGAGGTGACCTATTGGGACGAACTCTGCGAGGTGATGGACTGGACCCAGACCCACGTGCAATCCACCTTCGGTGTCTGCTGGGGCGGCATGGCGATGATCAACCACTTCCACGGCGTGCAGAAGCACATGCTGGACCACAAAGCTTTTGGCTGCTTCCGCCACCAGAACCTGGCCCCAACCTCGCCCTACCTGCGCGGATTTTCGGATGATTTCGTCATCCCGGTCAGCCGCTGGACCGAGATGAAACAGGCCGAGATCGACGCGGCTCCGGGCCTGCGGACGCTGCTTGGCAGTGACGAAGTCGGCCCCTGTCTGGTCGAGGATGCGGGGCACCGCGCGCTCTATATCTTCAACCACTTCGAATACGACAGCGATACGCTGAAGCAGGAATACGACCGCGACGTGGCCAACGGCACGCCGATCAACGTGCCGATGAACTACTACCCGGATGACAATCCCGCGCGGCCGCCGCTGAACCGGTGGAGAAGTCACGCGCACCTTCTATATGGCAACTGGATCAACGAGATCTATCAGTCGACGCCGTATGACATTGACGAGATTGGCAACTAGTATCCTCATCGCCGCCCTTGGTCTTGCCGGTGTCACGCACTGGCGGGCCTCGGCGCGTGAAGCTGCGGCAGAAGCGGCCTTCCCGCCGTCGGGCCAGTTCGTGACGGTGGACGGCAAGCGGCTGCATTACGAGATGATGGGCGAAGGCCCGGATCTCGTGATGATCCACGGGGCCTCGGGGTCCTTGCGCGATCTGACCTTCAGTTTGCGCGACCGGCTGACCGACCGCTACCGCGTGATCGTGGTGGATCGCCCCGGGCTTGGCCATTCCGACCCGCTCGACGAGACGAGCCTTCGGGCGCAGGCCCGCTTCATCAAGGCGGGCGTGGCGCAGCTTGGGGCGACGGAGCCCATCGTCCTTGGCCAAAGCTACGGAGGGTCGGTCGCGCTCGCCTGGGCGCTGGACGGCGGGCCCCGCGCACTGGTGCTGGTTGGATCGCCCTCGCTGCCCTGGCCCGGGACGCTCGACCCCTGGTATCGGCTGACCGCGACCTGGCCCGGCAAGCAGCTGGCAATCCCGCTTGCCTCGGCCTTCGTGCCGCAGTCCTACGTGTCCTCGGCCACTGCGGCGGTCTTCGCCCCGGACCCGGTGCCGGACGGCTATGAGGCGCATCTGGGGGCTGCGCTGACCCTGCGGCGACAGACGCTGCGCGCGAATACCAGCCAGATCAACGCCTTGCGTGCCGACCTTGTGACAATGGAGCCACGCTATCCCGGCCTGACCCTGCCGGTAGAGCTGATCCACGGCACCGCCGACACCATAGTGCCGCTGGATATCCATTCGCAGCCCATATCTCTCCTGCTGCCCAATGCACGGCTCACGGTGATCGACGGCGCGGGACACATGCCGCATCACAGCCACCCGGGCCTGGTCCTCGCCGCAATCGACCGCGCCGCATTGCGCTGAGGCTGGCAATCGCCATACTGGCCGCAATGTAAGGAGGATTCAGATGACTCTACCCTTCGACGGCGCGATCAGCCGCTACTTCCGCGAGGGCGCTCCGAAAGAGGTGCGCAAGGCCATCGAGAAGGCGGGCAAGGACGAGATCATGACCACCTCCTACCCCTACCGGGAGGAGTTGAAGGGCAAGGACTACGACAAACACATGGAGGCCCTGCAGATCGAGCTTGCCAAGATGCAGGCCGGGATCAAGGCCAGCGGTCAGCGGCTCATCGTCGTCTTTGAGGGCCGCGATGCTGCCGGCAAGGGTGGCACGATCAAGGCGGTGACGGAAAACATGAACCCCCGGCAGGCCTATGTCGTGGCGCTGTCGAAACCCTCCGAGCGGGAAAGCCAGCAATGGTATTTCCAGCGCTATGTCGACTGGTTCCCGGCCAAGGGCGAGGTCGCGCTCTATGACCGCAGCTGGTACAATCGCGCGATGATCGAGCATGTGTTCGGCTTCTGCAAACCGGACCAGCGGGAGAAGTTCTTCAAGCAGCTGCCCGAGTTCGAGCAGATGATCGTCGATGAGGGGATCATCTTCCTGAAGATCTGGCTGGAGGTCGGGCGGGCCGAGCAGTTGAAGCGCTTCCTTGACCGGGAAGGCGACCTGCTGAAGCAGTGGAAGCTGTCCCAGATCGACGTCGACGGATTGGGCAAGTGGGACGAGTACTGCGCGGCGATCGATGAGACGATGGAGCGGACCCATTTCAAAGGCGCGCCCTGGACGGTGATCCTGTCCGACGACAAGAAGCGCGCCCGGATCGCGGCGATCCAGACGATCCTGTCGGCGGTGGACTATCAGGGCAAGGATGCGGCAGCCATCGGCAAGGTCGACGGCAAGATCTGCGGTGGGCCGAAGCTGCGGGGATGAAGCGGGGGTACCACCACGGCAACCTGCGGCAGGCGCTGGTCGAGGCGGCGCTGGAGCTGATCGCCGAGAAGGGGCCGCAGGGGTTCACCCTGTCCGAGGCGGCGAAGGCGGCGGATGTGACGCCTGCCGCCGTCTACCGGCACTTTGCGGGGCGGGATGACCTGTTGGCCGAGGTGGCGCGGCAGGGGTTCGACATCTTCGCGGCGCTTCTGGTATACGCCTACGACGAGGGGCGGCCCACCCCGCTGGCGGCCTTCGAGGCGACGGGGCGGGCTTACCTGGCCTTTGCCCGGAAGTATCCCGGTCATTACCAGGCGATGTTCGAGAGCGGGCTGCAGCCGGGGAAGCATCCGGACCTCGCGTCCGTCGCGGGGAAGGCAAGGGCGACGATGGACCGGGCGGCGGAGGGCCTCGTTCGGGGTCTGCCCGAGGGGCGGCGGCCGCCGGCGTCGATGGTCTCGGCCCATGTCTGGGCGGTCTCTCACGGGGTGGTGGAGCTGTTCCTTCGGGGGAATGGGGGGCCGCAGCCCTGGCCGCCAGAGGACCTGCTGGAGACCGGGATCGGGATCTACCTGCGGGGGCTGGGGCTGTTGTCGCCGGACCAGTGAGCGGAAGTGTCCACGGTGGACAGATGCGGGTTTTGTCTTTTCTGTCAATGATTTGGTCGCGGACGTTAGGAATCCGGCAACCATGATGACATGGGGCGGCGACCCCCTCCCTGACCCTCCCCCTGGCAGGGGGAGGGGACGCGGGGTGACGCTGTTCCGCTTCGTTTCCCAGGTCAGGAATTCGTCCGGTGACATAAGGGCGGGGGTCGGCGACACTGTAAGCAAGACAGGCTTCACAAGGGACTGACCGGATCATGCCACGTCGTGCAATTGCTGCTTCCATCGCGCTTTTGGCGAGTGCGGGCATCGCGCTGGCCTGCGGCGGTGCGCCGATCTGCACGGTGGCGGACCCGACCGGGACGCCATTGAACATCCGGCTGTCGCCGAACGGGCCAGTGGTCGGCACGGCGAAGAACGGGACCGAGCTGATGTTCGTCGAACACCGCGAGGTGGACGGGCAGCTCTGGGCGCTGGTCGAACGGTTCCACGACGGCGAGATGGTCACGGATTTCGACGGGGCCTGGGTCTTCGGCGACTATCTGGACTGTACGGGCGCGACGGCCGCCCTGCCCGAAGAACCTTTTTCGACGGATGCTGAACCCGTGTCTTGCACCGTTGCCGATCCGACCGACACGCCCTTGAATGCCCGCATGGACCCCGGGGGCGAGATCTTCGCGACGCTGCGTGATGGCACCGTGGTCCGGGCGCTGGCGCAGCGGATGCATGAGGGCAAGCCCTGGCTCTATGTCGAGAAATGGTCGGGCGACAATGCCGTCGGCTGGGTCTTCGACGCCTACATGGCTTGCGCCGAGGACGAGACCCACTGAGACGGGCGGAGTTTTCGAAAACTCCGCGACGGAGCCTTTGAAGGCTCCGGTGCGATTTCCTTGAAGAAATCGGCGAAGACATGACGGTTGCGCCCAGGAGGACTCGTCGGCGACTTCGTCCCTCCTCGCTAGTGCAGCGCCAAGCGACGAGAAGCCGAAGGCGAACGAGGAGCCGTCAGCGGAAGAGGACCAGCGCCGAGGGGCTCCAGGCGACGCGGACCTTGGTGCCGACGTCAAGGACCGGGCGGCCGGGGACGTTGCGCATCGAGAGCCGCACTTCAACATCAGTGCCGCCGAGGTAGACGTCGTAATAGGTCATGTCGCCGAAGTAGATCACCTCGTCGATCACGCCCTCTGTCTCACGTTCGGGCGCCTTCTGGTCGTCGTAAAGCAGCGTCAGCGTCTCGGGGCGCAGGCCGACGACCGGGCCTTCGCCGGTCTTCTGAGGCGCCTGCGCAGCGTCGAGCGTCACCCGGCCAAGCCCTTTGGCATCGACCTCGACCGCATTGCCGGTTTCCGCAACGATCTCGGCCGGGACAAAGTTCATCGTGCCGATGAAGTCTGCGACCTTCCGCGTCGCCGGGCGGCGATAAAGCGTCTCCGGATCAGCCAGTTGGGCAATTTCGCCTTCGAACATCACAGCGATGCGGTCGGACATGACCAGCGCCTCTTCCTGGTCATGCGTCACCAGGATGAAGGTAATGCCGACCTGACGCTGGAGCTTGATGAGTTCGACCTGCATGTGTTCGCGCATCTTCTTGTCGAGCGCTGAGAGCGGTTCGTCCAGCAGCAGGACCTTAGGCTTCAGGATCAGCGCGCGGGCAAGCGCCACCCGCTGGCGCTGGCCGCCCGACAAGGCATGCGCAGCGCGACCGCCATAGCCCTTCAGGCCGACCATCTCCAGCGCCTCAGCCACCGCCTTGGCCTTTTCTTCCTTGGAGCGCGGGTCTTTCCGCAGGCCGAAGCCTACGTTTTCGGCCACGCTCATGTGCGGGAAGATCGCGTAGCTTTGGAACACCATGTTCGTCGGGCGGACGTTGGCGGCGACATTCGCCATGTCCTTGCCGTCGATCATGATCACGCCCGAAGAGATGTCCTCGAACCCCGCGATGGTGCGCAGGAGCGTGGTCTTGCCGCAGCCCGAGGGGCCGAGGAGCGAGAAGAACTCACCGGCCTTGATCGTGCCGTTGATGCCCCGCAGCGCGTGGTAGTCGCCGTAGTATTTGTGGACGTCCTTGAACTCGATCATCGTCGGGCGGTCGTCGGAAAAGGTCACAGGATGCCTCCGGAAGCTTGGCCACCCGCCTTGGCGATGCCACGGCGGCGCATGTACTCGGCGAAACCGAGCAGGATGATCGAAAAACAGACGAGCAACGTTCCCAGGGCCAGCATGGATGGCACTTTGGCGGGGAAGCGGAACTGGCCGAAGATGTAGACCGACAGGATCGGCTGGCCCGAGCCGAGGAAGTTCGAGATGATGAACTCGTCGAACGAGATGGTGAAGCAGATGAGAAAACTGGCCATGATCCCCGGCATCACCAGCGGCAGGATGATCAGCCGGAAGGTGGACCAAGGGGTTTCACCAAGGTCCAGCGCGGCCTCTTCGAGCGACTTGTCCAAGGATTGGAAGGCCGAGGTGAGGATCGCCACGGCGAAGGGGGTGCAGATCAGGACCTGACCAACGATGACGGTGAAGAGCGAAAGCGGGATGCCAATCGACAAGAGCACGACCAGCAGCGCCATGGCCACGATCATCTCGGGCAGGACCAGGGGCAGCATGATGAGACCCATCAGCGGCGCCTTGCCGGGGAAGCGGTAGCGCACGCTGGCACGGGCGGCGAAGATGCCAAGGATGGTCGAGATGGTGGCAACCGACAGCGCGATGATGAGGCTGTTCTTCGCAGCGATGCGCAGGTTCTGGTCGGCGAACATTTCGGCGAACCAGGCCGTGGTGAAGCCCTGCAGCGGGAAGGCCACGACCCGACCGTCGTTGAAGGCAAAGATCGGCAGGAGCAGGATCGGGCCATACAGGAACAAGAGGTAGAACAGCGTGTAGCTGCGCAGGATCGGGGCCTTCTTCATTTCGGGCCTCCGATGTAGCGGCGGTTCCACAGGACAAAGACGACCGAGACAATGGCGACCATCAGCATCGAGACCACGGCAAAGGCAGAGCCTTGTGGGAAGTTCTGCAGCTTGAGGAGTTGCGTCTCGATCAGGTTGGCGATCATCGGTTCCTTGCCGTCGCCGACGAGTTCCGGGGTCACGTAGTCGCCCACAGTGGGGATGAAGACGATCAGCGCGGCGGCGATCACTCCGGGCATCGACAGGGGCAGCGTGACACGCAGGAAAGTGACCCAGCGGCTTTCGCCGAGGTCCTGGCCGGCTTCAAGGAGCGAGCGGTCCACCTTTTCGAGGCTCACGAAGATCGGCAGGACCGCGAAGGGGGCGTAGGCGTGTGCGAGCACGATGATGATCGACAGGATCGAGTAGCTGGCGACGTTCAGCGGCGGCAGGCCGATGGCGGTCAGGGTCGAGTCGAGGACACCGCCGAAGCCGAGGATCACGAACCAGAGGCTGACACGGATGATGTAGCTGGTCCAGAACGGGATGGTGATCAGGAACAGCCACAGGCTTTTCCGTTCCGGCTTGACGTGGAAGCTGACGAAATAGGCGACCGGATAGGCCAGAATGACGGTGATCGCGGTCACGGTCAGCGCGACCAGCAGCGATTTCAGCAGGATGTAGCCGTAGACCGTCTTGGAGGCGAGTTCGGTGTAGTTCTCGACCGTCAGGGGCAGCGAGACATTGCCGCGCCCGCCAGTCATGACCGAGTAGATGAGAACCGTTGCGAGCGGGACTGCCAGTAGCAGAATCACATAGATTGCGGTCGGACTGATCAGCTTGAGGCCGGCCCTGGCCTCGGATCCTGGCGTTGCAGCCATCATTCCCCCTGTCCGGCTACGCTTCGGCAGCCTTGTGATTTGATCAAATCTAGACCAGACGATCACGTTTAGGCAAGAGGGCCATCAATCCGCGGCAAAATCAACCCTGCCAGGCGCGGCCCCGGGACCGAGAAAACGGCCCCGGGGTGTTGAAGGATCAGAAGGCGACGCGCTCGATGGCGATCGCCCGTTTCTTCAGCTCATCGTAAAGCGTCGGCACCACGCGGATCGAGCCGACCGCAACACGCAGCGCCTCGGCGATGCGGGCCTCGGACGGGTCGTCGCTGGCAACGCGCCAGATCATGCGACGCGCCACGCCGTCGTCGTAGACGATTTCGGTGCTGCCTTGGCGGTTCTTGCGCCAACCAAGAAAATCCGCGCCGCCGTGCGGCGCGTGGAAGGTATGTTGAAGTCCCATTTTTCGGGCTCGCTTTTTTTCTGCTCGTGCGCGGACTGTGGGACAGCGCGCGCGCTTCGGTCAATTCACGCTTTACCCAAATCCGCGTGAGCGAGTCCCAAATGCAACAGGTGCGGGTTTCCCTACACCGACAGGTCGGCAGGCGGGCGGGCCAAGAGGTCGGAGAGCTTTTGCACGGCGGCCTCGAAGGCCTCACGCGGGAGGTTGGCGGCGATGGCAAGGCGGACCGCGTTCGGGGCGCGGCCGTGGACCAGCGCATATTCGTCGGCCGAGCGGACCAGGACGCCCCGGGCTTCGGCCGCACGCACGAAGGCCGAGGCGCGCCAGCCGATCGGAAGCCGCAGCCAGACGAAGGGCACGCCGGGCTGCCAGCCCAGGTCATAGGCGCCGAGGCGGTTGATCAGGATCTGCAGCCGGGTGGCGAATTCGGCCTGCACGGCGCTGCGGATGCGATGGGCTTCGCCCGAGCGGAAGAGGTGCAGCATCAGGTCGGCTACCGGACGCGACAGGGCAAAGAACCCGTGCTGCGCCGTCAGCCGGCCAGCCTCGCCCATGCCCGCCGGGCAGATGACATAGCCAAAGCGCAGCGCGGCCGAGATGGTCTTTGACACCGAGCCCACCAACCAGACCCGTTCCGGTGCCAGCGCGCGCAAGGACGGGATGTCGCTTTCGGCGACCGAATAGCAGTCATCCTCCAGCACCTGCAGGTCATAACGGCGGGCGATCTCGGCAATCTCCTGGCGGCGCTTCACCGGCATCCGGCCCGTCGTGGGGTTCTGTGCCTCGGTTGTCAGGCACAGGACCTGCGCGCCGTGGCGGCGACAGGCGGCCTCCAGCGCTGCGGGCACGATACCGTGTTCGTCGATCTCGACCGGCACGACCTCGGCCCGTGCGGCGCGGGCGGCATAGCGGAAACCGGGATAGGCCAGTTCCTCGATCAGGACCACCGGGCGTTCGCCGCGCAGGCAGCAGTCGAAGATGAGGGAGATGGCATTCTGCCCGCCGTGGGTCAGGGCCACGTCCTCGGGGCCGATGGGGCCAAGGATGCGGTCGCCCATCCAGCCCACGATCTCGCCCCGAAGAGCGGCCTCGCCAAGCTGGCTGGTATAGTCGAGCCACCCCTGCCCCGTCGTCCCGGCCATGTCCAGAAGCGCCGCCCGAAATGCCTCGGCCTGGCCAACCTCGGGCACCTGCGGCGGGCGAAAATCGACCAGACCCGTGGCCCCGCCCGTCACCCGTTCGGTATACAATGCCTGGGTCGGCCCAAGCCGCGGCGATTGTGCCGCTACAAAGGTTCCGCGCCCGACAGTGGCCGCGAGAAGCCCTTCCTGCGTTGCAAGTTGGTAGGCGCGCGCCACCGTACCCGGGGTCAGCTGCAGCCGCCAGGCCAGGTCACGCACCGTAGGCAATTGAGAATTCGCGGGTAATTCACCACTACGGATCGCATCGCGCAAGGCGCGCGACAGGCCCAGATACTTCGGACCGGGGAATTGAGTCAGGTCGGGCGCCCAAGTTGTATCAGTCACAATAATCCTCTGGCGACTCATTGCGGCGTGGCGTTACATTGTTCTTACCGAAACGAGCATATTGTATCAACACAAATCAAAGGAGGCACAAATGCCCCAGAGCCAGATTGTCATACCCCTTCGCCGCAAAGGCGGCAGTGTCGCGCGCCTGATCGATGCCCTGAAGATCGCCTTGCTGCGCCGGCGGGAACGCCAGCAGCTTGCCCGGCTTGATCCGCACCTGTTGCGTGACATCGGCCTTGATGCCCAAGAGGCCGAGGCCGAATGCACCAAGCCGTTCTGGAAGGACTGAAACCGGAATTCCCCGAGCGACTGTTCGCTCTTACCCCTGACTGGGCCGGGTTTACCCGGCCCTTCTTTTTTGACCCGCAAAGGAAAAGGCCCGCCTGAGGGGCGGGCCTTTCGGATCGGATGGAAGCGGATCAGCGCTTCGAGAACTGGAACGAGCGGCGGGCCTTCGGCTTGCCGTACTTCTTCCGTTCGACGACGCGGCTGTCGCGGGTCAGGAAGCCAGCGGCCTTGAGCGCGCCGCGCAGGGCGGGCTCGTAAAGCTGCAGCGCTTTGGAGATGCCGTGCTTCACCGCACCGGCCTGGCCCGAAAGGCCACCACCGGCGACGGTCGCGTAGACGTCGAACTGGCCTTCCACGTTCGCCACGGTGAAGGGCTGCTTCAGGATCATCTGCAGCACGGGACGGGCGAAGTAGACCGCCATTTCCTTGCCGTTGACCACGACCTTGCCCGAACCGGGCTTGACCCAGACGCGGGCGACCGCGTCCTTGCGCTTGCCGGTCGCGTAAGAGCGGCCGAGCTTGTCGCGGACGGGCAGACGGGGCGCAGCTTCGACGGCGGCAGGCGCGGAACCCACGGCCGACTTCAGGTCATCGAGAGATTTGATATCGGCCATGATCACGCGCTCCGGGTGTTCTTCGGGTTCAGGACCTTGACGTCCAGAACGGTGGGCTGCTGTGCTTCATGCGGATGCGCCGCGCCCGCGTAGACACGCAGGTTCGTCATCTGCTGGCGGCCCAGGCGGTTGCGGGTAATCATGCGCTCGACAGCCTTGACCACCACACGCTCGGGGTGGGCGCCTTCCAGCACCTGGCGCGCGGTCCGCTGCTTGATCCCGCCCGGATGGCCGGTGTGCCAGTAGTAGACTTTGTCGTCGCGCTTCTTGCCGGTCATCTGCACCTTGTCGGCGTTGATGACGATGACGTTGTCACCCATGTCCATGTGGGGGGTGAAAGTCGGCTTGTTCTTGCCGCGCAGGATGTTGGCGACGATCGTGGCGAGGCGGCCCAGAACGACGCCCTCGGCGTCGATCAGGATCCACTTCTTCTCGATGTCCGCCGGAGTAGCGGTGAAGGTTTTCATCGTGGTTCCCAACGAAAAGGGGGCGTAACTGCCCCCGGAATTCTTCGATGCGGGCTTATCGCCGAAGGCCGGTGCAGCGTCAAGCGCCGATACCAACATTTAATTCATCTAAAACAATGGCTTGCAAGAACGGTATCATTTTACCCCATTTCTATGTCTTGCCCTTTTTCGAAATACTCCCGCCAGAGGTGCGCCCGAGCCGGTTGGCGCTTGCGCCAGAGGCGAGACATGAGGCTTGCGCCGGAAGGCGCTCAATCTGTCTACCGCAGCTTCGGCGGGCGCGAGGGGTCCATGCCGGGGGCAGCGGGCGCAAGGTTCTGCGGTTCGGGGGCGGGCAGGTCGAAGCGGAGGGCGACGCGTCCCATGGCCTTGGCCGCCGCATCGCCCGCGCGCAGGAAAACGACGTCGAGCTCACCCGCCTCGATGCCGGAGAAGACCAGCGCCTCGTTCATCGCGCGGGCGAGTGCCGCCTCGGCCCCGTCGGCGGTGTCGATCAGGGCAAGGATGTGCCCGCGGCGGCCACCTGCATAGACGACACCCGCCAGAAGCGCCGCAACGGCAAGGCCTCCGGCGCGGGCAAGCTTCGCATCCAGCGCGGCGATCACCGCTTCGGGGACAGCGGGGGGCAGGAATTCCTGCGGCTGCGCCTGAACCTCTTCGGGGCCTTCGTCCAGCGTCTCGGCCAGCCAGTCCATCGCTTCGGGTGGCAGCAGCATGGACGAGGGTGCGACGCCGAGGTTCACCCCCATCCCGATCCCCTGCCCTTTCAGAAGACCCGCGATGACCCGGCCCGGAAGGGCGGCATAGGGCGCGATGCCGCCGGTGAAGGACGCCAGCCGTTCCTCGCGGTCGAAGACGAGGATGACGGGGCCGTCCTCAAGGTCAAAGACCTTGGGCTCGAAGCTGTCGCCCACCGCTTCGCGTTCCAGAAGGACGACAAGCTCGCCATCGGCAAGGCGTTCGAAGAAGCGCAGGCGCAGCGCCTCGTTCTCGGGGTCGGCCGAGACGGCGGCATGGGCGGCATCGAGCAGGGTGACGACGTCAGACATCAAGAACCTCCCGCACCCGGGCGCGCAGGGCCGGGAGGAGCTCGGCCTGAAACCAGGGATGGCGTTTCAGCCACCCCGTATTCCGCCAGGACGGATGCGGCAAGGGAAAGACGCCGCGCGCAGCCGAGGCGCGCCAATCGGCCACGGCTTGCGTGACGTCGCGAAGGCCCAGGTGCCAGCGGATTGCCGCGCCGCCGACGAGGAGGGTCAGGGACATTTCGCCCAGTTCCGCCCGGACCCGCGCGCGCCATGTCGCGGCGCAGACCGGCGGCGGGGGCAGGTCGGCGCCCTTTGCGTCATAGCCCGGAAAGCAGAAGGCCATCGGCACGATCGCTACGCGGGCAAGGTCATAGAATTCGGCCTCGGTCACCCCCATCCAGTCGCGCAGGCGGTCGCCCGAGCGGTCGGTGAAGGGCCGCCCGCTGGCATGCACCCGCGCCCCGGGGGCCTGCCCGGCAATCAGAAGCCGCGCACCGGGGCGGAACCAGACCACCGGGCGCGGCTGGTGCGCTGTCGCCGTGACTGCGAAGCGATCAGTGCAAATTCGGCACGCCAGGATGTCTTCAGCCAGTCCCATGCCGTGCAAGCTGGCCCGTCGTGGCAGGGGGCGCAAGCCTGAAGGCACGACCCATGGCAGGACCCGGATCAGCGGCAATCCCCGCCAGTGATCCGCGCCCACCATTGCGGGCCGGAAGATTCCGGGTCAAATGGGCGGCAAGCCCTGCCGGACCTTGCCACATGTACCGCGTTTCTTCCTTTGTGCCCCGCTTTGCCAAGGCGCTGCTTGGCGGCGCGCTTCTGGCGACGGCATGGGTCAACCTTGCGCCCGCCAGCTATTACGACAGCATCGAATGGCGCCTGTTCGACCTGCAGCTTCCGGCCTGGATCGCCCCCCTGCCCTTCAGCCTGACGCCGATGAACCTGGTTTCGGACGGGCTGATGGCGCTGTTCCTGTTCGTGATCGGCAAGGAACTATGGGAGGCGCTGACGCTGGAACATGGCGCCTTGCAGGGGCGGCAGGCGGTGCTGCCGGTCGGCATGACGCTGGGCGGGATGATTGGGGCGGCGCTGGTCTGGGTCCTGGTCGGCAGCCTGATCGAGACGGCCGAGGAGGCCGGTTTCGCCACCGGCTGGCAGGTGCCGCTCGGGTCCGATGTGGTGCTGTGCTATCTGGTAGGTCGGGCGATCTTTCCGCGCGGCCACCTGGCGCTGCACCTTCTGCTTCTGCTGGCCATCGCCACGGACATCCTGGCCCTGCTGGTCACCGGGCTGACCCATCCAGATGTCTCGTTACGGCTGGCCTGGCTGATCCTGCCGGCAGGCGCTGCCCTGGGGGTATGGCTTCTGTACGGCAAACCGCCGCCGCCGGACGCGCCGGAACGGCAACGCCGGGCGCGCGACCGGCTGCTGCCCTATGTGCTTGCGGGCCTTCTGTCCTGGATCGGCGTAGCGGCCTCGGGCCTGCCGCCTGCCCTTGGCCTTCTGCCGGTGATCCCGGCCATTGCCCATGCCGACCGCAGCTTTGGCCTCTTCGCCGAGGTCGAGGAGTTCCTGCATGATCCACTGAACCGGCTGGTTCGGGCCCTGGCCTGGCCGCTGACCGGGATCCTGTTCCTGTTCGGCCTGACCAGAGGCGGCATCGACCTGTCGGCCTTTGCCCCGACGACGCTGACCACGCTCGCCTCGCTTTGGCTCGGTCGCCCGCTGGGCATGCTGATCTTCGGCCTGGGGCTGATCGCGGCCCTGCGCCTGCGGCTGCCGCCGGGGGTCAGTCTGCGCGACGTCCTGCGGGTCACGCTGGTCCTGGGGATGGGCTTTACCGCGCCGGTCTTGACGCTGGACAGCGCCCTTCCCGGCGGCGCAATGCAGGAAGCGGCGCGGCTGGGACTGGCGATCAGCCTCTTGGCCGGGGTCCTGGCACTGTTTACCCGGCCAAAAGGGGGCAACACGGATCGGTGAAGGATGCGCCTTTCCCCGCGCGTCGGGGGTCTGAAACCTTCGCGTCCCTTTAAAGGCCACAAACCGAATGTTAACGATGTCATCGTAGTCAGGACGCAGACGCCTGACCGTCGGGCGCCGAGGCATAGAATGATCGAGTTTCGAAATGTGTCCAAATCGTTCTGGACGGGAACGCGTCGCAAGGTCATCCTTGACCGTGCCTCTTTCCGTGTCGATCTGGGCAATTCGCTTGGCATTCTTGCCGGTAACGGCGCGGGCAAGACCACGATCATCAACATGATGGCAGGTCTGGAAAAACCCGATGAAGGCATCATCAAGAAGACCTCGCGGGTCTCGTTCCCGCTTGGCTTCATGGGGGGCGTGAACCCGAAGCACTCGGCCAAGGAAAACTGCCGTTACATCGCGCGGCTCTATGGCCTTGATCCCGACTATGTGGAAAGTTTCTGCCGCTGGGTCTGTGGGCTTGGCGAATATTTCGAGATGCCGATCTCGACCTTTTCCTCGGGCATGCGCGGCCGGTTCTCGTTCTCGCTGCTCTTGTCGATCGAGTTTGACATCTACCTGATCGATGAAGGCATGCCCGCAACGGCGGATGTCGAATTCAACCGCAAAGCCGGCAACATCCTGCAGGAACGGCTGAAGAATTCCACGGTCGTCATTGTCTCGCACTCACCCAAGACGCTGGAAAAGTTCTGCCGCTCGGCGGCGGTGCTGAAGGACGGCAAATTGTACCAGTTCGAGACCCTTGAAGAAGCGAGACGTCTTTATGACTACCAATCCTAAGGCAGCGCGCTACAACATCCGCCGGGTCGAACGGCCGGCTCCGCCAGAGGAAACGGGCGCGGGGCTGTTCGACAATCACGAGGATGGGTTCGGCAATTTCGATTTCCGGCGCGAAGAGGATCGACCCGCACCGACGAAGCCGCCCGAGGACAGTGCAACCGCTGCCCCCGAAGCTGAGCGCGCTGCCGATGACAGGCTTGCTGCCACCGCAGGTGCGCCGGATGGTGCCGCCGATCCCGCCAAGACCGCGGGGCAGCGACCGGTTGCCAAGGCCGAGACGCCCGAACAGATCGAGGCGGCCCTGGCCGCGATTGCGGCGGAAGGGCTTACCAGCCGCCAGCTGCGCCGGGCGCTGCTGATCGCGCAAAAGCACCAGATTTCACCGAAGTCCGAGTTCGACGCCGTCCGCCTGTTGCGCGAGGCCGGGATCGACCCGTTCTCGCGCGCTTCGATGCTGCGGATCGTGACCCCCGAGCCCGAGCCTGCCCCGGCGGCCCCGGTCACCATGCGCGAGCCCGGCCGCGCGCTGACCCGTCTGCCGGGCGATACGGTGCAGTTGCCCAATCGGGCCAAGCCGGTCGCGCTGCCCTCGACCGAAGAGCGGGCCGAGGTCAACCAGGCGGCCGAAATCCTGCGGATGCAGCAGGACATCGCGCGGCGACGGCGGCGGCGGCTGGCGCTGCTCTGTGCCCGGATGTTCGCCTTCGTCCTGTTGCCGACCTTCATTGCGGGCTGGTACTTCTATCTTGTCGCGACGCCGATCTATTCGGTGCGGTCGGAATTCGTGATCCAGCAGGCCGGCCCGAAATCGTCGGGCGGCTCACTGGGCGGGCTCTTCTCGGGCACGGCCTTTGCGACCTCGCAGGATTCGATTGCCGTGCAGGGCTACCTGCAATCGCGGGAGGCGATGGGGCGTCTGGATGATGACCTGGGCTTCCGCAAGCATTTCCAGGACGAACGGATCGACCCGCTGCAGCGGCTTGCGCCGGATGCTTCGAAGGAGGCTGCCTACAAGGTCTACAAGAAGTACCTGAAGATCTCGTTCGACACGACCGAAGGCCTGATCCGGATGGACGTGATGGCCGCCGATCCGCAGATTGCGGCGGAATGGTCGCGCCAGCTGATCACCTATGCCGAAGAGCAGGTCGATCATCTGACGCAGCGGCTGCGCGAGGATCAGATGCGCGATGCGCAAGAGGGTTATGAGGCCGCACAGGCAGCCCTGATGACCGCGCAACGCCAGCTGATCGCGCTGCAGGAGAAGTTCAAGATCATCTCCTCCGAAACCGAAGTCGGGCTGGTCGTGGGCCAGATCAGCGGGCTGGAAAACCAGATCACCCAGGAACGCCTGTCACTGGCCCAGATGGAATCGAACCCCGAGCCGAACCAGGCCCGGATGGAGCCGATCAAGCGCCGGATCGCCACTCTGGAGGCGGAAGTTGCCACGTTGCGCGCCCGCCTGACCGAGGATTCGGGGGAGGCCTCGAGCCTGGCAGAGATCCAGGGCGAGCTGTTGATCGCCCAGGCCGACATGCAGACCCGCCAGATGCTCCTGGCCCAGGCGTTGCAGTCGATGGAAACCTCGCGCGTCGAGGCCAACCGCCAGGTCCGCTATCTGTCGCTGTCGGTGAGCCCGATCCCGCCCGACGAACCCTCCTACCCGCGCGCATTCGAGAACACGCTGGTCACCATGTTGATCCTTCTGGGGATTTACCTCATGGTCTCGATGACCGCCGCGATCCTGCGGGAACAGGTCTCGTCGTAAGGGCAGTACATGAAGGACGTCACGATTGGCGGGCTGACCGTTGGCAATGACCGGCCGCTTCTGGTCATTGCCGGACCCTGCCAGCTGGAAAGCCTGGACCACGCCCAGATGATCGCGGGCCGGATGGCCGAGGCCTGCCGGGCCGCGGGCGCGCAGTACGTGTTCAAGGCGAGCTACGACAAGGCCAACCGCACCTCGCTGACGGGCAAGCGCGGCCTTGGGATGGAGGCGGGGCTGAAGGTGCTGGAAGCCGTCCGCGCTATGGGGATGCCGGTCCTGACGGATGTCCATGACGCAGGCCAGGCGCGTGAGGCGGCGAAGATCGTGGACGTGATCCAGATCCCGGCCTTCCTCTGCCGCCAGACGGACCTGCTGCTCGCTGCGGGCGAAACCGGGTCTGTGGTCAACGTGAAGAAGGGCCAGTTCCTGGCGCCCTGGGACATGGCCAATGTCGCAGCCAAGGTCGCCTCGACCGGGAACGAGCGCATCCTTCTGACCGAGCGCGGGGTCAGCTTCGGCTACAACACGCTCGTCGCCGACATGCGGTCGCTGCCGATCATGGCGCGGACCGGCTGGCCGGTCGTCATGGACGCGACCCATTCGGTGCAGCAGCCCGGCGGCCAGGGCAATTCCTCGGGCGGACAGCGCGAATTCGCGCCCGTGATGGCCCGTGCAGCTGTGTCGCTGGGCATCGCGGGCGTCTTCATCGAGACGCATGAGGACCCCGACCGCGCGCCGTCGGACGGGCCAAACATGATCCCGCTGGATCAGATGCCCGCCCTGATCGACAGCCTGATGGGCTTTGACCGGCTGGCCAAGGCAAACCCGCTGCGGGTCTGACAAAGGCTAGGCAGCACGGACAAGGGCAAGCGTCGCCGGATCGCGGCCCATTTGCCGGCCTGGGGGACATCACCCGCGCGAACGGGGCAGCCTGCCGACTGCGACCGGCCGGCGTGCCACCCCGCGCCCGACGGCGACTGTCCGCCCTCGCCTAGCTTGCCCGACAGAAGGTGTCGCGGAGGACGGTCACGATCGCGGCCACCTCGCTTTTCGCCAGGTGATAGTAGACGCTTTTCCCTTCGCGCCGCGTGGTGACGATGCCTTCGGCGCGCAGCCGCATCAGCTGCTGCGAGACGCTGACCGGGCTGGTGCCAAGCGCCTCGGCCAGCTGGGTGACGTTCAGGTCGCCATCGACAAGGCAGCACAGCATCTGCAGGCGCCCCTCATGCGACAGCGACTTGAGCAGTGACACCGCCTTTGCGGCCTGCTCGGCCGTCCCGCCAAAGCCTTCCAGGATCTCTGCCATTCCCAACCCCTATTCGAAGGCGCAACCCTTCTTCACGCCCAGCGCCCGGAACACCATCGCCGCCGGACAGAAGCCGGTAAACGACGATTGCAGAAGGTTCAGCCCGATGAAGACGGTGAACCAGACGAACAGGGGCGAAACATAGGCGGTCAGCACGACGCTGAGAAGCACCATGACCCCGGCAAAACGCAGGACTGCAGCATCAAGTGACATATCGTTATCCTTTCGTGGTTTCCTTGAGTTTGTCGATCCCCAGCACCTTCAGCGCCAGGCTTTCGTAGAACGGCTCGGACGTCCCCTTCCGCAGCTTGCGGAGGAAGTATTTCTCGAACCCCGCCTTCGCGAGGTGGACCCATTTGCCGCTGGACGACCAGTTGACGTTGCGCGGCGGGATCTGGGGTTGGGCCACGAAGGCGATCCCCCCGTCGCCGAAATCGGCCAGGCAGACCGCGTTCCAGGTGCCGACGCTGTCGGGCTGTTTCCCGCGGACGAGGTTGCCGATGTTGTGCGCAGTCGCGGTGACCATGCTTTCAATCATGAACCCAGTCTTCGGCACCCCGCAGGGCACCAGCGTCGGCCCCATCGGCGGGATCGCGACGCAGACGCCCACCGCGAAGATGTTGGGGTACTTCGGGTTCTGCTGGTGCTTGTCGACGATGGTGAAGCCGCGCGGATTGCTCAGCCCCTCGATCCCCGAGACCGGCTTGATCCCCCGGAAGGCGGGCAGCATCATGGAAAAGGCGAACGGCAGGTCCTTTTCAGGTTTCGCCACACCGTCTTCGCCGACTTCCTCGACGATCATGTGGCCCTCCTCCACCCGCTTGATACGGGTGTTGGTCATCCACTTGATGTGCTTCTCGCGCATCTGGCTTTCGAGGAGGCCCTTGGTATCCCCCACCCCGTCGAGGCCCAGGTGACCGATATAGGGCTCGGGCGTGACAAAGGTCATCGGCACCCGGTCACGGATCTTGGCCCGGCGCAGCGCGGTTTCCAGAATGAACAGGAACTCATAGGCCGGGCCGAAGCAGCTTGCCCCCTGTGCGGCCCCGATCACGACCGGACCGGGGTTTGCCACCAGCTTCTCGAACACCGACTTTGCCGCTTCGGCATGGTCGATGTGGCAGATCGACTGGGTAAAGCCCTGTGGCCCGAGACCCGGCACTTCGTCGAAGGCAAGCTCCGGCCCCGTCGCGATCACCAGGTAGTCGTAGGTGACAGACTTCCCGTCGACCAGCTGGATGCGGTTTTCCTCCGGCACCAACGTCTCGGCCGCCACCGGGATGAAATCGATCCCCTTCTTCTGCATCGTGGGCGCCAGGTCCACCGTGATGTCCTCGCGGTCGCGCCAGCCCACCGCGATCCAGGGGTTCGAGGGGACGAAGTGATACTTCGGGTCCTTGGTGACCACCGTCACCTTGTCCTCGGGCCGCAACTGGTCCTTCACCTCGTAAGCCATGATGGCGCCGCCCAATCCGGCCCCAAGAACAACGACATGTGCCATTTCAGTCTCCTCTTCTGATCAGGCGAGGGTGTCCGACCCGGTCCGGAACACGCGGTAGATCGCCGGGATGACAAGCACGGTCAGCAGGGTAGATGTCAGCAGACCGAACAAGAGCGAGATCGCGAGACCCTGGAAGATCGGGTCGGCGAGGATCACCACGGCGCCGATCATGGCGGCGATGGCGGTCAGGAGGATCGGCTTGAACCGGATCGCGCCCGCCTCGATCAGGAGATCGACGGTGATGCGGTCCGTCGCGCCATGGCGGATGAAGTCCACCAAGAGGATCGAGTTGCGGACGATGATTCCCGCCAGCGCGATGAAGCCGATCATCGACGTGGCCGAGAACGGCGCGCCGAACAACCAGTGGCCGAACATGATCCCCAGGAAAGTCAGCGGGATCGGCGTCAGGATCACCAGGGGCAGCTTGAACGACCCGAACTGCGCCACGACCAGGATGTAGATGCCCAGCAGTGCCACCCCGAAGGCCGCCCCCATGTCGCGGAAGGTGACGAAGGTCACTTCCCACTCGCCGTCCCAGAGGAGCGTGACCTTGCCTTCATCTTCGGGCTGGCCATGCAGCGCGATCTCGGGCTTGGTGCCTTCGGGCCAGTCCATCTTCTCGATCTGCTCGGCCACGGCCAGCATCCCGTAAAGCGGGGCCTCGAAGTCCCCGGCCAGTTCCGCCGTTACCATCTCGGCATCGCGGCCGTTGTGGCGGAAGATCGGGAAGCTGGCGGCCTCTTCGCTGACCTGGACCACGTCGCCCAGTTCCACCACGCCGCGCGCGCCGGGAAGGGCGTTGGCGGGGATCGGGGTCGTCAGGAAACGTTCGTCCAGCACCCGGTCCGACTTGTCGCGCCCCACCACCAGCGGGATCGGCAGGCGGCCTTCGCCCCGGTGCGAATAGCCGACCGTCTGCCCGCCGTTCAGGAGGGCCAGCGTGTCGAACACGTCCTGCTCCTGCACTGCGTAGAAGTCGAGGTCGTCGGAGGAGATCGTCGCCCGCAGCCTGCGGGCCTGGGTGCCAAAGCTGTCGTCGACGTCCACGATGAACGGCACCGCCTCGAACGCTTGCCGGATCAAGGTCGCCGCCTTGCGCCGCGTTTCGGCATCGGGTCCATAGACCTCGGCCAGGAGGGTCGAGATCACGGGCGGTCCCGGCGGGGGTTCGACGACCTTGAGGCTCGTCCCCTCGGGCACCGCCAGCGCGGCCAGACGCTCGCGCAGGTCCAGCGCGATGTCGTGGCTCGCCCGGTCGCGGTCGGTCTTCGCGGCAAGGTTGATCGCCACTTCGCCCAACTGGGGTTCAGAGCGCAGGTAGTAGTGCCGGACCAGACCGTTGAAATTGAAGGGCGCGGGGGTGCCAGCGTAGGTCTGGACGGAAGTCACCTCGGGCAGGCCCATCACCACATCGGCCACGTCGCGCGCCACACGGTCGGTGGCTTCCACTGATGACCCCTCGGGCAGGTCGATGACCACCGACAGCTCCGACTTGTTGTCGAAGGGCAGAAGCTTGACCGTCACGTCACGGGTATAGAGCGCCGCGAGCGAGCCAAAGGACAGCACCGCCGTGACCAGCAGGAACCCGAGGCTGCGGCCCTTGGTCTTCAGGACGGGCTTTGCCACCGCCGTATAGGACCGCTCCAGCCAGCCGCCGTGATGACCGCCGTATTCGTCATCGCCCGCGTGTTCGCGCATGTCCGCCCGGCCCGCGATCTTGACCATCAGCCAGGGGGTGATGATGACCGCGACGAAGAAGGAAAAGACCATGGCAGCCGAGGCATTGGCCGGGATCGGCGACATGTAGGGGCCCATGAGGCCGCTGACGAACAGCATGGGCAGCAGCGCCACCACCACGGTCAGCGTCGCGACGATAGTGGGGTTGCCGACCTCGGCCACCGCCTCGATGGCCGCCTGGATGCGGGGCTTGCGGCGGTCCATGCCCCAGTGGCGGTCGATGTTTTCAATCACCACGATGGCGTCGTCGACCAGGATGCCGATGGAGAAGATCAGCGCGAAGAGGCTCACCCGGTTCAGCGTAAAGCCCATGACCCAGGCCGCGAAGAGGGTCAAGAGGATCGTGACCGGGATCACGATGGCCACTACCCCAGCCTCGCGCCAGCCGATGGCGAGCCAAACCAGCGCGATGATCGACACCGTCGCCAGTCCCAGATGGAACAGGAGCTCGTTGGCCTTTTCGTTCGCGGTTTCGCCGTAGTCGCGGGTGATCGTCACCGTCACGCCTTCGGGGATCAGCTTCGACTCCAGAGAATGCACCCGGTGCAGGACCTCTTCGGCCACCACCACGGCATTGGCCCCGGCCCGCTTGGCAATCGCCAGCGTGACAGCCGGGCCCGACACCCCGTCCTTCGCAAGATGAGAGACGATGGCGTCCTTCGTGTTCTCGACATAGGCCACCGTCGCCACGTCCGACACATAGACCGGCCGCCCGTCCCGCGTGGTCAGCAGCAACTGCGCCACCTCGGCAGGGGCCGTCAGCGTCTCGCCCGCCACCAGGTCCACCATCTGGCCCTGGTCGCGCAGTTTCCCGGTGTTCAGTGTCCGGTTCGCCTGCGCCACCTTCCCTGCAAGCTGCTGCAGCGTCACGCCATAGAGCGCCAGCCGGTCCGGGTCGGGCTCGATCCGGATCGCGTCCTGGGCGTCACCGACAAGGTAGGTCAGCCCCACGTCCTCGGTCTTCGCCACCTCGGTCTGCAGGGTGCGCGCGATCCGCGTAAGGTCGTTCGCAGTCAGGTCATCGGCCGAAAGGGTCAGCGTCAGGATCGCCACGTCGTCGATGCCCCGCCCCACGATCAGCGGTTCAGGGATGCCCACCGGGATCGCCCCAATGTTCGCGCGGACCTTGTCATGCACCCGCAGGATAGCGTCTTCGGACCGCGTGCCGACCTCGAACCGCGCGGTGACCATCGCGGCATCGTCGCGGGTCGAGGAATAGACGTGTTCGACGTCATTGATCCCCTTGACGATGACCTCCAAGGGTTCGGTCACCAGCTTGACGGCATCCTCGGCCTTCAGGCCCTGGGCCTGGACATGGATGTCGACCAGAGGAACCGAGATCTGGGGTTCCTCCTCGCGCGGGAGGGAAACCAGCGCCACCACCCCCGCAGCCAGCGCGGCGAGAATGAACAGCGGCGTCAGGGCCGAGTTGATGAAGGCCTTCGTCAGCCCCCCGGCGATGCCCAGCGGATGCTTACTCATGGCTTGCCCCAATCGAGACTTCCGCTGCCGGAACGACGACATCGCCCACACCAAGGCCGCTGAGCACCTCGACCATCTCGACGCCGTCGATCACATGGCGTTCCCCGAGCACGACACTGCGCAGGCCCACGGTTTCAGCGCCCTGCAGGCCCACGAAGTCCAGGCCCGACCGCGTCACAACGTCTGCGGCGGGCAGCAGCAAGGCCTGGCGCTCCCCCACCGGCAGCCGCACCAGCATCCGTGCGCCGACAAAGCTGTCGGGCAGGTCGGCGAGTTCCACGTCTGCGATGACCCGGCCGCCTTCGATCAGCGGATAGACCCGGGCAAGCGTTCCTTCGCGGTCGCCTGTCGCGTCCGAAAGCCGGATCACATCGCCTTCGTCCAGCGCCGTGGCATGGCGTTCCGGCACCGCGATGCGCAGATAAGTCCCGCCGCCGCCGATCACGGCGATGACTTCACCCGGCATCAGCACCGCTCCCTTGGTCAGCGGCACGTCCAGCACGCGACCCGCGACCGGGGCCAGCACCACGCCTTCCTTCGCCTGCTGCGCGATGACATCAGCCTGCGCGTCCAGCGCGGCGATCTGGCCCTTCAGCACGTCGGCTTGCGTGCGCAAGGCATCGACGCGCTGGATCGTCGTGACCCCGTTCTTCAACAGGTCCTCGCCCCGCTGCAGATCGGCTTCGGCATTGGCAAGCTGCGCGGTAAGGGCCTCGCGCTGCGCGGCAATCGCGGCGCGCTGAAAGTCGAGCTTGTCATCGACGATCCGCGCCAGCTCCTGCCCCGCGGTGACTGTGTCGCCTTCGGCCACCGTCAGGTCGACCAGCACCCCGCCGATCCGCGCCCGGGCCGGAACCCGGTCCCGCGCCTCGACCGTCCCGTAGACCGCCTTCCACTCGGTGACGGTGGCCGGCTTGAGGACAAGGGGTTCGGCGGCAAGCGGGCCAGCGAGCAGGGCGAAGACCAGCAGCGGAAGGGCAGGATGGGACATGCGAGTCGGACTCCAATTAACACTTCATAGCTATAAAGGTTTCTAGCTATGAATTACAAGTACCCTCATGCCCGTGGCACATTGTGCCGCAGGCTAGGCTGCGCCAATCTGGTCCGCGACCAGACGCCCTTGGGGTCACATCGGTTGGGAAAGGTTGGCTGGGGCGCTAGGATTCGATGACCGATGGAGGTCTCCAAAGGGTCTCTGCAGGGAGCCTGGCGAGGTGGGGCAACGGGTGGGGCGTGTCTCGCATGGCACCCGGAGACCCCTGAGTGCCTGTCCTACGTCCAGTTCCCATAGGGCTCCTAGGAGCCCGACGCTTGGGGATCAACGACCTCACTGTCCTCTTGATATGCTCAAGGGCTACAGTATCCTCGCAAGATCAAGTATGGAAAAGCCCATGACCGCTGCCTTCTTTTTTAAGTCAATCAAGATACGAAACTTCAGAGCGTTCAACGATCTGACAGTCGAAAAATTCAAGAGAATAAATCTCATATCTGGATTCAACGGGGTTGGAAAATCAGCGCTACTGGAGTCATTGTTTCTGACACTGGACCTCAACAACCCCTTATGTGTAATCAAACCGCTTCAATGGCGTGGCGCTGCACACTCCTCTGCGGACTTGGAGCGCATCTTTCCAAGCACGAAGCAGCCAAGCTCTATAAGAGTTGAAAGTAGAACCGGACGAATTGATGTAAGCATTGAATACGGGAAGCCAGGACGAGAGTTTGTCCTGAACGCTGAGAAAGAGGCTTCGATTCAAGCTTCAGGTCTGCTCTCCCAGATTAGCGCGCCAAATATTCAAGGAATTACACTAGATGCCCATTTCAAAGGCAACATCACTGGGCGTAGACAGATGTTCCTATTTGTGACAGGCAACACGTTTAGTTCAACGTTTAGGACTGAGGGGCAAGAGCTCGGGGTGACAGCCACGCTAGTATCGCACGGTGTCCAATCTACTCCTGCAGAAATGTCTGAGCGGGTCAGCAAGGTCATCAAAAGTGGTAGGAAAAAGGATCTAATCAACTATTTGCATTTGATTGATCCATCGGTTGAGGACTTGACGCTGTTGCAAGAGGGCACAATCACCCAGGTTTACCTGACTACAGCACGAGGATTGCTCCCACTTCCACTGTTGGGTGGCGGGATGCGAGTACTCTTTGAGGTCGCCTCTGTTGCCATGACTACTGCAGGTGGAGCAGTATTTTTTGATGAGCTCGAGTCATCGCTTCATTACTCAATCATATCTGATCTATGGTCATTAATAGCTACAATTGCTAACCGGGAGAATGTCCAAGTATTCGCGGTTACGCATAGCAAAGAGGCCATGACCCTGGCTGTCGAGGGAATCAAGAGGCAGCAAAGAGAGAGAGACTTTCAATACATACGACTAAGTAGATATGGTGCAGCCACGCGGTCAACAAACTACGCGTTCTCTGATCTGATGTCAGCATTTGAGTTTGGGGTGGAGATACGCTAAATGTACTTTCAGGGTACGTATTTTGGCGAGGGCACCCAGGACTATAACTTTAGCCACTTGATTTTCGTTGAGGGTAGAGACGATGGCATGTTCCTCGACGAAGTTCTAAAGAAGAGGTCCGTAGATCCACGCAAGGTTCGGATAAACATTTGCGGAGGGAAGCAACGTCTTCCTGAAACGCTTTCTTTGCTTACAAAGTCTACAGCATATTTGGACGGTGTCGTTAGCTCCGTCGCAGTGATATTTGACTCCGACTCGGATCCTGATGCGTCCTATCGCGCAATTGAAAGCGCGCTACGATCGGCAGGACTAGTTGCAGCAGGCAACGGATCAGTGGTTCCGGGTAGCCCGGTTAGCGTTGGGGTGTTTACACTACCCGGACCTAGTCAGTCAGGAGACCTCGAGGAACTCGCCTGGCGGCTGTCGAATCCGCCTACAAACTCCTTGACGGAGAAGTTTCTTGGTGAGGTACAAGCCGCAACTGCAGCCCTAGATCAGCTCTCGAAGCGGCGGATTCAGGCATACTTGGCATCTTCGTCAGTCAAGATACGGAACTCTGTCGGCTGGGCCTTCTACGACGGTCTTTTGTCAGTCGACCCCGCTACACTCGCCGATATCTTTCAGTTTATCGATGCCTTCCTTGACAGCGGTGCCTGACGGCACCAAGAAAGATCGAGGAGTTTCCGGTATCTAATTAGGTAGTAGATACAGGAGCTTATACCATGAAGACGATCTTGGCCCTCGGCTCAGCCGGGGGTCTTTTCATTGCTGCACGGGGGTCGTTCGGCCTCTTCCTTCTTCTGCTCGTGGCCAAGAAGGTCAGTCAGGACCTTGCGATGGCGCTGTTCAAGGAAGCGCTGAAGGCTGGGTGGTTCAATGGAACCCGGTGATGTCGTGCTGATCAGAGCCTTCGACGACATCCCGGAGCACTTGTTCCGCGTGGAAGAGGTCTACGAGGACTGCATCACAGGTCAGGCCCTCACGGGGCCTCTCCAGGGGGAGTACGGGGAGCCGGAACTCTCGATGGTTATCAGGGTCCTAGACCCCGCAGAGGTGGCGCTGGGAACCTCAGAATCCCAGTAGACCTCAGAAACTAATCGGAAAAATCGGAAGCAACCAGGAAGTGGGGCGAAGGCCCCAGATGGAGGACGCATGTCTGTACGTATCCAGTACGCATATCTCAAGCAGCAGACGTGGCTTTACCGGAGGAACTATCCGAAGGAGCTGCAGCCGCTGCTGGGTCAGGCCTACAAGCAGTCGCTCAAGACCGGGGACGCTCGGATTGCCAAGGCTAGGGCAGCAGAGGTCAACGCCAAGTACGAAGAGATCATCACCAAGGCCAGGTCTGGGCAGGTGGTAGAGAAGCCGCAGCCTGTGAAGATCGTTGCTCCGGCCTTCACTCAGGTGACGATCGTGGGCAGGGTCAGCGTGGCAGAACTGGCAAAGCAGTACCTGAACCGCTGATCTAACGAGTTACAGCACGGTGGCTTCAAGTCGGTCCGGTTCTCGGTGGGGCTGTTCGTCTCAGTCTTCGGCAAGAGGCCGATCGGAACAGTCACACGAGAGGATGCGCTGGCCTTCACCCGCAAGGTGGCTCAGCTCGGAAAGCACGTGGGGAAGTCCTACAGGACCAAGGGCTACCCCCTAGAGCGGCTGCTGGCGCTGAGTGACGGCGAGAGGATCAGCCCGCAGACGCAGCGGAGGATCGTCAGTCAGGTCGGTCACTTCCTGGACTGGACAGTCTACGAGGGTCAGCTAGCAAGCAATCCCTTCAAGACGGTCCGAGTGGAAGGGAAGGCAAAGCCACAGCACTACGAGGCCCTGACCGACGCGGAAGTGCTTCGCCTTCTCAGTCTCGACGATCCACGTATCGGGGTGGCGCTGCGGTTTTGCTTGCTTTCCGGAATGAGGGCTGGTGAGGCGGTGGGGCTGGTCAGGGAGGATCTGATCTGGAAGGGCAATCTAGGGTGGTTTGCCTGGATCAGACCCAACGAGGTTCGATCCCTCAAGACGGAAGCAGCGGAGCGTATCGTTCCCTTGCACTCCAGCCTTACACCCCTCCTAGCGGCACTACCGTCCACTGGGAGGCTATTTCCAGGCCTCTCGGTCAACATGGTCACCAAGCGCTTCAGCGTGCTGAGGGAAGAGGCGGGGATCAACCGGCCGGGTGTGGTGTTCCACTCTAGCCGGAAGTGGTTCGTTACCGAGTGCGAGAGGGCGGGCGTGCTGGAACACTTTACGGCGTCCATCGTCGGCCACCAGTCGGCCCGATCAGAGAACCGTATGACCTACGGCATATACTCTGCCGGGATCAGCGACGAGCAGAAGCGGGAGATCGTAGAGAAGGTGGGGCTGCCGTGCCGCCACTGAAACCCGTGACACCCGTACCTGACATCGATGCGTTCGAAGAGAGGGCCGCTATCATCCAGTATGATGGTGGTCTTTCTCGTTCCAGGGCCGAGGAACTCGCCGCTCAGGCACAGGGCTTCAGGGACGCAGACCACTACTGGCAGGTTCTGGCCGACTACGTGGTGAGCAAGAAGTTGGGCTGACCCAATCAAGACCCTCCCGGTGGCTTCGGCTGCCGGGGGGATCACTTCCCTTTTTTTGTCGTTTCGAAAGGGACATGAAGGACTGAAGAAATCTGGGAGTCTAGGTTTAGCGAAGAGGGCCAGACGGCCCACTTCGGGTTGTATGGGTATCGCTACGCGAGACGCCGGAGGACTTAGCCACAGGCTACAAGAAATCAAAGTCCACACCGTTCGCCCAGTAGTCCCAATCGTCGCGCTTGTTGTCCGCCCTGCTACCCAACTCCAAGTGCGATGGGTTTATGCATCGTCGATTATGGCAGCGGTGGCGGACGACCTCTTCGAAGCTCGGCGTGACATCGTTGAGGACGCAGTAGATGAAGCGATAAGCCGCGTACTGCTCACCCCTGAAGCGGACCTTTCGTATTGCGTGCGTCGGCGTTTCTATACAGCCGGTTTCCGTAAGGTTGCCGGACGCGATTAGGGAGAGGGCCCGCTGCCGGGCCTCCTCCTTGTGATTGGTATGGGTTTCTGTCCACCGCTCAAGCGATGGGTCTAGGTAGACGAAGTCTTCCATGACTATTACTCCGAGGCCCAGAGCACATCGCAGACGGCCTGCTTCGAACCGTCTGGTCCGACGATCTGCCCTCGGTCCAGCGCATAAGGGGACCTAACCCAGATGGCGCGGGCGTAGTCCTTCCCACCGTATTTTGCCTGATATCGGACCCATCCGAGGTCCGTCATCATGTACTGTATGGAGTTGGTACTCAGGCGCATTTCCTTGCTGACGTAGATGCGGAGATCTTGCTCGGTGATCGCGATAGCCTCTTCGCGGCCAAGATATTCCGCTAGCTGCTGAGTAGTTGCAGGTATCTGGTTCGCCTGAAGCCGCCGCATCAGTTCAGTGCCATGGAGGGCAGTGTTGAGGGTCATGGCATCGAAGTCCGGTGCGAGTTCCCGGCGCATCAGGAAGCTGTAGAACGCGGCGACCTTCTCATCGTCCTGGAGGGCTTTCTCGACTGCCCGCACGATCATTGTGAAGCGTTCAGAATTGGGCCCTGAAGCATGACCCTCGTGGTCCACGTCCACCACATAGAACCGCCGTTCACCGGCTTCGATCCAGGAAGGCAGGTGGTTGGAGGTCAAGAGGAAGCACGAGTGAAGCCGAATACGTTCGACGTCGCGACCTTTATGCTCTGTTGTGGTGGTGGCCTCAGTGATCAGCGTCTTGAGCTTGTTGCCAGCATCTGAACCGGGCCGAAGCTCAACCTCTTCGCTGATGATCAGCTTGCTGGTTAGCATCGGGCCGTTGAACTTGCCCGCTACCTTTTCGAGGTTGTTCTGGCGCGCAGTGTTCTCCTCTCCGAAGAGACGCGTGGCGATGTTGCAGAGGGTCGACTTGCCCGTTCCCTTGGCCTGGGAGTAGAGCATGATTGCCCAGTTCGGTTTCTTGCTTTCGTTCTGTAGGCACCAGGCTAGCCAGTCCAAGACCCGATTGAGCTCGGCCTCCCGCTGGAACATCATTTGGAAGAGGACGATGAAGGGACCGCCCCACGGTTCCATCAGTCCTAGACGTCTGTATGCTGGCTCTCTCCAAGAGTTGAGGACGACCTGCCCGCTCTCTAACAGAATCCGTCGCTCTGGGTTTCCGGGGTACGGGACAACTCCACCAGTCCACACCGGGATTGACCGGAAGGGATTCGGGTTCATCTGAACGATAGCGGTATCGTACACCTGCTTCATCACGAGCTTCGGGACCGATTGCCCGTTATTGAGGGATTGGGCTGGGGTGAGGAAGGACCGCTGTAAGTCGTTCTGAGACAATGCTTCTGAAGGCCGATCGACGTGATAAAAGCGATTCTCTTTGCGTACGTAGTTGGTTGCAAGATGCCGGATCAGTCGCTCGGCTAGTCCGTCGTCGATGGACTGGGCTGTAGAGCGGGTCGCTGCGATGTCGGTTAGGTTGATTACGTTCGCCGCTAGGGCAGGCTCAGTTGGTGCTGGTTCGGCTGAAGATAGTTCTGGTGTTGGCATTTGTTTTCCATAGGTTAGTGGCCTGATAACGTGGCCGGGTGCTGAAGTAGCCAAGCCGTTGAACGGCTGGCATCTATTTCTGGTTTTATGACTTGATGACTTGAGGCCCTCTCCTGCGAGAAGGCGGCAACCTAAAAGCTGCGACCTCGCACCTATGTGTGCTCTGCCGGATTGTCAAGGCCGTGGCTACGGACGCTGCGGATGTGTACTTCCGGCTCCCATGGCTCCCGTTGCAGAGCTCGGGTGCTTCGGGTGCGCGACCGGGCCCGTGAAACACGCCTCTCCGCGGTGAGCAGATCTCTCGGCAGAATGCACCGAAGTCGTTTGCATGGAGAGGGTCTTGGGCACCCTGCCACTCCGCAAGTCATGTTCCTCAGAGAACACGCCGCAGCTATACACCGTCTGCGAACTGCCGAGTTCAGTACTGTAGATTGACTTTTTACACAGCAAGGACCGATAACAACTTCGAGTTTGGACAAGCGCTGCATAGGGGATCCAAGCAGAACCTGCTCCTACCATTGTGACCAGTGAGTATCTTCCAGTGTCCGAAGCCACTTGGTCCACCTCCATCACTCAGATGGGATCATGGCGGCGAAAGCGATCAAGCCGGTCATCAACTTGCCATCGCTTCCAAGTGATTGCGCAAGCGGGAACACAAGGTGAAAGCAGCAGTGCACCTCTTGGCAAACAAGAAAACTCTCACTCTTCCAATGTTGAATTGGCTTGGCCATCTCCTTCTCCAGACCACTCGCACGTGCAAATTGGATGAGAAATGAACTACGCGAAGGAGTTAGAGAGCCTAGCAAAGGTAGAGACACTTAACAGTCTAGAGTTTCGCGTTCAGTTCACTGCTGTTTTGGTTTGCGTGGCGACCGCCGTCGCAACTACAGGTCTGTGGGTTCTTTTCATTTGGTTTGCACTTCACTACTCCTTGGTATTTCTAGAGCGAGTACTTGCAGCACGTTTTGCGAAGCTCGGCACCCCTTTGGCCTTCTACACGATTATCAGCCTTAACTTAGCCGTCGGCATAACATTTGCATGGTTACCTGTATTTCTATGGATGCAAGGACAGCCGAGCTTCTACTTTGCGGCAATGGCGCTTCTCGTCGGTTCAACGTTGAACACTTTTCTGATTCGCTCCACTCTTTGGTATCAGGCGGTGTGTTTCGTCGCCCCCAACGCTGGCGCACTCTTGCTGATCGCTACATTCATTTCAGGCCAAGGACTCCCTACTGGAGAAGTTGTAGCTCTCGTCGTCATAGCATCAGCAGTACTCTTGTACTTTCTTGTTGCTGTGGTGGAAATGCATAGAATGCACGTCAAACATGAGCACACACGAGATCAACTACTTCAATCACAGAAGACTGAAGTTATTGGCCGGCTTACTGGCGGGATAGCGCACGACTTTAACAACCTCCTGAACGTGATTTCTGGTTATCTGGAGGTCGCACTCTCAGAATCCAGTGAAACAGGCCGAGACACGGCCATTCAGGGCGCGCTCAAAGCAGCTACACGTGGTGGAAACTTGGTTCATCAGCTACTTGCGTTTGCAAGAAAGGCTAGGCTGGAGAGTAGAAGTGTTTCTGTTGACACGACGCTAAGTGAACTAGGCGAGATGGCACGTCGCGTTATTCCCTCAAGCATCGTAGTTGACTTTGGGCACAACAAGTCCGGCCTTTTCGTTCTTGCCGATCCAGTGTCGCTCACAACCGCCCTCTTGAACCTTCTACTGAATGCTCGCGATGCGATATCGGGTAGTGGGACAATACAGCTCTCGGTGACAGTCGTTCCACCCAAGGAGCTTCCTGCGGGAATGACATACGACAAGGAGTATGCAAGTTTCGTTCTGTTTATAGTCAAGGATTCCGGTCATGGAATGTCCTCTGAACTCATTGACAGGGTCACAGAGCCCTTCTTCACTACAAAGCCAGTAGGATTTGGCTCAGGTTTGGGACTTTCGATGGTTCAAGGTTTTGCCCAGCAATCTGGTGGCGGGATTCATATTGCGTCTATTCCCAATGCTGGAACAACCGTCTACATGGCGCTACCTTCTGGAACTGCGTCAGATCAACTTCAAACCGCGCCTATCGGTTTAGGTCAACCTGATTCAGCAACAGGGACTGTTTTAGTTGTGGAGGATCAACTCGAACTCTTGAAGATGATAAGTCGAGTACTTGGCTCAGGCGGCTTCCTTGTCCATAGCGCGTCTACAGCAGATGAGGCAATCGCTCTAGTTGACTCAGGACTTCATCCGGAGCTGCTTATAACTGACGCAATTATGCCGGGAAGCCTGTCGATGGAAGATCTTGTCGCTCGGGTCAGATCGGTTAACCCGTCCGCGAAGATCATAATAATGTCAGGATATGATGAGCGGCAACTTGAGTATGAAGCGAGCGGTTTCGGAGAGTTCACATTTCTCCAGAAGCCCTTCAGCCTCTCTCGGCTGTCAAATATGGCTAAGGAGGTATTGTCGTCATCCAAGAGCGAAGTAAGTGAGGAGAGTGCACCGCCTTCTTTGGGTGTTAACGATCCTCCGTGAGGGGGAAGGGCCAAGAATCCAGCCTTCTTCACTTCTAGAGTATTCCCGCTGGCTCAAGAGGTTCGCGAGCTAGCTTGAAGCGTCTCGAGCATTCTAGAGCAGCTGCCCAGCAGATCAGCCAGCACAAGTACGCTTACCTGCTCACGGCTTCCTACGGCAGCGCCTTCCTCGACACGGCACGAGAATGATCAGTAGCAACCGTCATGGTGTGCTGGCGGAAGCGACTCAGAACGTCCAGTGCTAGGTGCTCTATGATCTTCCGAACGTGATGGTCACGCTCGCTGTCGAACTGCTCAAGGGCAGCATCAAAGAGTAAGATCGTATCAAAAATCGCTTGGTAGGCGTCTTGGTCCGTGCGCCTAGCATTTGCACCTTCCTGCCGATCCAGGCCTGGGCGACCCTTAGCAAGGTGCATACTCGGCGAACCACGCTCTTTGGTCTTTTCGGAGTTTCCGAGCCAGACCACCAAACTCGACTGATGCAATTGATATTCCCCTAATGTTGGTTCCTCATGACGTGATGCAAGCCACCACTGTCTTAACTATGCAAAATCGAACATGAACAGGCAGAAAACTCGCCGTTCATGATGGGTTCAATTATGTTACGCAAAGGTAAACGCGTCGCTCGAAGCTAAGACTCCCTTTAGCGGTAAGTCAGATGGCAGATCCCCCCGGGACTACGGCGAAGCCAACCGGAATCCTTTGCCAAAGCACAGAGGGGCATCCCCTGGGGCAGCCGCTCTGCCTCGCCAGCAATCTCGTTGCAGGAAAGGTTGACGCCACGAACGAAGAGAGTGGTTGGCTGGGGCGCTAGGATTCGAACCTAGGTATGGCGGTACCAAAAACCGCTGCCTTACCACTTGGCGACGCCCCAACCGTGCCGGGGTGTTTAGCGAAGGGGATGGGGGCGTGCAAGGCCCCAGTGCCGAAAATTTCCGTCGCGTTTCGCGGCTTGCCGGGTGAGGGCGGCGCGGCTAGGACAGGGCATGGCATGGGACGCGATCATTCTGGGCGCAGGCGCCGCCGGCATGATGGCGGCGATCGAGGCGGGGCGGCGGGGCCGCCGCGTGCTGGTCATCGATCACGCCAAGGCCCCGGGCGAGAAGATCCGCATCTCGGGCGGCGGGCGGTGCAACTTCACCAACCTCGGCATAGCGCCAGAGCGGTTCCTGTCGCAGAACCCGCGCTTTGCCCTGTCGGCGCTGAAGCGGTTCACGCAGTGGGATTTCATTGCGCGGATCGATGCGGCGGGGATCGCCTGGCACGAAAAGACGCTGGGGCAGCTGTTCTGCGACGGGTCGGCGACGCAGGTCGTGGCGATGCTGGTCCGCGACATGGAGCAGGCGGGGGTAACGCTGTGGCTTGACTGTGCGGTGGGCGCGGTGCGGCGTGAGGCGTCGGGGTTCACGGTCGAGACCGCGCGGGGGCCGGAGCGGACCAAGGCGGTGGTGGTGGCGACGGGTGGCAAGTCGATCCCGAAGATGGGGGCGACGGGGTTCGGCTACCGGCTGGCCGAGGAGTTCGGCCTGCCGGTGGTGGAAACGCGCCCTGCCCTGGTGCCGCTGACCTTTGCGGAACAGGAGCTGGCCTGGATGCGACCCCTGGCCGGCGTGTCGGTCAATGCTCGGGTCAGCGCGGGGAAAACGGGGGTCGACGAGGCGATCCTGTTCACTCATCGCGGGCTGTCGGGACCGGCGATCCTGCAGGTGTCGTCCTATTGGCGCGAGGGCGATCCGATCCTGGTGGACCTCGTGCCCGGTCAGGACATGGCGGCAGGCCTGCGGGCGGCAAAGGCGGCGCAAGGGAAGTCGGCTCTGCGGACGGCACTTGGGCGCTGGCTGCCGGAACGATTGGCGCGGCATCTGGAGGAGGCGGCGGGGGCGACTGGCGTGATGGCCGAGCTGCCCGGCGCGGTGCTGGACCGGGTTGCCGCCAACATCAACGGCTGGCGACTGGTCCCGGTGGGGTCCGAAGGCTATCGGACCGCCGAGGTCACGCTGGGCGGCGTCGACACGCGGGCGCTGGACGGGCGGACGATGGAGGCGAAGGGCGTGCCGGGCCTCTACTTCATCGGCGAGGTCGTCGACGTCACCGGCTGGCTGGGCGGCTACAACTTCCAATGGGCCTGGTCGAGCGGCTGGGCCGCCGGACAGGCGCTGTAGCCGTCAGATCGTGATCTTCGCGAACCCGTCGCGCAGCGCGTTCGACCAGGCTTCGGACATGGCGCGGAACTGGGGGTCCCCGGCCTCGATCCGGCGGCGCAAGGTCACCTTGCAGGCGTCGCGTTCGATCACCGCCAGGTCTAGCGGCATGCCCACCGACAGGTTCGACCGCAGCGTCGAGTCCATCGACAAAAGCACGGCCTTTTGCGCGTCGGCCAGGCTGGTCGAAGGCTTCACGACCCGGTCGAGAATCGGCTTGCCGTACTTGTGCTCGCCGATCTGGAGGAAGGGGGCGTCCTCGGTCGCCTCGATGAAGTTGCCCTCGGGATAGATGAGGAACATCCGCATCGCCCCGCCCTTGCGCTGGCCTGCCACGATCATGCTGGCGCTTGCCCCTTGCGCGGCGGAAAGCTTGTGGTCGATCTCGCCCCGGACCTGGGCCAGCTTGTTGCCGACGATCTCGGCCACCTTGAGCAGTGTCGGCGCCAGCATGATACTGGTTTCTGGCGCGGCCTCGGGGTCCTCGATCGCTTCACGCAGCTGGGCGATGGTGGTCTGGGTCACCGACAGGCTTCCGGCGGTCATGATGACGATGACGCGTTCGCCCGGGTCCTCGAAGGTGAACATCTTGCGGTAGGTCGAGATGTTGTCGAGCCCGGCATTGGTGCGCGTGTCCGACAGCAGCACCATGCCTTCGTTCAAGAGGAGGCCCACGCAGTACGTCATTCTTTGTCCCCGATTCCGCAGTGGAGCCTATTGGGCCGTCTGCTGGACCGCAACCGTCACATCCATCGCCTCGCCCGCCCCACCGCGCGCGATGCCGCGGATCGGGGCGGCGTCCTGCGCGTCAAAACCGGAGCCGAGGCGGATGTAGCGGGCATCGGGGCAGCAACGGTTCGCGGCGTCGAAGCCGACCCAGCCAAGGCCGGGGACATGAAGCTCCGCCCAGGCGTGAGCGGCTTCGTGCGGGGTGCCGTCCTCGGTGGCAAAGAGATAGCCCGAGACATAGCGGGCCGGGATGCCGCGCTGGCGCGCAATGGCAATCAGGGCATGGGCATGGTCTTGGCAGACACCTTCGCCCAAGGCCAGCGCCTCGGCCGCCGTGGTATGCGCATGGGTGACGCCCGGGCGGTAGGCGATGGCATCCGACACGCTGGCAGACAGGGCGTGAGCGAGCGCCAGGGTATCCGCGCCCGAGGCCGCCGCGGCCAGTTCGGACAAGGCGACGTCGATCCGCGTGGGCAAGGTTTCCCGCAGGTAGCAGTCCGGCGCGACGGTTTCGCGGTGGCCGCGCAGGACGCCCGCCAGGTCCTCGGTCTCCACCGTGCCGCGGACCTGGACGGTGACATCCGACACCGGCCCGGCGATGGTCCAGCCCTGGATCAGGTCCCCTGCCCCGTCGCGGTGCCGCGCGCCCTTCACGCCGCCCTCGACCGTCACGTCCCAGTCGATCACCTTCTGCCCGGCGAACGCCGAAGGCGCCAGGCGATGGCTTTGCACGACGGACCGGACGGGCGCGTCATAGCGGTAGCGGGTCACGTGATCGACAGTCAGGCGCATCAGCGCATCTCTCCGCTGAGATAGGCATCGTGGATCGCATTGGCGAGCTGGGCCGCATCGGCGATGTAGCGGGTCAGGAATTCGTGCAGGCCTTCGTCGAAGATCGCCTCGACCGTGGCCGCCTCGATCCCGCCGGCCAGGCTTCGGGCCTTGTCCTGAGCCTCGGTCTCGCGGCCATAGGCCTTGGCGACCCGAGTCAGGTGGTTCAGAAGCCCCGCTGTGCAGGTCGCGAGCGATCGCGGCGACTGCGGGTTGCGGATCAGGAAGTCGGCGATCTTCATCGCGGTGACATCGCCGCCATAGGCCCAGTGGAACGCCCGCTGCGCCCCCATCGCGCGCAGAAGCGTGGTCCACTGGTAGTTGTCGAGGCCCGAGCCCACGAAATCGATCCGGGGCAGAAGAACGTAGTACTTCACGTCCATCAGGCGGGCGGTGTTGTCGCCGCGTTCCAAGTAGTAGCCGATGTTCAGGAAGTTGAACCCGTCGTCGCGCAGAAGCGTCGCATCGATCGCGCCCCGCAGCATGGCCGCATGCCGCATGGTCCAGTCGGTCAGGCGCGACAGTTCCAGCTTTGACCGCTCTTCGCGTTCCAGCTGCTTCAGTTCCTGGAAGGCGGTGTTCAGCGCATCCCAGACCTGCGTCGTCAGCGCGGTGCGGACGATGCGACCGTTTTCCCGCGCGGCGGTGATGCAGGAGGCGATGGAGGACGGGTTGTCGCGGTCGAAGAACAGGAAGCTTTCGATGTTGCGCTGCACCGGGTCGCCGTACTTTGCCGCAAAGGCATGGGCCATGCCGGTCGCCTGCAACAGGCTGTCCCATTCGCTGCGGTAGCCCTGCGCCGAAGGGAGAAGACTGATACGGGACCCGACTTCCAGAAGACGCGCGACAGTGTCAGCACGCTCCATATAGCGGGCGATCCAGTAGAGGTTGTCGGCGGTGCGGCTTAGCATTGCATGAACTTTCGCCCGGAAGTGGACGATTTTTCTGCGAAAAATCGCAATTCTTCGCAGAAGAATTGTGGGACCCCTGTCATTCCGCCAGCACCCAGGTATCCTTGACCCCGCCGCCCTGCGACGAGTTCACCACCAGTGAGCCCTCCTTCAGCGCGACCCGGGTCAACCCGCCGGGGACAAGTTCGATCCGCTCGCCCACCAGGCAATAGGGCCGCAGGTCGACGTGGCGTGGGGCGACGCCTTCCTCGACAAAGGTCGGCACGGTGGACAGGGCCAGCGTCGGCTGGGCTATGTAGTTTCCGGGGTCCTCGGTTAGCTTCGCCCGGAAGCGTTCGATCTCGTCCTTGGAGGATTTGGGGCCGACGAGCATGCCATAGCCGCCCGACCCGTGGACCTCTTTCACCACCAAGTCGGGCAGGTTTGCCAGGACGTGTTTCAGGTCATCCTCCCGACCGCATTGCCAGGTGGGAACATTCTGCAGGATCGGCTCCTCTCCCAGATAGAAGCGGACCATGTCCGGGACATAGGTGTAGACCGCCTTGTCGTCGGCCACCCCTGCCCCGGGCGCCGAGCAGATCGACACGCCGCCCGAGCGGTAGACGTCCATCAGGCCGGGGATGCCCAGCATGGAGTCGGGCCGGAAGCAGAGGGGGTCGAGATAGGCATCGTCGATGCGGCGGTAGATGACATCTACCCGCTGGGGGCCTTCAGTGGTGCGCATGTAGACGTATTCGCCGTCGACGAAGAGGTCCTGCCCTTCCACCAGCTCCACCCCCATCAGGTCGGCCAGCAGCGAGTGTTCGTAGTATGCGCTGTTGAAGTGACCGGGGGTCAGGATGACCACCGTGGGCTCGCCCTTGCACTTGGCGGGGGCCACGCTGGACAGGGTGCGGCGGAGTTTTTCGGAGTAGGTGTCGACCGGCTCGATCCGGTTTTCGCGGAAGAGGTCGGGGAACATCCGCATCATGATCTCGCGGGATTCCAGCATGTAGCTGACCCCTGAGGGCGTGCGGCAGTTGTCTTCCAGGACGTAGAATTCATCGGGCCCGGTGCGGACGATGTCGACGCCGACGATGTGAGAGTAGACGCCTTTCGGCGGGACGAAGCCGGTGACGGCCTTCTCGTAGGCCTCGTTCTGATAGACGAGGCGTGCCGGGATGCGGCCTGCGCGGATGATCTCGCCCCGGCCGTAGACGTCGACCAGGAAGGCGTTCAAGGCGCGGGCGCGCTGCTTGATGCCGCGTTCCAGTTTCGCCCACTCCGACCCGGAGAAGACGCGGGGAAACATGTCGAAGGGGATCAGCCGGTCAGGGTCGCCGCCCTCGCCATAGACCGCGAAGGTGATGCCGATGCGGCGGAACAGGGCCTCGGCCTCGGCCTGCTTCAGGCTGCGCAGTTCCTCGGGCATGGTGGCGACCCAATCCTGCAGCCGCGCATAGGGCGTGCGGACCTGGGTCCCCTGGTACATCTCGTTGAATTGGCCCACCCATTCCCCCTGCTGGTCCTGTCCCGACTAGAGCAGAGCCCGCGCGGCTGGAAAAGCCCCTCGCCACGGGAATGCGCCCGACAGGTGAACAGTTGCACAACTTTTGGGCAGAGGGCGCCTGGGTCAGACCAGTGGCAGTTGCGGCTCGAGTGTCGCGAGGACACGTGCGGCGACCGTATCGGCGTCACCATCGGCGTCGATCACCCGAAAGCGGGGATGACGGGCGGCGAGCGCCAGGAACCCGGCGCGGGCCTTTGCCTGGAAGGCGAGGCCCATGTCCTCGAACCGCAGTTCGGACCCGGCGCGGGCGTGTGCGCGCGACAGGCCGACCGCGGGGTCAAGGTCGAAAAGCAGCGTCACGTCGGGTTCGATGCCGATCATCAGGGCATGCAGCCGGTCAACCGTGTCGGAGAGGTCGCCCCGGGTGATGCCCTGGAAGATGCGGGTCGAATCGGCGAAGCGGTCGGAAATGACGATCTCTCCCCGGTCCAGCGCCGGGCGGATGGTCTTTTCCAGATGATCGCGGCGGGCTGCGGTGAACAGGAGGATCTCGGTTTCCGCCGACCAGCGGTCGACATCGCCTTCCAGGACCAGGCGGCGGATCTCCTCGGCCCCCGGACTGCCGCCGGGTTCGCGCGTGAGGGTGACGGTGTGACCGCGGGACCGCAGGGTTTCGGCCAGACGGCGGCCCTGGGTGGACTTTCCGGAACCGTCAATGCCTTCCAGGGAAACGAAAAGTCCGGCCATTCAGCTGGCCGGAGCCCCGAGATAGCGGTCATAAAGCGCCGAGGCCGCCGTGGTAAGCCGCTTGACGAAACCGGCCTTGCCGACGTCGGCTTCGGCAACCAGAGGCACCCGGCGATCCGGCAGATCGGGCGCATGGACGATCAGTTCGGCCACCGCCGCGCCTTTGACCACCGGGGCGATCAGCGGGCCGTGGTAGACCACTTCCGCGGTCACGCTGTCCTGCACCAGCGCGGGCACCAGAAGCCGCACGTCCTCCGCAGGAACTAGGCCGACAGTCTCAGCCGCGCCGAGATGGACCTCAGCCTCCGCCACCCGAACGCCAGCCTTCGCCACCGTCTTTTCCGAAAACTGCCGGAACGCCCAGGAGACGATGCGCTCGGCCTCTTCGGCGCGCGCTTCGTCCGAGGGCAGGCCGGTGATGACGAAGATCACCCGCCGGTCGCCCTGCTTGGCTGACCCGACCAGGCCATAGCCCGCCTCGGAGGTGTGGCCGGTCTTCAGGCCGTCGGCGCCGACACCAAGCTCCAGAAGCGGGTTGCGGTTGCGCGCGTTGGCGGGGGCGCGGTCCTTGTAGTTGAACTCGGTCTCGGCGAAGATCGGGTAGTATTCCGGGAAATCGACAATCAGGTGCTGCGCCAGGATGCCAAGGTCGCGCATCGACATGCGATGTTCAGGATCGGGCCACCCGCTGGAATTCATGAAGACCGAATTCGTCATTCCCAGCGCCTTGGCGCGTTCGGTCATCTGGGCCGAAAAGGCTTCCTCGGTTCCGGCAAGGCCTTCGGCGACCACAACGCAGGCATCGTTGCCCGAGTTGACGATCATGCCGTGGATCAGTTCGTTGACGGTCGGCCGGTCGGTTTCCTGCAGGAACATGGTCGAGCCGCCCATCGCCTTCGCCCGGGCCGAAACCGAGAACTGCGTCTCCATCGTCACCCGTCCGTCCTTCAGCGCCTCGAACAGCATGTTGATCGTCATCAGCTTGGACATCGAGGCCGGGGGCAAGGGCTCGTCGGCGTTCTTGTCCATCAGGACGGTGCCCGTTGTCATGTCGTAGACCCAGGCCGCGGTAGCTTCCGTCTCGAAGGCGCGGGCCGGAAGGGCGGCCAGCACCATCGCCAGCGCGATCAGGACAGGACGGAACAGCTTCAGCATCGGGGCCTTCCCACGGTCATTTCAGGAAAAAGGCGTCGGCGAACCCGGCGTCCTTGATCTTCTTCAGCATGGCCTCGTCGCCCCGGACGATGACGCCCCAGACGGCCTTGCCACCCTTTTCGGATTTCTGCGGTGTCGCCGTCACGCCGATCTTGGCCAAGGCTTCGGCGGCGCGCTTGGCGTTGTCCTCCTTCGAGAACGAGGCAACCTGGATCGGACGCACCGGTCCGGCCGCGACCGCAGCGGCGGCACCTTCGGCAGGGGCTTCGGCGGCTGCTGCCGGGGCCGGGTCCTGGCCCACGGTCTTGCGCTTGCTGGGCTTGGCTGCCACGGCGGCGGGGTCGCGCGCGTCAAGCGGGGCGGATTCGATCGGTGCCACGGCAACCGTTTCGGCGGTCGCGGTCGGAGCCTCGCCTTCGGGAACAATGGCTGCGCCTGCCTCGGCGGCGGCGGCAGCGGCCTTGGCTTCTTCGGCGGCGCGTTTCTTCGCCTCCCGCGCGGCCTTGGCCTCGGCGCGGCGCTCCTTCCAGGTCTTGCGCTTGGGCTTTTCGTCAACGACGGCAGCCGTTCCAGCAGCAGCGGCGGCAGCGGCCACGTCCGCACCCTCGGCCACCGCATCACCCGGATTTGCTTCTGCCGCTGCGGGATCGGCGGCTGGTTTCTCGGCGTCCACTGCGGCCAGCGCCGCGGAAGCAATCGCTGCTGCCTCACCCTCGCCCGCCTTGGCGGGATCAGCAGGGGCTGCCGCAGCGGCATCTGCGGTCGCGGCCCCATTGGCAGCAGGTTCGGCCGGGGCCTCTTCCTCGACCTTGCGGAGCGCGGTCACCTGGATCTCGGTCGGCTGCCCGGCAAGAATGCCCAGCGCCTCGGCCGCATCCGACGACAGCTGCAGCCGCGGCCCAGGGTTTTCCCGTTCCCGCTTGAACAGCGCGCCGGTGACGGACTTGCCGGTCGCCGGGTTGAAGATCAGCACGCGTTCGGGGTTGGTCACTTCGGGGGCCGCAACCCAGATACCGCCGAGCGACGGCCGCCCGTCCCACAGCGCACTGTCGGTCGCCTGGAAGACCTCGGGCGCCTCGACGTCGCGGGCGGCGCCCTTCTTCGTCGAGGCCGGGGCAGACGCGATCCCGCTGCCATCCCCTGCCCCGTTGGTGCCGCCGCCTTCGACGCAGCCCATCAAGAGGCCGGCCGCCGCCAGACCGACAATCGTGAAACGAAGCCCCGCTCGTGCCATCTTCCGCCCTCGATATCGCGCAGTCTGTTCGCTGCGCTTGTCACATGATCTCCATGTGGTCCGGGCCTTGCTGCCCACAGCATATTTCGCTGTCTTGCCACATGGTACGCCTCAATCTGGTGGTCAGCATACCGACTTGCGCAAGCGGTGGGAAGGGCAGAGGCGTGTCTGCCCACTCACGATCAGCGGAAATCGCCACCAGATGCGCATGTGATGGCCTTTCAGAATCGTAGCGTGCCGGATATGCCCATCTCGCCGACCCGGACGAACGCCGGGAAAGCGTGGAAGTGTGGCCGAGTGGTTTAAGGCTCTGGTCTTGAAAACCAGCGTGGGGGGAACCCCACCGTGGGTTCGAATCCCACCGCTTCCGCCACTTGCCCTAGCGAAAGCGTTCTCTTGATCTCGCCACGGTCGGATTTTTGCGTTGTTTTCAAGGGTTATGCGGGAGGGGCTGAGCACTAGCCTCGTCGCCAAGCGGCTCGGAAACGGTCTCTAAGGGTCAATATTCTCCGGACCTCATGACTGCGCCGAATTGGTGTTCAGCTTCTACCATATTGAAATTTATTGATTTTGATGATCGCGGCCGAATGACTTCGATGAGAGGGCCGAGACAGCGAATGGAACCGGTATCAAAACCTCTAGTACGACTTGTTGTCCTGAAGTCGATCCATTTGCGTCTTGCGATTGGGAGTTCTCCGATCTAGCGTCCCGCCACCCAAGAAAGAGGTACCGAAGATGGCTGTAGTCAATCTCAAAAAGCTCTCTCTCTCTCCGAGCTGAAATCCCTGCAAAAGGATGTTGCCAAGGCAATCGCTGACTTCGGCAACAGGAAGAAGGTGGAGGCGCTAAGCGCTCTGGAAGAGCATGCCAAGGCACTTGGGTACAGCCTGGCAGAACTGACTGGTGTAAAGACCCGTAAAGCCCGAGCAGGATCCGGTGCGGCGAAGTACCGCCACCCGGAGAATCCGGAAGTTACGTGGTCTGGTCGTGGCCGGAAACCCGGCTGGTTTACGGCTGCAATCGAGGCAGGCAAAGCGCCGGAGTCAATGGCGATCTGACGTCAATCGAAGCTGCCGCCATCCTTGATACTGATCTGAAGGTCAATGACGCCAGGCTTCTTTGCTCAAGTCGCGCACCACCGATTGGCAGTTTCAAGTCTGGCGAGCAGCTTCACGCTCTCGCGCTCGACCTGCTTGAGTTTCCGAAGGTTGCGGCGGAGTTGGAAAGCCCGCATTTCCGAGCAGCGCTTCGGAAGGGCCGAAAGGGTCCGCATGAGTTGATCGGCTTCTTCGACCGTCGGCCGGATCAGTAGGCTCGGATCATGGATCGGGACGATGTTTCCGCCGTGGGCGGTCTGAGGCCGCCTCGCGATGGTGCTCTCCAGAGACAAAGCCACAGCCCGGGCATTGAGACAGTTCCGGGCCGCGCGCTCGGCAGCAGTCCGGTACTCGGCGCTCAGATTGATCTGCTGGGTGGAAGATCCAGTCAGAATCCGCAGTGTGAGCATCGAGAGCAGCGAGCCCACAAGGGTGAGAAAGTACAGGTGATTAAGGATGTGAAAAGCTTCGAGCATCTCATTGCCCCACATAAGCATCGGCAACCGTTGAAACGGCGCGTGATGTCGGGATTCCATGAAGGATACGGACCGTGCGCGCATAGATCCTTAGGTCCTCTGGTACGGACCCACCTTCAGCAACCATCGCTTCAATGGCACGGCCGCAGGCCTGGTGCAGTGCGATGTTGGAGGTTTCTGTCGCTCGGGCTCTTGCTTCGCGAAACAGGTCATTGGCGTCTTGCTGCCAGGTACTCATCTTGCTTCAACTCCGGGAACTCAATGTCCCAGAGAAGAGCAAAGGTTGGTTAACGCACCCTTAATGCGATACCAAAGATAGCCGTACTCTACCTGTGGGAGTTCTCTGAGCTTCAGCCGTGCGACCTCCAAGGACGTCATGCGCGAGTTCTCGAGCGTCCCCGGAGCAGACATCAGCGAGCAGCAGGAACGCTTTTGCCGTCTCTACAAAGCCATTCTGCTCAGCCTTGGCTGCGGCGACGAGGGCGGAGTTCTTCATCTCATTGGGATGCATGTTGGACCTCAGATTCGATGAACTTTCGACAACGTTATGCCCTGCCCCTTAACAGAGCGTTAAGCGCGTCAAACGAGGCAACAATCCACATTCAGTTAACCACGTCGACCCGAGCCTCGCATGAGAACAAAATGGCACAAACACCGCATATTGTGGTGAGGTACGGCGCTATATCATCATGCTGAAAGGGCAGCCGGCCGAGCGCAAGTAACCTATGGTTGTGCTCTGGCGAATCACTCCACCCTGAAATCCGATTGCGGCCGTCCAATAAACAGTACTTAGGCCTGGGAACTGCTGGCGCTTCGATTATGGTGGCAGTTGCAAACGAATTGTCTGGGGAAACCGTCTCCAGACCACGAAGCTGCCACTGGCGCGACATGAACTCGACTGAACGGCGCGGCAAGGTGACACCGGGAGTGTAGGATTGCTGTCGACCTACTCTTGGCGTGCCACGGTCTTCCCCCCTCTGCTGTGGCACGCCACTTCCCTACTCAGGCCGAAGTAGGCGCGTGACTGCTTTCGGCGGGAAGCGGTCGTTCCACGCCGACGCTGAGACATCCTTTGTCCGGCCCCGAAGGACGTCAATGCCAGAGTGAATTCTGCCGCATAATAAGGGTGAAAGTTAGCTTTCACTCATCCTTACTGACAGCCGCGACACTCTTACAAACTGCTGTGCGCAGGCTAAGGCGGGTCGGAGGTAACCATCTTGCTGACTTCGCATTTTGATCCGCCAAGGTGCAAACGGTTCTTCGCGGGCAGATCCACGACGTCCGAGCTGAGAGATTTTGCCACGCTGACGGAATAACTGCCGACTGCACCCGTTATTCCTATGTCAACTGGCCAGATCGCAGAGGGAACCATCCAAATGAACAAGGCATGTGCCGCGGATTTCAGAGAGATGCCTTTTCACGGGCAAACGCGCACCGACTCGAAGCGATCTGTCACCAAGATCGTGCTGAAAACGCCGGAGGGCAAGCTTTCTGCCCAAATCATGGTTCCGGAAGGGGCCGAAGCTGATCAGCCGCCGCTCTTGGCGCTGCATGGCATTTCGCGCGATGTGGATGCACTGTTCAAGGCATTCGAGCGCCCTGCGATGCACGCGGGACGCATCCTGATCGTTCCGCATTTCCACGAGCGGGACTGGAAGATCTTTCAGCGGATCGGGGTCGCCCGGCCCGACAGATCCCTACTGGCGCTCAAACAGGTTCTGCGCGACAGCGGCATCTGCACCGCGCCCAAGATCGAGCTTTTCGGGTATTCGGGCGGCGCACAACTGGCCCACCGCTTTGCCATGCTTTACCCGCAGCAAGTCTCGCGGCTGCACTTGGGTGCGGCGGGCTGGTACTGCCTGCCCGACACGTCGTTGGCCTATCCGGCCGGTTTGCGCGAACCCGCAAGGCTGCCTAGCGATGACCCGAACTTTCGCAGCGCCAAAGTGGCGCAGCTGGAACAGTTCCTGCGCATTCCCTTGCGCGTCTACGTCGGAACCGAGGATACCCAGCGTGACGCCGCCATGCGCAAGGCACCCGATCTGGACGCCATCCAGGGGGTCCATCGACTGGCCCGGGCAGCCAGCTACGTCGAACATTTTGGCCGTGCCGCCCGGCTTCAAGGGACGGCTGATGCACAACTGACCCTTCTTGCCGGCTGTGGCCACGACTTTTCGCAATGCGCGGAAAAGGCCGATCTTGCCCATCTCGTCTTGTCCTGACCCAAACACAACGGAGAATCCTCATGTCGCCCATCACGCCGCAAATGCTTCAGGCCGCCAAATGGGCCTTCTCGACCCGGCGGGTTGATCAAAGCCTGGCTCATGGCCTTGACTCGAACTTTGTTGCCGCCCGCCCCGGTGACCTTATCCTTGGACGGATCATCACGGTCAGCCAACATCCGCGCATCCAGCTTCCTGCAGGGCGTCCGTCCACCCTATATCCAGGGGATCTGATCGTGATGCCTTGCGGTGCCCGCTATGCCCCCGACCAGTTCGAGGGCGTGGCCAAGATTGACCCTGAAGGCTGCGACATGCTGGCCGGAGGCGGCTGCCTTGGCCAGATGGTCAGCCGGAATGACCGCATTAAGCCGCCCACCCGCGTGCAGCCCTTGGGCCGGATCACCAACACGAAAGGTGCGGTGATTAATGTGGGCGAGTTTGCAATCCCGAAGGCTTCTGGCAGAAGCAGCCTGCCGGTCATTGCAGTGCTGGGTGCGTCGATGAACTCGGGCAAGACCACGGCGACGGTAGCCCTGTCGCTGGGGCTGACCACGGCCGGCTGGCGCGTGTCCACGATCAAGGCGACCGGCACCGGCTCGTTCGGGGACTACAACGAATATATCGATACCGGCGCACATATCGTCGCCGACTTCACGGATGCGGGGATGGTGACGACCTTCCTGGAACCCTTGACGCGCATCAAGGCCGGGATCGCCGATCTGCTGTGGCAGGCTGAACAGGCCGGGGCCGAGGTCGTGGTGATGGAGGTGGCCGACGGCCTCTTCCAGCGTGAGACCGCCGCCCTGATCGCCGACCCGGAGTTTCGCAGCGGCCTCGCCGGGGTTATCTTCGCTTGCGGTGACGCCCTGGCCGCCGCAGGCGGCGTGGCCGAACTTGCCCGCCACGGCCTGAGCCCGGTTGCCCTGACCGGGATCGTCAGCTGCTCGCCCATGGCCGCGCTTGAGGCACAGGCCGCCACCGCGGTCGAAGTCCTGCGCCGCGGCCAGCTTCAGGACCCGGCAGAGGCAAACCGGATTGCAACGCTGGTCGGCGTCCCGGCCCGCAAAGCGGTCGCGGCATGACACCGCCAAAAATCGCAACACGAGAGCGAGGCCGACTTATCGCCATGCTGATCGTGATCGCAGTATCGCAGGCATCGGCCGCCGCACTGGCTGCCTTTGCCACACGGTGGCTGTTCATCGCGATGGATGAGGGTAGCGCCCTGCCGGTTCTGGCGTTGGGCGCATTGGCGGGATCGGGCCTGTTCATCGCGATAGTCCGGGTTTTGTTCCGCCGCCTTGGGGAACAACTTGGGCAAGACTACGCCTGCAATGTGCGCCTTGCACTCTTCGATCACGCCAGCCGGATGGCCCCTGCCGATTTGGCTGCACGCCGCGTCGGATATCTGACGCTGCGCTTTGTGGGTGACCTGACGGCACTGAAGGACTGGCCAGCGCGTGGTCTACCCATGCTGGTCGAGGGCGCGGTGATGGCACCAGCGATGGTGATCATACTCTTCGTGCTGGATCCGACCTTCGGGCTGATCGGCTTGGTTTTGGCTTTGCTGTCCCTAACGGCTCTGCTTGTCGGTGCGTCGGGGTTGATGCGGGCCCATCGAGGAGTGCGGGCGCGGCGGGCGCTGTTGGCCGCAGACATGGCCGAAAGGCTGCCGATTGCGCCCGAACTGGCCGCGCTTGGCCGCCGGGGCCTGGAACTTCGGTTGATCCGGCTCCGGGCGGCGCAGCTGATGCGGGCCTCGCAGGTGCGGGTCACACGGGGCGAGGCGATGCATGCGTTGCCGGATGCGCTGTCCGGCCTGGCCGCTGCCGTCTTGATCTGGTCGGGTGCGGCAACGGGCCTGCCGACGGGCAACATCGCTGCGGGCCTTGCTATTCTTGCCCTGACTGCGCGTCCCTTGCGCGATCTGATGGGTGTGACCGACCGGGCAGGGGCGTTTCGCGCGGCGCACGCCAAGTTGGTATCCGCATTGGCACGTCCAACTGGGAAACCGGCTGCAACAGATGGTGCCAGCAGCATGAAGCTGTCTTCAGGCGCGCTTGGGCTTGAATTGCGCGATGTCGATACCGGCGGTGGCACGGTCGTTTCGCTGTTTATTGCTCCAGGCGACACGGCCGAGCTGCCCGCTGGGACAAATGCCGACAGCTTGTTTCGGGCGATCACTGGCCTGGGGCAGGTCATCTCTGGCGAGATCAGGCTGAATGACACGCCCGTTCAGGACCTGACGCCGGGCAGCCTGCGCCGCAGCGTCTTTCGGATCGATACCCATCCCATCGTCCTGAAAGGCAGTATGCGGCGGGCCCTCACGCTCGGCTTGTCCGACAGACCGAGTGATGAAGCGATCCTCGCCCGACTGGACAATTCAGGCCTCTTGGCTTTGCTCGACCGGGCGGGTGGATTGCACGACCGCCTCACCGAAGGGGCACGGACTTTGCCGCCAGAGGCGCGCGTAGCGATCTGTGTTTTGCGCGCTGCATTGGGGCGACCGGGTCTTTTGCTCGTCGCCGAGCGGCGGTTCCTATGTGCTGACGCCACCCGCTGGCTTAGAAACCAACCAGCTACGGTGGTCTTTGCAGACGCGCGTGATCCCGCCAGCTGTTCTCTTTGACGGCACCATCTAGGTGATGCACTCGTAAACCTTGGCAGGCGTGCCGTGTAATGGTTTCGTCGACACCAAGCTACCAGAAAAACTTCCCGCTTGCGAGATTCTCGGCAAGTAATTTGCTTCGGCAAGATTGAGCGTCTAGATTTTGGGGGAGCCGTGATCTGGCCTGCTGGCCTTCCGAAGGGCGGCTACGGGCCGTTAGCGGGCCGTCCAAGCATTGAGGGACCAATCCGTAGGCGTTGCCTCCAGCAGTTTGGCCAGCGTCACCTCAGGCCCCTGCTTCCCGTCCAGAATGGCCTCGACAATGTCTGGCGCGAGCAGGGTAAGACGGAGAACTCGGAGCATGTAGGAAGGCGCGATCCCTTCATGCTCGGCCAGTTCTGCGATGGAGGCATATTCGCCCGAGTCCAGCATGCGCTTCCATCGAAAGGCGCGCATAAGTGCCTTGATGAGCGTGCTGTCAGTCCGGTGCGGCCTAGGTGCGTCCTCGGGCAGCTGCATTTCCTTCCGACCACCGCGTTTGGCAAGGCGGAATGGGATCCGGATGGAGATGGTGTCGGGATTCGCTGTGTGCCTTCTGGTGACCTTCATGCTGGCCACCGTTCGGTACTAAATGAATGCTTGCAGATGCCTGTTTGTGCTTTTCTGTTGGTCGTATTCTTTGAGCGAGACGTGAGCGGTGGGGAGTTCGGAAGTAAGTTGATGTCATTATTGGGCGACTCGCGCCACGGTTGAGTAGACCTCAGAATGGTTAGCTGATGGTGAACGTTTCCCATATTCAAGCCGCCTTGCCTTGACCACCTGCCAGCAGCTCACGCGCGAGGCCGCCAAGGCCCTCCACACGCAGCCGGACGTTCAAGCCGTCAATGCCGATATCCACCCTCTCGACCAGCAGCCCAACGATCCGTGCCTGCTCGGCGGGAAACAACTCGTCCCACAACGGGTCGAGCCGCTGCAGTGCGGCCGTCGCATCCGCCTCGGTGATGGTGGTGTCATGCGCCCGCGCGGCCTTCCACGTCCCAGCGATGGTCTCCGGCTGTCGGAACACTGCCCGCAGTTGGTTGATGACTGCAGCTTCCAGATCCCCCGCGGGTACCCGCCCGATCGGGCACGCGCCTTTACCGAACTTCAAGACTGTCTGACTAACGTAGTACCGGTAGAGCCTCCCGAGTTTTCGAGTGTGTGTTGGGGAGAAGGCAGCACCATCAGGGTCAAAGACGAGGCCCTTGAGAAGTGCAGGCGTCTGGGCCCTCGTGCGAGTTCCCCTTGCACGAGGGCTCTCCTTCAGGATCAGGTGAATCTTGTCCCAGAGTGCACGGTCGATGATCGCATCGTGTTCACCGGGATAGCTCGCGCCCTTGTGGACCGCCTCGCCGATGTAGGCGCGGTTCGACAGCATCCGGTAGAGGTACTTCTTGTCGATCCGGTTGCCACGGGACGTGCGCAGACCCCTGGCCTCGACCTCGCGCGCCAGGATCGTGCAGGAGCCGATCTCGATGAAGCGGGCGAAGATCCAGCGCACATGTTCTGCCGCTTTCTGATCCACCAGCAGCTTACGGTTCTCCACCCGGTAGCCGTAGGGCGGCACCCCGCCCATCCACATGCCCTTGCGCCGGGAGGCAGCGACCTTGTCGCGGATGCGCTCGGCCGTGACTTCGCGCTCGAACTGGGCGAACGAGAGGAGGATGTTCAGCGTCAGTCGTCCCATGGACGTCGTGGTGTTGAAGGATTGCGTGACCGAAACGAATGTCACGCCGTTCCGGTCGAACACCTCGACCAGCTTGGCGAAGTCCGCCAGCGAGCGACTGAGCCGGTCGATCTTGTAGACCACCACCACATCGACCAGCCCGTCGTCGATATCCGCCATCAGCCGCTTCAGGCCCGGGCGTTCCAGCGTTCCGCCGGAGATCCCGCCGTCGTCGTACTGATCGCGGACCAGCACCCAGCCTTCGGAGCGCTGACTGGCGATGTAGGCCTCGCAGGCTTCCCTTTGGGCATGCAGGCTGTTGAACTCCTGCTCCAGACCTTCTTCGGAGGACTTCCGGGTGTAGACACCGCAGCGGAGCTTGCGGACGAGGGGTTTGGTCTGTGCGTTCATGACCGCCCCCGATGGTTCTTCAGCCCGAAGAAGGTCCAGCCGTTCCAGCGGGTGCCGGTGATGGCGCGAGCGATGGCCGAGAGCGACTTGTAAGGCCTTCCCTGCCATTCGAAGCCGTCCTTCGTCACCGTGACCACCTGCTCCACACCCTGCCACTCGCGCAGGAGCCGCGTGCCGGTGATCGGGCGATCGCGATCAAGGCGCATGCTGCGCTTCTTCCTGTCGCCACCGTCGAGTTCCTCGCCCAGCTGCTCCAGCCGCCGGATGGTCTCCGGCTTCAGTCCGCCATAGGCCAGTTCCTGGATCCGGTAGGCCAAGCGGCTTTCCAGGTAGCGCCGGTTGAACGGCGGTGGCTCCCTGTCAAAGAGGTCGCGCCATTGCTGCTTCAGATCAGCTGTCGTGGCGGTCTTCAGCGCAGCGAGGCGTGCCGGGATGGGATCATGTGTGGTCATGCGGGTCTCCGTTTGTCACGGGTTGCATGACCGCTCCGGTCGGGCGGGAAGTGTAGCGAACTTTCTCCGGTGCGGTCGGATAGTTCGCTTGACTGGCGCTGCAGGAGGCGGACCAGGCCGAGGGCGAGGATACGGCACAACTCGGCGCGGCGCTCGGCGGGGGTCATGTGGAAGGGGGAGAGCGGGTTCATTCGTCCTCCTCCGTTCGGCTGGCCGAGCGAAGCCCAATGCCGTGCCATCCCCGGTCGCGACCGACCTTTCCGTCGCTGAAGCCGCGGGAGCGGAGTTGCTCTCCAAGATACCTGCCAGACTTCGGATCAATCCCGGCGTCCTGCGCCCAGCTCGACCAGGATGCGAACAGAGCCTTCGACGTCCCCCGGCAAGTCGTGCCAACATCGCAGCACTCTTCGATCCACTGTCCGAAGCGATCCTCGGTGGAGAAGTACTCTTCCACAGCCGAGCTGACGCAGGGCGGCGGCCGCAACCCACCGAGCCGCTGCAGATCGTGGCAGCCCGCGAGCATCCACCCGAGGATGCCGTTGGCTTCGAGCTTGAGCTTCTCGGCCAGGTCCGGGTCGCGCTGATCTTCCGGGATGGTCACATTGAAGGGGATGAGGTGGAGACGCCGCCGCATAGCCTCGCCAACCTCGCCGAGCGCCGGTCGGTGGTTCGTTCCCACTAGCAGCTTGAACTGTGGGGTGAACTCGAAGTGGTCCTTGTACATGAAGTTCGCGCGAAGCTTTTCGCCGCCGGTCACCATCTTGATCCGCGCTTCCGCCCATTGCGCGTCAGCCTCGGTTTCGGACATCAGCACCATACGGGCGCCACGCAGCCCGGCAATTTCCGACAGATGACGGGTCCCGCCGCGGCTGATGAACGTGTCGCTGGCGGCGGTCGCCGCGTAGTCACGAAGGACATGCGCAAGGGTCTGCAGGAAGACCGACTTGCCGTTTGCTCCCAACCCGTGAAGCAGGAAGAAGGCCTGCTCGTTAGTCTGGCCCGTCAGGCAATAGCCAGCGACCCGCGCCAGGTACGCCATCAACCCCTCATCGCTCCCGGTGATGGTCTGAAGGAAGCTCATCCAGTTGGGGCATCCGACGCCCGGGCTGGCGCTTGTGATCTGCGTCAGTAGGAGACGGCGTTCGTGCGGAACCATTGCGCCGGTTTCGAGATCGACAACACCGTCGGGGGTGTTCAGAAGCATGACATGCTGATCGAGCTGATCGACGTCAGTCGCGATGGAAGGGTCAGAACCAGCAAGCTTCGCGACGGCCAGGATCGTCTTCGTGCTGGCAAGGCGGCGCTGATCTGCGGATTTGTTATTCTTGTTCGCCACGGCCCGACAGGCGAGCCGAACGGCCTGGACTACTGCCCCGACGGTGTCGCGCTTCCAGACGTTCTTTGTCCAGCGGAACCATTGCCCCCAGATCGCAACGTAGATCCAGTCCCGGCCGCACTCGCGCACGAACAGCTGAACGAGCGCGTCGTCACTGAACTCCGGTGCCGCATCCTCTCCGTCTTCGGCCCCGTAACCAGGCATCGGGCCGTGGTTTTCGCAATCGACGCGCAACAGTGCCTGGAACTCGCGCAGCAAGCGTTCTTCGGGCCATGGGGGCTGGATCGTCGCAGCGTTCTGCTGCTGGACGGCAATCCAGGCCTCTTCGAGCGTTGCGCGACCCCAACGGACCATCCGGAGCCAGTGCCCAATGATCTTGGACAATGCCGCGTACCGCGTCTCGCCGTCCTTCCCGCCTTCCCGAATGAAGGCGGTCATCAATTCTTCCGCTGACCTGCTCTGCGGCTTCGCATCGTTGTAGTCGTGCTTGGCACTCGCCGTTGCCATTGGCGGCATCGCTTCAACGGCAGCAGCCAGATCAGCGAGGTGATACTCGACCTGCACGTGGCTCAGCAGACGAACTGACGCGAGAACGCCATGCTTGCCATGGATTGTGCCCGCCACTCGGATCGGCTGGGTCACATTGTCGAAGCTGTCATCTCCCCCGACCTTGCTGGCCATCAGGGACCGAAGGTGGACGGCGCTTTTCAGGTCGCCGCCTTCCGCCGCTTCGCTCAAGCGCCAGTAGAGGTGATACTTGGTATTCCCTTCGTCGGTGATCCCGCCCGATGCAACGATCATCGTGGGCGTACCGAGATAGCGGATCAGGTGATCGCGTTTCGCATCCGTGTCGCCTGTGTCGATGTCGATCACCAGAACGCCCGTGGCGACAATGTCCTCCTCTTTCGCGCGCCCTGGCTGGGCAACCGTGCACGGCACGACATAGACAGCTTCTCGCCTTGCCGCGGCCTGCGGTGCCATCCTTGCAATCTTGTCGGCGAGAACGGTGGGTGAGTGGAACTCCTGCGTCACCTTGGTATTGGCTGTCCCCTTCTCACCGATCAGGCGGAGAGGAACGTAGCCATCAAGATACCCGAACACGACGTTGCTGTAGGTCTTGATGGCCTCGAGGTCGATCTGGGGAAGCTCGTCCATCACTGCGCTCCCCCGCCTTGGCGCATGCGGGCTTCGAACGCTTCGATGTCTTCCAACCGATAGAATATCGATCCGCCGATCCGCATGAAGGTCGGCCCGTAGCCCTTCGCCCGCCAGCGCTGGAGCGTGCGGACGGCCTTGCCGTACCTGGAAGCCAGATCAGCCTCCGCGACAAACTGCCGATCTTCATCAAGGCGCATGGACAATCTCCACCACAAGACTGGCGAGATAATCCCACGAAAACAGCCGTTTAGTCAGGAGCGACGGGATGACATGGTCTGGACGACTTCATGACATTCTTCGCGCGGTTTCCTTCCGGAAAAGCGTAGACAGCAACTCGCATCATGACATTTCGGCTTTGGCATCATGACATTTTACGGGAAATGACTTCGACGGCGGCCGGGCCTTCCTACGTGATGACCCGAATCGTAGGATCGAGACGATAGCCCTTCGGACCGCGGCTCTGGATAAGCAGCGGCTCGGCTGGAGGAATACCTTCCACCGCAACATAGAACTCGGCCAGTTCCTCGCGACATCGCTGAATGTTCTTTGTAACGGCCGAGACACTCATCTCCTTCGTGGTCGTTATGTTCTTGGCCAAAGTGTACCTGCACTCATCAATCGGACGACCTGAGTTCCGATCCGCATCGAAGACGGGCTTTAGGGCATGCGCGACGGACGCAGGTTCTCCGCTGACCGTGCCGAGGTCCTTGACATCCAGATTATCAACGGAGCGCCGTTTTCCTTCGGTCTGGAAAAAGCGTACCTGTAAGGGAAAGCGAACACTGGGACCATAGGTCGAGGCCACTGGGTCTTGTTCCAAGCCGACCTCGACCGAAGGGGTCGGTTCGGTTGCAGGATCACCAGCGTCGTCAACGCTGAGCGTGGCAAGCAAGGCTGACACCGGCACTTCGCCTCTTGCAAACGCGCCAGCATGATATCTGAGCGCATTCTCGATCGCGATGAGAGCCGTCTTGCCATGCCTGGTCTGCAGCTCTGCTATTCGAGACCTCGCCTCGTCTCTGGCAAGGTCAGGATGCCCGCGGATCAGGCGAGACACCTGAAGGCCGAACTCATTCATCAGCTTGTCAGGCGTCATCTGGGCCATGCGGCGCGCATGGCGTGTCCACTCGATAGCGACTTGCCTGGAGCGGTCTTTCCCGCGTGGGCCAACGAAAACATCGGTGGAATAACTCACGTCCTGCTCGAACGCCTCCATGCCAGTCGCGAAAACAGCAAATCTTCGGTCAACACACTGCGTGCAGTCACCACAGTGGCTTTCCACAGCGCTCTGGGTGTGCAGGTTCGTGCAGCTGACAGTGTGCTTGATCTGATCTTCGGCACTGTGGGCTCGGATGACTTCCAGGACATCCGCCTTGGTTTTCCAGATGAAGGGATTGCGTATCGCAACTCTGCTCCCGCCCAGGGCACCAAGGAGCCGTTCAAGAAGAACGAGGCTTAGAGGATGCGTCGTGCGCGTAGCCGACGTCCCTATCACCGACCCGGAGATCGGCAAGTTCTGACTGATCACGCCATTCTCGTAGAAGCTGATCGTCGAAATCTGCAGGGCGCGCGCGACCGCGTAAGCCAGACTCGTGAAGAGTAGAGATCTTGATCGCTGCGTCCGTTCTGTCGCGACGGTTTGCTTCCGTCGGGCGGTAATCTGCACGTGAAGGACCCGTTTCGGAAAACGTCCTTTCAAGTAGTTCGCCAACTTGGTTTGGCGTGTGATTGCTTTCTGTGAAGAGCGATGGGTCAGCAGGACGACGTTTCCGGTTCCATTGGCGAGAGACTGCAATGCGCCGGCAAAGCTATCCAATCCCCCACTGAACAATATGACTTCGTCGAAGGTGCGCTCGTCCTCGCGGGAGGCGAAATTGAAGTACTGCTGAGTGGGCTTGCCACGAGGAAGGTCGTCAAACTCGAACTCGAAACTGTCCTCTGTAAGAAACTCGGCGGCGTCGACCAGCGCTTCCCGAACGTCCTGCCGTCCCCAGAGTTGAGGGTCTGAGACCTTGACCTGCGCCGAGAACCTCCGGCGCCACGCCGCGCCCATGTCTGATCGAGCGTCGCCTCCTCGACTCACTGAACAGTCTGCGTGGAAGACCGCACAGGCAATCCGCATGAGGTCGTTACAGGTCTCCGGCAGAGGCATCAGGTTGCGGACAAACACATCACCAGCTTCGAGGCGGAATGTTTGGCTAGACCCGCCAAAGATTAGGTTTAGGCGTTTGTTGGTGCGATCGGCGATGCAGGTGATTTCTGCCTCAATCATTCGGCGTCTCGCTTCCTGCGAAGTTCCTCGCCGATCTTCTTGAACGCAACGTGGCCAAATGCGGCAACCCGATCGGCAGGAACTGTTCCAGTGCCGGCTATCACCTTTCCATACCAGCCTCGCGAGAACTCCTTGATGATGCGCGTGGACTCGAAGACATACTGGGTCATCGCCGCGTCGAATGCAGCACGGTCGCCTAACGAACGGAACCGATTGTCGGGGCCGGTGTGAACCGGAAGGACGCGGTCCAACCAGTATCTGAGTGTCCCGTCCAGCAGCTTTCTGAAGAAGAGACGCGACAGTTTTTCAAAGCCGTCCGGACTGGAAAACTTCCTGATTTCAGTTTGAACGTTCTCGGGACTCGGATCCAACAGACCGGGCAATGCCTCAGTGAACGCTTCGCCTAAGGTTGAAGCCATAGCTCGTGCCGAAAGCTCGGAGAAATCGTCTGCCGATCGAGATTTGGCTTGGACCTCGTCCAGCCTCATTGATGCGGCCAGCACGACATCGATGATTGAAGGCGCCGGGCCAGCATCCAGGCCGCCAAGTGTCAAGGCGGCTGCGAAGTTGTCGGCCTGTGCCGCGAGTGGAATCTGACAGAGCAGTCGAATTGCTTCGACGAATACAGGGTTTCGGGCCGCTTCCGCCAAATCCTCTTCGGAGGCGACCGCGGCCGCAGAGACCACTTCCTCTGCCTCCGCGCCCTCGGTCAGAAGCGCCACAACTTCACGCCATTTGCGCGTTCCAGGTAACCGAACAAGATGGGTATGGCCCACGAAACACCGCCATTGGAACCCCTAAGTGGCAGTTCAACCTTGGCGGGAATAGTCTGTCAATGCAGTTGGACGGGACACATGGGACAGATTGGACAGAGGATTTACAAACTTCCTTCACACGCGCGCACGTGAAGGAGGTTTCTATTTGGTCTGTCCAATGTGTCCCATCTGTCCCCCGAGCGGAGTCTACCGTCGGTTTCGCGAGTAGACACAGAACCGGACGATATTGCCTTCGACCATCGGCGCAGAGGTCAACGGGGCCGGCGGTCCGAACATCGCAGGTACCCCGCTGTTCTGATGGACGACGGCTGCGGCGTTGATGACGGCGAGTGCACTTTCGTGCATCCCCGAAGAGGATAAGCACGCGGCGATTTCATTCAGCGTTGGGACGACCCAGTCGTTTCTGGATGGAGAGATCATGGAAATGGGCCTCGTTTCAGTCTGGAGACAGTAGCCTCTCCATGGTTACCTGTCGGTTAAGCTGAGCATCTGCCTACCCCGCAGAGGCGGCGAATGTCGCAGCATGACGCCAATCGTCACGAAACGTCATTTAATTACATAATTACAATGCTTTAGCCATCCGCTATACTGCCCCTGACAGCCCGAGAGACACCGCTTGTTGCGGACCGGGGGGGGAGGTGCGGATGGACGGCACGCGGGACCTGGCAATCGACTACCGCCCGATCGGCGATCTGATCCCCTATGCCCGGAACGCCCGGACGCATTCGGACGCGCAGGTTGCGCTCATTGCAAGCTCGATCCGCGAGTATGGCTTCACGAACCCGGTGCTGGTCGACGGCGCGAATGGCATCATCGCGGGACATGGCCGGGTAATGGCCGCGCGGAAGCTCGGGCTCACGCAGGTGCCGGTGATCAAACTCGCGCATCTGACCGAGGCGCAGAAGCGGGCCTACATCCTCGCGGACAACAAGCTTGCCGAGCAGGCGGGATGGGACCGGGAACTCCTCGCGCTGGAGCTGGGCGATCTGCAGGACATGGCGGTGGACCTCATGAGCCTCGGCTTCGATGCCGGGGAACTGGATGCGCTCCTGCGGTCCGGCGAGGTCGACGAGCGGGAGGACGACATTCCGCCGGTCCCTGCCCTGCCGGTCTCGCAGCCGGGCGACCTCTGGGTCCTGGGGAACCATCGGCTGATCTGCGGCGATGCGACGGATGCTGCGACGGTGGGTCGGGTGCTGAACGGCGTGCGGCCGCATCTCATGGTCAGCGATCCGCCCTATGGCGTGGACTATGACCCTGCCTGGCGCAACGAGGTGGGGGCGGCGAAGACGAAGCGTGTGGGCAAGGTCCTGAACGACCACCGGGCTGACTGGCGCGAAGCCTGGGCGCTCTTCCCCGGCGACGTGGCCTATGTTTGGCACGGAGCCCTGCATGCCACGACAGTGGCCGCGAGCCTTGTGGCCTGCGGCTTCGCGATCCGCAGCCAGATCATCTGGGCCAAGGAACGGCTGGTCCTGTCCCGCGGGGACTACCACTGGCAGCACGAGCCCTGCTGGTATGCGGTCCGGCAGAAAGCGACGGGACACTGGTCGGGGGATCGGAAGCAGACGACGCTGTGGAGCATCCCCAGCCGGGACCAGGACGCAGCCACAGTTCATGGCACGCAGAAGCCGGTGGAGTGCATGCGCCGCCCGATGCTGAACAACTCCAGCCCCGGCCAGGCGGTCTATGAGCCGTTCTCGGGATCGGGGTCCTCCATCATCGCTGCGGAGACCTGCGGGCGGCAGTGCCATGCCGTGGAACTCGATCCGGCCTACGTCGACGTAGCCGTCGAGCGCTGGCAGGCCTTCACCGGACGGGAGGCGGTGCAGGAGGCAACTGGCGAGACCTTTGCTGCCGTGCGGGCTGCGCGCGTTCCGGAGGCAGCAGCATGACCGGCCGTCCGCTCACCACCCTCACCGATGCCCAGCGGGCGGAGGTCGAGACCCTGTCCGCGGTGCTGACGGCCGAGCAGATCGCCGACTTCCTCGGGATCGGGCGCACGACCTTCTTCGCCATCCTCAACCGCGACGAGGACCTATCTGAACGCTATAAACGCGGGAAGGCCCGCGCGATCGGGGCAGTGGCCCAGAGCCTCGTCACCAAGGCGCGTGCAGGCAACGTGACCGCGATGATCTTCTTCCTGAAGACGCAGGGCGGCTGGCGAGAGAGCGTCGACCTTGCCGTGAAGCAGGACCCCATCGACGAGATCGACCTCAGCCAGTTGAGCGACGAGGAACTGAACGCCCTCGCGGAATACGGGAAGATGCTGGAGAACGCGAAGAAGTCCATCCTCGACGCCAGGAAGGAGAAGCCCGGTGGCCGCTGGTCAGTCGCGTAGCGCTTCCTTCTTTGAGACCCTCACCAGCACGCTCTTGGGGTTTGTGCTCTCAGTGGCAGTGCAGCGGCTCCTTTTCCCGGCCATGGGTCACGACTTCGGCTATGCCGAGAACATGGTCGTGGCCTCCGTCTTCACCGCCGTCTCGATCCTGCGCGGCTACACGGTGCGGCGGGTGTTCAATGCGCTCGGGGATCAGATGCCATGAGCGGACCCCCGAAGAAGCCCACGGCCTGGCGCCGGGCGGAAGGCAATCGCGGCAAGCGGGCCTGGAACCATGCCGAGCCGAAGCCGCCCGAGGGTGCGCCGGACTGTCCGGATCACCTGAGCGAGGAGGCCAGGGCCGAGTGGCACCGGCTGGTGGATACCCTTGTTGGCATGGGCGTCATCACCATCGTCGACCGCGCTGTGCTCGCGGCCTATTGCCAGGCCTATGGGCGCTGGGTTGAGGCAGAGCGGAAGCTGCAGGAGACGCCCGTCCTCTTCAAGACACCTTCGGGCTACGTGCAGCAATCACCCTGGCTCAACATCGCCAACCGGCAGATGGAGCTCATGGGCCGCTACATGGCGGAGATCGGGCTGACCCCTGCCTCCCGGTCGAGGATCGCCATTGCCCGCTCCGCGGACCAGCACGAAACCGTGGACAAGATCGAGTTCGTGATCGTGTATGAGGATGCGAACGGTAACCGGAAGGAACGGTCGCTACACGACCCGACGCCCGTCAATGCGCTGGAGCATCCCTCGCAGTCAGAGGGTGGTGTGCGCAGGTATGAGATCGACGGAAACCTCTGAGGATCAATGACTTGATGTAATCCCGCCCTTGAGCGACGTGTACAGAACTGCGCAACGAACGTTAGGCAGTTGTGTACAGGGGGCGGAGATGGCGGGACTGCAGCGGCTGGTGGCCTATGAGCGGGTCTCGACGGCGCGGCAGGGGGCGAGCGGGCTCGGACTTGAGGCACAGCGCAAGGTGATTGAGGACTTTGCCGTCTCCCGCGGCGCTGAGGTGCTGGCGCGGTTCACCGAGGTCGAGAGCGGGCGGAAGGCGGACCGGCCAGAGCTGGCCAAGGCGCTGCATCTGGCGAAGGTCACAGGGGCGACTTTGGTGATCGCCAAGCTCGACCGACTTAGCCGAAACGCGGCGTTCCTGTTGGCGCTACGCGACAGTGGGGTGCGGTTCGTGGCGGTCGACATGCCGGAGGCGAATGACCTGACCGTGGGGATCATGGCCCTGGTCGCCCAGGCTGAGCGCGAAGCGATCTCGCGGAGGACTAAGGAAGCGCTGGCGGTCGCGAAGGCGCGTGGAGTGAAGCTCGGGAACCCGAACGGTGCAGAGAGCCTGCGGCGGGCTGGTAAGGGCGGTGCGGCCTTGCGGGCGACGGTGTCAGCGAATGCCGCAGCATTTGCAGCAGACTTGGCGCCAGTGCTGGCTGACATCCGGGCTACTGGGCACTCCTCACTGCGGGCGATTGCTGCGGAGCTGACAGTAAGGGGGATAAGGACCCGGCGCGGCGGGCGGTGGGGCGTGGGGAATGTGGGACGCTTGCTCGGGCGCTAACACAGAGCACTTCCTGGGCTACGAGGAGCACCCAGAAGCTAAGTCGTCTTCCGGCGAGTTCAGTAGAAGGCTCAACTGTCCTGAGGTCGAGTGAGCAACGCTCTAGCAGTCTCGGTGAAGCCATACTTGGTGCCGTAGGCAGCAAGTTCTTTTTCCAGTGCGGCAATGTGCAATCTGAGTCGCACAAGCAACTCACGGAGAGACTGTCCGTCCTCGCGACCGTCCTTTTTGAGGTTATCCTTCTCCACCGCTGGCTCTCCCTAGACATCGACGAACGGACAGTTGACCGTTTGATCGCTCCTGTGAAGAAAAATTCTTTCGTGCGGACAGTTGCGCCAACTTGAAGATGAACATCTGCGCTTCCGCCGCAACCCCTGATCGATTTCTTGACGCCAGGTCATACGCTTAATGGCGAATCGTCACCAATTCTTGGGAGCGCGGGGCTATTCATTCGCCGTGCTGGACGAACAACAGCTATTGCTCTCTTCGCATGTTCTTTCGCATGGCTTCCTTTAGCCCGGGCTGCTTTGTCATTCCAGCCAGCCACGAGAGAGCCGCATCCAAGTCCGTCGTGATCTGTGTGTCTTCCTCTTTGCGGAGACCAAGTGCCTCCGACCAAAGATTGTGCATTCGGATGCTGCCGAAGTCATGATCACTGCGGATCAGAAAAGCGGCAGGCTCTGCTGGGATTCCAGGCGCACGCGCTTTCCGAACCTCAATGAACTTGCGGCTGTCACTTCCAGAAACTCCGGTGACTTCCACCTTTCGAAGATCAATGAGGAGAGCACGGTGCTGGTCCTTACCCACACCGGGAACTCCGAGGGCTTCAGCCACCCGCATAAGGTCAGACACGGAGAACGGCTCGCCATAAGTTACGACTACAAGGCCCCAGTCAGCGAACTGCTTGATTTCGTACATAGTGGCATCTTCCCCTTCCGCAGACCATTCAGCTTGCAACAAGGCGACAGATATTCACGATATTGCATTTCTGCCTTGAAATCCATCAGAACCGGGATCCGACCGATCGATCCGTTTGATGCTTTTTGGACCGCATGACGCAAGCGCCCGAAGTGACGGGGGTCATGACTAAATGAGCTTTAAGTCTGACTGATTGTGGAGTGAAGCCTTGGGACCCGGACGGGGCCGCGAGCCTCCAGCGAGCTGGCATATGTGGCGTGGCGCTCAGGGCGGCGGTGTCCGCCTATGCCGCGGCGTTTGCTGCGGACCTGGCGCCGGTGCTCGCGGACATTCGGGCAGCGGGGCACACATCGCTAAGGGCGATTGCTGCGGAGCTGACGGCGCGAGGGATCAGGACGCGACGTGGTGGAAGCTGGAGGGTGGGAAATGTCATGGCGCTACTTGAGCGTAGTCTCATGAATGCCAACAGGTCTCCACAGCGTTAGCGATTTGCTTCGCCGAGATGCTGTGGGCGAAGCATGTCAGATTGCCACTCGCTCACCCAGTTCCACCACCCGGTCGCGCGGCAGGTGGTAAAAGTCCGTCGGATCCGCCGCCATTCGGCTTAGCGCCACGTAAAGCTTGTCCATCACCAGCTCCAGCCCGCGACCTGTCGCCACCGCCCGCCTGCGTCCCAGGAAGAAGGTTGAAGCCATGACGTCGAACTTCAACCCCGCCGCCCGAGCATGGGCCATCGCCCGGCTGACATTCGGCGTCTCCATGAAGCCGAACCGCAAGACAAGCCGAACGAAGTAGCCGCCCAGCGGCTCTACAGTCGCCCGTTCCTCGGCCGTGGCATAGGGCACGCGCAGTGTTTCCACCGTTAGTAGCACCGTCTGCTCGTGCAGCACCCGGTTGTGCTTGATGTTGTGCAGAAGCGCCGAGGGCACCACGTCCGGGTCCCCCGTCAGAAAGAAGGCCGTCCCTGGGATCACGTTGACGCTTGACCCTCGCATCATCCGGACGAAATTCGGCACCGAAACCGCAAGCTTGCCCACGCGCGTCCGCACCAGCTGTGTGCCCCGCCACCAGGCCCACATCACCAGGCCCACGACGACCGCAACTGCAACTGGCACATAGCCGCCGTCATGGATTTTCGCCAGGTTCGAGGCGAGGAACACCCCCTCCACCCCCAGGATCGGCGCCACCGCCAGCGCCGCGACCGGCGCTCGCATCCGCCCGGACCGGACGAGGTAAAGCCCGCCCAGGACCGTGGTCAGCACCATCGTCCCCGTGACCGCGATCCCGTAGGCTGAGGCGAGCGCTCCAGAAGAGCCGAAGGCCCAGACCAGCCACAAGACGCCGCCAAGGAGCAGCCAGTTCACCGCACCGATGTAGATCTGGCCGCTTTGCCCTTCCGCGGTGTGCAGGATGCGCAATCGCGGCAGGAAGCCCAGCTGGATTGCGCCTCGCGCCATTGAGAAGGCCCCGGTGATCACCGCCTGACTTGCGATCACCGTCGCCGCCGTGGCCAGGACCACTAGCACCGGCAGAAGCCCCTCGGAGGCCATGCCGAAGAAGCTTTCCTCCAGTCGGTCAGGATGGGCCAGCACCATCGCCCCCTGGCCAAGGTAGTTCAGCAGTAGCGCTGGAAGGACCAGCGCGAACCACGCGAGCATGATCGGTTTCCGCCCGAAATGCCCAAGGTCGGCATAGAGCGCCTCACCTCCCGTTACGGCCAGGAAGACCGCGCCCAGAACCGCAAAAGCCACTCCTGGATTACCAACCAGAAACGCCGCGCCCCAGACCGGGTTAAAGGCCCAGATAACTACTGGGTTCTCAGCAATATGCCATAGGCCCAGACCCGCCAGCGCCAGGAACCAAAGTACACAGATCGGCCCAAAAAGGCTTGCCACCCTTGCTGTCCCGCTACGTTGCACGGCGAAGAGAGCGATCAGGATGCCGATGGTCACTGGCAGCACGTAGGTCGCTAGCGAAGGCAGGATCAGCGCGCTCCCCTCTACCGCGGACAGGACCGAGATAGCGGGCGTGATCGCCGCATCACCAGCAAAAAGCGCTGCGCCCGCAAGTGCCAGAAGAAGGACCGGCACAGACCGCTTTCCTGCCGCCAGTCGCACCAGCGTGTAGAGCGACAGAATGCCTCCCTCGCCCCGGTTATCGGCGCGTAGAAGGACAAACACGTATTTGACTGTAACGATCAGGATCAGCGTCCAGATCAGCAGGGACAGGATGCCTAGCACCTCTGCCTCAGCTGGATTGGCCGCGCCGGTGGCCTTAAGGGCCTCGCGGAAGGCGTAGATCGGAGAGGTGCCGATGTCGCCGTAGACGACGCCAATTGCCCCCAGCGTCAGCGCTGCTACACCGTGCTTGCGGGTCTCGTCCAAGTGGATGTCCTGGTCGCCGCCTTCCTCGCGAAGATAGTCGGCGATATCCAGCGCCTCCTCGTCAAAAAGCGGCAAGACGGGCTCGTCGGCCCGGGGAATGGGGTCGTGAATCATGGATCACCCGTGGGTGTTGGTTGAGGATGTACTGCTGGGAAAGGCTGATGCTTGGCCTACACCAAACAAGGGACGCGAATACGCACCTTTGGTTCGGTTCCCTCCTGGCAGGAGGGGTGCATTTTGGCTCCGCTGCCACGGCCGACTCAACGATCAGCCTATCCAAAGGTTACGCCAAATGTGCAGGCGGGACAATGCTGCAACTGCGAACTCGCGGCTAGGCGCCCTTCGTCGCGGAAGACATGTCAGTGGTGAACGACCTGACCGTTGGGATCATGGCGCTGGTGGCCCAGGCCGAGCGCGAGGCGATCTCCCGACGGACGAAAGAGGCGCTGGCGGTTGCGAAAGCGCGAGGGGTGAAGCTGGGGAACCCTAACGGGGCCGAGAGCCTGAGGCGGGCTGGGAAAGGTGGCTCGGCGCTACGGGAGGTGGTGTCGGCGAATGCTGCGGCCTTTGCGGCTGACTTGGCGCCGGTCCTTGAGGGTATCCAGGCGGCGGGGAACACCTCACTGCGGGCGATTGCTGACGAACTTACTGTGCGCGGGATCAGGACGCGGGGCGAGGTCGGTGGAGGGTGGGGAATGCCCGAAGTCTATTGGTTCACTTCCACCGCCAAACTAAGTTGGACAAGTGATCCACCGTTCTTCTTTCATTGAGGTTGCCCCGACAAAACCTAGACGCATGGCGGCTCCCATTCATCAGTCCAGGTGCTTAACCAAATCTCAACCCACCTCAGTGAGCATGCTCGAACACTTTTGGGGGTAAGTCATGCTTTCCAACCTCACTGCAGGCGGGAAGATCCTCGCAGCCTTCGCTTCATTCGCGGTCGTCATCCTGGTCGGATCAGCAGTGATTCTATGGTCTACGCTGCACGTCGCGAACCAAGGCATCAGAGTTGGTGAACGTTTGGCTCCCCTTGTGGACGCAGCGATGGAGATCAAGCTGTCTGCAACGAATGCGCACCTCCGTATGGAAGAGATCATGGCGGGCGATCCCGCCGAAACCATTGATGAAGTCTATAGGATGATTGACGAGGCGGAGTTCTATGCGGACTCAATCTTGAACGGAGGAACCAGCTCTGAGGGGCAAGTCTACCCTTCGGAGTCTCCCAAAGTGCGTGAGGCGATAGGTCGAATTTTGATCGACATAAATGGCTTTCGAGCAGCCGTTTCGGACAGATATGAGTTGCTTGAAGGTCGCCAAGGCGCCGGAAGTGCCGCGGACATAGAGTTCGATGAGCTTTATGAACAGCTTACCTTGCAGGCAGCCGCTCTTGCTTCGAAGTTCCCCAGCGACCTTCTAGTCCAACGGAGCGCTGGCGAAATCCGGTATCAGCTTTCTCACGGACATCTACTGGTCGAAGAAGCGCTAAGCGGTGACGCAGGTGAGGATTTCTCTGAGGCAATCGAGGCCTTCGCGACCGCTATAGTGTCACTTGAGGAAGTACAGCTAGCAAGACCGCAGAATGCAGAACAGTTACAGGTCATAATCAAGAACATACGGCGATTCTCGGAACTTGCCCAGTCTCGCTATGATACATCGTCTAAACAAGCAGAATTGATGGAGAGCTCTGACGTCACCTTTGACGCATCCTTTACACAGTTTGTAAAGATCGCCGATGAAATCGAAAGCCTAGTTCAGAGTGAGATGAATGAAGGTGTTGCGAACGTGAAATCCAGTCGCACCCTGGCCATCGAAGCCTCTGCAGCAACAGGCACAATACTACTGGCAACTATTGTGGTCGCGTTCCTCTGGCTTGACAGAAGCATCGGAAAGCGGCTGACTGAACTTTCTCACGTAATGCGCAAGCTCCTGGCCGGCGAACTTGATGTAGAAGCGCCAGCGTGGCGCAGCTCCGATGAAGTCGGAATCCTCCGAGACAGCGTCGATCAGCTGCGCGACGCACTCCTAAGGCGGGTTGAGTTTGAACGGCAAGCAAAGCAAGAAAATGAGAGGGCAGAACATCAACGAGAACTCGCGGAAGATAGGCAGGTTCGCGCGGACTTAGCTCGCGAAGCCGCTGAAAGCGAACGCGAGACCTCAAGACGTCGGGCGGCGATGGTTGACCGCTTTGCTACCAGCTTTGGTCTTGTTGTGGACCGAGCAGTTGCGGGGCATTTTGACGGGCGCATTACTGACTCGTTCGAGGACGCGGATTTGGTTGCTTTATCCGCTAACACCAATCGACTAATGTCTGAAATCGAAAAGGGAATTCAGGCAACGGTAGATGTCATTGCAAGCCTAGCCAAGGGCGATCTTACAAAAGAAATGGAGGGCGACTTTATCGGAGAGTTTGGGCGACTGCAGTCCAATGTTGGCGACATGATCAGGTCTCTGAGATCTATGGTTCTGGAAATATCGAGCAACACTGCGACACTGTCATCCTCCTCAGATGAACTTCGCAGTACATCAGCTATCCTGTCGCAACAGGCAGAACAGAATGCCGTTTCCGTCACCGAGACCTATACAGCACTCCGGGCAGTGACCGAGAGCATTGAGCAAGTTCAGGGAGATGTTTCTAGAGCAAGCGGAGATGCGAACGACGCTCGGGATACTGCTCAGTTGAGCGAGAAGATTGCATCTGAGGCTGCATTCTCAATGGATCGGATTGCAGAATCCAGCAAGGAGATTTCGCGAGTTTTAGGACTCATTGATGAAATTGCGTTCCAGATTAATCTATTGGCACTCAATGCCGGTGTTGAGGCTGCTCGCGCAGGTGAGGCAGGTCGAGGATTTTCAGTCGTCGCTTCTGAAGTTAGGGCGCTTGCTCAGCGCGCAAGCGTTTCATCTAAGGAAATTGCGGATGTAATTGCGCTAAGTGATGCCGCGGTTTCGGAAGGTGTCGCAAAGGTTTCAGCTGCGAGAGAGTCTCTTGATCAGATCTCAAAGAAGACCTTTACGATCTCACATCGATTTGCCAACGTCTTGTCCGCCATCTCTGAGCAAGCAACAGGCATAAAGAAGATTGCGAGCGCGATTGGCCAGATTGATCAAAACACATTGCGGCAGGCTGCGTCCTTTGAGGAAGTCACAGCTTCGAGCGGACTGCTCGCAAGTGAAGCTGATGCACTTAGAAAGTCCATGATGCGCTTCCAGACACTGCCTCAGCAGAATGTTGTCCCGCTTGGACGCCGTTCCATTGCATAATGGGACGATAGTACGACCGTTTCAGTCTCGGATGAGATTGGTGGATCTGGGATCGGCTGCGTTTGTTGAGCTTGTTGCGGTGCTTAGCGACACCCAGTTCTCGCTATCGTACGTTGATTGGACGAGACGTCGGCATAGACAGGACCATTTCAGGTGGTCTTGCCTCGGGCCTCTACTCGCGCACTAATCTCTTTCATCTTCGCAGGCTTGCGGCGGACGCGCCGTAAGCTGACGGGCGAGGACAATTTTGGGGGCCGCCCCTGTGATCGCAAAGCTAGATGGGTAAAAGAGGAACGCGGTTTTCTTGCTGGCCCTGCGCGACCGCGGGGTGCGGTTCGTGGCCGTGCACATGCCGGAGGCGAGCGACCTGACCGCGGGGATCATGGCATTGGTCGCCCAGGCCGAGCCGCGAGGCGATCTCGCGGCGGACGAAGGAGGCGTTGGCCGTGGCGAAGGCGCGTGGGGTCAAGCTGGGGAACCCGAACGGGGCTGAGGGCCTGCGGCGTACACTGGAGGCGGTGTTGCTTTGCGTCTGGCCGGGTGTTGTCAGAAGAACTTCCCTTGAGACGAGCCGGGCGCCCGGCTAGCGTTTTGCATGACCGGAATCTCCCCTTTTAGGTACTACAAGACTAGCCCCGAGATCATCCGTCCGGCGGTAATCCTCTACATCCGGTTTCCAGGTCAAGCGTCACGCGCAATCAAAACAGGACTGATGCGAGTAGATCGGCATCAGGATCGGCACTGACTGGCGTCCCTTGGGCCGCCTGCAACGGTTCGACCTCAGGGTTTGTCTCTTCCGGCAAGCCAAGCAGGCGGCGGTGTACGACCCTTTCCGCCTCCATCGTGTAAAGGTCGAAGCAATGGGTGAGAGGGCCCGATCCTGCAGGCACTAGGCGCGGCAAATCTTCTGCCAGGCGGCTCAGCTCGTCGGCTGTCGCCGCGATCCGGTCAAGGGCATCTTCCGCCTGGAGGAGGGCCGGATTGAGCGTCCGCAAGCTATTGCTCGCCGACAGTCGCAAGTCGTCCAGCTCGGCGAGGGCTGCACCGGCAGCGGAAATCGCCTCTTCTGTTTCTGCCATTGCCTGCTGGAACAATTTCACCTTGCTGGAAACGGAACTAAAGACGGCAAGATCCTCGGCCTTGGTCAGTTCGGCCATGGCAGCTTCGCAGGCAGCAGCAACTCGAGCGCAAACTGCGGCTTGTTGCTGAACGTCTACAGACAGGACATTGATGGCTTTCCGGTGCCTGATGGCAGACCGTGCCAGAAGCGCTGCGTTGAGGGCCGCGATGTGAATTGCGCTTGTTGACTTGGCAAGGGACGCGAAGCGGCGAGCCCCCTCTTCAGCGAGTTCCCGAAGTGCGGCGCTTTCGCCGGCCGCACCTTCAGTTGCCTGCAATGCGCTTTCTGACGCCTCGGCCAGGGAACTGAGTAGCGATCGATTGAGTTCGACCACACCAAAAGCCTGATTTTCGGTCGTGTTACGGTCCGCCGATAGGGCGCGACCTGACTTTGCAGCCATGTCCTTGATCCGGGAAAGGCTTGCCCGAGCCTCCAACAGCGTATCGCGCGTGGCAGCAACAAGAGCATCGATCTGCGCGGCGGCTAATGCAGACTCTGCCTCCCCCCCGCGCGAGAGAATTCGCCGAATATGGTCAAGCCTCTGCGCTGCAGCGTCCGAAAACTGCATGGCCTTTACGAGGTTGTCCATTTCCGCCGCCAGCATCGAAGGAAGCCGCTCTGAAACTGCACCGACACCGTCGATCGTGGCCATAAACACACGGTCCTTTTCCGCCCGCTTGCTTGCATGGTTGCGCAGGGCCACCCCGACATCTGAAAGCGCGGCATCTGCTTGCGCAAAGAGTTCGCATGCCCGTTCTCGGCGCCTACGCAGGGCCGCTACGGCATTGCCGACGAATGATGCATCCTGAAACAGTGCGTCGCTGAGCAACCGAAGGTCGCGGACGTAATCTTCAAAGCCGCTTACCCCAAGCGATCTTGTGGTGATGAGCGAAAGACTGGCGACTGCATTGAGCGTCCGGGTCTGTGCCTCCATCGCGTCGACAGCATTCAGCGCCGCAGAATAGGCCGACTGGATGCGCGGGGGAGTTGCTTCGGCGCAAGCTGCGCCCAAGGCAGCCTTTACGCCTTGCGTGGCTTCCTCAACGCCATCAATCACCCGGTCTTGAGCCCGTTGTTCGTTCAGGACGCGGTCGAGCTTTCCCAGACGGGCGATCAGGTCAAGCAAACCCGCGCGCGAAGCCGACAGTACGTCCACCACTCCGGCGAAGCCCGTCTCCATCTGGATCGCCGACGCATCGAGCGCCGCATGCACAGTCATGGTCGTGCCGCCCCCTTGCCGTATCGTGACAGGCACAGTTGTGCTGCAACTTCTTTAGATTCGGTAACCCAGCGACGGGAAAACGAATCAGGTACGAGTTAACCGATTGGAAAACCCTTCCGGTTAGCACTGCGGTCATCGTGGTGGCCCTGACACGGAAGGGAACAGCTCTCCAATGGTATCGACGCCCGACAGAATGTTCATGGTGCGCTCCGACTGCGACCATATTGGCGCAGACGATCTTCTTGCCGCGATCAGACAGCAAGTCGAAGCAGCATCGCGAGAGACTCCGCTTGCACTCGACCTGACCGAAGGACGCCCCACCGCCATCGCCCTGCAGATTGCAGCGTCGGCTGCGCGTTCGCTGGTCCGCAAGGAAGCCTTTGCCGGCTACGGCGAGACGGCCGCGCAAATCCTTTCTCCCGAGACCGACCGCTGAGGAGCCGCCATGTCGAAGACCATCCTTTCCGTTGATGACAGCAAGTCGATCCGCGACATGATCGACTTCACTCTTGCTCCGCTTGGTTACCGGGTGATCGGAGCCGAAAACGGGGCCGAGGGGCTGAAGAAGTTCCAGTCCGAACCCGTCAGCCTGGTTATCACCGACCTGAACATGCCGGTCATGAACGGGATCGACTTCATTCGTGAAGTGCGCAAATCGTCACGCGGTTCGTGCGTGCCGATCATCATGCTGACGACCGAGACCAAGCCCGAGATGAGGGAGGCGGGCAAGGCCGCGGGTGCGACGGGCTGGATCAACAAGCCGTTCGACAGCGCGATGCTGGTCGCGGTTGCTCGCAAGCTGGCGGGTTGACCATGGCCGAGATCAACCCTGCAATTGCCACCTTTGTCGAAGAAGCACGCGAACAGATCGAAGGGCTGGAAGCGTTGCTTCTCGACCTGGAACAAGGCGCCACGGCCGAGGCTGTGGACTCGGTTTTCCGGGTGCTGCACACGGTCAAGGGATCGGGATCCATGTTCGGCTTCACCGAGCTGGCCCGGTTCACCCATCACTTCGAGGAGGCCTTCGACCGCGTACGCGACGGGCTTATCGGTGTAGAACCGCGCCTTGTCAGCCTGTCGCTGCGGGCGCGCGATCACATGCGCGCCCTTCTAGAACTTGGTGGCGACGGGCCAGAGTCGGTGAAACTGGCCGCAGGCGCCGGGGCTGTTGCGCTGATTGCTGAACTTGAGGCCGTCGTCGGTGCCGCAGCCGCGAAGGTCACGACCGGTGACGCGCAGGCGGCCGGTCTGACGCCAGCGCCGACCTCGTCCGAGCGGGTGTGGCGCGTGGCGTTCCGTCCTGACTCGGGTGCCCTACGCAACGGGATGCGCCCTGATCTGCTGATGGCCGAACTTGCCGGTCTCGGTCGGGTCCTTACCGAAACGGTTGATGTCTCTGCCGTGCCCGACCTTGAAGAGCTCGACCCGATTGCCTCTTACCTTGGCTGGACCATGCGGATTGCCACGGCGGAACCGCGGGCGGCCATCGACGCCGTGTTCATCTTCGCCGACGATGCCGAGATTGCCATCGCGGATGAGGGCGCGGCGACCGCGGAGTTGACGGACGGCATGGCTTCTGATCCGGACGCGCAGAGCGACCCGGACAAGTTAGAGGTCGGTCCCGCGCCGCACGCGGCAGCGTCGGCCGCGACTGCGGCACCGCGTCCAGAGAACCTGCCAAGGACGGTCGAGCCAGTTGGTGAGACGATCCGCGTCCCTGCCGGGCGCCTGGACGAGATCGTGGATCAGCTTGGCGAACTGGTCATTGCACATGCCCGTCTGAACCGCCTTTCCGACCGGATCGGAGATTCCGATCTGGACGCCCTGTCCGAGGAAATGGGGCGACTGGTCAGCAGCCTGCGAGATGCCACCTTGGCGATCCGGATGCTGCCGATCGAGTCGGTCTTCGCCAAGTTCCGCCGGGTTGTTCGCGACCTCTCGGCCGAGTTGGACAAGGACGTGACTCTGGTCACCGAGGGCGGCGAGACCGAGATCGACAAGAACGTCATCGACCGACTGACCGAGCCGCTTGTGCACATGATCCGCAATTCGGTCGATCACGGCATCGAGTCCCTCGATCGCCGCCGCGCCGCGGGCAAGCCCGACAAGGGCATCGTCCGCCTTGCCGCCAGCCAGGAAGGGGGCGAGGTGCTGATCCGGGTCTCAGACGACGGCGGGGGGCTGAACCTTGCCGCCATCCGCGCAAAGGCCACAGCCCGTGGCCTGCTCGCCGAGGATGCGCAAATCAGTGACAACGACCTGCAGCAACTAATCTTCGAGCCCGGCTTCTCGACCGCGCAGACAGTGTCCAAGGTTTCAGGCCGCGGCGTCGGCATGGATGCCGTCAAATCCGCGATCAGCGCCTTGAGGGGTACAATCGAGGTAAGCAGCCGCCCCGGCGAAGGCACCGCCATCACCTTGCGCCTGCCAGTGTCGCTGGCCATCATCGACGGCCTTCTCGTGCGGCTGGGCAGCGATACCTTCGTCCTGCCGCTTTCGTCAGTCGAAGAATGCGTGGAACTGGCCGATGTCGAACGTCGACGCGAAAGCGGCCGCACCATGCTGCAAATCCGCGAAAGCCTGGTGCCCTGGCTTGACCTTGACCATGTCTTCAACCTCCAGCCCAGTGCGGTGGAACGGCGCCGACTGGTCGTCGTGCGGTCCGAAGGCCTGCGGTTGGGCCTCGTTGTCGATGACATCATCGGACAGCACCAAACCGTCATCAAGACCTTCTCAGCCTATCACCGGTCTGTCCGTGGCCTGTCCGGCGCGACGATCCTGGGCGATGGCACGGTTGCGCTGATCATCGATGTCCCCTCGCTGGCCCGCAGCGCGCTGGCCGGCAGCCGTCCCCGCGCAGATGCGGCCTGAAGGAGGATCGCCCATGTCCAGTGTCCAATCCACAGCCGCCCTTGCCGATGACGCCACCGAACAGACACTTCTGATCTTTGTCCTGTCGGGCGAGTCCTTTGCCCTTCCGGTTTCGGCCATTCATGAAGTGATCGATCCGCTTCCGGTGACTAGGGTGCCGAATGCCCCACCGCATGCGCCAGGCCTGATCAATGTGCGCGGGATCGTGACGCCGCTCGTCGACGTTCGCTTGCGGCTGCACATTCCCCAACCCTCTCGCACGGGAACCCGGCGCCCGGGGCGCATCATCGTGCTGGAATTGCCCGTCGGCGGCGCAATGACCCGGGTCGCGATCCGGGCCGATGTGGTGCAGGAGGTGATTGAAGTGCGATCATCGCAACTGGAACTCCTTCCCGACCTTGGCGCCCGCTGGCCCGCCCAGTTTGTCCGCGGCGTCGCGCGCCATGACGGCACGCTCGTAGTCCTTCTTGAACCCGAAACCCTGTTTGCCCCGGACGCCGACCGTCCGGCTGCCCCCATCTGACGGAGAGTTCCGATGCGCATAACCTTGAAATTCAAACTGCTGTCGGCCTTTGCCGCCGTGCTTGTCTTGTTGGGGATCGTCGCCTGGGTGGCGATCAGAAGCCTGACGCATGCGAACGACCGCCTGACCACTCTAATCGAATTCGAGTTCGAAGAGTCCACGCTTGCCAACCATCTCTCTACTGAAGTCCTCAGCTATTCCAACTTGATCAACGCCCACATCATTTCGTCAGACGATGCGGCATTTGCAGCCATCGAAGCCACGATCGCCGAGGAACAGCAGCGGCTTGACGGGATCGTTGCCAAGCTTACGACCATGGCCGACAGCGAAACAGGTCCGATCATTTCCAACTTGGCCGAGCTGGTCGAGCAGCTTGATCAGAAGACGGCTGAGATCATCCCCGTTTCGCGGGCGATGACCAACACAAGAGCCGCGAAGCTGAGCTTTGGGGAAGCGCGCGAGATCACGACGGAGATCCGGCGCGTTCTCGCACTGATGCTTGAAAATGCGCACAGCGCGGATGGCACAGCGATCATGGACGACCGCCTTGAAGACATTCTCTTGCAGATCGAGGCTGCCCTGAACGAGATGACGCTGGCTGAACGCAACGTCATTCTGATGACGGATGCGGACGAGATTGCCAAGCAGGGCGAACGCCGGATCGCCGCGCGTGACAGGCTCGACACCTTGGTCGCGCAGCTTGCAAACCTGGCCGGCCCGGGCCTGCGGGACGAACAGGTCCAGTTGCAACAGGGCGTTGCCGAATACTTTGCGCTGTCGGACGAAATCGCCGACCTTGGCACGCAGAACACCGAGGCCGTCGCTACCCAGATGCTTGAAGCGAACGTCGCACCTGTGGTCGCCGCTGTTATGGATCGCGCGAACGAACTGCTGGAACTGACCGCAACCGGCATGCAAGCGGCAAAGGTCAGCGCACTGGAAGAGGGCGCCGCTGCGCGGAACACCCTGCTTGCTGCAGCGGCCCTCGCGGCAGCAGTAGCCCTGACTGCAGGCATCTGGATTTCGTTGTCGATCAGCCGCGGGTTGTCGCGTGCGGTAACCGTGGCGCAGGCCGTTGCCAAGGGCGACCTGACCGTTGACACCCATGCCACCAGCCGCGACGAGATCGGTGATCTGATGGGCGCGATGGGCGACATGAACGGATCGCTCAAGGTGATGGCAAGCGTTGCCGAGAAGATTGCCGGGGGCGACCTGACGACCGAGGCCAAGCGCCGGTCCGATGCCGACACGCTGGGCATCGCCTTCGAGAAGATGTTGGCCAAGTTGCGCGACGTGATCTCGAATGCAAACGTCAGCTCGGGCGGCGTGGCCGAAGGTGCCCAGGCGATGAGTGCCACCGCCGAGCAGCTCAGCCAAGGCGCAACCGAACAGGCGGCTGCGGCGGAAAAGGCTTCGTCGGCGATGGAGGAGATGACCGCAAACATCCGCCAGTCGGCTGACAATGCAGCCCAGACCGAAAAGATCGCCATGCAGGCCGCGCGCGAGGCCGCCGAAAGCGGCAAGGCGGTGGACGATGCCGTCAAGGCGATGAAGACGATCGCCGAGAAGATCAACATCATCCAGGAGATCGCGCGCCAGACGGATCTTTTGGCCCTGAACGCGGCAGTGGAGGCTGCACGGGCCGGCCAGCACGGCAAGGGCTTTGCCGTCGTTGCCTCGGAGGTGCGCAAGCTGGCCGAACGCAGCCAGCAGGCTGCGGCAGAGATCAGCCAGCTGTCGGGCACCACGCTGGAAGTCAGCCAGAAGGCGGGCGAGATGCTGACCTCCCTGGTTCCGGCGATCCAAAAGACGTCGGACCTCGTGCAGGAGATCAGCGCAGCGACCGCGGAACAGACGATCGGCGCTGACCAGATCAACGGTGCGATCCGTGAACTGGACGCCGTGATCCAGCAGAACGCCTCTGCCTCGACCGAAGCCGCCTCGGTTTCGGAATCGCTCGCGGCCCAGTCCGACCAGCTGCGCGGGGTGATCTCGTTCTTCACACTTGGGACGACCGACCGACTTTCCGCCGCGCATTCCCGGCCCGCCACAAGCCTCCGCCGTGGCCGTTCTGGGGTACGTGTGTCTCATTCGGCGGGTGGCGGCACGACTGCCTCTGCCGAAGCGCAGTCCGAAAGCGCGCGGCGCCACGCGACGAACGGCCATGGAAACGGATATTCGAACGGCGTGCATATTGACCTTGGCAGTGACGGGATGACCGACGCCGACTTCGAACGTTACTAGGCGCTGGCCTGCCCGGCCGCCGACAACCGGCGCCTTGCCACAACCACGTCAACGGGCGCCAATCCGCCCGTTGACCGAAGGCCGCGCCGACCCCGGACCCGGTGCCTGTCTCTTTCTGCCACCAAGAGGAACCCGAAAGTCATGGATCTGCCCGGACCCAATACTCTAAAGGCTAGCCCGCCCGATTTTGCCTCCAGCCAACCCGGTCCAGATGTGGAGGAACCGAAAACCTTTCTGACCCTGCGGCTTGGAGGGCAGCACTTCGCGCTGTCCGTGGCACCTGTGCGAGAAATCCTCGATGAGCAGCCGTTGGCAACCCTGCCCGAAGCATCATCCGATGTGATCGGCCTGATCGACGTACGGGGTGAAAGCGTAATGGTGATGGATGTGTCGCGACGCTTGGGTGTGGTTCCCGAGGCGGACCATAACCGCAGGATCGTTGTCCTTGAACGCCCGGGTGATTTCGGGAGACCGGTGGGAGTTCTGGCAGACCAGGTCCTGAGCGTGGTCGAGATCGCCGCAGCCGACATCGAAGACGCGCCGCGCTCACCAGACGCTAGTAGGGCACCGCGGTTGCTTCAAGGCATTGCCCGGCTGGGAGGCAACATGGTGCTGGTTCTCGACCACGTGGCGCTTCTTGGCGGAGGAGACGACGACGTCTTCGACTTCGACCGGTGACGACGCCATGACACTGATGGCCGCTCTAGGCGCGCCAAGCGGCTCGCTGACAGCCGACCAGGCGGCCCTTGTCTGCCGCCTCGCGCGGGAGCATGGCGGGCTGGCCATCTCGCCTGAGAAGCGTCCACTGCTGGAGCAGCGTCTTCAACGTCGTCTGCGGGCAACGGGGTATTCTGACTTCGGACAATACATCGCCGATCTTCTGCGTCCTGGCGCAGCGGCAGAGGTACAAGCGTTAATCGAGGCACTGACGACCCACACCACAGGGTTCTTCCGCGAATCCGCACAGTTCGATTGGTTGCTTCAGACCGGGCTGCCGCGACGGCTTGACGAGGGCGCCGGTCGCGAATGGCCGATAACGGTGTGGAGTGCCGCCTGTTCAACCGGAGCCGAGATGTGGACTGCGGCAATGATACTTGACCGGCTTTCGCTTGCCGGAGGACGGGCGCTCCGCTGGCGCGTCATCGGTAGCGACATCTCGGTGGCGATCCTGGAACGCGCACGCCATGCAATCTACAGCGATGCTGACATTGATGGGCTGCCTGAGGATTACCGTCGGGCCTACCTAATGCGCTCGCGCCAGCAGCGTGGCAATGGCCATCTCTACCGCGTCGTACCTGATCTGCGCAGCAAGGCGCGTCTCTATGTCGCCAACCTTGTTCAGGCAGCGCCTGCCCTTGATGCGCCCGTTGATGTAGCAATGCTGCGTAACGTGCTGATCTACTTTGACGAGCCCGGTCGCGCCGCTGCAGTGAGCAATGTAACGTCACAGATTCTGCCGGGCGGCTTTCTTCTGACAGGTCATACCGAAAGTCTTAACCCGGTGCCGCCCGGCCTTACCCAGGTCGCGCCGTCGATCTACAGGAAAGCCTGAGCCATGAACGCCGCCCTCCGCCGCCCCGTCCGCGTTCTTGTCGTCGACGACAGCGCCGCCGTACGGCAAGTGATGACGCAGGTCCTGTCCGCCGACCCCGAGATCGAGGTCATCGGCACGGCCGCCGATCCTTATCTGGCGGTGCGCCGGATGCGCGAGGACCGCCCCGATGTAATCACACTAGACGTCGAGATGCCACGGATGGATGGCATCACCTTCCTGCGCAAGATCATGGCGCAGGATCCGATACCGGTAGTCGTCTGTTCTTCGCTGGTCGGCGACCGCAGTGAAACCATGATTCAAGCACTCGAGGCTGGGGCAGTCGAAATCATCTGCAAGCCCGAGATCGGCGTCGGCCAGTTCTTGCAGGAAAGCCATGAGCGACTGCGGCTGGTGGTCAAGTCGGCTGCGGCGGCTCGGGTAGGTCGGGCCAGGGCCGCGTCGCCCACTCGGGCCGTTTCAGGCCGCCTGACTGCGGACGCCGTGTTGCCACCGGTTTCCGTCAATTCCCCGATGGCGCGCACGACAGAGCGTATCATCGCCGTCGGCGCATCGACCGGTGGAACCGAGGCGCTGCGCGACCTGCTGTGCGCGATGCCCGAGGATTGCCCGGCCATCGTGATCGTGCAGCACATGCCCGAACACTTTACCGCAGCCTTTGCCCGACGGATGGACAGTCTGGCCCGCATCTCGGTGCGTGAAGCCGCCGACGGAGATCGCCTCTTGCGGGGGCACGCCCTGATCGCGCCGGGCAACCGTCATTGCATCGTCGTGCGATCGGGCGCCTACTACAAGGTCGAAGTACGTGACGGACCATTGGTGGCGCGCCACCGCCCTTCGGTCGATGTGCTGTTCCGTTCGGTCGCGCGCGCTGCAGGACGCAATGCAGTAGGCGTCATCATGACCGGCATGGGGGACGACGGTGCCCGAGGTTTGAAGGAAATGCGAGATGCGGGTGCCCGCACCCTCGGTCAGAACGAGGCATCCTCCGTCGTCTACGGTATGCCCAAGGAGGCAATGCGGCTTGGTGGCGTTGAAGAGGAGCTTGATCTTGACATGATTCCTGCGGCGGTTCTGCGCCTTGCGTCATTGGGCTGATCCGCGACCGCCGACGGGGAAGCCGGGACTGTAGACTTCGCCTGCTGAATCATGAAGCGCATGGGTGATGTCAAAGGAACTTGGTTTGAGCCGACCCGGTGTGGCTCGTTAATCTTCTTGCGTGACGGATAGTCCCCCATTCCGCTGCTTCAAGAGGCGACACGAGATCAACTGTTTGGTGCTCACCACCTACATCTGCGTCCTGATTCCGCTGAGCAAAGGCGAGTGCAAGCTGCAACACTGCGGTGTTTGGAACCGCTACTACTGCGCAAGCCCCATTCAGTCTAAGCAATATCAATGGTTTACAGGTGGAGAAGGTTGGATATCAGGCCCATCCCCTCCGCCATTACCACCTGAAGATAAACAGGATTTTGCGGTTTCCCCGCATTACCCACTAAGAAGCCCATCAAATCAAAACCCCTTGCCTTGGGTCTATCACTCAAGGCAGCGCTTTGCTGTTTCTGGGCTTTGGGCAAGGAAGAGGCAGGACACGGCATTGTCGCGGGCCGTTTTCAGATCGCTGACTTCCCCTTCCACGTCGCGAACATTTCCCCTCCAGGTCTCCAACGTGAACCTGCAGCGCGTCGTGGGCATCAGCAAGGTTCTTGCCTGCTTGTCGAAGGGTCTCATGGTCTTGCAGCAGCGCATTGTAGTCCAAGACGATACTGTCGTGGGCCTCCACGCATTGATCAACGTCCGATTTGCAGGCAAAGCCCTTGCATGAACCGGTCGGTTTCGGACAGCATTTTCGGGATGCGCTTGTAGTGCTTGCCTACGTCGAAGCTGAGTGCCCTGCCCTTCCGGTCCTTAAGCCATCCTGGGCGGGATGGTAGCCGACGATGTTGAAGGTCCAGCTGACCGCAGAGATGGGCCTGATGGTGGTAGGGTCGATCAGGTGCAGCTTGTTCAAGCCGGTCCCCTTGGCCGAGACGACCCAGATCCCATCCGCGGTGCCGGGCCCGGGGATGCGACGGAAGTCGATCTTGAGGAACTCGGCACAGGTGGCGCGGTAGGCCGGGCAGCGCAGCCGACTGATCGCTGGAACCCAAAGAAAGGGTAACGGCTACAGAACCTTGTTCGCACTCATCAGTCCGGATCGATCAATCGAAGTTTTAAGCATCAAGCCGATATCCATAATTCCGGATCGTCGCGATCATGCCTGCCTTGTCCAGAAGCTTGCGCCGAATTCGACTGATCGTCACATCCACGACATTGGTCAGCGGGTCGGCCTCCATCCCCCAGACGGAATTCAACAAGCGTTCCCGGGCCAGTACGCGACCGGGGTTCCGCATCAGGACCACAAGCACTTCGCGCTCTTTCGTCGACAGATCAAGTTCGACACCGTCGCAGTAGACCCGCATTGATCCCGTGTCGTAGCTTAGCGGCCCGACAGTCACGGCACCTTCCTGCGACACCATTCCCTTGGCCCTGCGGCGGTGCAATGCGTCGATCCGTGCCACCAGCTCGTCAAACTCGAACGGTTTCGGAAGATAATCGTCCGCACCGGTGCGAAGGCCCTTCACGCGGTCATCAGTCGAACCCAGGGCACTGAGCATCAGGATCGGCACTTCGTTGCGAATGCTGCGCAAGTGGCGGCACATCTCGTCCCCGGACATGCCGGGCAGCATCACGTCGAGAAGCACAACGTCATAGCTCTCCATTTTGAGCTGTTCCAGACCATCCTCTGCACTGTTCACGATGTCGACCATCCAGCCTTCGGGCCGAAGTCCGCGGCGAACGAAATCTGCGACGCGCGGCTCATCCTCGATCATCAGGATCTGCATGGTCGACCTGGTCCCTCGTTATGGCTGCAGGCTTTGGACGTCGATCATCACATGATGAAACGCGGACCGCGCCTGCCGGGGTGTCATATTGCTGACATAAACGGCTGGCGTGCCGGACTATTCCGCCCGTCGGGCAGGAATTTCTTCGGTCGGCGACTGCACGCTGCGCAGGGCCGTGGAAAAGCGCAGGCGGACAACCAGCCCGCCGCCTTCACGATCCGACAGATCGACGCTGCCGCCATGCGCCGCCATGATCGACCGCACGATGGGCAGGCCCAGCCCGGTGCCTTCGACTCCGCTGCTTTGCGCGCCCGATCCTCGGAAGAAGCGGACGAAGGCCTGGTCTTTCTCGGCGTCGCTCATCCCCGGCCCATCGTCCTCGACCAGGATGTCGAAGCCGTCCGAACCGCGTTCCACCCAGGCCCTGACCGTTCGCCCGCCATAGCGCAGCGCATTGTTCATCACGGCCAGCAGGCATTGCCGCAACCGGACCGGATCGACCCGGGCCGGGGCCGGTCGACCCAGCCGCAAGACCTCGACCTTCGCGAGGGCCAGTCCGGCCGCATCGGCCAGTGCCGCGTCAAGATCGACATTGCGCAGGTCAAGGCGGAGCTGCCCCGCCTCTTCCCGCGCGACCAGGAGGAGGTCTTCAACGATCCGGTTGGAATGGCGCGCGGCATCGCGGATACGCGAAAAGGATTCCGACACCGATTGCGGATCGACCTGCCCACCCCGCAGTGCGATGTCGGCCTCGCCCTGGATGATGGTCAGGGGGGTGCGCAGTTCGTGGCTGACATCCGCCATCATCTGGCGGCGGCTGGCCTCAACCTGTTCGAACCGCGTCAGGATCGTCTGCAACTCGGCCGTCCGCTCTCCCACCCGGCTTTCCAGCTGCCGCGCCTCACCGCGCAGGTCGCGTTCGCGCGCCGCGATCTCGGCCGCCATGTCGTTCAGCGTCGTGGCCAGATGCCGGAACTCGGTTGCCCCCACGGCAGGGATCGGAGTTTCATAAGCCCCGCGCCGGTAGGCCCTTGCGCCCGTGACCAGATCAGCAAGAGGCCGGGCCACTGTGCGACGATAGATCAGCAGGACTGACAAGGTGGTCACCATCATCGCACCCAGGACACCCGCGGCCAGCACTGCCACCAGCTGTCGGAATCTGGCCGCGCCTTCCAGCGCCTCGCTTACCTCTTCGCGCTCGCCTGCTAGGGCGACGTCGATCATGTCGGAGAGTGTGCGGTCGATGTCGCGGTCCAGCAGTTGGACCAGGTTCTCCCGACCCGAGGTATCGGAGCTGGCAAGGTCCTGCAGAACCGTTTCGTAGCGTTGCACGACATCCTTGATGCCACGGTCCAGCGTTGAAAGAAGCTGCAGCTCTTCCAGCTCTTCTTCGCCATCGAACTCGATCTCGCGGGCGATGATGCGCTGAATTTCCAAAAGGTTCGCTTCGATCTTGCCCTTCACCTCGGTTTCCAGGGCCGACCGGTCACGATCCCCGATCAGAAGCGCGTCGGCCTTTTCCTTGAAAAGCTGGTATAGGTTCGACTGCAGTGCTTGATGTTCGGCGTAGGACGCATGGGCCAGCGCGATCCGGTCCTCGATCGCCGAACTTCGCAGGACGACCCAGAATGTAAGCCCAGCGCAGGCGACAGCCCCGGCCACAAGCACGGCAGAGACCAGCGACAAGAGCAGGGACAGGCGCATCTTCGACGGACCCAAGTCCTCTTGAAGCGAGGACAGAGAAAGAGCCACTTCAAACCTCGTGCGTAAAGCTGAACCGTGACAGCAGGGTGACAGGCTGACGACACGGCGTCCGGAATACAACAATGTTGACCGGCGGCGATCCCGTGCGCCACCGGCCAACACCCTTTGCCATGGGTCCCTCTCCCCAGTCGGGGCCCCGGCGCGGGATCGAGTACCCTCAGGCCGCGGCGAGGTGCAGGGGTTCGGCCCGGGCCGGTGCCAGGGCCACCGCTTCACCCAGCCGCAGCTGACGCATCGCCGGAAGAAAACGGTTGTGCCGGTCAACGAGGCCGAGGGCCGCCATGCCGACACAGTATTTCGAGCAGTTCTTGGTCGGGTGCAGATGTTCGGACCGCAGGATCTTGTCGGCAATGCCGTTGCCCTTGGCCGACTTGGTTTCAAGAATGAACATGTCCGGCCCGGCCTCGCGTTCGCGGTTGGCCGCGCGGAAGGCAAGCCGGGTGTCGATGGTCATCCGCTCTCCGCCTTCGCGCGCGACAAGAGTGATGCGTTCGTACTCCATGCCGATCACCGGCATTAGCGGCCGACCAAGCGGGGTGCCATAAAGCTCGGAATGGCAGGCGTCGATGAAGGCCAGGCTTTCCGTGCAAAGGTTGTGCGAGGGCTGCGCCAGTTTCAGCCGCTTCTTCACGGTGGCGTCGCGCACATCCTTCAGCTTCACCTCAAGATAGCTGAAGCCGGCATCGACATAGTTCCGGATGCGCACCTTGCAGCGCTTGCGGCGGCCTTGATGGTGGTCGTAATAGCCTTGCGCCTGCGGGTCGTCGAAGTAATCCGTGGCGTAGGTGAAGGCGCGCTTGCCGCCGATCTCCAGCACATCGAAAAGGCCGGCAAAGGCCGCAAAGGCGGGCAGCAGGCGCTCGGCCGGGACGATATACTTGTTGTCCAGCCGCTCCAGCATGGCGGCCTTGCTGTTCAGGCCGTCCAGCGAAATCGTGCCGAAGCGGGACAGGCTTTCTGCGATGCGTTCATCCATGGTCTTTCCTTTCGGGGCCAGTGTGCGGGGGGGCTATTCAAGGCGCAGCAGGGCGAAGACCGACCGGATGCGCCCGTCGATCTTGTCGTCGCTGACGATCAGAAGGTGGCCGTCCGGTAGCAGGGCCAGACCTTCGAAGTCGGCGTCGCTGATGTCTGGCACCGGAATCGGCGTGGACGTTCCGGTGCAGGACGCAGCAGCCAGGCAGGCCGCAAGATCTGCGCGGCGCAGGTAGGGGTAAAGCGCGTCGGAGGCATCGTCGCGCGTCCGCTCCAGGATCAAGAGCGTGTGGCCTACGATCTCCATGCCCTTGATGCTGATGGATTCCGTACCCGGCAGGTCCATGGCGATGACACCCGCCTGCGTGCTGTGAAGCCGGTGGTCGTTGCGCAGCTCGCCCATCGCGGGTTCCTCCAGCATGGCCAGGAAACCGGTCGCCTCGGTCCAGGCCAGGGCCTCGATGCCGTCCTTGGGACTGGACTGGCGCGTGGCGTCCTGCAAGCCGGCGGGAAGCTTTTCGTGCCGCAGCCACGCCCCGGACTGGTCGAACACAGCCAGGGCGGGGCCGGACTCGCTGACGATCGCGATCGTCCCGTCCGCCAGGAGCGCCGCGCCCTCGGGGTTGAAATCCGCATCGCGAACCGGATTGCCCTCGGGGCCGGTCAGAACCTGAAGCGTCTCCGGAAGGGTCAGGGAAAGACGGCCGCCGTCGGTGGTAACGCCGATCCTGGCCAGGTAGCCCCGGTCGGACACGGCGATGACGCCCCCTCCGGCAGGATCGGCGACAAGGGCCGAGAACTCGCCGAACTTCTCGCCATCGACCCTCAGATCCTCGACCACGACGACATCGACAAGGTGCAGGTCCTGCCCAAGGGCCGCGTGGCCGGTCATGGTGGGGGCCGCGAGGGCAAGGCTGGCCAGGGCGATGCGGCTGTTCCGCACAGGCCGGTAAGGAGGGGACATGGGCGCGCTCATTTGCGGTAGAACACGCTGATCTGCGCCATGTCGGTGATGTAGTTCAGCGCGACGATCTGATAGCTCATCACCTTGACCCCCAGCCGCGACGACAGGGCGTTGCGCATCTTGTCGGGGTCGGACAGCGCGTCAGGGTCGATCTTGTCCAGCGTGACCTTGATCCCGTCGACCGACTTCAGGATGCGCGGGTGGTCGAAGACATAGGCGCCCAGAAGCACCAGCCCGATCACGAAGCCCACGAAGGGTAGCGTGGTGCCCTGGATCGAACAGATGACGGCGATGGAGATCGAACCGAAGAAATAGGTGATCTCGATCTTGGAAATCTGTTCTGACCGCAGGGTGAACAGCGCAAGGATCGCAAAGAGGCCAAAGCCTGCGGCCAAGGAGAATTCGACCATTCCCAGGATCGACAGGACCCCGAAGGCAAAGATGTTGAACAGCGACGCCGCGGTGACCAGTTCCTTGTCGCGATAGCGCGGGTAGAACAGGCCGAAGACAAGCAGCGTCATCGCAGCGATGTTGATCGCAAATCGCAGGATCAGGTCAGGGTTCAGTAGGTCGGTCAGCATGATGGTCCTCGCATGAACGGCCCGAGTTTGGACCGGGCATGCAAGAAACCTAGGCAGCCAGAATGGGGGCGGGCTTGCCCGTTCATTACAGTTTCATGACAGAAAGATGAAGTCTTCCCATCAAAGGGCGCTGCCGAATTGCCCAGAGGGCAGAGCCCCTGCAGGAATACTTCCGCTCCTGCCGCGTTATCGACGCAGTCAGTCAGGAGACACCAGATGAGCCTTTTCCGAAAGCCGGCGCCGATCCTTCAGTTCCTGTGCGAACCGAAAGACGAGGGCGTCATTGCCCCCCCGGTTCCGGCCAAGGCTTACCTGCCGGACTGGTTCCGCAAGCTGCCCGCCGTCGATGACAGCAAACTGTCGCAGACCGACACCGGGCTGACCGTCAAGCGCTGCATGCCCTTTCTGGATGCGATGACCACCGGCTGGATCATTCCCCTTGCGGCCACCGTCCGGATGGAGATCAAGGAGCGCGGCGCCGTCATGGAGGCCGGATGGGATTTTGACCGCACGATGATCTCGAACCACGGGATGCACCAGGTCAAGGGCAACCCCTGGGGCAACCGCCCGCCGCGCAAGTTCCACAACTACTGGACGATCACCACACCCCCGGGCTGGAGTTGCCTGTTCATCAACCCGATGAACCGCCCGAACGGGATCTTCGAGATCGTCGCCGGGATTGTCGACACCGACACCTACCGGTCGCCGATCCATTTTCCGTTCTTCGCAACCGGACCCGACGGCCTGCACGTCATCGAAAAAGGCTCGCCCATCGTGCAGGTCATCCCGTTCCGCCGGGATGCCGCAGAGGTCCCGGTCGAAATCCGGGCGGAAACCAAGGCCGAAGCCGACACCCGGACCAAGGTCCTGCGCCTGACGCAGGCCGCGACAGGCTGGTACCGGACCGAGGCGCGCGCCAAGCGCTAAACGACTCCCACACAAGCGCTGAAGGGCCAGGGCACATGCTCTGGCCCTTTCGCTTTGGTAGGCACGGTGATCATGGGACCCTGGAAATGCGAAACGCCGACCCCAAGGGGGCCGGCGTCCGACAGAGAGACGGGTTGCCGTTCGATCAGTCGTCGTCGCCGTCGCTGTCAGAGTCCGAGTTCGAGTTCGAGTTCGAGTTCGAGTTCGAGCTGCTGTTCGAGCTGGAGTTGCTGCTGGAATTCGAGCTGCTGTTGCTGTTCGAGTTCGAGCTCGAATTGGAGTTCGAGTTGCTTTCCGAACCACATGACGTGGCGGCCTGCACACCGGTCTCGGTGTCGCAGGAGTCGTCGTCGGCCTTCACAGGGGCGGCCAGGAACGAGGTCGCCATAAAGGCAACGGTGGCGACTTTGGCGAAAGTCTTCATCGGTGGTTTCCTTCTTTTCAAGAAGCAGCCATCGGTGACTGCACAAGGATAACGGACCGAAGCCCTTTCTATTCCGCAGAAATATGCGTCGCAGTTCGATTTTCTTGTCCAAAACGAAAACCCCCGCACGTGGCGGGGGCTTGCGGGGCTTTCGGGAAAGCGCAGGCTTAGCGAAGGGCGGCCAGTGCGGCGGCTTCCTCGTCCGCGGACATCGGTGCGCCAGCCTCGGTGGCCGACAGCCAGGCGTCCAGAGTGTCCAGCGATGAAGCAGGGGCATAGCCGGTTTCGTCTGTTGCCGCCGATGCGACCGCGAGGCGAACCGACCAAGCCTCTTCGGCGCGGCAGGCGACGGCAACCACTGTATCGCCCCCGGCACGATCATGTTCGAACTCACGGCAGAACTGGCCATCGCCATCACGAAAGCTGGCAATTGCGGTGAAGGTGGCACCGTTGCCAATATCTGTCCGCTCGCCCGATTTCACAGCGGCCAAAGCCTCGACCAAAGCCCCCTCTTCGATGGCCGCGACGGCAATCCTGTCAGAGTCCCCGGTTGCAGGTTTTCCAACCCAGCCACCGAACACACCGACGGCCAACGCCACCGATGCAGCAATCGGCAGCTGCCAGAATGGCACTGTCCGACGACGCGACGCCAGATCGATGACCTGCGCCGATCCTGCGGGTCCCTGACGCCGCGTGGCATCGGCTTCCGCCATCGCGCGGATCGTAGCTGCCAACTTGTCGGAAACCGGCGGGGCCGCACCCAGCGCTCGCTTGACCATTGTCCTGCTGTCGGCGAATGCGGCGACCTTTGTGGCAAGAGCCTCGTCTTCGGCAATTGCGCGTTCTACCTCGGCCGCTTCGTCCGGCGACAATGCGCCGTCTGCATAGGCCATCAGCCGTTCGTCATCGATTGCCATCGGGGCCACCCTTTTCCTCATGTGCAGGGTCTAACGCACGGCGCATCACTTTATTCCCATCTTGGCTGCGACCGCGAGACGCGCCCGGGCCAGACGGCTCATCACCGTGCCGATCGGAACCCCGATCACCTCGGCCGCCTCGCGGTAACTCAGCTCGTCCACGCAGACCAGCATCATCACCTCGCGCTGGTCCTCCGGCAGGTCCGCAATTGCGGCCTCCGCCTTGCGCAGGGTCAGGACGGCCTCGATGTCGCGGACACCGTCGACGATCGCCGCATCCGGAGCATCGGAAATCTCGATCGTCACGCCTTGTGTGGTGGTGCGCCGCGCATGGTCGATCCAGGCATTGCGCAGGATGCGGAACAGCCAGGCGTCCAGCCGAGTCGAGGGATCGAACCGGTCGCGAGCCGCAAAGGCCCGTTCCGCCGTGATCTGCACAAGGTCGTCGGCCAGATCCCCCCGCCGGCACAGCGAAAGCGCGAACCGCCTGAGATTGGGCAGAAGCGCAATCAGCTCGTCACTGAACCTGTCGGGCATGACTTCTTTCTGCTCAGGATTATGTTGGACGCAAAGGAATAGCGCCCGCGGGTCATCCGTAAAGCGAAAGAACGGAAATCGCTACCCCGATCACCAATCAGGAAACCGGACGCCCCCATGCAGGACAAACTCCTTCTCCACCTTGTGACCGTGATGCTCTTTCTGGGCATGGTCACACTTGCTCCGGCCATTTGGCACGAGGATGCGTCTTTCGCGCAGGACGGCGATGACGACGATGGCGGTGACGACGACGATGACGATGATGACGGCGGCGGTGGCGGTGGCGGCGGGGGCGGTGGCGGCGGGGGCGGTGGTGGTGGAACGGGCGGTTCTGGCGGGGGAACAGGCGGCAGTGTTGGTGCAGGCACGAATGGCGATGACGATGGCACCGGGGGCGGTCGCGTTGATAACGAAGATCCGCCGTCGCGGACGACAGGCAAGCCACCCCGGCGCGCCCCAGCCTCTCAGGCCCCGCGCGAGCTTTCTCAGTTCGCCCCCGGGGAAATCGTAACGCTGGCTTTGACCGATGCAGACCTGGCCACCCTTCTGGGTCAGGGGTTCCGCGTGCTGGAAGAACGCCCGGTGCCCGAGATCGGCATCGTCGCCCGGCGGCTGGCCATCCCGGAAGGCCTGACACTGGAAGCCGCCCGCGATCTGGTCCGCGCACTGGCCTCGGGCGGGGATGCGGATTTCAACCACTATTACCGGACAGAGGAATCGTCATCCCCCCGGGTCGAACCGGCTATCTGCAAGGGCGAACACTGCGCTACCCTGGAACAGATAGGCTGGCAGGCACAGGTCCCGTCCGCAGCCTGCACGACCAGTGTGGTAATCGGCGTGATCGACACTGGCATCAACCCCGACCATGCCGCCTTTGCCTCAGCCCGGCTGGACGTTCACCGGCTTGCGCCCGACAGCCTTGACCCCTCGCGAGCCATCCACGGCACGGCGGTTCTTTCGTTGCTGATCGGCAGCCCGGACAGCCGCTCTCCCGGGCTCTTGCCGGATGCCCAAGTGGTTGCCGTCGATGCCTTCCACAGCAAGGATGGCGATGAGCGCGCCGATGTCTTCACCCTTGCCGCCGGGATGGATTTTCTGGCCGACCGCGGCGTTCGCGTGATCAACATGAGTCTGGCCGGACCGCCAAACAGCGTGCTGGAGGCTGCGACAGCGGCTTTGGTGGAACGCGCGGTCATCGTTGTGGCTGCAGTGGGCAATGGGGGCCCCAAGTCCGCCCCCAGCTATCCCGCGGCCTATCCGGGGGTGATTGCGGTCACTGCCGTCGATGCCAATGACACTGTCTATCGGCGGGCAGGTCAGGGGCCGCATGTCGATCTTGCGGCACCTGGAGTCGAGGTCTGGACGGCGGCCTCGGTCAGTGGGGCCAAACCCAAGACCGGAACATCCTTTGCCGCGCCTTTCGTGACCGCAGCAGCCGCCGCTGCGCTGGAGCAGAAGCCCGATCTTGATGCCGCAACACTGTCTGCCGAGCTTGCCTCCGCGGCGCGTGATCTGGGCGACCCGGGCCGGGACGATGTCTATGGCTTTGGCCTTTTACAGGCACAACAGACCTGCAGGAACTGATCATGGACCCCGAATGGGGCCTGTCGCCACGACCGGCCAAGCCCGATCAACGCGCTGTTGGCCCGTTGAATGATGGTTTGACAGCGATGTTGTCGAAAGAACTTCGCTTGCTGTGCGCCAGAGCGCCAAGCTAGCTTCGGAAGATTTCCGAACGCTCCCCTTTCCGCCAAAACGATACGAGCCCCGAGATCAAAGACTTCGGTCGCGGTGATGATCACAAGTTGGGGCGCGGGCTACGCAATAGGTCCGGGAACTGGCTCATGCCATTCCAACGACGCGAGCGACCGAAGTTGCGGTTCCCGCGCCTGCGAACGTTGCAGAAGTTCGCCTCAAGGCTTGCCTCGGTCCACAACCACTTTGCGACGGAGCGCCACCTCCAAGATCGCGACACCTCCAAGACGACCCGCGCCTACGCTGTCGCAGCAAGGCACGGCCTTCTCGCTGCCTGATCCAAAGGCGGGATCGGCGTAACGGAGTCTGGTTCGCATTCTTCTGACAGTCCCCCCGTCAGTTCGGAAGCCTGAATCACGCAGACTGGGCAGCCTCAGGCCGGTGAACCGATCCTAACCCCGGACCGACTTTCGAGCGTTGGCCTGCTTGCGTTCCACATCGCAAGCCAGGCCGGAATTCATCGGTCCTTAAGCCTGATACGCCAATTTCGGATCAGCGAGACTCTGGGAAACAACGGTGACGGTTCTTTATCCGAGCACCGCACACCGTAGGCTGAAGGCCGGATCGCTGGCTGTCAGGCTTCCGGGGTTGCGGTGTCGGACCGGAAACGAAGGCTTCCCGCTTGAAACAAGGTTCTGCGGATGCCTACGACTTTTGAAGTTATCTACCTCGGCAAGTCTGCGGTAGACATCGACCCGACCGAAGGCAACACGTCGTCAGAGAACCTGGGCGCGCTGGTCGGTTCGACCTTCGGCGGGGCGGGCAACCCGCTTTATGACAACGTCGGGATCTGGTCGCCGGTCGGCAGCCCGGGCAACACCTACGACGTCAACAACAACCCCGACCAATTCGCCGTAAACGGCACGACCTACCGCTATGACGGCGGGGGGGCTTATAACGCCACGGTCACCTATTCCGACGGAACGACGGCTTCGGTCGTTGCCAAGATCGCCCAGTCCACCACGGGCGAACTGTTCATGACCACAGAGACGGCCGGACAGGAAGCCAACCAGGCGCTTCTGCAAGCCAAGCCAATCCTGTCGATTACCTTCAACTCGGCCCAGCCGCCCACGCCCGGCATGGCCGCGGACCGACTGGCCGGAGACTTCCTGGGCCCCGTCGATGGAACGGTCGGTGCCGACAACATGGGCGTCGGATACACCGATTCAAACGGCGACGCGGTGACCAACAACGCTGACGTGATCCGGGCCGGGGATGGCAACGACACGATCAATGCGGGCGACGGCGGGGACCTGGTCTACGGCGGTGCAGGCAATGACCAGATCGACGACTGGAACGGCAACGACACCGTCTATGCCGGGTCTGGCAACGACACGGTTGATCCAAGCACCGGCACCGACATCTTCTATCTCGAAGACGGTAACGACCTTGTCCGGCTTTGGGACAACGTCGGGACAAAAACCCTGTTCGGCGGCAGCGGTACCGATACGCTCGACTTCACGAACTGGCAAAGCACCTCGGGTGTAAACGTCACGTTCAGCCCCGACGGATCAGGATCCTACAGCCATTTCGGCGGGCAGACGACCGGCAGTTTCTCCGGCTTCGAATCCGTTTCGGGCACGGACAATGCCGACACGATGAACGCGTCGAACGCGACGGTAGCCGTCGACCTGAATGGCGAGGCGGGCAATGACACCCTGACCGGCGGCTCGGGTGCCGACGTCATCCGGGGCGGTGCCGGGCAGGACAGTCTGGTCGGAAATGGCGGCGCCGATCTCCTGTATGGCGGAGACGCCAACGACACGCTCCGCGGCGACGCCGGAAACGACACCTTCTACGGCGGCAACGGCAACGACCTGGGCTTTGGGGGTGACGGCAACGACAGTTTCGGCAGCTGGAACGACGAAGGTGGCAATGACACCTTCTATGGCGATGCGGGCGATGACAGCATCATCGGGGGTGACGACAACGACCAGCTTTACGGCGGCACCGGCAATGACTCGCTTTTTGGCGGTGCCGGCAACGACAGCAGCTTTGGCGGCGCGGGCAATGACTGGGGGATCATCACCGACGACCACAACGCCGACTTCTACGATCTGGGCGAAGACACGGGCGATTTCGACGCGCTGGGCTTTGGCAACTGGGCCAGCACCAACGGGGTCAGCGTCACGTTCAGCGGCACGGATCAGGGCAGCTATGCCTTTTCGGGCGGCTTTGCCACCGGCACGTTCACCGGGGTCGAGGGCGTCTCCGGGACCGACTTTGCCGACACGCTGAACGCCGCGGCGGATACGGACGGGGTAACCATCTTCGCTCACAGCGGGGCTGACAGCATCTCCGGCGGATCTGGCAGTGACAACCTTGATGGCGGCGTCGGCAATGACACGATCGTGTTCGGCCTGGGCAACAACACAGTCTTTGGCGGCGATGGCGATGACGTGCTGGACGATGTCGGCGGCACGTTCCTGACCGGGAACAACCTGCTCTATGCCGGCGCCGGCAACGACACTGTGTGGTTCGGTGCGGGCGATACCACTGTCTACGGCGGAGCGGGAGATGACCTGATCGACGACCACGCCGGGGGTCAGCTTGACGGCGTGAACCTGTTCTACGGCGGCGATGGCAACGACACTGTCTTTTCCGGCAATGGCAACGACACGACCTACGGTGACGCCGGGAACGACTCGCTGTCAGGTCAGGTTGGCGATGACCAGATCTACGGCGATGTCGGGAGCGACAGCCTGTTCGGTGGGGCTGGCAACGATCGCCTCTATGGCGGACTTGGCAGCGACACGCTTGATGGTGGCGATGGCGACGATCTGATCGACGGAAGCGACGGCGACGACTATCTGGTTGGCGGCACGGGCAATGATAGCCTCGATGGCGGTGCGGGGAACGATACCCTTGTCGGCGACGATGGGAATGACAGCCTGGTCGGTGGCAGCGGCAACGACAGGATCGAAGCGCGCGCAGGTAATGACTCGCTCTTCGGCGGAGATGGCAATGATAGCCTGTTCGGCGAAGGTGATGGCGACTACGTTTCGGCTGGCGAAAACGATGACTACGTCTCTGCTGGCGCAGGGAACGATACGGTCCTTGGCGATGGCGGAAACGACCTGGTATTCGCCGAAGACGGCGATGACAACGCCTATGGCGGACAAGGCGATGACACGTTGTACGGCCAAGCGGGCAATGACTTGCTGCTCGGCAATGAGGGCAATGACGTCCTTCAAGGCAACGAAGGCGAAGACCTTCTGTATGGTGACCTCGGCAACGACAGCCTGTTTGGCGACGATGGCAATGATACTTTGGCGGGCGGCTCGGGCAACGACAGGCTCTATGGCGGTTCGAACTCTGATGCCGTTGCGGGCGATGCTGGCAATGACCTGATTTTCGGCGGCACTGGCGCTGACAGCCTGTCCGGCGGGGATGATGCCGATACGATCTACGGCGACGCGGGCGACACTGTCGCAGGCGGCGAAGGTGGCTTGGACGCCGATACGCTTGTCCTGAACTTTGCCGATGTGCAGACCATCACCTTTGGCGGTGGGAACAACGAGGCAGGGACGGTCACCTTCACGACGGCCAGCGGTGGCGGCACGCTGACCTTTAGCGAGATTGAGAACATCCGCTTTTCAGGCGCCGTCGACGGGACCGCTGCCGGCGACGTCATGGGCGTCGGTTTTGTCGATGCCGAAGGCGACAGCATTGGTGCGGGCAATGACACGATCCTTGGTGGGGACGGAAACGACTCCATCGATGGCGGTGCCGGCAATGACGCGATCTACTTTGGAACTGGCAACAACACGATATCCGGCGGCGCTGGCAGTGACTTCATCGATGACGTGGCGGGCACCAGCGCTACTGGAAATGACCTGATTGACGGTGCCGACGGGAACGACACCGTCTGGGCCGGTCACGGGAACGACAGTGTCAGCGGCGGCACCGGCACTGATGTGCTTTACGGCGATGGCGGCAACGACATCGTCTCGGGCGATGCGGGCAATGACTCGGTCATCGGCGGGTCAGGCAACGACACGCTGTATGGCGGCGACGGGGCGGACTTTGTCAGCGGTGAGGGCGGGGCGGATTTCCTGCTGGGCGACGGCGGCGTTGACACGCTCTATGGCGGCGATGATGCCGACACCCTGAATGGCGGGATTGGCGCGGACAGCCTGTTCGGCGGCGACGGCAATGACCTGCTGGTCAGCGACGGCACCGATTTCAGCGTGCAGAACCTGCTAGATGGTGGCGCGGGCAACGACACGATCCGCGTCGGCGGCAGCTTCAACGGCGAAGACACGATCGCTGGTGGCGACGGCACCGACACGCTGGAATTGCTGCCAGATGACAATCGAAACCTGACCGTTGATATGACTGTCGGCAATGTCGCTGACTTGCGACATGGATCGCAGGTTTACACCGGGATCGAGAACGTCACCACCGGCGGCGGCAACGACAGCATCATCGGCGACGGCGGCAACAACCGGCTGCAAGGCGGGGCCGGGAATGACACGATCGCTGGCGGGCTCGGGAACGACACGATCCTGGGCCAGGTGGGCAATGACAGCCTCCTTGGTGACGGGGGCGATGATGACCTTCAGGGCGGGGATGGCGACGACCGCATCGAGGGCAGTACCGGCAATGACCGGCTTGATGGGGACGCCGGGAACGACACGCTGATTGGCGGGGCCGGTTCCGACACCTTGAGCGGCAGCGCTGGGATCGACACGGCCGACTATTCCACCTCTGCGGCGGGCGTCACGGTCAACCTCTCGACCGGGGCGGGGTCAGGCGGCGATGCGGCAGGAGACACCCTGTCGGGGATCGAGAATGTCACCGGGTCCCAATCTGGCGACAGCCTAACCGGCGGCGCTGATGACAACCGGTTGTCGGGCGGCGACGGCAGCGACACGCTGCGTGGGAATGCGGGCAATGACACGCTTTTTGGTGGGACCGGCAATGACACCCTCGTCGGAGGCGCGGGTTCCGACCTGATCGCGACCGGGGACGGGAACGACATCGTCTACCTGGACATCGCTGGCGCCACCGACACGGTCTCCGATTTCAACATGACGCTGGTCGGCGGAAAAACGATCGACCAGCTCGATGTGTCAGAGTTGACCAATGCCTTGGGTGCCTCCCTGACCTGGCGGGACGTGGTGGTCACCGACACCATCGGTGACGGCACCGGCGATGCCATCCTGAGCTTTCCTGGCGGTGAGCGGGTGGTGCTGCAGAACGTCCGACCTGATCAGGTGGACGGATGGCGCGAACTGACCGCCATCGGCATCCCTTGCTTCGCTGCCGGAACCCCGATCCTGACCCCTTCCGGGGCACGCCCCGTCGAGACATTCAAGAAGGGCGACCTGGTCGTGACGCCGGAAGGTCCGGCCCCCGTGATCTGGGCGGGCTCACGCACACTTGGCCGGGCCGAGCTTGAGGCGGACCCGGGCCAGCTTCCGATCCACTTCGAGCCGGGTAGCATCGGCAACACGCTGACCTTGCGCCTGTCGCCACAACATGCGGTGCAAGCCACGGGCGTAGGCGGGAAGCCTGCTTTGGTCCGCGCCAAGCACCTCGCCGAAGCCGGACTGCGTGGTGTCCGCATTGCGCGCGGCGTTCGATCCGTATCCTATCACCACCTGCTTCTGGAACAGCATTCGCTAGTGCAGGCAGCAGGTGCCATGGTCGAGACGATGTATCCTGGCCGCGTCGCCCTTGCCGCTTTTCACCCTGCAGCGCGCATTGCCATCGCAGCAGCGATCTACAGTGTCCGCAAGTCGACCGACGCCGGGATTGTCGATCTTCGGGATCTTTCACAAATCTACGGCCCGAGGTGTCTTCCCCTGCTGCGGCGCAAAGACGCCATGCGCGCCTGCGGAAATCTGACACCTCCGAAACCTTGTGCTGGCAAACGCTTTTCAGGGTGGCCGCACCCGCCACGAATAGAGGTTGGGACACTGACGACGGTTTTTCATTAAGTGGCAACTGTCCCGACTAACGCCGATGGCAGTGCACGGGACCCAAATCTCGCGGAAACCGAAAGTCGAAAGAAATGAGCTTTGGCCGACGAGGAAGGCCACCTTGCCTTTTCTGAAGACCAGACCTTCGTCCTGCCGCTATTTCCAGACCAGACCCACGATTATCCGCCTGGCGGTGATGTTCTACATCCGGTTCCCGCCGCCTAGGTTCAGGACCGCTGCACGAGCAGGTCATCAAGACCCGCCAGGATCACGCAAGTCCAGATCCATTCCATAAATATCCGTAACTTACAGGACAGAAAGGTTGGATGTCGGGCCCGTCCCCTTGGCCACCTGCCCCAGCGAAAGTGCTCTCCCGTTCTGGCTGCGACCGGACTTTTCCGTTTCTTTCAATGGGGGTTGCGTCGCTGGCCAAGCACGGGCACCGGCGCCCCATCACCACCCACCGGATCATCCCGGAAGCCGCAAATCCATCGGGCAAGCCCCGGGACCATTCCAAGCTCACGCCAGACGGCAGGATGGCCATAAGCGGAGAGGAAGGTGATCGAGGACTTCGCGGTGACCCACGGTGTCGAGGTTCTGGCGCGGTTCACCGAGGTCGAAAGCGGGCGCAAGGCGGAGAGCCGGGGGCGAGCCGGTAAAGGTGGGGCGGCGCTCAGAACGGCTGTCTCGGCAATTGCCGAGGCCCATGCGGCAGATTTGGCGCCGATACTCGCAGACATCCGGGCGGAGGGACATAGGTCGCTCGGTGCCATTGCGGCCGAGCTTGCGACGCGCGGGTACGGGCGCGGCGTGGAAGGAAGCGGCGCGTGGGGAGCGTAGATCGCCGCTGCAGAGGTAGCAGGCGTATTTCAAGCATTGCGACCGAGGGCTTGAACCGAGGTCACGCTGTCGGGCAGATAATGCTCACCCATCCTGCGGTCGGGCAAGCAACGATCGGGCGTTGTCGGTGAAGCCATACTTGCTTCCGTACACCGCCAACTCTTTCTCGAGAGCTGCGATGCGCATCCTTAACTGGGCAACCAGCTTGGCGAGCGACTGCCCCTGTTCTCCCTCGTCCATGACATCGTCCTTTACGTCCGATGCGCACCGTGCGCCCAACTTGACGGCAAAAGTTATACTCGAAGCCAAAAGCGTTAACAAGTTATCCAGATGGAGAATAACTAAGGCGTCCCGGCTGCTCGTTGGCTCGATTGCCAAGTGGAAGACGAATTATACCCGCAGCTTCAGCTCTTTACCTGGAAGCAGTGCCGCTTCCTGTCATCCAGGTGTCAGCCGACCCGCCGGACGCGCAGATGCAGCAGCTTGGCTATCGAGGCAGTTGGCGAAGCATCGCGTCCAGCAGCCCGGGCTGGGCCGTCTTTGCGGCTAGCCACGACAGGGCCTGTTCCAGATCCACGGTGATCAGAGTGTCTTCTTCCTTGCGAAGCCCCATCGCTTCAGACCACAAGTTATGCATCCGGATGTTGCCGAAGTCGTGGCCGCTCTGGATCAGAAAGGCAGCGGGCTCCGCCGGAATGCCGGGCATGCGCATCTTTCGCAGCGCTATGAACTTGCGGCTGTCCTCTCCAGAAATTCCGGCGACAGCAACCTTGCGTAGATCGATCAGGAGTGCGCGGTGTCGGCCCTTGCCGGATCCCGGACTACCAAGGGTCTCACCCACTTCCATCAGATCGGCTACAGAAAACGGTTCATCATACGTAACAACTACCAGACCGAAGTCTTCGAAATGCTTCAACTTGTGCATCGGGCAATGCCTCTGCTGCTAGCATCGGGGCCGACGAAAAACCGGCTAGTCACTACAACCTACCTTGGGTCTGAGAGTTCCGTCCCTGCTGAGCGCCGTGAAGCGCTCGCTCGGGTTGAAAACACAGCACCCCGCCCCATGCAAGTATGCTGAGGAGAGAAGGCTTCAAGGTCAGCTTTGGCGCGCAACGACCTCTAAGAACAGTTCCGCCGAAACTTGCAGCGGCCGGTGCCGGCCGACTTCAGAACTTGGCCTGGACCGTGGTTCCATCCGGCCCGGTAAGCTGGACCGCGCCCTTCACATCCACCGGTACGGTCACACCCGTGTCGGCGGACAGTACGCCCGGCGCTGCGGGGGCAAGCGGCACGCGGACGGGCTTGCCGTCGATCAGCAGAATGGCGGTGCCGGTCATGCTGGACGTGTCCACGACGCTGTCATCGGCGTCCAGAGTGACGTGGACATTCACCATCGTGCCCGCGGGGACAAGTTCGACGCGGTAGGGGGCGGCGTCGACGCGCATGCCGCCGTTCGGGCCGATACCAGGCTCATGGGCGGCGACGGGGCCAGCAAGGAAAAGCAGGGCGAGAAGGCTGCGAAGCATGGGTTTGTCCTTTCGGATTAGAAGGTCTGGAGGGGAGTGCCGAATGCCAGCTGTGGCTCCGACAGTCTTGCTTTCTCGGCCTCGACCAACCGCTCCACCGACTTGCGGCCGTAGCGGAGGAAAAGGACGGGGGTGAGGAAGGTGTCAAGCAGGGTCGAGGAGATCAGCCCGCCGAAGATGGTGATCGCCACCGGGCTGAGGATTTCCTTGCCCGGCGCATCGGCCCCGATCATCAGCGGGATGAGCGCGACCCCGGCGGAAAGCGCGGTCATAAGGACCGGCGTCAACCGTTCCAGCGAACCGCGAATGATGAGGTCGGGCCCGAAGGGCATGCCCTCGTGCAGGGCAAGGTTGATGTAATGGCTGATCTTCAGGATGCCGTTGCGCGCCGCGATGCCGGTCAGGGTGATGAAGCCGATCATAGAAGCGACGGAAAGGGGCTGCCCCGCGATCCACAGCGCCGCGACCGACCCGATCAGGGCCAGTGGGACCGAACCCATGATGATCAGCGCGCAGACCGCCGATTTGTAGCGGCTGTATAGGATCGCGAAGACCATCCCGAGCGAAATCAGCGACAGAAGCGCGATGGTCCGGCTGGCCTCTTCCTGGGCCTGGAAGGTGCCCTCCAGCGAGGCGGTGTATCCGGTGGGCAGGTCGGCCTTTGCCAGAATGGCGCGGATCTGCGCGACGACGGCGGCCATGTCGACCTGTCCGTCGGTATTGGCTAGCACGATGATCCGCCGACTGCCGTTTTCGCGCAGGATCTGGTTCGGCCCGTCGGTCTCCGTCACCTCGGCCAGTTCGCGCACTGGCACCCAGCCCGCCGGCGTCTCGATCAGAAGATCGCCAAGCGCCTGGGTGGTGCGGCTTTCGTCGGGCAGGCGCATGACCACGTCATAAGATCGCGCACCATCGACCAGGCGGGACACGACGCGGCCGTTCGACAGCCGCTCCAGCGCCTCGGTGATCGCGGCGGGCTGGATGCCGTAAAGCGCCGCCCGGTCGTAATCGACGCGGATTTCCAGTTGCGGAATACGGACCTGCTTTTCCACCTGCAAATCGACGATGCCTTCGATCCCCGCCATCTCGGCGCGCAGGCCTTCGGCCACGGTCCGCAACGTGTCGAGGTCGGGGCCATAGACCTTCAGCGCCAGTTGCGCACGCACGCCTGACAGCATGTGGTCAAGCCGGTGCGAGATCGGCTGGCCCACGTTCACCGCCACCGGCAAAAGCGACAGGCGGCTGCGGATATCGGCCACGATCTCGTTCTTCGAGCGATCCGAGGGTTCGAGGTCAACCTCGATTTCCGAGGAATGGACGCCCTCGGCATGTTCATCAAGTTCGGCTCGCCCGGTGCGGCGGCCCACGGCGCTGACCTCGGGCACGTCGAGGATCAGCTTCTCGGCGATCAGCCCGACGCGGTGGGATTCCGCCAGCGAGATGCCGGGGTTGAAGAGCATCGAGATGGTGAAGGTGCCTTCGTTGAAGGGCGGCAGGAAGGCGCGGGGGAGGAGAAGCGCCGCCCCCGCTGCAGCCAGAACGGCCGCGACGGACAGCGCCATGAGGCTCCGCTGCCAACGGAAGACGAAGCCAAGCGCTGCCCGGTTGCCGCGCTTCAACACACGGATCAGCCAGCTTTCGTGTTCGTCCAGGCGCTTCAGGCCCGGCAGCAGGTAATAGGCCATCACCGGCGTCAGCGTGATCGAGACCAGCAGACTGACCAGGATCGAGATGATGTAGGCCTGCCCAAGGGGCGCAAAAAGGCGGCCTTCAATCCCCGACAGGGCGAAAAGTGGGACGAAGACCAGCACGATGATTATCGTCGCATAGACGATGCCCGAGCGGACCTCTTGCGAGGCGGAGACCACCACCTGGAAGGTCGAGCGCGGGTTCCCGGCCTGCCGGTTCTCGCGCAGCCTTCGGAAGATGTTTTCGACATCGACCACCGCATCGTCGACCAGTTCGCCAATGGCGATGGCAAGGCCCCCCAGCGTCATGGTGTTGATCGACAGGCCCAGCATCTGGAAGACAATGGCCGTGACAAGGATCGACACCGGGATCGCGGTCAGCGAAATGAAGGTCGTTCGGGTGTTCAAGAGGAAGGCGAAGAGGACGATCGCGACGACCACGATCGCCTCGACCAGCACCTTCTGCATGTTCTTGACCGAGGTTTCGATAAAGTCCGACTGGCGGAACAGGATGTCGTCGGCCCGGATGCCGTTCGGCAGGGCTGCGGTGATCTCGGCCAGCGCGGCTTCGACTTCGCGGGTCAGCTTCACCGTGTCGACATCGGGTTGCTTTTCGACCGAGACGATCACCGCGGACTTGCCCATATAGCCCGCCTCGCCCCGTTTCAGCCGTGCGCCATAGCCGACGTCGGCCACCTGGTGCAGGAGGATCGACTGACGCCCGTCGCTTTTCACGACGACCTTTTTCAGGTCTTCAAGGCTGAGTGTGCTGCCGATGTTACGGATCAAGAACTCGCGCGCGTATTGGTCGGTGAAGCCGCCGCCCGTGTTGCCGCCAAAGGCGGTGATTGCGGCCTCGACCTCTTCCAGCGTCACGCCAAGCGCGCGCATGGCGTTGGTGTCAGGCGCGATGCGGAACTGGCGCACCTCGCCCCCGATGGGGATGACTTGCGCCACGCCGGGGATGGTCAGGAGGCGCGGCCGCACGATGAAGTCGGCCGCCTCGCGCATTTCCATCGGCGAGACGCCCTCGGGCGCGGTCACGGCGACCAGCATGATCTGCCCCATGATGGAACTGATCGGCCCCATTTGCGGCACTACGCCCTCGGGCAGTTGCGCGGCGACAAGGGTCAGCTTTTCGGCGATCTGCTGGCGGTTGCGGTAGATGTCGGTGCCCCAGTCGAACTCGACATAGATGATCGACAGGCCGACGCCAGAGACGGACCGGACCCGTTCCACCCCCGGAAGCCCGTTCATCTGGGTTTCGATCGGGTAGCTGACCAGCTTTTCGACCTCGGGCGGCGCAAGCCCTTCGGCCTCGGTCATGATGGTGACGGTCGGGCGGTTCAGGTCGGGAAATACATCGACCGGCAGGCGCAGTGCGGTGAAGGCGCCATAGCCCATCATGATGAATGCGATGGCCAGCACCAGCACACGGTTGCGCAGCGACTGCGTGACAAGGAAGGTGAACATGTCTGCCCTCCCCTCAGCGCAGCTGGTTCAGAAGTTCGGCACCCTGCGTAACGACCCGGTCACCTTCGGCCAGACCCGCGACGATAAGGACGCTGCCGCCGTCAAGGGGCTCGGTCCGCACGGCGCGAGGCTCGAAAAGCTCGGGGCCGACGTGGACGAAGACGATGCTTTCGCCATTCGCCCCGCGGATCACCGCCTCGCGCGGCACGCCGATCCCCGTCGTGACATCCGCGGTTTCGGCGTAGACCGTCACCCGCTCCCCCACCATCAGGCGACCGGACGGATCGTCAACGCGGTAGTGCACCGGGCGGGCCTGACCGTCTTCGGCAAAGCCCTTGCCGATCAGGGTCAGCGGGATGGCATCGCTGCCCTCGTCCGCAACCGAGGCCGTGCCGGCGACGGCGGCGTCGGCAAAGAGCGAGGCCTCGACCCAAAGCTTCGCCGGGTCGATGATGTGGAACACTTCGGTATTGGTTTCCGCAGTCAGCCCCGGTGCCGCGTTCGCTTTCGACACGATCCCTGCCACAGGCGCCACCAGCGGCTCGGCGTTCATCGGCTGGGAGTCGAGTGCTGCGCGCTGGTCGCGCAGGCCCTGCAAGGTAAGCTCGACCTCTTCGAGCTGCGCCTGCGAGATTGTCCCTGCCTCGGCAAGGGGCCGGTAACGGGCAAGCTGGCCTTCTTCCAGCGCGATCTCCTGGTCGAGTTCGGCCTTGGCCTGCCGGATCGAGGAAAGGTCGGCCGCCGCGAGCGAGGGCTCGACCAGGGCCATCAGCTGACCGGCCTCCACTTTGCTGCCGATAGCGGGGAATCCGTCAGGTGGTGGGGCAAGGCGGCCACCGATCGCGGTCTGGACGAAACCGCTGGCGTTCGGGTCGGGCACCACGCGGCCCGCCATCTCGATGCTGCGGCGATGTTCGGTTTCCACCGTCATCAGGGTACGGATCGCAAGAATGCGTTGCGCGGCCTTCGGGGCAAAGATCCGCCCGTCGGGAAGCCGCTGTGCCACATCGCGGACGACGGGCTCGCCGGATGCCGGAGTGTCAGCCATCGCAACGGTCGTGCCCAACGCCAGTGCAACGACGACCGTCGCGATCCCCGCCACAACTGCGCGTCGCCGCCCCACCGCCATGACCGCCAAGCCCAGCAGGAACCCCGCCCCGGCCAGCGCCGCCAGCTTAAGCGCCTCGACCCGCGAGGGGCGGTCCAGAAGCTGCCACAGGGCGGCCGTGGGGGGCGCGGGCTCTGCAACCGGCAGGGCTTCCGGGATCGTCAGGGTCGCGGTGACAAAGTCGATGTCCACCCCCGCAACGACAGTGAAGAGCAGCTCGTAGTCGCCCGGCTTGGTCGCCCAGGGCGCGTCCAGCAGATACACCTCGCCGTCGGCTTTCGCCGCGACCGGGCCCGCCGGCGTTTCGACTGACACCTCGGCCCCGATGACAGGCTCATTCGTCTCGAACCGGTCGATGTAAAGCGTAAGGGCGGGACCGTTCGCCACAGCAACCAGCTGAAACAAGGGGGAAAGCCCGGTCGCGCGGGGTGCGGTTATGACCGTGGTGGGAGGTTCCTCGTCCCCATGCGAATGGCCCTCATGCGCCGGGGCGGCAAACGGAAGCAGGATGCAGAAAAGGGTGGCAAGCACACCCACGCGAAGATTGGTCACGACACACCTCGATCAGACTGACGGAATTGATGCCACTGGCCCGTGGCGCTCTCTTTCCGTCAGGCTCTGGGTGGTCGCCTCAGCGCGGTCTGCTGCGATCCGTCGACACGGGCGTCGGACGGAAGCGAAAAGCGCTCGTTTCCGGCATCGAACCGAGGCGATGCGTCGTGCAGCGACACAAGTGCTGTCGCACATGTTGCGGGAGAACAGCACGTGGTTTCGCACTGCGCCGTGACACCTAGGTAATCCCCGGTCGCTGGGGCTTCATCAGCAAGATCTGCGGCATTCTCTGCCGCGTGGAAGCCATGAGCCTCTGCCGCGCCCGGCGCAACGAGCAAGGTAAGCAGGCCAAGCGCCAGAACTAGCAGGACGCAACGCAGCATTGTGCCCAGCCGATGGAAACGGCTGTGCTGTGGGTCGCCGGTCGTGGCAAGACGGTCGAAGGTCATCAGGCGTCCGTGCGCGTTCTACGGCAGCACATAGCGGACCGGCTGACGCAAGGTTGTCACAAGATCGTGAGGATGGATGGACGCGGACGCGCTACTGGTGCCCGCCATTGTGCGTAGGAAGCATGTCGGCCCTCCTTCCCGCCCGGTCATCCTTGGACGCCCGGTTTACCTGGCGTGAGGATCGGCAACCCTGCTCTGCGGCTCCAGCCGCCTGGAAATCCTGCGACACTGATCAACATGGTGTTGTCAGAGGAACTTCGCCTGAGCCGAGCGGGGCACGTGGCCAGTCTTCGCGGATGTCCAAACGCTCCCCTTTCCGCTGTCGCTGCGAAACGTCGAGGGTCTCCAGCATACGTTGATATCGAGATCAGCCACGGGACGGTGCGTTCTGGTAGAACACGCCCCGGCCCGATGTTTGCTGCAGAGATCAGGAACAAGCGCGTCGAGGACAAGCGCGCTCATCGCCACTGGAGATTGCTCCTGGACGCGGTCTACGTGAAGATCAACGAGGTGTCTCAATACCTCTTGCGCGCTGTCGATCAAGGGGGCGAGGTGCTGGAAAGCGTCGTCCCCAAGACCCGCGACCGCAAGGCAGCCCTTAAGCTCTTTTGGAAATCCACGAAGTGGCGCGGCCGTCCGGAAACTATCGTCACGGATCGCCTTCGGTCCTACTGCCCCGCCTTGAAGGGCCCGGACTGCGGTGACGACCGGAAGATGGGGCGCCGTCCCAACCATCGGTCCGAGGCTTCGCATCAGCCGCTCCAACGATGAGACCGCGCAAAGTTGCCGTTCCGGTGGATGCAAACGCTGCAGACGTTCTGCCTCAGTCCACACCTTGATCCACAACTGCTTTCCGATGGAGCCTCCCGTCCAAGTCGTAACGCCACAAGCAGACTTGCGCCGCCGCACTCGCCGGGTGGCGCAGCCCTATAGCTACCCAATCAAGAGGTGGGGCCAAGGATAGACGAACCTGCTTCGCATTTGACCGATAGTGCCTCTGTACGGGAAGAGGTCGTTAACGGAATAAGCCTACGTTCCTCGGCCATCGGAAATGGGTTTCCCCCATTCGATCCAGAGGTCGACACATGTTCCAACACGTTCCCAGCATCGATTCTGCAGGCGCGATGCTTTTCCTCGATTCACCGGGAATGGACACCATTTGCAGATTCTCGCGCGACGGATTGTTCGTCCATGCCAACTCGGTCTTGTGCGAGGCGACGGGGTTTGACAGTGAGGATCTGATCGGGCAGCCGTTCCTTTCGTACATCCACCCCGACAATGCAGACGAAGCAACGGCCGCTACGGGCAGTTGGGGACAGGGCACCGGCGCTCGGCCCTTCTCTGCACGTTTCGCCCGGAAGAGTGGCGGATACTGCTGGCTCAAGTGGTCGCCCTTCGCCCTAACCTCCGACGACGTCATCTGCGCAACCGTACGTAATGTGACCGACGATCGGCGACTTCGGGCGCTGTCAGCCGAACTCGAAATCATGAGCGACGTCGGAACCTGGGAAATCGACCTCGACACGCAGTTCCTGTACTGGTCGCAGGTTACCTTCCGTATCCATGAACTCGACCCCGGCACCTATACACCAAAGGTCGAGGACGGGCTGAGTTTCTACCCCGAAGAGGCGCAAGCAGAGCTCCGCGCCGCAGTATCTGCGCTGATGACTGCAGGCACGCGTTTCGACCTTGAACTGCCATTCGTGACTGCGAAAGGCCGACGCATCTGGGTCCGCTCGACGGCGTCTGCGGAGATCATCGGCGGGAAGATTGTGCGGGTCTTCGGCACCTTCCGCGACATCACCGAAGAGAGGGCACAGCGCGAGCACCTGCTCCGGCTAAGCAACGTGGTCCAACAGGCGCGGACCGCGGTGATCATGTGCGGAGCCGACCGACGCATCGAATGGGTGAACCCCGCCTTCGAGGAATTGTCGGGCTACAGTCTTGCTGAAGCACGCGGTCAGACAGTCAGTTCGGTCGTCCAATGCGACAAGACCTCACGCGACACCATCCGGGCCATCAACGATGCGCTCGATGCGCAACGCGAGTTCAACGGCGATATCCTGAACCGCTCGAATGACGGATGCGACTACTGGGTCTACCTGAATATCCAGCCTCTGCTTGATGCGCAGGGCAATCTGTCGGGGTTCATGGCGATTGCCATCGACATCACCGAAAGAAAGACGGCCGAAGCTCTGCGTGATCTGGCCGTCCAAGATGCCCGCCGCGCCGAGGAAAGCCTTCGCAGTGCCGTTGAGGTTCTTCCGGATGCTTTCGCACTCTACGACAAGAACGATCAGCTTGTGGTTTTCAACGAACGGTACCTGAAAACCTACGATCTCAGCGCGAAGGCGATCGTACCGGGCGCGCAGTTCGAGGACATCCTGCGTTACGGTTTGGCACAGGGCCAGTATCCGGAAGCCGCAGGATGCGAGGAGGACTGGGTCGCGCAGCGGCTTCAGGCTCACCTCGACGCGGGCATCGTTCAAGAACAGAAGCTGGGCAACGACAAATGGGTGCGCGTGGTCGAGCAGAAGACCCCAAGCGGAGGCCGGGTCGGGTTGCGCATCGACATCTCTGAATTGAAGGATCGCGAGCGGCGCTTGTCAGAGATCATTCGCGGCACCAACGTCGGCACTTGGGAATGGAACGTCCAAACCGGCGAGACCATCTTCAACGAACGTTGGGCCGAAATTGTTGGTTACAAGCTTGAAGAACTGCAGCCGACGACTATCGAGACCTGGCTGAGGTTCGCCCATCCTGAGGATCTGGAGATCTCAAATCGGGCGCTGGAGCAGCACTGGCGGGGCGAAGTCGACTTCTACGACACTTCCGTTCGAATGCGGCATCGCGACGGGCATTGGGTCTGGGTTCTTGACCGGGGGCGCGTCGGGTCGTGGACTGCGGATGGAAAGCCGCTCTGGATGTATGGGACCCACCAGGACATAACCATCAGCAAGAACGCAGAACGACGTCTGCGTCGTGAGGCGTGGCACGACCCTCTGACAGGCCTTACGACCCGGAGCCGTTTCGTGACCCATCTCAGCGAGATGCTCAAGGACCCCATCAAGGCCAATCGGCTGGTTGTTCTGGCGCTCGATCTCGACGGCTTCAAGGCGGTGAACGACACATTGGGACATCCGGTGGGGGACCAGGTCCTGAAGACAGTCGCCAATAGCATTAAGGCGAAACTGCAGGTCGAAACGCGACTGCAGGACCACGTCGTAGCCCGTTTTGGTGGCGACGAATTCATGATTTGCGGCTACTTGCCATCCGGAGACATGGAGGCTTTTTGCGCTGAGCTTGGCGATGCTCTGATCGCAGAGGTCGATGCCCCCATGATGGTGACCCTTGATGACGGTCGCCAGGAGCGCTGCGTTCTCGGGGTTAGCATTGGGTATTCGTTGAGTGAACGAACCCACGGCAACATCGACATCTTCCTCAGCAATGCGGACATCGCGCTCTATGAGTCCAAGCGTCGTGGAAAGGGCGTCACAACAGCTTTCAGACAAAGCATGCGAGAGACAGCTGAAAGCATTCACCAGATGACCACCGAACTGAAGTCCGGCATCAGAGGCATGGAATTTCAGGTTTGCTTCCAACCACAGATCAGCCTTGAGGACGGCCAGCTTACCGGTGTCGAAGCGCTGGCACGCTGGCACCACCCGGAGCGCGGCATGATCGGTCCGGGCCAATTCATGGCCATGGCAGAGAAATGTAATCTGGTCGATGCTTTGGACGGTCAGATCATGTTGCATGCCTTCCAGGACTATCGGCAAAGCCAGGTGGAAGGCGTTGATCTTGGGAAACTTTCGGTCAATGTGAGCGGTCCGGCGCTTCGGAACCCCGATTTCTGCGACCTCCTGTTCAATGTCGCCGCCGGATACATGATTGACCCGGGGCAAGTGACCATCGAAATTCTGGAAAACATCTTTATCCAAGGCGATACTGATCCGGCAATTCAGACCCTTCAGAAGCTTTGTCGGGCTGGGTTCGGCGTGGCAATTGATGATTTCGGCGTCGGATACTCATCCTTGGCCAGGATCTCTCGCGCCGAAATCTCTGCGATCAAGATCGACCGCTCCCTGGTCCATATGTCGGGGACCGGCAACATGGATACAATCCTAAAGGCCACTGCAGCCATGGCCAAAGGTCTGAGCGCGACCTTGCTTGCCGAGGGCATCGAGACCGAAGCGCAACGCATCGCGATGAAGTCTCTTGGCTTCGATGTGGGGCAAGGATTCCTGTGGTCAGAACCGCTTCCGATATCGGAACTGAAACAGTGGGTGCTTTCGCGGCGCGACGGTGGTTTGAGGCTTGCTTGAACGAGTATGGGCTTGATCGCAGGCGCTATGAGGGAATGAGCGGAGCGGGACGGCACTGTGTTGCCAGATGACCTTTGGTTGCCGCGGAACATTGCGCCTGGCGTTGTGGGTCCGCCGCATGCTGACGTTGCAGAAGCTCGCCTCCGTGAATGCCTCGGGCGGCGGCCGCGTTCCGACCGGGCGCCATCTCCAGAAACTCGGCACCTGGAAGCCGTCCCGCGCCGCTGCTCTCGCCGCGTTGTGCGGCTTTCTCGCTGACGGACCCGAACGCGGGGTGAGGTAACCGAGCCTGGTTCGCATTCGTCGGGCAGCGCCAGGTAGCATTCTCAACATCCAAGCAGCATCCGCGTCTCGTAGCCCTTCAGGGTCATCCGTGCGGCCGGGTAGGCATCCGGGGCGGCAAGTTCGGGGAAGAGGCGGAGCAACTCGTCGCGCTGGGGGTCGGGCATGCCGTCCAGGACCCGCGGGCCGGGCTGGAAGCTTTCGGACCACATGCCATGGGTCCGCACGATCTGGTGGCGGTCGAACATGATGTGGACATAGGTCACCGGCTGCGGCCCTTGGGTGAAGCCGCGGCGCCCCAGCATCTGGATCGCGGGGACCAGCACC